>NZ_JBEOLS010000013.1:0-95883 GCF_040279205.1 Xanthomonas hortorum
ACTGTTCCGTCGCTTGAAAGGCTACCGCCGGATTTTCTCGCGCTTCGACAAGCTGGATGTCATGTTCCTTGGATTCCTCAGCTTCGTCCTAGTCGTTGATGGGCTTCGGATGTGTTAACAGGCCCTAGTAGATCACCTTAGCTTTCTTGTAAAACGCTGATTCCGCAGCCAGCATAGCTAGTGCGCCGACGATAATGGCGTACCAGAGTGTGACCAGGCGCGCTGCCACCGCTACCGCGATTGCCTCGGCGGTGGAGATCCCGAGCCGATTGAGCATCAACACGATGGCCAGTTCGGTCGTGCCAACACCACCGGGGACGAACGACAGTGCGCCAATCAGCATCGCGAGCGGGTAAATACCGAGCGCGACAACAGAGTTCAGCTGCAAGCCCATTCCAATGCAAAGGCTTACGAAGACCGCAGATGTCAGTCCCCAGGCGATGGATCCGGCAAGCATGCTTTGTCCGAACGCGCGCAGATCCAGGCAGCTACGTAGCTCCAACGCTGCCGCAAGGCCAAAGTGTGTCAGGCCGCGCAGCCAGCGGCCGGGAAGGCGCTCGGCCAAACGAGCAAACTGATTGAGTAGCGCAGGCCATGCCGCCGCTCCGAACAGCACACAGACAAATCCCAGCACCACTGCCACCAAGGCGCCCAAGGTCGGGAACACCGATGCAGCCAGCAATGACAAAGACAGGATGACCAGCAGGTCGGACGCGCGCTCGAAGACAAAGACACCAAGCGTGCGCTCGGGCGGAATGCCCATACGCGCAAAATAGCGGATTCTCATCAGTTCCCCGGCCTTGCCGGGCGTTGCGGTCAGCGCGAAGCCTGCCAGATAACCGGCCAAGCCGAGCAATACTGGTACTCGATGCCCTTTGCGGCGGAGTAGCCACTGCCAGCGCCAGTATCGAAACAGGTACGTAATGGAGACGGGCACGATTGCGAGCGACATCAACGGCCAGACCTCGCTCAGCCGCGAAAAGGTCCCGTTTCCGTGATCGACCCAGACCAATGCGGCGACGTACCCGGCGCATAGCACGAGAACGAAGGCTGCCAGATAATCCAGGCGGTGCCACAATCTTGCGGCACCGTTGATGCTGGGAGGCGAAGGTGAATCCATTGCAGCAGAAGGGCCTCAGCCCAGTGCGGCCTCCAGCTCAGGGAGCAATGCGAACAGATCCCCAACCAAGCCAATATCCGCAATCTCGAAGATCGGCGACTCCGGGTCCTTGTTGATCGCCACGATCGTCCCTGCGTCCTTGATCCCGGTCAGATGCTGGATCGCGCCGCTGATGCCGATCGCCACGTACAGCTCGGGGGCGATGATCTTGCCGGTCTGGCCGACCTGTAGCTCGTTGGGCACGTAGCCGGCGTCCACGGCAGCGCGCGAGGCACCCACGGCGGCGCCGAGTTTGTCGGCCAAACTGTAGATGTGCTGGAAATTCTCGGCCGAGCCGACGCCGCGGCCGCCGGAGACCACGCGCTTGGCGCTCTGCAGGTCGGGGCGGTCGGAGCTGCCTGCGGCCAGGCCGACGAAGCGGGTGTGGGTCGGCAGCGCGGCATCAACGGTGACTGCTTCGACCGTCGCGCTGCCGCCGGCTGCCGCTTCCGGCCAGGAGGCGCTGCGCACGGTGGCGACCACGACCTGTTCGGCCGGCGCTTTCACCGTGATGATCGCGTTGCCGGCGTAGATCGGGCGCTTGAAGGTATAGGCATCCTCGACCGACATCAGGTCGGAGATCTGGTTCACGCCCAGCAGCGCGGCCACGACCGGCATCAGATCCTTACCGAAGGTCGTGGAGGAGCCGAACACATGGCTGTAGCCCTGGCCGGCGAGCTCTGCGATCTGCGGCCCAAGCACCTGGGCGACGGCGTGTTCGTTGGCGGCGTTTGTCACAGTTAGTACGCGTGCGACGCCTGCCAACTGCGCGGCCTGGATGGCAACCGCAGCCGGGTCGGCCGCCAGCACAACAATGTCGATGGACTCGGCCGACACCGCCAGCGCGGCGCTGAGGGTCTTGGCGGTGGCCGCATTGAGCTGACCGTTGAGATGTTCTGCGACGACGAGGATCTTGGCCATTACAACAACCCCTTTTGCTTGAGTGCGGCCACCAGTTCGGCGGCGTCCTTGACCATCACGCCACGGTTGCGCTTGGACGGCGCGGCGTAGTGGGTGGTGCTGAGGCTATCGTGCACATCGACGCCGAGATCGGCAAAGGCCAGCGTTTCCAGCGGCTTGCTCTTGGCCTTCATGATGTCCGGCAGCTTGATGAAGCGCGGCTCGTTCAGGCGCAGGTCGGTGGTGATCACCGCCGGCAGATCCACTTCCAGCGTTTCCAGGCCGGCATCTACCTCACGGGTCACGGTGGCCTTGCCATCGGCGACCACCAGCTTGCCGGCGAAGGTCGCCTGCGGACGTCCCCACAGCGTGGCGAGCATCTGACCGGTCTGGTTGGCATCGTCGTCGATCGCCTGCTTGCCCAGGATGACCAGGTCCGGCTGTTCCTTCTCGACCAGCTTGAACAAGGTGCGCGCTGCGGTCAGCGGCTGGATCGCCGCGTCGGTGACCACGTGGATGGCCCGGTTGGCGCCCATGGCCAGACCGTTGCGCAGATGCGCGGCCGCATCGGCCGGCGCCAGGGTGGCGACTACCACCTCGGTGGCGATGCCGGCATCGCGCAGGCGCAACGCCTCTTCCAGGGCGATTTCGTCGAACGGATTCGGCGAGAGCTTGACGCCGTCGGTGACCACGCCGGAACCATCCGGCTTGACCTGAATGCGGACGTTGTAGTCCACCACGCGCTTGTAGGCGACGAGGATTTTCATCGTGTACGAGATCCTTCAGCTGTTGCGGGAAGGCCCGGCCGCGGCGGCAGGCTCGGGAGTGCCGCCATTCTAACCGGGGAGGGCGCACCATGCGATGGCGTATGGATGCTGCGCTGCGGCAGTCGGACGCAGCGATGTGGGCGATGCTTAAGCTCGGTCTTGCCCGGACCATATATCCTGTGTGGTTTGAAAATGCAGCGCGGGTGCGCGCGACCAGGAGGGGTAGACAGTGGCGACTTGGCTAGTAACCGGCGGGGCCGGCTTTATCGGCGGAAATTTTGTTCTGGAGGCGGTCTCTCGTGGAATCCGCGTGGTCAATCTGGACGCGCTCACTTATGCGGGCAATCTGAACACGCTGGCGTCGCTGGAAGGCAACGCCGACCATGTTTTCGTCAAGGGCGACATCGGTGACGGCGCGCTTGTGACTCGCTTGCTGCAGGAACATCAGCCGGACGCGGTGCTGAACTTCGCGGCCGAAAGCCATGTCGATCGTTCGATCGAAGGCCCTGGCGCCTTCATCCAGACCAACGTGGTCGGCACTTTGGCCCTGCTCGAGGCAGTGCGCGACTATTGGAAAGCGTTGCCGGACACGCGCCGTGATGCGTTCCGCTTCCTGCATGTGTCCACCGACGAGGTCTATGGCACGCTGGGTGAGACCGGCAAGTTCACCGAAACCACGCCCTACGCCCCGAACTCGCCGTACTCGGCCTCCAAGGCAGCGTCGGATCACTTGGTGCGCGCGTTCCACCACACCTACGGGCTGCCGGTGCTGACCACCAACTGCTCGAACAACTACGGTCCGTACCACTTCCCCGAAAAACTCATTCCATTGGTCATCGCCAAGGCGCTGGCCGGCGAGCCGCTACCGGTGTACGGAGACGGCAAGCAGGTGCGCGACTGGCTGTTCGTCAGCGATCATTGCGAAGCGATCCGCACCGTGCTGACCAAGGGCCGGGTCGGCGAGACCTACAACGTGGGCGGCAATTCCGAGCGCCAGAACATCGAAGTCGTGCAGGCGATCTGCGCACTGTTGGATCAGCATCGTCCGCGCGAAGACGGCAAGTCGCGTGCAAGCCAGATCACCTATGTCACCGACCGCCCCGGGCACGACCGGCGGTATGCAATCGATGCGTCCAAGTTGAAGGACGAGCTGGGCTGGGAGCCGGCGTACACCTTCGAGCAGGGCATCGCGCAGACGGTGGAGTGGTACCTGACCAACCAGGCGTGGGTGCAGGGCGTGCTGGATGGCAGTTATCGTCTGGAACGGATCGGCGCCGCGGCATAACGCGCGTCCCTTGCAAGAGCCTGCGCATGCGCGCGGGCCTCAACAGGAGTACCTCATGACACAACGTAAAGGCATCATTTTGGCGGGCGGGTCAGGCACGCGCCTGTATCCGATCACCAAAGGCGTCAGCAAGCAGCTGTTGCCGGTGTACGACAAGCCGATGATTTACTACCCGCTGAGCGTGCTGATGCTTGCGGGCATCCGGGACATTCTGATCATCAACACGCCGCATGAGCAGGCGCTGTTTCAGTCGCTGTTGGGCGATGGCTCGCAGTGGGGCGTCAATATCCGGTACGCCGTGCAACCCAGCCCGGACGGTTTGGCACAGGCCTATCTGATCGGACGCGACTTCGTAGACGGCAAGCCGAGTTGCCTGGTATTAGGCGACAATATTTTCCACGGTCACGGTTTGACTGATACCTTGCGCCGCGCCGACGCGCGTGAGCAAGGTGCAACGGTGTTTGGCTACTGGGTCAACGATCCGGAGCGCTACGGTGTTGCCGAATTCGATCAGCAGGGCAAGGTCATCGACATTGCCGAAAAGCCGGAAAAGCCGCGTTCCAACTATGCGGTCACCGGCTTGTATTTCTATGATGGCAAGGCCAGCGACTATGCGGCTGCTTTGAAGCCGTCGCCGCGCGGCGAGCTGGAAATCACCGATCTCAATCGTTGCTATCTCGATGCCGGCGACTTGCATCTTGAACCGTTGGGGCGCGGGTACGCATGGCTGGATACCGGCACGCACCAGTCATTGCACGAAGCGGCCAATTTCATCGAGACCATCCAGATGCGCCAGGGTCTGCAGGTGTGCTGCCCGGAAGAAATCGCATTCGGTCAGGGCTGGATCGATGCCGAGCAGTTGGAGCGCCTGGCTGCACCGCTGCTGAAAAATGACTATGGCAAGTATCTACATGAGTTGGCTGTAAGAGGAGTAGTGCCTTGAAAGTAATCGAAACGCGTCTACCGGGTTGCGTTGTCATCGAGCCGGCAGTGTTCGGCGATGAGCGCGGGTATTTCTTTGAAACATGGAATGCAGAGCGCTTTGGCCAACACGGCCTGCCGACGCAGTTCGTGCAGAGCAACGTGTCCACCTCTGCCAAGGGCGTGCTGCGTGGTCTGCACTATCAGTGGCCGCGCCCGCAAGGTAAGTTGGTCAGCGTGCTCGAAGGCGAGGTGTATGACGTCGCTGTCGATGTGCGTCATGGTTCGCCGAATTTCGGTCAATGGGCTGCGGTGGTATTGAGCGCAGAGAACAAGAAGCAGTTCTGGATTCCGGAAGGATTCGCGCATGGTTTTGCGGTGTTGTCCGAGCGCGCAGTGTTCAGTTATTTGTGCACCGATGTGTACGTCAAAGAGGCCGACGCCGGCGTGCGTTGGGATGACGCGGCGATCGGTGTCGATTGGCCGATCAGCGACCCTTTGCTATCCGCCAAGGATGCCAATGCGCCGTTCCTGAGCGACGTGCCAGTTGATCGATTGCCGGTGTATACGCCGTGATCACTCTGGTGTTTGGGGCGAACGGGCAGGTAGGCACTGAACTGCTGCGCGCACTGGCGGCCGATGGCGCGGTGCAGGCGACGACACGCAGTGGCCAGTTGCCTGATGGCAGCGCGTGTGAGACGGCGGACTTCGACGCACCGGAAGCTTTGCCAGCCTTGCTGGACCGGATTGCCCCGTCGCGGGTGGTCAACGCTGCAGCCTACACGGCAGTAGATCGCGCTGAGCAGGATCGCGATAGCGCCATGCGGGCGAATGCGCTATCGCCTGGCGTCATTGCGGCATGGTGTGCTGCCCGTAACGTGCCACTGGTGCACTACTCGACTGATTACGTCTTCGACGGTCAGGGCACCGAGCCGTATCTGGAGGATGCGCAGACCTCGCCGCTAGGCGTGTATGGCGAAACTAAGCTTGCTGGCGAGGACGCCATCCGCGCCTCCGGTGCGCAGCATCTGATTCTGCGCACGGCATGGGTTTATGCATCGCATGGTGCAAATTTCCTGCGCACGATGTTGCGTGTCGGTGCCGAGCGCGATGAGCTGCGCGTGGTGGCCGATCAGATCGGAACCCCGACGCCCGCCGCTCTGATTGCCGATGTCACCGCGCAGTTGCTGCGCCAACGCATACCCGACACCTCGGGCACCTGGCACCTCACGGCTGCAGGACAGACCAGCTGGCATGGCTTTGCCGAGGCGATCTTCGAAGAAGCCGTGAGCGCAGGTTTGCTGCCGCGTGCGCCGCGCGTGGTGCCGATTACCACCGCAGACTACCCGACGCCTGCTAAGCGGCCGGCGTATTCGCGGTTGTCGATCGAAAAACTGCAGCACGATTTCGACGTCGTATTGCCGGAATGGCAGCTTGGCTTGCAGCGCGTGATTGCCGAAATCGCCGCTGCCGAACAGTAAATCGGCGACTCTGGTCGGTGGCGATATTTCCATCGACCAGTGCAAGCCGCAAAAACAAACAGCCGGGAATCCCCCGGCTGTTTGTTTATGTGTTGCAGAGTCCTGCAAGCGACCGATCAGGTGCGCCCGTAGGTGTCTTCGAAACGCACGATGTCGTCTTCGCCCAAATAGCTGCCGGACTGCACTTCGATCAGTTCCAGCGGCAATTTGCCCGGGTTTTTCAGGCGATGGGTGACGCCCAGCGGGATGTAGGTACTCTGGTTTTCAGTCAGCAGCAGCACTTCTTCGCCACGGGTAACTTCGGCGGTTCCGCTCACCACGATCCAATGTTCGGCGCGATGGTGGTGCATCTGCAGGCTGAGCGTGGCGCCCGGCTTGACGGTGATGCGCTTGACCTGGAAGCGCTGGCCCATGTCGATCGAATCGTAGGCGCCCCACGGACGATAGACCTTGCGGTGCCAGGTCGCCTCGGAACGTCCGGCCGATTTGATCTGGCTGACCACTTCCTTGACCTCCTGGATGCGGTCGCGGTGGCCGACCAACACTGCGTCGTCGGTCTCCACCACAACCACGTCCTCCAGACCGACCATGGCAATCAGGCGCGAGCCATACGCATAGGTGTTCTTGCAATCGAGCTGGATCACATCACCATGATGCGCGTTGCCCTGACCATCCTGCTCGGAGACGTCCAGCAGCGAGGACCATGAGCCAACGTCATTCCAGCCGGCATCCAGCGGCACCACGACCGCATCGGCAGTCTTTTCCATCACCGCATAGTCGATCGAATCCGACGGGCTGGATGCGAACGCGTCCTTGTCCAGGCGGGTGAAGTCGGCGTCGCGCTTGCCGCCTTCCCAGGCCTTCTGGCAGGCATCGGCGATCGCGGGCTGGAACTTGCGCAGCTCTTCCAGGTAGCGCGATGCGCGGAACAGGAACATGCCGCTGTTCCAGTAGTACTCGCCGCTGTCCAGGTAGCCTTGCGCGGTTGCCAGATCAGGCTTCTCGACGAAGCGCTCCACAGCGCTGACACCGGTGCCTGCGCCTGCCTTGATGTAGCCGTAGCCGATTTCAGGCGCGGTGGGCTTGATGCCGAAAGTGACCAGCTTGCCTTGCTCGGCCGCAGTGGCCGCCAAGGTGACCGCTGCCTGGAAAGCAACTTCATTCTGAATCACATGATCGGACGGCAGAACCAGCAGCAGCGGATCGCCGCCGTTACGGGTGGCTTCCAGTGCAGCCACCGCAATCGCCGGAGCAGTGTTGCGGCCCTTGGGCTCGAGCAGGATGGCCGACGGCTTCACGCCAAGCTGCTGCAATTGTTCGGCCGCCATGAAGCGGTGCTCTTCATTGGCCACCACGATGGGCGCATGCGCGGCCACCGGAGCCGAACGCAGCCAGGTGGCCTGCAGCATGCTGTGCTCGCCGACCAGCGGCAGGAACTGCTTCGGGTACGATTCGCGCGACAACGGCCACAGGCGCGTGCCGGAACCGCCGGACAGGATAATCGGAAGGACGTCGCTCATGAGCGGGGGAAACTCCAGTGCGTCAAGGTGGGGGAGGGTGAATCAACCACGTAGCAGGTTGGAAATCTCTTGCGTACGCGTTTCCAGCAGGGCGGCGTCGCCGCGCGTTTCCACGTTCAGACGCAGCAGTGGTTCGGTGTTGGAACTACGCAGGTTGAAACGCCACTGGCCGAAGTCCGCGCTGATGCCATCGGTGTAATCCAGCGCGGGTGACAGCGACGCGTAATGCTCCATCACGCGCGCAACTGCGGCCTTGGCATCGTCCACCTTGAAGTTGATCTCGCCGCTGCAAGGGAACTTCTGCATGCGTGCTTCGACCAGATCTGCCAGCGAACGACCGGATTGCGACACCAACTCGGCAATCAACAGCCACGGAATCATGCCGGAGTCGGCGTAGGCGAACTCGAGGAAATAATGGTGTGCGCTCATTTCGCCGCCGTAGACGGCGTTTTCGCTGCGCATCTTTTCCTTGATGAAGGCATGCCCGCTCTTGCACAGCACCGGAATGCCGCCGCTGTCTTCGACCATCTCGACCGTGTTCCAGGTCAGGCGCGGGTCGTGCACGACCTTGCCGCCCGGCTGCTTGGCCAGGATTGCCTGCGCCAGCAGGCCGACCAGGTAATAGCCTTCGATGAAGCGGCCGCTGTGGTCGAAGAAGAAGCAACGATCGAAGTCGCCATCCCATGCAATACCGAAATCGGCGCCGTGTTCCTGCACCGCCTTGGCGGTGGCAGCGCGGTTTTCCGGCAGCAACGGGTTGGGAATGCCGTTGGGGAAGTTGCCATCGGGTTCGTGGAAGACGCGCACGAATTCGAAAGGCAGATGCGGTGCGAGCAGATCGACGATCAGACCGGCGCCACCGTTGCCGGCATTGACCACCAGCTTGAGCGGCTTGAGCGTGCTGCGGTCCACGTAGCTGAGCAGGTGCTCCAGATAGGCGGTCTTGTCGGTACGGCTCTGTTCGCTTGTGGTGGGCTCGCCGGGTGCAGCGGTATCGGCTGCAACGGTGTCGCGGATCGCGAACAGGCCGGTGTCGGAGCTGATCGGTCGCGCCTGCTCGCGCACCAGCTTCATGCCGTTGTAGTCCATCGGGTTATGGCTGGCGGTGACCATCACGCCACCGGCGGCCTTGAGGTAGTCGGTCTGAAAATAGACTTCCTCGGTGCCGCACAAGCCGATATCGATCACCTCGCGGCCGCTGGCGCGCAGGCCGGCCGAGAGCGCTTCCTGCAAGCCGGGGCTGGCCAGGCGCACGTCATGGCCCAGGACCACGGGCCCTTGATCCAGCTGCGCCGCCAGCGCCACGCCGATGCGGCGAGCCAAGTCCTCGTTGAGTTCATCCGGCACGCGGCCGCGAATATCGTAGGCCTTGAAGGCGGGTAGCGTCATGGGCAATTCCTGGGGTGGGGGACGCCCGAGTTTAGCGGCTGCGCCGTGTCTTGGGTGTGGCGGAATTGCGAACGGGGACAGGGAACAGTCAGCGGCTAGAATGGCTGCTTCACATCAGCGAGGCGAGGGCGGTGATGCGCAATAGTGGACGTGGTAAGGCAAGCGGCAAACGCTACGCCGATGCCAAGGCGGCGCTGGACGGGGTGCTGGCCGACGGCCAGACCCTGGCGGTGGGGGGCTTTGGCTTGTGTGGAATCCCGGAAGCGCTGATCGCGGCAGTGCGCGAAAGCGGAGTCGGCGGGCTGACCGTGATTTCCAACAATGCCGGGGTCGATGGATTCGGGCTTGGCCAATTATTAGCCACCCGGCAAATCCGCAAGATGATTTCGTCGTACGTGGGCGAGAACAAGGAATTCGAACGCCAGTATCTGGCCGGTGAACTGGAGCTGGAGTTCAACCCGCAAGGCACGCTGGCCGAGCGCTTGCGTGCGGGCGGTGCAGGAATTCCTGCGTTTTACACCGCAACCGGCTACGGCACCATCGTCGCCGAGGGCAAGGAAACCCGCGAATTCAACGGCAAGCACTATGTGCTGGAGACCGCGCTGCAGGCCGATGTGGCGTTGGTCAAGGCATGGCGTGCGGATACGGCCGGCAATCTGGTGTTTCGCAAGACCGCGCGCAATTTCAATCCCGCCTGCGCCATGGCCGGTCGCGTCTGCATCGCCGAGGTCGAGGAGATCGTGGAGATGGGCGCGATCGATTCGGATCACGTGCATCTGCCCGGCATCTATGTCGACCGCCTGGTACTCAACGCCACGCCGGAAAAACGCATCGAACAGCGCACCGTGCGCGAAGGACAGCAGTGATGGCCTGGACCAGAGATCAGATGGCCGCACGCGCGGCGCGCGAATTGACCGACGGCGCCTACGTCAACCTGGGGATCGGACTGCCGACACTGGTGGCCAATCACATTCCCGATGGCGTGGATGTGTGGCTGCAATCGGAAAACGGCCTGCTCGGTATCGGCCCGTTTCCCACCGAAGACGACGTGGATGCGGACCTGATCAATGCCGGCAAGCAGACCGTCACCGCGCGGGCGGGCGCCAGTTATTTCGGTAGCCACGATTCTTTCGCGATGATCCGCGGCGGCCATATCGATCTGGCGATCCTTGGCGCGATGCAGGTCACCGAGCGCGGCGATCTGGCCAACTGGATGGTGCCCGGCAAGATGGTCAAGGGTATGGGCGGCGCAATGGACCTGGTGGCCGGGGTCAAGCGCGTGGTGGTGCTGATGGAACACGTCGCCAAAGACGGCAGCCACAAGATCCTGCCCGAGTGCGACTTGCCGTTGACCGGCGTGGGCGTGGTCGATCGCATCATCACCGACCTGGCAGTGTTCGATGTCACCGATGGTGGGTTGGTGTTGGTGGAGGCTGCAGAAGGTGTGGAGTTGGATGAGCTGCGCGCCAAGACCGGTGTTGCATTCGTTGTGCAAACCGCAGAATAGTTGCGTTGCAATTCGCAGGGCGCCGTCAAGGCGCCTTGCGTGCATACCGGTAAGGCTGGGCTGATGGTGTTGTGATGATTCCCAGCGTTTGTTCGATCGTCGCGACGCGATGCCCGGACTGGGTCACGGCAACACCGAAGAAGCGTTCGACGGCATGCGCCAAGGTGCCATCGATCTGGCCTTGCTCGCTTTCGAATTCACTTGGGTGCAGATGCGCATCCAATAGCGGGCGCAGTGCTTCCAGTCTTACCCAGAACATGCTGCCCGAGGCGAACATGCTGTGCGCGTTCGGTGCATCAGTGCCTGTGCGAGCAGCAAGATAATCCAGTGCGTCAGCGTTGCCTCCGATAAAATCGATTACCGGTAATAGATGACCGTCAGGTGCCGCGAGACCGACAAGCGGATCGGTGGAGAATGCGTTCACGATCGCATCGACCCTCTGTGGCGCCAGCAATGCGTTGAGCATCTCGTCCCGCCATGCATTTCCGTCATCGCGATGGGTCGATTTCTTGGTATGCAGCTTCAAAACCAGCTGCACGTCCTCATCGAGTAGCCGGTTGGCCACGTGTAGGAAAGGCAGGATGTCGCGGCCACGATTTTCAAAGCCTTCCACCTCGGCCTGGATACCGCGCCGCTGTATGCACTTATTGACTTCGATGACCTTCATGAGGTCGGTCGTGATGATGATGCGCAGCCGAGTTCCGCACGCCACGATTGCATCGAGCATCTCGTCCAGTACATCGAGATACCAGGCGTGCAACACCACGCATGCGCTCAGCGAACGTGCCTTCGTTGCAATTTCAGGTGCGCGCGTCAGCGCCTGTCGTGTTGCATCCAGCCACGCATGTCCCAGGCGTGCATCTGGTTCGAGTACCGCGCCTTCGGCCCACTCATTCCATGCATTGATGAACACCATGCGGTGTGCAGGCGCCACATTGACGAGGCGATGCTGCACAGTGCGCGATAGCCAATCACGATATCGGCGCGGGGATGCATGCAGGTAGATGCGTCCCTTTCCGGAGCGGCGCGGTTCGTTGTCCCAGCCTGGGTTTACACCCGGATATAGCGTGTAATCGCGCATCGGTCGTTGTTCCATGTCGCGCGCAAGTTCTCGCCAATCGAGCAAGTCGCCATTGAAGTCCGGATTCACCAATCGCTGTCTGGCAGTGACCGAAGGTGGCGTACTCATATTGGGAGGGAATTCGACTGCCGCATCGAATCCAATGTCGCGCGGATCGGGACGTTCGAAGCCTTGCACATAGGCAAGATGAATTTCACCGATGCCATTGTCACGGCACCAACTGCGCCAGCGTGCTGCGGTCTGGGCAGGCTCGGGCAGCAAATGTGGCCGATAGACCAGCAACAACGGGCGGCCATCCACGCGCAGATATTTCGGGTTGCGCATGTATGCTGCGACGTGTGCGATAAAGGCCAGATCGTCGTCCGCGCTGTGTGCTTGATCGATCAGGATGTCGTCGCCACGCCCGTCCCAACGACGCGCCCATTTCTCATTTGCCCAGCAAAGGCAGAATGGCAAGGTGATCGTGGTGTCTTCGTGCCATTGGGTGATCGGCATTTCCAGCAAAGTCTTGCCGGCGAACCAGTAGAAATAGAAACAGAAAGCACCAAGGCCGTACTCCTGTGCAAGGCGAGCTTGCTCGCGCATAACGAGAGGAGTACGAAGATCATAGAAGCCAAGATCAGCGGGAAGCCGGGGCTGTTGATGGCCTTCAAATTGTGGAAGCGCGCGGCTGACGTTGCGCCATTCGGTAAAGCCATTGCCCCACCACGCGTCGTTCTCTGGAATGGGATGAAATTGCGGCAGATAGAACGCAACCAGGGTTGCCGGAAGTATTTCTGGCAATGCACCCGTGCGATAAGGCACATGACCGATCGCCGGTTCGTCACTACGTGCTGCGGGGCGTCGCGAGAGGCCATGGTTTGCACGCCCGCGTACAGGCTCGGGTACCCAGTCGGCATGTCGGTCCAGGAACCAACTGCGCCAGCGGTCGCGTGTTGCTTCACTCAGGGGAATTGCGCGAAATCCCGTGCGCAGCAGTGCGAATAACTGCGTGCGTACGCGTGACTGCATGGAGCGACCTGGTGTACTCATAGATTCTGGTAGTTCGGCCCGGAACCACCCTCCGGTGTGACCCAGGTGATGATCTCGTAGGGGTCCTTGATGTCGCAGGTCTTGCAGTGCACGCAGTTGGCGGCGTTGATCTGCAGGCGCTTGCCGGAGGGGCTATTGGTATCTGCGACCATCTCGTAGACGTTGGCCGGGCAGAAGCGCGTGCAGGGGTTGTCGTACTCGGCGACGCAGCGGGTGGCGCAGATGTCGGTGTCGAGCACTTTCAGATGCACGGGCTGGTCTTCGTCGTGTTCGGTGGCTGCAAAGTAGACCGCCTGCAGACGATCGCGTGGTGCGAGTTCGCGCATGCCGTAGTCGCGCTTGGGCTGCTCGTACTCGCCAATCTTGTGCAGTGCCGACCAGTCGGGCTTGTTCTTCAGCGTCCAGGGCGAGGCGCCCTTGAGCGCGGTTTCCCACGCCGCATTGAGCAGGCCGAACCATAGGCCTTTCTTGAAACCGGGCTTGATATTGCGCACTTCTTTCAACTCCGCCATCGCATCGGAGGCGCGCAGTTTTGCGTCGAAGCCTTGCGGGGCCAGTTGCGATTGCACCAGATGTTCGGCAGCCAGCATGCCGCTGCGGATCGCCTGATGGGTGCCCTTGATCTTGGGTACGTTGAGCAGGCCGGCGGTGTCGCCGATCAACAAGGCCCCAGGCATGTCCACTTTCGGCAGCGACTGCCAGCCGCCGGTGACGATCGCGCGTGCGCCGGCCGAAAGAATGCTGCCGCCTTCCAGCACCGACTTGATCAGCGCGTGGTTCTTCCATTGCTGGAAGGCTTCCCACGGCTGGTACTTGGGGTCGCTGTAGTCCAGACCGCTGACATAGCCGAGCGCGATCTGGTTGTTGTCCAGGTGATACAGGAAGCTGCCGCCGTAGGTGCGGTTGTCGGCCGGCCAGCCGAGCGTGTGCACGATCTTGCCGGGGCTGACGCGGCCCTCTGGCACCTGCCAAAGCTCCTTGATGCCGATCGAATAGCCCTGCGGGTCGGCGTCGGCAGTGAGGTCGAAGCGTTTGAGCAGGCGCTTGGTCAGATGGCCACGGGCGCCCTCGGCCAGCACGGTCACCTTGGCGCGGATGTCGATGCCTGCGGTGTAGCCGGGCTTGTGCGATCCATCCTTGGCCACGCCCATGTCGCCAATGCGCACGCCGATGACCTGGTCGTTGGCGTCATGCAGGGTTTCGGCGGCGGCAAAGCCTGGGTAGATTTCCACGCCCAGCGCCTCGGCCTGCGGCGCCAGCCAGGCGCACATCGCCCCTAAGCTGACGATGAAGTTGCCGTGGTTGCGCATGCCCGGCGGCACCACCGGGAACTTGCGTGCACTGTCCTTGCCGAGAAACCAGAATTCGTCGTCGGTGGCGGCCACGCAGACCGGCGGCGGGTTGTCGCGCCAGCCCGGCAGCAAGGCATCCAGCGGGCCCGGCTCGATCACCGCACCGGAGAGGATATGCGCGCCGATGGTGCTGGACTTTTCGATCACGCACACGCTGATGTTCGGATCGAGCTGCTTGAGCCGGATCGCAAATGCCAGCCCGGCCGGACCGGCGCCGACGGTGACGACGTCGTACTCCATCACGTCGCGCTCGACCGTCTCTGACGCATGTGCGCCGACTCCCGCTTCCGACATTGCTCCGCTCCCGTTGGCTCGATGGCTAACGCGCATTTTCCGGGATTCGATGTGACGGCGGCAAATCGGATCGATTCATCCGCACCGCGCAGCCCCGCTCAGCGGGCGCGTGCTAGCGTTTGCCGCATGAAGATTCGGGTGGCATTGCCGCAAGCGGAGATCGCCTGGTGTCGCGGTTGGTTGCAGCGCGCGCAGGCCGATGCGCTGCTGCAGGCGCTGCTGGCGCAGGTGCAGTGGGAAGTGCACCGCATCCGGATGTTCGGGCGGACGGTGGATTCGCCGCGCTTGTGTAGCTGGATCGGCGATGCGGAGGCGAGTTATCGCTACTCGGGCACGCAGTTCGCGCCGCAACCGTGGCTGGACGCGTTGCAGCCATTGCGCGCGCGCTTGCAGGAGGAGACCGGGCAACCGTTCAACAGCGTGCTGGTCAACCGCTATCGCAGCGGTAACGATGCGATGGGCTGGCATAGCGATGACGAACCGGAGTTGGGCGCGCAGCCGCTGATCGCGTCATTGAGCCTGGGTGCGACGCGGCGGTTTGCGTTCAAGCATCGCGACGATGCGGCCTTGAAGCAGACGCTGGAGCTGGGGCACGGCGATCTGTTGCTGATGGGCGGCGATACCCAGCGCCATTACAAACACGCCTTGCCGCGAACTGCGCGCCCGGTGGGGGAGCGGATCAACCTTACCTTTCGTCAGATCGCGATGCGCGTACCCAGTGATTAAGAGCGGCTAACAAAACGTAGCGAGCGGTCGGCTGGCGGTGAGTGCAGTGGTTTTGTCGTCCGCAACTTTGTGGATGCATTCAGAAGTGCAGGTCAAATGCTTAGTGAGTCGAGGGCGCGGTGCCCTCACCGCTCGCGGGACACGCCGTGAACCCGTCCATGGGGGCTCGGTGGCGGCATCCATGCCGCCACACGGTCCCGCAATCGGTGAGGACACCGCACCAGAAAGTGGGTCGGTAGCTTTGTGAAAGGCGGACCATCTCGCTGGTTGCATTAGCTTGCTGATGCGGGCCACAACTAAATGAGATCGAGCGCATCAGAAGCACGTTATGCATTGCTTGCACCCTTGCACACCGACCATCTCGACTGGTCCTTGCCCGCCCACCGTCGCGGGACCTTACGCGGCATGGATGCCGCGTAAGAGCTTACAAGGACGTACTTGCAGCGTGTCCTGCGATGGTGGGCGGGCAAGGGCCCTGCAGCCAGCGAGCAGATCAACCGCTTTGCAATTGATTTATCAGCACTGCCCAATCAATTCGAGACGCTGAGATTTCGCGTGTTGCGGTTGCTTAGCGATCTTCAAGCCTAGTCAATCGAGGGCGCGGTGCCCTCATCGCTCGCGGGACACGCCGTGAACCCGTCCCTGGGGGCTCGGTGGCGGCATCCATGCCGCCACACTGTCCCGCAAGCGGTGAGGACACCGCACCAGACAGTTGGTCGGTGGTCGCGTGAAAAGCTTCTGTCGCTTTGCGCTTACAACGAACGCGGCAGGTTCTGGCTGTCCTGTTGACCGGTGATCAAGGTCCAACCCACCAGCTCGGTGGTGACCTGCGTCATCGCCTGCTCGAAGGCTGCGGCGACCGTCGCGGTGTCGGTATCCGTGGACGGGCGTGCAACCAGGAAGGTACGCGAGGCCACCACGCGCTGATCGGCAGCGTGCAGCAGTTTGGCGTTGAGTTCGATGGTGGCCGAGGGCAGCGACTGGCCGGCGTAGTCGGACTCGAAGCGGCGCAGGTCGATCGCCAGCTTGTAGTCGGAGCGGATGCCGGTGCCGATGCGGGCGACCGCCGCGATCTTGCCGGAGTCCTCGAACGCGCGCACCACGCTGTCTTCCAGCATGTCGGTGGCCGGCTGTGCCCAGCCGGCGCCGTGATAGACCTGCAACTCACCCGGGGTGGGGCGCACGTTGATGCGCGGGCTGTCGATCACACGCGCGGCGCTGGGCTTGGCAACCGACAGTTGCCAGCTCACCTGCGGCCAGGACGGGTTCGGCGTGATCCGCACGGTGGGTGCGTAGATCGTGGCCGGTTTCTGGTCGCCGCCGGTCAGCAGCGAGCAGCCGCCCAGCGCCAGCAACGAGACGCACAACAAGGGACGCAACAGGCGCATGGCAGTCATTTCGGTTCGAACTCCTTGGGTGCGTCGCGGCCGAGCAGGTAGCGCGCAGGGTTGTTGTCCAGTTTGTCGCTGACCCGGCGCAGGTCGCGGATCAGACCGCGCAATTCGGTCAGCGTGGGCCCAAGTTGGCCGAGGCCATCGTTGGCGAAACTATTGATGGCCGCGCGGTTCTCGCCAAGGATGTTGTCGGCGTTGCCGGCGGCCGAATCCAGCTTGACCAGCGTGGCGTCGAGCTTGGCCAGGATGCCCGGCAGCTGCTGCACCAGGTTCTGATCCAGCCGCTTGATGGTGCCGTTGGTGGTGGTCAGGGTGGTGTCCAGATTGCGGGCGGCATCGCGCGCGCTGACGATCAGCGCCTGCATGCCTTCGTCGCGGTCGGCGATGCCGCCGCTGATCTTTTCCAGGTTCTGCAAGGTGGCGGTGATGCTGGCCACGTTCTTGTCAGAGAGCATCTGGTCCATGCGCTCGACGATGCGGTTGGCGGTGTCGGTGATGTTCTGCAGCGCCGACGGCGTGGTCTGGATGATCGGCGCATCGCTTTTGTCGATGGTGGTCAGCGACGGTGCTTCGGGCGTGCCGCCGGAGAGCTGGATGATCGACGGGCCGGTCAGGCTGGTGATGGCCAGCTTGGCGCGCGTGTCGCTCTTGATCGGCGTGGTGGAGTTCACCCGCACGTGCGCCACGACCTGGCGCGGGTCGTTCGGCGCCAGCGTCAGCTCGGTGATCGAGCCCACCGCGATGCCGTTGTATTGCACCGGGCTGCCAACCGTCAGGCCGGTGACCGCTTCGCGAAACACCACCCGGTATTGCTGCCAGGTGCGGTCAGAGGAATATTTTGCGGCCCATAGCCCGAACAGCAGCAGGGCCAGGCCCGCCACGATGGTGAAGGCGCCGATCAGGACGTAATTGGCTTTGGTTTCCATGCTCAGGCGGTCTCGGTGGAGTCGGTCTTGGCCGCGCGCGCGGCGCGGGCGCGCGGACCGTGGAAGTATTCCTGGATCCAGGGGTGGTCAAGCTGTTCGACTTCGGCCAGTGGTGCGTTGGCGATGACCTTGCGATCGGCCAGCACTGCGATGCGGTCGCAGATGGCGTACAGCGTATCCAGGTCGTGGGTGATCAGGAACACGGTCAGGCCCAGCGCCTGCTGCAAGGTCCGGATCAAACGGTCGAAGGCGGCCGCGCCGATCGGGTCCAGGCCAGCAGTGGGCTCGTCCAGAAACAGCAGCGGCGGGTCCAGCGCCAGTGCACGCGCCAGGCCGGCGCGCTTGCGCATGCCGCCGGACAATTGCGAAGGCAGCTTGTCCAACGCATCGGCCGGCAGGCCAGCCAGCTTGATCTTCAACAGTGCCAGTTCGAAATACCAGCGCTCGGGGAACTCGCCGTGATGTTCCTTCAGCGGGACCTGCACGTTTTCGCCGACGGTCATCGACGAGAACAGCGCGCCGTCCTGAAACAGCACGCCGGTGTTGCGGGTGATGTGCTGGCGGTCGGCGAAGCGACCCGAGCGCGCATCCGCCCCCAGCACCTGGATGCTGCCGGCGTCCGGCTCGCGCAGGCCCAGGATGCTGCGCATCAGCACCGACTTGCCGGTGCCCGAGCCGCCGACCACGCCCAGGATCTCGCCGCGACGCACGTCCAGGTCCAGCTCCTCGTGCACGACCTGGCTACCGAAGCGGTTGGTCAGCCCGCGCACCGAGATCGCCAGCTGGTCATCGTCGGTCTCGGGTTCGGTGCCGGGATTGGGGATTGGGGATTGGGGATTGGTCAAAGCACAGCTCTCCCTAATGTCAGGGCGTCAGCTGCGCTTCTGCCTTGCACGAATCCCAAATCCCGAATGTCGAATCCCAGCCTCATCACCACCCCATCTTCATGAACCACAGCGCAGCAATCGCGTCGAGGATGATGACCAAGGAAATCGTCTGCACCACCGAGGAGGTGGTGCGCTCGCCAACCGACTGCGCGGTGCCGCTGACCTTCAAGCCTTCCAGACAGCCGATCAGGCCGATCACCAGCGCAAACAGCGGCGCTTTGGACAGCCCGACCAGAAAATGCCGCAACTGGATGGTGTCGTGCATGCGCGCCAGATACATCTGCGGCGGAATATCCAGATCGAACGCACCCACCGTCACACCACCGGCCAGGCCGGCGATCATCGCGATGAAGGTCAGCAGCGGCAGGGTGAAGATCAGCGCCAGCAGGCGCGGAATCACCAGCAGATCGATCGGGTCCAGGCCCAGGGTGCGGATGGCATCCACTTCCTCGCGCGATTTCATCGCACCGATCTGCGCGGTGAAGGCGCTGGCGGTGCGCCCGGCCAGGACAATCGCGGTGAGAAGCACGGCGAACTCGCGCAGGAAGGCGATCGAGACCAGCTCCACTACATAAATTTCCGCGCCGAAGTCGCGCAGGATGGTCGAGCCCAGGAACGCGATCACCGCGCCCACCAGATACGACAGCAGCACCACCAGCGGCACCGCATCCAGGCCGACCTGTTCCATGTGGTGCACGGTGGAGGTGAGGCGGAAGCGGCGCGGCTCGTGGATCAGCCGCGCGATCTTGACCAGGTTCTCGCCCAGAAAGCTGTTCAGCTCCAGGATGCCCTGGCCCACGCCATGCGTGGTGCGGCCCAGACGGTCCAGCGCGGCGACAAAACCATAGTCGCGTTTGGGTTTGGGGCGCTCGTCATTGAGTTCTTCGATGGTGCACACCAGGGCCTGGTGCTCATCGCGGAAATCGATCGCGTCTTCCTTCAAGCCCATGCGGCTGGCGAAGCGCAGCAACTGCAGCACGCCGGCCGAATCCAGTTGCGCGATGCCGCGCGCGTCGATGCGACGAATGCCATCGGGCACGGCCTGCAGCAGTTCTGCCTGCGGCAATGCTGTCGCCAGGACCCAACTGCCGGCAAGGCGGACCTGTGCGTGATCCTGCGAGTCTTGTTCGATGCGTGGAGGTTGCGGTTTGATCATGGGTGGCCTGTCCGTGGCGCCAGCATACCGCGCCCGGCGTGAGCGAATGTTGGGGACGCTTCGCCCCCGCGGCTCCGGCATGGGCGATCGGGGGCGCCGGCCACGCGCACTGCGGCATACACTGGCGGCCTCGCCAGACGGCGTTTCTCCGATCCGACCCGCTACGCATGTCCGCCGCCACCCTCGTCCAACCGTCCGCCAGCGCCACCTACGCGCAGCGCGTCGCCTTCGTTTCGGAAATCGCCGGGCGCCTGCATACCTACGGCACCACCGCGCAGCGGCTGGAGGCCGCGGTGGTCGGGCTGTCGCAAAAGCTGGGGCTGGACTGCGAGCCCTGGTCCAATCCCACCGGGATTATTTTGAGCTTCAGCGACCCGACCAAGTCGATCGGCTCCAGCGACATCACCCGGGTGATCCGGCTGGCCCCGGGCGAGAACGATCTGTACAAACTCAGCGTGGCCGATTACATCGCCGACAGCGTGGCCAATGGACGCATGAGCATCGCGCAGGGGCACACGGCGCTGCGCCGGCTGGACCGCGAGGTCGACCGGCGTGGCAAGACCATGCAGGTGCTGGCCTTCGGGCTGGCTGCAGCCGGCGTGGCCGGGCTGTGGAAATTGCCCTGGCTGGATATCGCCACCGCTGGCGCGATCGGTATGTCGATCGGGCTGCTGACCCAATACACCGATAAACGCCCGGCCACCAAAGAGGCCGGAGAAGCATTGGCCGGCTTGCTGGCCGGGGTGGTGGCGACGGTGGTCGGCTCGCTGCTTGGCCCGTTGAATCTCAATACGGTGATCATCGCCTCGCTGGTGGTGCTGCTGCCCGGCATGTCGCTGACCAATGCCTTCAACGAGCTGGCCAGCCAGCACTGGGTCTCGGGAACCGCGCGCCTGGCCGGCGCGGTGACCACGGTGCTCAAGCTCACCGTCGGTGCGGTGATCGCCGTGACGCTGACGCAGCTGGTCGGCTTGCAGCCACAGCTCGCCGCGGTGCGTCCGCAGGCCAGTTGGGTGGAATGGGCTTCGCTGCTGGTGGCTGCTTATGCGTTTGCAGTGTTGTTCAAAGCCAGTCGACGCGATTATCCCTGGATCATGGCTGCAGCCATGTCCGGTTATGTCATTGCGCGTTATGCGGGGCATGCCTGGGGCGGCCCGGCCGGCGTATTCGCCTCGGCCATGGCATTGACTGCCGCCGGTAATCTATTCGGGCGGGTGGTGCAAAGACCCGGTGCATTGATTCGTTTGCCGGGCATCATCATGCTGGTTCCAGGTAGTACCAGCCTGCGCGGATTTCTCACCCTGGTGCAGCAACAGGATGTCAGTGTCGGGCAAGCGGCACTATTGGCAGTGACCAATATCGTGATGGCATTGATGGCCGGATTGCTGTTCGGCAATCTGTTGATTCCGGCCCGCAAGAATTTATGAGGTGCAGGAAACGCGCGCAATAAAAACGCCGGCAATGCCGGCGTTTTTATTGGTTTGAATCAAGCGGCCTTGGACTTCTTGGTGGCGCGCTTGGTGACAACTTTACGTGCCGAGGTCTTCTTGGCCGGGGTCTTCTTGCCGCCGACCTTGCTGATCAGGAAGTCTTCGACTTTCTTGCCGGCGGCGGTCAATTCGGCCAGCCAGCGCGGCTGCTTGCCACGGCCGGTCCAGGCTTCCTGGGGATTTGCCGGGTTGCGATACTTCGGCGGCACCTTGCCCAACTTGCGGCCGGCGCGCGGGCCCGGCTTGGCAGCGGCAGCCGGACGACCCGGACCAGCGCTGGCAGTGGCAGAAGCGCCAAACAATTCTTCAATGGAATAACCATGCGCTTTCGCGGCGCGGGTCAGCTGGGTGCGGACCTTTGCGATCGGGGTGCGCTTGGCAACCACCGTCTGCTGCTTCTTCGCATTCTTGATCAGTGCACCCAACTGCTTGGCCGACAGGCCGCTAAGATCGATCGACATCACTACTCCGGAAAATGAGAGAGAAAAGAATGCCGGTCCGTGGCAGCGCTGGCCATCATAATGTCAGAAAACCCGCGTGACAAATGCGCCGAAATAATTCGGCGCCTTGTGTTCATCTGTTTGAAGCGGGTTCGGGGTGTTTGATCAACGTTTCAGGCGGGAGAATAACCCGGACTTATCCAGGTTTTCTGCTGCCTCGGCGGTGCGCGCGCGATATTCAAATGTGCCGGCCGCCAATCCGCGTTCTGAGACCAGCACCCGATGCGGAATGCCCAATAGTTCCATATCGGCAAACATGGCGCCCGGACGCAAACCGCGATCGTCCAGTGCGGCTTCGATCCCTGCGGCAATCAATTCGTCCAACAGCGCACCGGCTGCGGCAATCACCTGTGGGTCCTGTTTCGGGTTGATCACGCACACCACCACCTGCCATGGCGCCATCGGTGCGGGCCAGATGATGCCGGCCTCGTCGTGGTTCTGTTCGATCGCTGCAGCCACGATGCGCGAAATACCGATGCCGTAGCAGCCCATCTTCATCACCGCGACCTTGCCGTTCTCGTCGATCACGGTGGCCTGCAATGCCTGTGCGTACTGGCTGCCAAGCTGGAACACATGGCCCACTTCGATGCCACGGGCCAGCCGCAGCTCGCCGCCATCGGCCGCACGTTCGCCTTCGATGACGTTGCGCACATCGGCCACGGTGTCCGGCTCGGGCAGGTCGCGGCCCCAGTTGACGCCTGCCAGATGCGCGCCGGACACATTGGCGCCGACCACGAAATCGGCCAGGGCTGCGACATCGCGGTCGGCCACCACGCGCACCGGGCGCGCGGTGTTCACCGGGCCCAGGAAGCCGGGCTCGCAGCCGAGGTGGTCGCGGATTTCGGCCTCATTGGCCATCCGGTAACCGGCCAGCCCGGCGACCTTGCCCAGCTTGATCTCGTTGACCGCGTGGTCGCCACGGACCAATACCAGCACAAAGCCGGCCTCGGTCATCACCGCCACCGACTTGACCGTGCGCTGCAGCGCGATGCCCAGCAACTGGGCGACGTCTTCGCAGGTCTTCTGGGTGGGCGTTGCGACCTGGCGCATCGCCTCGCCAGCCTCGGCGCGCGGGGCGGGCAGGGCGGCACTGGCAGTTTCCACGTTGGCGGCGTAATCGGAAGCCGTGGAGAACGCCAGCGAGTCTTCGCCGGAGGCGGCGATGACGTGGAATTCCTGCGAGGCGTCACCGCCGATGGCGCCGGAATCGGCCTGCACGGCGCGGAATTCCAGCCCCAGGCGGGTAAAGATGCGGGTGTAGGTCGCGCGCATGTTGTCGTACTCGCGCGCCATGTCCTCGTCGGTGAGATGAAACGAGTAAGCGTCCTTCATCAGGAATTCGCGCGCACGCATCACCCCGAAGCGCGGGCGGATTTCATCGCGGAACTTGGTCTGGATCTGATAGAAATTCAGCGGCAGCTGCTTGTAGCTGTTGATCTCCTGGCGCGCGAACTCGGCCGCAGCTTCCTCGGCGGTGGGGCTGTAGCAGAACTCCTGTTCCTTACGGTCCTTGATCTTGAGCAACTGCCCGCCGAACTTTTCCCAACGGCCGGTGGCGTCCCACAACTCGCGCGGCTGGATGGTGGGGAACAACACTTCCACCGCCCCGGCGCGGTTCATCTCTTCGCGCACGATGGCCTCGACCTTGCGCAACACGCGCAGGCCCAGCGGCGACCAGGTGTACAGCCCGGAGGCCAGCTTGCGGATCATGCCCGCGCGCAGCATCAGACGGTGGCTGACCAGCTCGGCGTCGGCCGGGGTTTCCTTGGTGGTGTGCAGGTGAAACTGGGAAAGACGCATCGGGCTTCGCTTGGGCGGAAAGCCCATAGTTTGCCAGTGTCGCGCCCTGGCGGTCATCGGCGAGGGCGCTGCCCCGTCTCGGCAGGGCGGGAAAGACCGGTGAGTGACCGGTCTGGCCAAGTGTTCTTGGCCCAAAGACGTGTGGCCGGCGTTCTGGCGCGGCCGGTGCTGAAATCGGCCGCGCCTTGCGTAGACGGCAGTTGGTGCGCAGCGTCCACCCAATAGAGGGCGGCTACGTGTTTTGGACTCAGGTGGCCGGGCCGCTGCTGGTCGGGGCCGGCTTGCAATAGGCCTTGGCGGCCGCTTCGGCGAGGTTGCGCTGCGCGGTGCGGGCGTCCGGGTCCAGCGGGGTGCCGGGCTTGCCGTCGGCGCCGGCGCCCATGGTCACCTCGCCCTTGCCGCTGAGCAGCTCCAGGTTGCGACGTGCGGTGAGGCAATCGGCCGATTCGGGCGTGGCGGTCTCCGGCGCGGCGATGGCGGCGGTGCCGCTGCGCGCGTCGATCCGGCGCGCTTCGTAGCGCTGGCCGGACGGCGGCGGGGTTTCGGTGTAGTGGGTCACGCCCTTGGCGTCCTTCCACTTATAGAGATCGGTCGCGCCGGCGCCGGCGCTGACCAGCATCAACAGGGCGCAAAGCCCGGACGACAGCTGCATGTGGCTTCCCCTGGATGATTCCCGCGGCGATTGCAGCATCCGCGGCCTGCGCTGGCAAGTGATGCCGCCCGGCGTACGCGTCAAGGGCAGGGCGCGCTACCGCCGAACGGACCTCAGGCCCTACACTTGCCGGATGGATGAAATGAGACCGCCCCCGCGCTCGCGCACGATTTACCTACTGCCGAACCTGTTCACCACCGCCGGGCTGTTTTCCGGTTTCTACGCCATCATCGCCGCCGCCAATGGGCAATTCGTCCAGGCGGCCATGGCGGTGTTCGTGGCTGCGGTGATGGACGGGTTGGACGGCCGGGTCGCGCGCCTGACCAATACCAGCAGCGAATTCGGCGTGCAGTACGACTCGCTGGCCGATCTGGTCAGCTTCGGCATGGCCCCGGCATTGGTGATGTACCACTGGTCGCTGTCGGCACTGAAGTACGACAGCAACGTGATGGGCCGGGTCGGCTGGTCGGCCGCCTTTCTGTATGCGGCCTGCGCGGCATTGCGGCTGGCTCGCTTCAACACGCAAGTAGGCGTGGTCGACAAACGCTGGTTCATCGGCCTGGCCAGTCCGGCGGCGGCCGGCTTGATGATGGCGTTCGTGTGGGCGTTTGCCGACGACAGCCTGGGCTTCGATGGCGAGCAGCTGCGCTATCTGGCATTGGCGATCACGGTGGTCTCTGCCTTGTTGATGGTCAGCCGGATCCGCTTCTGGAGCTTCAAGGGCGGTGCGCGTGGGCCGCGTGCCGACCGCGTGCCGTTCCTGGCGCTGGCGATCGCCACGGTGGTGATTGCGTTGCTGGTGATCGATCTGGCCCGTTCGCTGCTGGTGATCGGCGTGCTGTATGCGCTGTCCGGCCCGGTGATGTGGCTGTGGCGGCGCTGGCGGCGCGTCCCCGAGCTGCCATGAGCCCGGCTGTGATGAGCAATTTGTCATGAGCGTGCTGTCATGAGTGAGATGGCATCCGAGCCGATGTGGTCCGATCTGCAGGTCTCGTATCTGCAGGCGTTGGGGCACACCGTGTATCTGGACCGCGACACGGTGGATGCATTGCCTGCGCCTGCCGAGGTGGTCGAGAGCGCGCCGGCAGCCGCGCCGATGCGTGTCGAGCGTGCGGTGCAGGCGCCATCGGTGGCGCACTCTGCGGCGCCTGTCGCACGTCGCACCGCACCGGCTGCACCCGCTGAGGCGCCACGTGCGCCCAACACCGCGCCGTCGGCCGCGCCGCCGCGGCGCAGTCGTGTCGGCCTGCCGGATCGTTTGCAGATCGCGTTGCTGCGCGCTTCCGGCTGCAACCCCGGCGACCCGAATACCCAGGCCTTGATGGCCACCTGGCCGCTGGCCGAGTTGCGTGGCAACCCGGCAGCCAAGCGCGCGCTATGGCCGCAGTTGCGTGCGCTACGGCGGCGTCAGGACCCGGCGTGAGCGCATTGAACGCGCCCCTGCCCACAGCGCTGCGCGCGATGCGCGAGAGCGATCTGGACGTGGTGATGGAGATCGAGCATCGCGCCTATCCGTTTCCGTGGACGCGCAACATCTTTCGCGACTGCCTGCAGGCCGGCTACCCCGGCTGGGTGATGGAGCAGGGTGGCCAGGTCATCGGCTACGGCGTGATCAGCATTGCCGCCGACGAGGCGCACGTGCTCAACGTCTGCATCGCACCAGAAGCCCAATCGCAAGGCCATGGCCGCGTATTGCTGCGCGCGCTGATCAAGGGTGCCTGCGATCGCGGCGCGCGGCGTGCGTTTCTGGAAGTGCGCCCGTCCAACCCCTCGGCGATCGCGCTGTATCACTCCGAAGGCTTCAACGAAATCGGACGGCGCCCACGCTACTACCCCTCCAACACCGGGCGCGAGGATGCGTTGGTGATGGCGATCGAGTTGTTCTTCGAAGGGTTCTCCTGAGCGCCATTGGTAGTTGCTGACCGCGTTCGTCGATGGAGTGCGTTGGCGACAGTTGATGTGATGCGTGCTGATGGCCGCGTGCATCCATTGCTGTTGCGCTGCAGCTCGCGTGCGCAATGTCCATCGCAGCAACAGGCTGCGCCTGCGATCGGATGCCGTTAACCGCATGCCGCCACCGACGATGTCACCGTCCGCAATCAATCGCTCGCCGTCGTTTTGACTCAGGCTGTCGCGTGGTTGCAATCGATGGCATTGCGATGTGCGCAATTGTTGCGTCCGATTGATTGCCCGTCGCGCGTATAGTCCAACGTACAGCGTGCAGCGCCGCGCGCCGCGCTGATCGATGGTGATGTTTTCCATTTTCTGTTTTTCGGTTGCGCTGATCGCATAAGCCCGATCGCAGTGCACGCGTTGCGTTGTCGCTACGTCGCATCGCAACACGCATGGACGTTCAAGAAAACACGCAGCACGTGATCGCAGCGGCACACCGTACTGAACCTGCGTCCATCTGCATTGCGACTCGAATCATGCTGCGCTGCAGTGTCCTTGTCGCTGTCTCCGCGTGTCTTGAACGTAGCGTTTTGTCTTCTCTTGGATGTCTCGCAACCGTTTGCGTGACTGCGCATCCACATCGATACATCGGCTAGATACAAGCGATTGCGATGCTCCTAGTATCGGTTTCGCGGAACTGAACATTACATAGATAAAAAGTATGTTCCGCGCCTGTTAGACGAGGGGTGTGCCGCCGCGCGGCGCATCGAACCTATCCGAGGGAGACATCAAGATGAAGCCGAAATTTTCAACGGCGGCCGCCGCGTCGCTGTTTGTCGGGTCGTTGCTGGTCGTTGGCGTTGCCTGCGCCGATCCTGCACTGGAAGTTGCAACCACTGGTTGGGCAACACAGAACGGTGGGACCAAAGGCGGCTCCAAAGCGGCCGCTGCCAACATATACACGGTCAAGAATGCCGCCGAGCTGAAGAACGCGCTGAAGGCCAGCGTGGGCAGCAACGGACGCATCATCAAGATCAGCGGCATCATCGATGTCAGTGAAGGCAAACCCTACACCAAGACCTCGGATATGAAGGCGCGCGCGCGTCTGGACGTGCCGACCAAGACCACGCTGATCGGCATCACCAGCAACGCGGAAATTCGCGAGGGCTATTTCTACGTCAAGGCCAACGACGTCATCATTCGCAATCTCACCATCGAAAATCCGTGGGATCCGGAACCGGTCTGGGATCCGGATGACGGCAGCGCCGGCAACTGGAATGCCGAGTACGACGGCCTGACTGTGGAAGGCGCCACCAACGTGTGGGTAGACCATGTCACCTTCACCGACGGCCGCCGCACCGACGATCAGAACGGCACCGCCAATGGCCGCCCCAAGCAGCATCACGATGGCGCGATGGACGTCAAGAAAGGCGCCAACTTCGTGACGATTTCCTACTCGGCCTTCAAGTCGCACGAGAAGAACGATCTGATCGGTTCCAGCGACAGCGCCTCCAGCACCGACAGCGGCAAGCTCAAGGTGACCATCCACAACACCTTGTTCGAAAACATCTCCGCACGTGCGCCGCGGGTGCGCTTCGGCCAGGTGCATCTGTACAACAACTACCACGTCGGCAGCACCACCCATCCGGTCTACAAGTTCTCGCACGCGCATGGCGTGGGCAAGGAATCGAAGATCTTCTCCGAGCGCAATGCGTTCGATATCAGCGGTGTGAGCGGCTGCGACAAGATCGCGGCCGATTACGGCGGTAGCGTGTATCGCGATCAGGGCTCGCTGCTCAACGGCAAGGCGCTGACCTGCTCGTGGAATACCAACATCGGTTGGACGCCGCCGTACACCTACAACCTGCTGTCGGCCGACAAGGTCGCTGCAGACGTCAAGGCAAAGGCTGGTGCCGGAAAACTGTGAAGTAGTGCCTCAGTTGCTTTGCTGCAGTGAATGCAGCGATGCGAATGCATCAAGCAAGGCCCGCAGAAAGTGCGGGCGTTGTGCGTTTTGCGCAATGTCCTCATTGATGTCTCGATGGCTCGCGCGACAAGTGAAAATCACGACGTAACGAGTGTGCGGACCATCACTCGGCTTCGGTTCGCTGCGCAGCAGAACGCAAGATCCATGCAATCAATTTCTGAATAGTCGGTTGTGGTTGAGTTTGGTTTGGTAGATTGCGCCCGCCATCGCGATGACGCACAACAAGCGCGGTTATCTCGATGGTCAGCGTGTCTGCCGTAGCCGCACTGCAACGGTGCTGTCGTCAGGCATCTTTTCTGCATGATTGATGGGGACAACATGAAAATCGAATCGAGCAAGTTTCTTGCGCGAGGTGGGATGCTGCGCGCTGCGGTGTGCGTTTGCATGGGATTGGCGAGCATGGCCGCGCACGCCGACCCTGCACGTGAGGCAGCAAAGACGGGATGGGCAACGCAGAATGGTGGAACGCGTGGCGGCAGCGCTGCGGCGATGGCCGACACGTTCTTAGTCAACGATGCGCGCTCGCTCAAGGCGGCCTTGAAGGCCAACGTCGGTGCAGGCGGACGGCTGATCTACGTGCAGGGCGTGATCGATCCGAGCGAAGGCGTGGCGTACACCACCAAGGCCGATATGAAGCTGCGTGCGCGGTTGGATATTCCAGCCAAGACCAGCATCATCGGTGTGGGTGCGGATGCGTGGATCATCGAGGGCTATCTGCTGGTGAAGGGCAACGACGTCATCATTCGCAATCTCAACATCGAAAATCCGTGGGATCCGGAACCGCTGTGGGATCCGACCGATGGCAAGCTGGGTAACTGGAATTCGGAGTTCGATGGTCTGACTGTCGACGGTGCCAGCAACGTGTGGATCGACCACATGGTCTTCACCGACGGACGCCGTCTGGATGACCACAACGAGATCGCCAACGGCCGCCATGTGCAGCATCACGACGGCGCGTTGGACGTCAAGAACGGTGCGAACTACGTGACCATCTCGCATACGTTCTTCGATCACCACGAGAAAAACACCCTGATCGGTTCCACCGACAAGACTGATCGCGGCGATGTGGGCAAGTTGAAGGTCACCATCCACGATTCGTTGTTCAACGCGGTGGCCGCACGCGGGCCGCGGGTACGCTATGGGCAGGTGCATCTGTTCAACAATCTGCATCTGGGCGACAAGTTCGATACGGATTATCCGTTCAACTACGCGCACGGGGTGGCGATTCAGTCGGCGGTATTGTCGGAGAACAACGACTTCCAGATCGGTGGGGCGTCGGGTTGCAAGGACGTAGTGCAGGACATCGGTGGCGGCAAGTACCGCGACCGTGGTTCGCTGCTCAATGGCGCAGCACTGGTGTGTACGCTCGACAGCACGATCGGTTGGACACCGCCGTATAGCTACGGCTTGCTGCCGATCCAGAGTGTGGCAGCGACGGTGTTGGCCGATGTGGGCACGGGTCACCTGTAAGGCGAGTGCTGCGCATTCGACTGCCTAGTTTTGACCGTCTCTGGCATCGGCAAGCTCTAGCAGCGGCAAGACTCGATATCTCTGTCGCTGTGAGCCGATTGAGTGATTTGGGTTCGTCGACTGCAGAACGTCAGGGCTGTGACTCGCTGCAGGGTCCTTGCCCGCCCACCCTCGCGGGACACGCTGCAAGTACGTCCTTCTAAGCCCTTACGCGGCATCCATGCCGCGTAAGGCCCCGCGACGGTGGGCGGGCAAGGGCCAGTCGAGTTGATCGGTGCGCATAGCTTTCAATAAAACAGCCAGCAACCTGTCTGGTGCGGTGTCCTCGCCGATTGCGGGACCGTGTGGCGGCATGGATGCTGCCACCGAGCCTACATGGACGTACTTGCGGCGTGTCCTGCGAGCGGCGAGGGCACCGCGCGCTCGACCATCCGATCGGTCGTTTCTTCGAATACCGACTGCGGTCGCCTGGTGGCGGCGCAGTCAGGTGATCTATTGCGCTAGATCTTGGCGCGTTGCTCGCGCAGACCGGTCAACTGCGTTGTCCAGTCGTTCAAGCGCGCGCGTTCCTGTTCGACCACCACGGCCGGTGCATTTTCCACGAACGTGGCGTTGCCGAGTTTGCCGTTGCACTTGCCGATTTCGCCTTCCACACGCTTGATTTCCTTGTCCAGGCGCGTGCGTTCGGCATCCATGTCGACCAGGCCTTCCAGCGGCACCAGCAGCGTGAGCTCGCCGACGATGGCGGCGGCTGATGGCGGTGCCTCCTGGCCGGCGTCCAGCCAGTCGATCGTTTCTAGCTTGAGCAGGAACGACAGCTGCGAGGCGAAGCGGGCCACGCGGGTGCGATCGTCCTGCGTGCCGGCCTGCAACAGCAGGCGCACCTGCTTGGAGGGCGGCACGTTCAACTCGCTGCGTACGCGGCGCAGCGCCGACACCATCGACTTCAGCCACTCGACATCGGCCTCCGCGCTGGCATAGCCGTGCGTGTCGACATCGCCTGCCTGCGGGAACGTCTGCAACGAGATCGTCGCGGCAGTGATGCCCAGGCGCGGTGCGACCTGCTGCCACAGCTCTTCGGTGACGAACGGTGTGAGCGGGTGCAGCAGACGCAGCAAGGCTTCGAGCACATAGAGCAGCGTGTGGCGCGTGCTGGCAGCATCTTCTGCATGCTCAATCGCTTCCGGCGTGCTGCCTGCAGCGGCCAGCGTGCTGTCCTGCACCGCGCCGTTGAGTGCGGGCTTGGCCAGTTCCACGAACCAATCGCAGAACGCATTCCAGGCGAATTCGTACAGCGATTGGGTGAGCAGATCGAAACGGTAGTTGGCGTAGTGCGCGTGGGTTTCTGCGGTGACCTTGTCCAGACGCGCCAGGATCCACTGCTCCGCTTCGGTGCGCGGCTGCGGCACGCCGGCAAAGCGCGCGCCTTCGGTGTTCATCAGCACAAAGCGCGTGGCATTCCACAGCTTGTTGCAGAAGTTCTTGTAACCTTCGGCGCGGCCAAGATCGAACTTGATATCGCGACCATGCGTGGCGAGTGCGGCGATGGTGAAGCGCAGTGCGTCGGCACCGTGCGCGATGATGCCGTCCGGGAATTCCTTGCGCGTGGCTTTTTCGATCTTGGGCGCATCCTTGGGCTTCATCAGGCCGGTGGTGCGCTTGGCGACCAGCGCCTCGATGCTGATGCCGTCGATGATGTCGAGCGGATCGAGCACGTTGCCCTTGGACTTGGACATCTTCTGGCCTTGCGCATCGCGAATCAGGCCGGTGATATAGACATCGCGGAACGGCACCTGGCCGGTGAAGCTGTCGGTGGCCATGATCATGCGCGCCACCCAGAAGAAGATGATGTCGAAGCCGGTGACCAGCACCGACGACGGCAGATAGCGCTCGAAACCGCGCTCGGCCATCGCGTTCGCATCCGGCCAGCCCAGCGTGGAAAACGGCCACAGTTGCGAGGAGAACCAGGTTTCCAGCACGTCGCTGTCCTGATGCAGCGCGACGTCGGCACCCAGGCCGTGTTTCGCGCGCACCTCGGCTTCGTCATGCCCGACGTAGCAACGGCCCGCATCGTCGAACCACGCCGGAATGCGGTGGCCCCACCACAGCTGACGGCTGATGCACCAATCCTGGATATTCTCCATCCAGTGGCGATAGGTGTTGATCCAGTTCGGCGGCACGAATTTGATCTGGCCGCTTTCGACCAGCTCCAGGCCACGTTTGGCCAGTGCGTCCATCTTCACGAACCACTGGTCGGTGAGATAGGGCTCGATCACCTGGCCGGTACGGTCGCCGCGCGGTACCTGCAGTTTGTGCGGTTTGGTTTCGACCAATACGCCCAGGTCTTCCAGTTCGGACAGCACCAGCTTGCGTGCGTCGTAGCGATCCAGGCCGCGGTAACGCTCCGGTGCGTTGTCGTTGATCGTTGCAGTGACGGTGAACAGATTGATCAACGGCAAGTCATGCCGCACGCCCACCGCGTAATCGTTGAAATCATGCGCCGGCGTGACCTTGACAACGCCGGTGCCGAAGGCACGGTCGACGTAATCGTCTGTGATCACCGGCACTTGCCGGCCGGTCAGCGGCAGCACGATGCGGGCGTTGTGCAGCGTGGCGTAGCGTGTGTCTTCCGGGTGCACCATCACGGCGGTGTCGCCCAGCATGGTTTCCGGGCGCGTGGTGGCCACCACCAGATAATCGCGGGTTTCGCGCAGCGTCTCGTTGCCGTCGGCATCGTGCTCGACGTGCTCATAGGTCACGCCGTCCGCTAGCGGATAGCGGATCGACCACAGGAAGCCGTCTTCTTCGACGTTTTCCACTTCCAGATCGGAGATGGCGGTTTTCAGTACCGGGTCCCAGTTGACCAGGCGCTGGCCGCGATAGATCAGGCCCTGCTCGTACCAGCGCACGAACGCTTCGTTGACCGCGGCCGAGGGCTGCGGGTCCATGGTGAAGGTGCTGCGCGACCAATCGCTGGAGGTGCCCAGGCGGCGCATCTGGCGCTCGATGGTGTCGCCGGATTCGGCCTTCCACTCCCACACCTTTGCGATGAAGCCCTCGCGCCCGAGCGAGTCGCGCGTTTCGCCGTTGCCTTCCAGCGCCAGATTGCGCGACACCACCATTTCGGTCGCGATGCCGGCGTGGTCGGTGCCCACCTGCCACAGCGTGTCGAAGCCGCGCATGCGGTGATAGCGCACTAGCGCATCCATCAGCGTCTGCTGAAACGCATGGCCCATGTGTAGCGTGCCGGTCACGTTCGGCGGCGGCAGCAACACCGTATACGGCTCCCCCTTGCCGGACGGCACGAAATAACCGGCGGCCTCCCACTGCGCGTACAGGCGCGATTCGAAGGAAGAGGGGTCGTAGCTGGAGGCTAGGGTGGTCATAGAGGGGCTGGGATTCGTTGATTCGGGATTCGGGATTTGTTGATTCATGGTGCCGGCAGAGATCACTGGCAGTCCATTGCATCAACCTCAGCGGTGGCGCTGTGGAACGGAGATTGGCTGTTGGGATGCGTCGTTGGAAAGGACTTGTGGATGCGCGCAAAACCGCTCCTGCGAATCCCCAATCCCAACTCCCCAATCCCCGCCCCTCTCACATGTCGTACTTGGTCAGTTCCAGGCCCAGGGCCTTGTACTGTTTCCAGCGTTCGCGCAGCGGTTCGCGGGCGGCGGGGTCGGCGGGCACCACTTCCAGCACCCGGTCGCAGGCGCCCAGATAGGGATCGTCGCGCAGGTTGATCACCAACGGGCGCGAGGGCGCGGCAAACTCCGGGGCGGCGATCAGCACCGGGGCGAGTTCGTCCTCTTCGTCGGTGCCGGCGATCTGGTGCGGAATATAGGCCTCGTCGTCGAACGCCCACAGCAGGTCGTCCAGCGCTTCGGCCTGTTCGGCATCGCGCGCCAGGATCAGCGTGGAGAGATTGGCGTCGTAGGCCTTGCGCGCCAGCTCGCAGACCAGCCGCAGCGGTTCGTTGAGGAAGCGCGGTTTGGCGATCAGATAAAAGTCGGCACGGGGCATGGTCAGATCACGAAACGGAAGGGAAAACAGATTCGGCAACGACGCTGCCGAGCGTGAACAGCAGGCCGGACGCCAGTACCGCCAACAGAAACCCGCCTGTGGCGCGCAGGCGTCGGCCGGCAGGCCGCGAGCGATACAGATAGATGGGGATGAACACCAGCCAGGCCAGCACCATGCCGATGTTGAGCCACATCGGGCGGCGATAGCCGTGCTGGCGGCTGTCGGCCGCCAGCCAGACGAAGATCAGCACCAGCAGCAGCGCAAACCGCACCAGGTCGGCGGCATCGCCGTTCCACCAGCCGGGTAACGCGCTGGCGGCCCCGTCCACCAGCACGAAGCCAGCGATCAGGGCCAGTGCAGCGCGTGGCGACATCAGGCTGCGCGGTCGAGCAACCACTGCGTCAACAGCCCGACCGGGCGACCGGTGGCCATGCCGCGCTTGCCTTCGTCGCTGGCCACGCCGGCGATGTCCAGATGCGCCCAGCGCTGGTTCTCGGTGAAGCGCGACAGGAAGCAGCCGGCCGTGATCGCGCCGCCCCAGCGGCCGCCGATGTTGTAGACGTCGGCGAAGCTGGAATCCAGCAGGCCCTGGTATTCGTCCCACAGCGGCAGGCGCCAGGCGCGGTCGAACACGTGCTCGCCGGCGGCCAGCAGTTCGTTGGCCAGGTCGTCGTGCTTGCTCATCAGGCCGGCGGTCTGGTGGCCGAGTGCCACCATGCAGGCGCCGGTCAGCGTGGCCACGTCCACCAGTGCTTCGGGGTTGAAGCGCTCGGCGTAGGTCAGCGCATCGCACAGGATCAGGCGGCCTTCGGCGTCGGTATTGCCGACCTCGATGGTCTTGCCGGACATGCTGGTGATCACATCCGAGGGACGGTACGCATTGCCGTCGATGGCGTTTTCCACCGCCGGCACCACCACCACCAGATTGATCGGCAGCTCGGCCTTGACCGTGGCCACGAACGTGCCGATGACGTTGGCGCCGCCGCACATGTCGTACTTCATTTCCTCGATGCCGCCCTGCGTCTTGAGGTTGACGCCGCCGGTATCGAAGGTGATGCCCTTGCCGACCAAGACATAGGGGCGCGCGTCGCCGCCGCCGTTCCACTTCAGCACGATCAAGTGCGGGCGGTTGGCCGAGCCGCGCGCCACCGACAGCAGCGAGCCCATGCCGAGCGCTTCCATCTGCGTCTCGTCCAGAATCTCGGCTTCGGCGCCGGGGAACTTGCCGGCGAATGCGGCCGCGGTCTCGGCCAGGTAGGCCGGGGTGCAGTAGTTCGGCGGCAGGTTGCCCAGCTCGCGGGCGAACTCCACGCCCTCGGCGGTGGCCACGCCAACCGCCAGTGCGCGGGCGTCGTCGCCGGCAATCGCCAGGGTGGTCAAGCCGGTCTCGTCGACCTTCTTCTTGCCCAGCGTTGCGGTGTAGCGGTAAGCGGCGTGGTCGCTGACGACGATCGCCTGGCGGATGTTCCAGGCGCTATCGCGCGCCTTGATCGGCAATTCGGTCAGGGTGAGCAGGGCGGTGCCGACCGGGCCGGTCTTCAGCGCGCGGGTCGCATCGCCGATCGCCTTGAGGTAGGGCGCCACGCCGAACTTGCCGGCATCGCCCAGCCCGACCACCAGTACGCGCGGGGCGGCAACGCCGGGCAGGTCGTGCAGTAGGCTGGTGCTGCCGGTCTTGGAGGCCACATCGCCGCGTGCGACCAGTGCCGTCAAACGGCCCTGGCTGGCGCTGTCCAGCGCCTGGGCGGCGGGCGAAAGGGTCTTGTCGGCGAACACGCCAACCACGATGCAGTCGACGTGGGCGCTTGCCGGCGCGTCTTGGTTCAGGGTGAATTGCAGGGCCATTGATCAGATTCCGTAGGCAAATCCGTACAATCGCGGACTGTTTACGCCAACCTGACTAGGCTGGCGATGCCGCGAACGAATCCGAGAGTTTAAAACAAGCCCACCCCATGCCGAAGCTCGATCGATACCTGCTTAGCGATTTCACCCAGAGCTTCCTGGCCACCTTGATCGTGCTGCTGGTCGTCAGCGTGGGCGGTGTGCTGGTGGATATCCTCGGCAATATCGCCGATGGCCGCATCCCCGCTCGCTTGTTGCTGTCTCAGGTGGGCCTGCAATTTGTGGCCTACCTGCCGATCATCCTGCCGTTGGCGCTCATGCTCGGCCTGCTGCTGGCACTGGCGAGGCTGTACCGCGATTCAGAAATGGCCGTGATCACCGCCATTGGTGTCGGCCCGCGGCGCATGTTGCGCCCGATCCTGATGCTGGTGGTGCCGGTGGTGGTGCTGATCGGGCTGTGCTCGCTGTGGCTGGGCCCGTGGGCCAGCCGTACCGCCGAGACCATGCTGGAAGACGCCAACCGCAGCGTGCTGATGGCCGGCCTGGAGTCGGGCAAGTTCACCCCGCTGTCCGGCGGTGGGGTGGTCTATCTCACCACGATCTCGGCCGACGGCAAGGGCCTGGGCAAGGTGTTCATGCAGCGCCAGAAGGACGACCGCATCGATGTGGTCACCGCCGAGCGTGGCGCGATGTTCTTCGAAGGCAAGGCCAACCGCTACCTGCGCCTGGAGGACGGTTACCGCATCGAAGGCCCGGCCGCCGGCAACACCCTGGACTACCGCTTGATGAAGTTCGCCAGCAACGACGTGGCTCTGCCCGACCGCAGCCAGGTGCACGACGCCAACGACCCGGAAGTGATGTGGACCACGCAGCTGCTGTCGGACGAACGCCCGGCCGCGCGCGCGCAGCTGCATGAGCGTCTGGCGCCGCCGCTGCTGGCGCTGGCGTTTGCGCTGCTGACCCTGCCGCTATCGCGCAGTGCGCCGCGGCAGCAACGTTACGGCCGGATCATGCTGGCGTTCCTGGCGTACATGGTGGGTACCAACCTGATGATCGTCGGCACCCAGTGGATCGCCAACGGCAAGACACCGGCCGCGCTCGGTCTGTGGTGGCTGACGCTGCCGCTGCTGGCAGTGGCGATCTGGGCGTATGCACGCGATGGCCGCGTGCGTCGGCCGAGGGTGCGCGCATGAGGCTGATGCCACGGGTACACGATTGGTACGTCGGGCGCGCGGTGCTGTTCACCGTGCTGCTGACCTGGGCCGTGCTGCTGGGGCTGGATCTGGTCAACGCGTTTGCCAGCGAGGCCAAGAACATTGGCCAGGGGAGCTATACCTTTGGTCATGCGTTCGCTTATGTGGCGTACACGGTGCCGCGGCGGGCCTACACCTTGTTCCCCACTGCGGCGGTGATCGGTGCCTTGATGGGCCTGGGTCAATTGGCGGCCACCTCCGAGCTGACCGCCTTGCGTGCGCTGGGCGTGTCGCGCAAGCGGATGTCGGCCTCGGTGGTTGCGGCGATGGCGTTGCTGACCGCCGGCATGGTGATCAGCGGCGAGACCGTGGGGCCTTGGGCGCAGAACCAGGCCGATACGCTCAAGACCAGCGCCCGCTACAACAGCGATATGGCAATGGCGCGTTATTCGGGCCTATGGGCGCGCGAAGGCGATACCTTCCTCAATGCGCTGAGCGGCGAAGAGAAGTTGCTCGACGGCGGCGGTACCGCGCTGGATCTGCACGATGTGCGGCTGTATCACCTCGATGCCGGCGGCCGCCTGCAGCAGCTGACCTATGCGGCATTGGCAGAAAATCGCAATGGCGCCTGGACGCTGCGCCAGGTGCGCCGCGACACCTTCCAGGAGCGCTCGGTGCAGCGCGAAACTTTCCCGGAGCTGCCGTGGCAATCGCAGCTCAGCCCGGCGGCGCTGGCGGCGGGGCTGGCCAAGCCGCGCAACCTGTCCGCGCGCGATTTGGAACAGAGCATCGAGTACCGCCGCCGCAATGGCCTGGACGCGCGCGACTACGAAGATCAGTACTGGAGCCGCTGGTTCTATCCGCTCAATGTATTGGCGCTGTGCCTGGCGGCGATTCCGTTCTCGTTCGGTTCGCTGCGTAGCGGCGGTCTGGGCAAGCGGCTGTTCCTGGGCATCCTGTTCGCGCTGGGCTTCTGGCTGCTGCAGCTGTTCTTCGGCCGCATGGCCGGTGCGCTCAAGCTGGATTACCGCATCGCCTACGCGCTGCCGCCGATGGTGATGCTGGGGGTGTCGGCGTGGTTGTTCCGGCGGCGCAGTAGCTAGAGCGACTAACAAAATTGCGCTCACCGCCAGGTGGCGCTGCCGGTGCTCGGGATCGGCATGTACTACGCATGCACTGCGCTTGCTCTACGGCTTAAACATCCACCTGACGACCGCTCGCTATGTTGTGTCAGCGATTCTTGGTCGCGCCGCGCTGCATCAGTGGCTCGTGGCGGCAGCCATGCGCTTCGCGTGATCGAGCTTATTTCTTGGGTTTGGGAATCCTCTGCAGCCGCGTGCCACTTGCACGGTCGTGCCACGTCAAATGATCGCGATCTACCCACGCCCACCAGAATCCCAGTCCGCCCAGGGCCAGCGACAACGTGCCCACGGCATAGCGGATCCATAGCGCGCGCCACGAGGCTTGCGGGCCGATCAGCGACAACCGCCATGGGCGCATGCCCAGAGTCTGGCCGCCGCGCCGCCAGCTCACCGTGGCGTAGATGCCGGCGGCGATCCAGCAGCACAGCCACAACAGCCATTGCCAACCGCTGAAAGGGGCGATGTTTTCGCGTGCGGGATGCCCGGCAAGCGTGAAGCCCAGGGTGAAAGCGGCGGAAATCAGCATCCATAGCGCCAGCACCGGCCAGGCGTCGTAACACATGGCCAGCAGCCGCCAGCCGACCAAGGCAGGGACGCGTGCAGTGCGAGGCGAGGGAATCGAGGTCATGCCGCGAGCATAGCCGGCACGGGCGATCGAGCAACGCCGCGTTGCGGCAGTGCCGTGCTGAAGATCGGATCCTGCGCGACAGGCTCTATGCTGTTGCGATGTCTGCCAGCAGTCCTGCCGAACGTCGCCAACTCGCCCAACAGCTGCCGCCCCTGCAGGCAGCCGATGCTGCCGCCATCGAACGCTTCCTGGATCGTTTCTGGGCCGAGAACGGGGTGGCACGGCAGACCCTGGACAGCTATCGGCGCGATCTGGAAGGGCTGGCGCGTTGGCGCGACGGGGCCGGCGGTGGGCTGCTGGGCGTCGATCGGGCTGCGGTGTTCGACTATTTACGCTGGCGCTCCGAGGCGCGCTATTCGCCACGCAGCACGGCGCGGTTGTTGTCGACGCTACGGGCGTTCTACGGCCTGTGTCTGCGCGAGGGCCTGCGCAGCGACGACCCGACCGCGCTGATCGATCCGCCCCACTTGCCGCGCAGCCTGCCCAAGGCGCTGACCGAAAGTCAGATCGAAGCACTGCTGGCCGCTCCCGACATCGACAGCCCGCTGGGCCTGCGCGATCGCGCCATGCTGGAGCTGATGTATGCCGCCGGCCTGCGCGTCAGCGAGCTGGTCAACCTGCCGGCGGTGGGGGTCAATCTGCGGCAGGGCGTGCTGCGGGTGACCGGCAAGGGCAGCAAGGATCGGCTGGTGCCGTTGGGCGAGGAATCCCAGCATTGGCTGGAGCGCTATCTGCACGAGGCGCGCCCGCTGCTGGCCAGCCACAAGCCGGTGGCGCCGGTCGATGGGCAGGTGCCGCTGTTCATCGACGCCGCGCGTCATCCGCCCAGCCGCCAGCAGTTCTGGGCGCTGGTCAAACGCTATGCGGCGGTGGCCGGGATCGACCCGGACACGGTCAGCCCGCACGGGTTGCGCCACAGCTTCGCCACCCATCTGCTCAACCACGGCGCAGACCTGCGCGCGCTGCAGATGCTGCTCGGCCATAGCTCGTTGTCGACCACCCAGATCTACACGCTGGTGGCGCGCCAGCACCTGCAAAAGCTGCATGCCAAGCATCATCCACGCGGATAAACGGGTACTGCGGCAGGCCGGTGGTGATGCATCTCGCCGTTTAAGGGGCTGCCAGCGAGTCGGTCAATGCGTAATCGCCAAGACGCGCGCGCCGATCCCTGCAACGAACCGGCGCTCCGTGTCGCCAATAAACTGATCCGGGCGTTGCCTTGCTTCATCTGCGCTGTGCGAGAATCCAGGTACCCCATTCCACTGGATGCGTGAATGTATCGTCTTGCCATCGCCGCGCTGCTGGGCGCGATCAGTCTTACCGCCTGCGCACAATCGTCGCAGCCTGCGGCAAGCAATGCCGGCGCCAAGCCAGCCGCCGCGCCTGCCGCCACCGGCAATGTGGATCAGCGTGTGAGCATGGCGCTCAAGGCGCTGGACCCGGACTTCAAGCCCGACTACATCGGCGCCGCGCCGTTCCCCGGTTTCCGCGAAGTGGTGGTGGGCGGGCAGGTGCTGTACGTCAGCGACGACGGCCGCTACCTGATGCAGGCGCAGCCGTTCGACATCCAGAACAAGCAGTTTGCCGCCAGCGCCGGTCTGCTGGCCTATCGCCGCAAGCAGCTGGAAACCATCCCCAAGGCCGACCGCATTGTGTTTGCGCCGGCGAATCCGAAGTACGCGGTCACCGTGTTCACCGACGTGGAGTGCGGCTACTGCCGCAAGCTGCACAGCGAGATCGCCGAGCTGAACAAGCAGGGCATCGCGGTGGAATACGTCGCTTTCCCGCGCATGGGCCTGGGCAGCCAAGACTACAAGGACATGGTGGCGGTGTGGTGCTCGGCCGACCGCAAGCAGGCGCTGACCAACGCCAAGTCCGGTCAGTCGGTGAGTTCCAAGGACTGCAAGAACCCGGTGTCGATGGAGTACACGCTGGGCCAGCGCCTGGGCGTCAACGGCACTCCGGCGATCTTTGCGCCGGACGGCACCCAGCTCGGTGGCTACCTGCCGCCGGCGCAGCTGCGCGAGGCGCTGGAAAAGCGCGCCGTCACCACGGCGGGCGGAAGCCGCTGATGTCTCTGCAAGCGGCGTTGTGATGCCGCTTCGGCGCTGGTGGCTTCGACCGCCAGCGTGATTGCCAGAAAGGCCGGGATGCGCACGCATTCCGGCCTTTTGCGTTGCAGGGCGGGTGTTACCCAGCCGATCACCGACCGGCCCACGCTCCGCCGGGCGCTGAGCCCCTCAACCTCCGTTACAATCTGCAGCCCCGTTTCTGACACGGTTCCCCGGACATGATGGTCCTCGAGGGCGCTTCCGCCCTTTCGCCGTTCCGCCGCGCTCGGCTCGAAACCCGCCTGCAAACCCTCGTCCCCGCGCTGCGCATCACTGGCGCCTGGCACGTGTACTTCATCCGCGTCGAGGCCGGGCAAGCGCCCGACCAGGCCACCTTGCAGCGGATTCTGCAGGCCGAAGCGGCGCCCGCGCCGCGCGCCGAAGACGCCTCCTCGCGCTATGTGGTGCCGCGTCTGGGCACGCTGTCGCCGTGGTCGAGCAAGGCCACCGAACTGGTGCGCGGGGCCGGGCAACCGATCCAGCGCGTGGAGCGCGGGACCCGCATCGATCTGGCCGGCTGGCCGGACAACGACGCCGACCAGGCCGCCGTGGCCAAGCTGCTGCACGACCCGATGACCCAATCGCTGCTCGGTTCGGCCGCCGCCGCCGAGGCGCTGTTCAACGAGCCCGATCGTGGCCAGTTGCAGCACGTGGCGCTGGATGCGCTGGAGCAGGCCAACCGCGCGCTGGGCCTGGCCCTGGCGCAGGACGAGATCGACTACCTGCGCGAACGCTTCGGCGCGCTGGGCCGCGACCCGACCGACGTCGAGCTGATGATGTTCGCCCAGGCCAACTCCGAGCATTGCCGGCACAAGATCTTCAACGCCAGCTGGAGCATCGACGGCAAGCCGCAGGAACGCTCGCTGTTCCGCATGATCAAGCACACCCACCAGCAGACCCCGCAGCACACCTTGTCGGCCTATAGCGACAACGCGGCGGTGGTGGAAGGCGTGCCGGCCGCGCGCTATCGCCCGGATCCGGCCAGCGGCGAATACCGCAGCGAAGCGGTAGTGCCGTCGGCATTTGCGATCAAGGTGGAAACGCATAACCACCCGACCGCGATCGCGCCGTTTCCTGGCGCGGCGACCGGTGCGGGCGGCGAGATCCGCGACGAAGGCGCCACCGGCCGCGGCGGCAAGCCCAAGGCCGGTCTGACCGGCTTTACGGTGTCGCATCTGCGCATCCCGACCCTGCCGCAGCCGTGGGAGGCGCCGCGCGCGCTGAACCCGCGCATGGCCCCGGCGCTGGACATCATGCTCGAGGGCCCGCTCGGCGGCGCCGCGTTCAACAACGAATTCGGCCGGCCTAACCTGCTCGGCTATTTCCGCAGTTTCGAGCTCGCCGAAGGTGAGGGTCTGACCCGCGCCTACGACAAGCCGATCATGCTGGCCGGCGGCCTCGGTGCGATCGATCGCACTCAGGTCGAGAAGCTGCGCCTGCAGCCGGGCGATGCGGTGATCGTGCTGGGTGGCCCGGCGATGCTGATCGGCCTGGGCGGCGGCGCCGCCAGTTCGGTCGCTGCCGGAGATAGCGCCGAGGCGCTGGATTTCGCCAGCGTGCAGCGCGAAAACCCGGAGATGGAGCGCCGCTGCCAGGAGGTCATCGATCGCTGCGTGGCGCTGGGCACGAACAACCCGATCCGCTGGTTCCACGACGTGGGCGCGGGCGGCCTGTCCAACGCCATCCCCGAGTTGCTGCACGACTCCGGCGTGGGGGGCGTCATCGACCTGGGCCGCGTACTCACCGACGACCCCTCGCTGTCGCCGCTGGAACTGTGGTGCAACGAATCGCAGGAACGCTATGTACTGGGTGTGCCGCAGGCGCGCCTGGACGAATTCGCCGCCATCTGCGCCCGCGAACGCTGCCCGTTTGCGGCAGTGGGCGTGGCAACGGCCGAGGAGAGGCTGGTGGTGGGGTATGGCGTGTTTGGGGACGGGATTGGGGATTCGGGATTGGAGATTCGCAAAAGCGATTCGTCAGTTGCCGGGTCCGCCGTTGCTTTCAACCAATCCCCAATCCCGAATCCCCAATCCCAGCTCCCGATCGACCTGCCGATGGACGTGCTGTTCGGCAAAGCGCCGAAGATGCATCGCGATGCGGTACATCCGCCGGCGCCGCAGTGGCCGGTACTGCAGACCGCCACGCTGGACCTGCAGCAGGCCGGTTTGCGCGTCTTGGCGCATCCCACGGTGGCGTCCAAGAGCTTTCTGGTCACCATCGGCGATCGCAGCGTGGGCGGCTTGACCGCGCGCGAGCAGATGATCGGGCCGTGGCAGCTGCCGCTGGCCGATTGCGCGATCACGATGGCTGGATTCGAGACGTTTGCTGGCGAAGCGATGTCGATCGGCGAGCGCACTCCGCTGGCGTTGTTGAACGCTGCGGCGTCGGCGCGCATGGCGGTGGGCGAGGCGATCACCAACCTGTGCGCCGCACCGGTGCAGACGCTGGACAGCATCAAGCTCTCGGCCAACTGGATGGCCGCCGCCGGTCACGCCGGCGAAGACGCCTTGTTGTACGACGCGGTGCGCGCGATCGGCATGGAACTGTGCCCGGCACTCGAATTGAGCGTACCGGTGGGCAAGGACTCGCTGTCGATGCAGGCGCAGTGGCAAGGAGCCGGGATTGGTGATTCGGCATTTGGGATTGGCGAAACCCTAGAGCCTTCTGCTGTTACGAATCCCCAATCCCCAATCCCCAATCCCATCGCCCACAAGAGCGTTTCACCTGTCTCGCTGATCATCAGTGCGTTCGCACCGGTGGGCGATGTGCGCACGCAACTGACGCCGTTGTTGCGCAGCGACGAAGAGAGCGAGCTGTGGTTGATCGGGCTGGGTGGCGGCAAGCAGCGCCTGGGCGGGTCGGTGTTGGCGCAGGTGTATGCCGACGATGCGGCGCTGCCGGCCTTCGGTGGCGAAGTGCCGGATCTGGACGATGCGCAGCGGCTGCGGAGTTTCTTCGAACTGATCCGTGCGGCGCGCGAGAGCGGCTTGTTGCTGGCATATCACGACCGCAGCGATGGCGGTGCGTTTGCGGCGCTGTGCGAAATGGCGTTCGCCTCGCGGCAGGGTCTGGATATCACGCTCGATGCGTGGGGCGACGATGCGTTCCGCAGTCTGTTCAACGAAGAACTGGGTGCGGTGGTGCAGATCGCCAGCGAGGATCGCGCCGCGTTCGCCGATCTGGTCGAGCGGCATGCCTTGACCGAATGCGCGCAGCGCATTGCACGCCCCACCGGTGCGCCGCGTATCCGCGTGAGCGGGCAGGGCAGGGTGCTGGCCGAGTGGCGTTGGGAAGCATTGTTCGATGCCTGGTGGTCGGTGACGCACGCCATGCAGAAACTGCGCGACAACCCGGACAGTGCCGATGAAGAGCGCGCGCTGGCACGCGACTTCAAGGCACCGGGATTGCGTCCGAAGCTGGTGTTCGATCCCTCCGAGGACGTGGCCGCGCCATTCGTGGCGACCGGTGCGCGGCCCAAGGTGGCGATCCTGCGCGAGCAGGGCGTCAACGGGCAGATCGAGATGGCCTACAACTTCGAGCGCGCCGGTTTCCGTGCGTTCGACGTGCATATGAGCGACCTGATCGAAGGCCGTGTGGATCTGGCGCAGTTCTCCGGTTTCGCGGCCTGCGGCGGTTTCAGCTACGGCGACGTGCTGGGTGCCGGACGTGGCTGGGCCACCTCGATCCTGGAGCGGTCGGCCTTGCGCGATGCGTTTGCCGACTTCTTCGCGCGCAGCGATACCTTCGCGCTGGGCGTGTGCAATGGCTGCCAGATGCTCAGCCAGCTCAAGGACATCATTCCCGGTGCCGAGCATTGGCCGCGTTTCCTGCGCAATCGCAGCGAGCAGTTCGAAGCGCGCACGGCGTTGCTGGAAGTGGTGGAGTCGCCGTCGCTGTTCCTGCGCGGCATGGCCGGCTCGCGGATTCCGGTGGCGGTGGCGCATGGCGAAGGGCGCGCCGAGTTCGACACCGTGGTGGATCAGGCGGCCGTGCGTGTGGCCCTGCGTTTCATCGATGGCGACGGCGCGGTGGCTTCGCAGTACCCGCTCAATCCGAACGGTTCGCCGGACGGCATCACCGGCCTGACTAGCACCGACGGTCGCGCCACCATCCTGATGCCGCACCCCGAGCGCACCCCGCGCACGGCAAACCTGAGCTGGCACCCGGCCGACTGGGGCGAGGACTCGCCGTGGCTGCGGATGTTCCGCAATGCGCGCGTGTGGTGTGGTTGATGCTGTGCAGCTCTGCGGTGTGAGTTAGAGCGCCCGAAGCAACCGCTTCATTCGACGGCCGTGTGCAGCGATGCACACGGCCGTCGTCGTTTCTGCTGCTGCGTGCATGCATCTGCACGCGGTTTTCGCGGGTTGCTTGATCCTGCCCGCGATGCGCGTCGTCCGGAAGAGCGCATCGAACGCCGATCGAGCCGCGCATGGTCAGACCCGCTTTCAAGCGATGCAAGCCGGCTTGTCTGCGGCAGGCGCATGCAAGGTTTCCTCATTCCATCGAGCGCCCGTGCATCGGGACTGCGCATGTCCGGCGTGCGTTGCAGCTGAGGCATGGCCTTCGCTATTGATAACTCCCGATCAGTGCAGCTGCAGCTGCGCGTGATCGCGTCGCAGTCGGGTGCGTCGCTACTACATTTTTTGAATATCGATACGTGGTTTACTTTAAGTAACTATAAAAAATACTAGGTATTTAGTCGGTGCGTTCGATGATGTCGCTTGTGTGACGTTAATCTCATCTGAATTTTTGGTTTTTCAATAAATTCATCCAACGTTGTGAATCTCTGATTCGCACGGTTTCCGCTGCAAATTCACGTCTCTATCGCTGATTATTTTGCGCGGGATTTTCCCGATGCAGGAGGTAAGCGAGTGCGTTTTCGATAAACCTCAGGGGGACCGTGCGACGCAGTCGTGCGGTGGTCGGTTTCTACATAACAGGCCAATGGGGAGTAAGGCGTTAATGAAGCGAATTCAATTGAATGCCGGTGGTGAGCAGTGTGCTCATCACCGAACGGCGCGACTTGTCTGCGATTTGATAAACCCACCCTTCAGTCGAGTGCATCTACAAGCGAGCGGTGGGCTGGCGGCGGCGATGATGCTGGTACTCGTCGGCATGGCCGGAGTTGCCGAGGCCGCATCCCCGCAAGCGACTGCGATCACGCGCTGCGCGGTGGCCAACGGTCAGCAACATTGCGACACCGGGACTGCAACAGCGGCCGGTAATGCAGATCCCGCAGCCGCGACCACGCAGACCTCGGCCACACCAAACGCCGAGACGGATGTGCCGGCGTTCGCAGAGGGTCAGGACGCCCTGGCGCTGGGCAACGCAAGCAATGCCCTGGGCGATGGAACCAGCGCATTCGGCGGCGGAAGCCTGGCACTGGAGCGCGATGCGACGGCGATCGGGCATAACGCCTCGGCTGCAGGAGAATCGGCTACCGCCATTGGCGGCGTTGCAACGGTCTACGATTACGACGCGTCCGGTTTTGTCATCGGGCAACGCGAACAAGCCGCGCAGGCATCCGGTGTGGGTTCTACCGCCATCGGTGGTGGTGCGCTGGCCAGCGATCCGTTTTCCACGGCGTTGGGCAGTGGTGCTGGTGCTGACGGCGTGCAGAGCACGGCACTGGGGTACCGCGCGCAGACGTTCGACGATGGGGCCACTGCGATCGGCGGTTTGTCCACTGCCAGTGGATTCCTCTCCAGCGCAGGCGGCTATTTGTCGCGTGCCAGTGGAGATGCATCCACCGCTTTCGGTTATAGAGCGCGCAGCGAAGGTAGCAGCAGTATCGCGGTCGGCGATACCGCATTGGCCAGCGGCGTGCAGAGCGTGGTGGTCGGTGGCATCAGTAACTTCGGTTCGATCACCGCCGCCACCGGAACAGGCGGCATCGCGCTGGGCGCAGGGGCGCAGAGCCAGTCCGATTATGCGATTGCCATTGGCTACGATTCCAACATCTTTCCCAATCAGCCAGGCAACACCGATTCGGTGGCCATCGGGCACAGCGCCGGTTCGTTTGCGCCTGGCACGGTGTCGCTGGGTGGGTTTTCGTTGGCGAGCGGCGATGGTTCGGTGGCGGTGGGGCACGATAGCGTGGCCTATGCCGAGAACAGCATCGCGCTGGGTGCGCGTGCCAGCACCTCGTGGTTCAACGGCAACAACACCGCGATCGGTGCGGATGCACAGACCAATGGCACCGATGCGGTGGCGATTGGTTATGGCGCACGTGTGGGTGACTGGGTTGACGATGCGTGGAATCGTTCGGCCGCCAGCGCCGTGGCGTTGGGTGCGCGTTCCTACGCGTACCGCAGCAACACGGTCTCGGTTGGCGATGTGCAGGCGGGGCTGACGCGTCAGATCACCAGCGTTGCGGCAGGCACCGAGGCCAACGATGCGGTCAATGTCGCCCAGCTCGACAGCGTGCGTGCCGTGGCCGACCGTCTCGACAGCACGCTGGCGATTGGCAAAACCGATGAGGATGAAACCGCTGCCTATGTGGACGGCCTCAATTCGCTCGCGTTGGGGAGCGCAAGCAACGCGATCGGCGATGGCGCCAATGCGCTGGGCTCGGGCAGTCTGGCGCTGGGCCGCGATACGGTCGCTGTCGGGCACAACGCCAGCGCGGCCGATGCATCGGCGGTGGCGGTGGGCGGTGTTGCCTCTGTGCCGGTGTTCGACGCCTCTGGCTCGATCGTGGGCGCGCAGGAACAGGCCACCCTGGCACAGGCGCGCGGTGCCGTGGCGCTGGGGAGCGGGGCGGTTGCCGCGCGCACTTTCGCCACTGCGGTCGGCACGGGGGCAGTGGCCAGTGGCGAACAGTCAATGGCGGCGGGGTTCAGCGCGCGGGCGCAGGACGATGTTGCCACCGCTGTGGGCGCGTTCTCGACAGCGCGCGGTTCGGCGTCTTCGGCCTTCGGCTTCGGTGCGCTGGCCAACGCGAGTCTGACCACCGCGGTGGGCTTCAATGCCTCCAGCATCGGCGAGAGCAGCGTGGCCGTGGGCAGCCTGGCGGTTGCCGCCGGCGAGCGCAGTGTGACTGTCGGCGGCATGTCGCTGATCAGCTCCAACTTGCGGCCTGCAGGCGCCCTCGGCGTCGGTGGCGTTGCCATCGGCGCAGGTGCGCGCAGCGACGGCGATTACGCCATCGCGCTGGGCTACAACGCCAACGTCTTCTCCAACGACACCAATACCGACGCGGTGGCGATCGGCCATAGCGCTGCCTCGTTTGCGCCGCGCACCGTGTCGTTGGGAACGCTGTCGTCTTCCGAGGGCGCCGAGGCGATTGCGGTCGGCTACGACGCGCGTGCCGTCTCCAGCAGAAGTATCGCGATCGGCAGTGGTGCCACCACGTCGATCTTCTCTGGCGACAATATCGCGTTGGGAACCAATGCCAGGGCCGAGGCGCCCGATGCAATCGCGATCGGGCGCGATGCCAGCGTGGGCGTGTTCATCGGTGATACGGGCAGTGCCGCAATGGCCTTGGGCGTGCAATCGACGGCACTGGGAAACAACAGTGTGGCGATGGGCTACAACGCTTTTACCCGGCAAAGCGGCAGCAACGCGGTCGCACTCGGTGCCAATGCAGGTGCCAGTGGTGCCGATTCGGTGGCCCTGGGTGCGGGCTCGCGCACCTACGAGGCCAACGTGGTCTCGGTGGGAAATGGCAATGGCCGTGGTGGTCCGGCCACGCGTCGCATCGTCAATGTGGGTGCTGGTGCAATCGCCAACGGCAGCAGCGATGCGATCAACGGTGGGCAGTTGTTCGGTGCCTTGAGCAACGCGGCCAGCTTCCTCGGCGGTGGTGCAGCGATCGGCGCGCAAGGCGTGTTCGTTGCGCCGACCTATGTGATCCAGGGCAGCAGTTACAGCAACGTCGGTGCGGCATTGACGGCGTTGGATAGCAAGGTCAGCGAGCTGGATGCGCGTAACGCGACGGCGACAACGGGCGTTGCCGCACGTTCCTCCGCTGCGCGCGTCGCACGGGCGACAGCAACGGCGACGACGGTTGCACCAGTTGCGCAAACCCCGACAGCCGCCAGCAGTCTTGAAGATGCGGCGATAGACGATGGCGTGCAGTCGACGCTGATGGCTGCCGACCTGACAACCGACAGCGCGCTGTCTTCAGCGACTGCAACGGCAAGCGGGCCTGCCGCAAGCGATGGCGTACGAGGCACGCCGACCGCAGCAGTGGTCGGCAGCATCACGCCGGCCGCCACGTCCACTGCAGTGGGCACGGCGGCCGTGGCCAACCATGTGACCGGTACTGCCATCGGCGGCAGCGCGTATGCGCATGGCCCCAACGACACCGCGATCGGCAGCAATGCACGCGTCAATGCCGATGGCAGCACGGCGGTGGGCGCCAACACGCAGATTGCGGCGGTGGCCACCAATGCGGTGGCGATGGGCGAAGGTGCGCAGGTCAGTGCGGCGTCGGGCACGGCGATTGGCCAGGGCGCACGTGCCAGTGCACAGGGTGCAGTTGCACTCGGCCAGGGTTCGGTCGCCGATCGTGCCAACACGGTGTCGGTGGGCAGTGTCGGTGGGCAGCGTCGGCGGTGAGCGCCAGGTGGCCAATGTGGCGGCCGGTACGCGTGCCACCGATGCGGTCAACAAGGGCCAGCTGGACAACGGTGTTGCCGCTGCCAACAGCTACACCGACAGCCGCTACAGCGCGATGGCCGACAGCTTCGAAAGCTACCAGGGCGATATCGAAGACCGCCTGCGTCGACAGAACCGCCGTCTGGATCGTCAGGGCGCGATGAGTTCGGCGATGTTGAACATGTCTGCCAGCGTGGCCGGTATCGCCTCGCAAAACCGCGTCGGTGCCGGCGTCGGTTTCCAGAACGGCGAATCGGCGTTGTCGGTGGGGTATCAGCGTGCTATCAGCCCGCGCGCCACGGTGACGGTTGGCGGCGCACTCAGCGGCGACGACAGCTCGATCGGCGTGGGTGCTGGTTTCGGCTGGTAACGCGCATTGCATTGCATCTCGCAGCGGCTGCGTGTGCGGCAACTGCGTGCTCACTCATTCGTTGTTGCATTTCATCTTGAAGAGGACTTCATCGTGATTCATAACCATCGCTCCCGGACTCTTGCCATCGCCTGCAGCGCGGTCTTTTCGCTCGGTAGCGGCATTGCCACTGCCGCCACGTTGGATTCCAGTGTGAGCACTGCGCAACGCCAGCAAGCCAGGCGCGATGCGCCGGTCGACGGCATCATCGTCAAATACCGCAGCGGCAAAGTGACTGCACGCAGCGTTGGCAATGCATCGGTGGCCACGATCACTGCAGCGGCATCGCGCGCAGCAGTGCAGTTGGCACCGGCGGCACGCAGCGGCAAGGCGGCCGTGCCCACGTATGTGCGCACATTGGCAGTGGGCAGTGAGTTGATCAAGCTGCCCGCACAACTCAGCCGCAGCGACGCCGACCGCCTGGTGCGCGAACTGCAGGCCGATCCTGCGGTGGAATACGCGCAGATCGACGTACGCATGTATCCGTTGCAGAGCAGCGGCGGCAGCTTGCCCAACGACCCGCTGCTGGCGACCAATCAATGGCATCTCACCGATCCGGTGGGCGGCATCGACGCGCCGGCAGCCTGGGCCACTGCCCAAGGCGAAGGCGTGGTGGTGGCGGTGATCGACACCGGCATCTTGCCGGGGCACCCGGATCTGGCCGGCAATTTGCTGCAGGGCTACGACTTCATCAGCGACAGCGGTGTCTCGCGCCGCCCCACCAATGCACGTGTGCCGGGTGCGCTGGATTACGGCGATTGGGAAGCAACCGACGGCGAATGCGGAATTTTTTCAGCCGCTCGTGACAGTTCCTGGCACGGCACGCATGTGGCCGGCACGATTGCCGAAGCCACCGGCAACGCCATTGGCGGTGCCGGTGTGGCCTACAAAGCCAAGGTGCTGCCGGTGCGCGTGCTCGGCCATTGCGGCGGTTCGTCTTCGGACATCACCGACGCCATCGTGTGGGCCTCCGGCGGCCATGTGGAGGGCGTGCCGGACAATCGCGACCCGGCCGAAATCATCAACATGAGCCTGGGTGGCTTCGGGCCTTGCGATTCGGTCACCCAGGCGGCGATCAATGCTGCGGTGTCGCGCGGCACCACGGTGGTGGTGGCGGCCGGCAACGATGGCTCCGACGTCTCCAGCGCAGTACCTGCCAACTGCGCCAACGTGGTGTCGGTGGCGGCCACCCGCCTGACCGGTGGCCTGGCGTACTACAGCAACTTCGGCAGCTTGATCGATCTGGCCGCACCCGGCGGCGGCGCGCGCGATCTGGCAACCGACACCTTGTACGACGGCCCGATCGGCAGCTGGATCTGGCAGACCGGTTACACCGGGAAAACCACGCCCACCTCCGGTCAATTCGCCTATATCGGCCCAGGATTTGCCGGAACCTCGATGGCGTCGCCACATGTGGCCGGCACTACGGCGCTGGTGCAAAGCGCGTTGATCGCCGACGGCAAAGCGCCGCTGACACCGGCCGCACTGGAGCGCCTGCTCAAGCGCAGTGCGCGTGCGTTCCCGGTGCAGTTGCCGCTTGCTACGCCGGCCGGTACCGGCATCGTGGATGCGGGGGCTGCCATCGATCGCGCGCTGCGCCGTTGCGACGCAGGAGACGTGGGTTGCCAGGTGGATGCGCAACCCCTGCGCAACAGCGTGCCCGAGCGCGGGCTGTCCAACCTGGCCGGCGACAGTGGGGTATTCACCTTCGAAGCGAGCGCGGGTGCGGTGCTGAGTTTCATCAGCTTCGGTGGCAGCGGGCAGGCAGGGTTGTACGTGGCGTTCGGGCGTGAGCCCAGCGCCACCGACAACGACGGTGCGTCCACGCGCAGTGGCACCAGCCAGACCGTGCGCTTCACCGCGCCGCGCGCCGGCACCTACATCCTCAAGCTCGACGGTACCGAATTCGACGGGGTGAGCCTGCTGGCGCGTCAGTGATCTGACGCATCAGGGCGTACCGGCTGCATTCCGTCATTTCCCTGGCGCAATCCAGCTGAGAAGTGGCCGGTACCGCGCCTGCGTGGCACCGGTTTGCCAGCGTGGGGAGCGCTGGTCTGCCCGCTGACGCATTCGCATCTGATTTTTGCGCAACCAAGCCTGCTGGCGACCCGCCAGCGGGCTTTTTTGTCTGCTTTGGACATGCGTATTCAGCTTAGAAATGTCTTGCGAGACACGATCTAGGTCGCTGTTTTCCAAAGATTTATCAAAAAAATAATAAAAGCAAACAGAAGTGTGATGAAAAACACACTTAACTTCGCTTTTCGTCAAAAACTTGACGCCCGATTTGAGCGCTGTTAACACTTCGCTCAGTTCTATGGTTGGGTAGCGTTCACTTTTTGACTATCCAGGGTGCAGGCGAAAGCCGCCCACCGCCGTTAGGCACATGGCGCCAATCACCAGGGGAATCGCATGGCTGGAAGGCCGTTCGATGGTGGGTGTTCGCCAACAAACCAGTCCCAACTTCAGGAGTCGTGCGTCGATGAATCGGATTTATCGCAAGGTTTGGAACAAAGCGTTGGGCGTGTGGGCCGTGGCATCGGAACTGGCCAGCGGTGATAGCCCGGGAGCAGTGACCACTGCCGCATTCATCGACCGCCGCCAGAGCCGTTGCCTGGTCGCCGCGATCGCTCTGGCGCTGGGTAGCGCCGGGATCGCAATTCCTCTTTCCGCGATGGCGCAGTCGGTCGAAGTCGGCGACGGCGCAGCGGCATCCGCCACCAGGACCACCGCCATCGGCAGCAACAGCCATGCAAGCGCCACCGGCGCAGTGGCAGCCGGCGCCGATAGCAGCGCCAGCGGTGTGAACAGCAGCGCGATCGGGCGCCAGACTAATGCCATCGGCGAGAACGCGGTGGCCATCGGCTACAACAGTTTCGTGCGCCAGAGCGGCGAAAACGGCGTGGCGCTCGGCGCCAATGCCGGCGTGACCGGTGCCAACTCGGTGGCGCTGGGCGCAGGCTCGCGTACCCACGAAGACGATGTGGTGTCGGTGGGCAGCGGCAATGGCCGCGGCGGCCCGGCCACGCGCCGCATCACCAATGTCAGCGCCGGCGTCAACGCCACCGACGCGGTCAACCTGGCGCAATTGCAGGACGTGGCCGATGTGGCCGACGACACCGCAACGTTCTTCAAGGCAACCCCGGGCGAAGACAGCGTCGGCGCGTATGTCGAAGGCGACAGCGCACTGGCTGCCGGCGATGCGGCCAATGCGGTGGGCACGGCGACAACCGCGCTGGGAACCGGTGCCAATGCCGTGGCCGACAACGCCACCGCTGTTGGCGCCAATGCGCTCGCCTCCGGGCAGAACAGCGCAGCATTCGGCCATAACGCACAGGCCAATGGCCCGGGCAGCGTGGCCGTTGGCGGCGCTGCGGTGGACGAAGATGGCCAGCCGCTGATCACCAACGGCGGGGTGCCGGTGGAAACCGGCGCCACCAGCGCCGGCGTCGGCGGAACCGCGGTCGGCGCCAGCGCCAATGCCGATGGATTTGCTGCATCGTCGTTCGGCGTCGGTGCGTATGCCGCCGGTGCGCAATCCTCCGCGTTCGGTGCGGTTGCCAATGCGGCCGGCGATTACGCCACCGCGGTGGGCACGCAGACCAGCGCCAGCGGTACCAGCAGCACTGCGGTCGGTGGTCCGGTCGATCTGATTCCGGGCCTGGGTTTCTTCGTACAGACCCAGGCCAGTGGCGAAGCATCCACCGCGCTCGGCGCCGGTGCGATCGCGTCGGGCACCTACACCACGGCGGTGGGCACGCTCAGCGAAGCCTCCGGCACCGAAGCCACGGCGGTGGGTTACTTCGCCTACGCACCTGGTGAAGGCGCCACTGCGGTTGGCCCGGAATCCTGGGCCAGCGGTGAATTGAGCACGGCGCTGGGCTATTACAGCACCGCACGCGGCGCCAACTCGGTTGCGTTGGGCGCCAACTCGGTCGCCACGCGCGCCAATACCGTGTCGGTCGGCGCGGCCGGCGATGAGCGGCAGATCACCAGCGTCGCTGCCGGCACCGAAGGCACCGATGCGGTGAATCTCGATCAGCTCACTGCCGTGTCCGAGGTTGCCGATACCACTGCGCGCACGTTCGTCGCCACGGGTGACGGCACCGCGATTGCCGAAGGCATCGACAGCGTTGCGGCCGGTTCCAATGCATCGGCAACCGGCGACTACAGCGCTGCATTCGGTTCGACCAGCTCCGCAACGGCGCAGGGCACCACTGCGATCGGTAGCGGCGCGATCGCTGCTGTCGACAATGCAACCGCGCTCGGTTTCAACAGCACTGCAGTGGCCGATTACGCCACTGCGCTCGGTGCTGACAGCAGCGCATCGGGCGAGTTCGGCACGGCGATTGGCGGCGCCAGTCTGGCAACCGGCAGCGGCGCCACCGCGCTCGGTTACGAGAGCATCGCCAATGGTGCCGATTCCACCGCGCTGGGTGCGGGGAGCGTGGCGTTTGGCGACACCAGCACCGCGGTCGGCGGAGCGAGCGTGGCGTTCGGCGAGGACAGCGCTGCGTTCGGTTCCAATGCCGCTGCCGGCGGTACCGCATCCACCGCCATTGGTGCTGGCAGCAGTGCTTTCGGTGAGCGCACTGTCGCGCTGGGCGGATCCAGCAATGCGTCGGGCGATGACAGCGTTGCGCTTGGTTCGAGCAGTCAGGCGTCTGCGTTGGGCACCACTGCGATCGGCAACAACGCCAACGCCAGCATCGCCAATGCCACCGCAGTCGGTTTCAACAGCAGCGCCGGCGACGATTACGCCACCGCGCTTGGCGCCGACAGCAATGCCTCGGGTTATTTCGGGACTGCTGTCGGCGGTACCAGCACCGCCAATGGGCGTGGCGCGACCGCGATCGGTTACGAAAGCATCGGCAACGGCACTGCATCGACCGCGCTGGGCTTTGCCAGTGTGGCGTGGGGGAATGGCGCAACGGCAATCGGTACCGAAAGTCTGGCCTACGGCGACGACAGCACTGCCTTGGGCCCGAATGCATTTGCAGCCGATACTGGATCGCTCGCAGCCGGTACCTATGCCAACGCTTACGGCCGCCATGCGATCTCCATTGGCGGTGAATCCGACGCCTTTGCCGATAACAGCATTGCATTGGGGTGGGAAGCCATCGCTGAGGGCACGCAGAGCGTGAGCATCGGCAACGGCGCCCTCGCGTCTGCCGACAACAGTGTGGCGCTGGGTGCAGGTGCGGTCGCCGATCGCGCCAACACGGTGTCGGTAGGCAACGCCGGTGGCGAACGCCAGATCACCAATGTCGCCGCCGGTACCGAGGGCACCGATGCGGTGAACCTGGACCAGCTCAACGCGGTCGGTGAAACCGCGGAAACCACCGCGCGTCTGTACACCGGCACCGGCGCCGGCACGGCCGATGCGCAGGGCGAAGACGCCACCGCTGCCGGTTCCAACGCCACTGCCGAGGGCGATTACAGCAGCGCGTTCGGCTCCAGCAGCCAGGCGATCGGTACCGGTGCATTGGCAGTGGGCAGCGGCGCCAGCGCCACTGCGCAGTTTGCCAGTGCATCGGGCTATAACGCGGCGGCCAGCGGGTTTGGCAGCGTGTCCAGCGGTGCCTACAGCCAGGCCAGCGGCGACTATGCGGTAGCGGTGGGCGGCGAGAGTGCAGCAGCGGGTGCGCAGAGCACCGCGTTGGGTGCAGCGGCAGATGCGTCTGGCGATGGATCGCTGGCGGCCGGTGCGTTGAGCGTTGCCGATGGCAGTGAAACCACGGCGCTGGGTTATTTCGCCAGCGCCAGTGGCGACTCGGCCACGGCAGTCGGCGCGGAAAGCATTGCCGATGGCACCAGCGCGGCCGCCTTCGGCTTCGGCGCCGAGGCCAGCGCCAATTACTCCACCGCACTGGGCGGCTATTCCAGCGCGACCGGTTTCAACAGCACCGCGCTGGGTAATTTCAGCACCGCCAGCGGCTCCAGCAGTGTGGCGGTGGGTGGCGATGCAACCGCATCGGGCACCTACAGTCTGGCGGCCGGCCAGGGCAGTGTGGCCAGCGGCTACAACAGCGTGTCGGTCGGTGGCGCATTGCTCGGCTTGTTGCCGACCGAAGCGTCCGGCGACTTCTCCACCGCACTCGGCGGCGCCGCATGGGCGCCGGGCCTCAACAGCACTGCGCTGGGCAATTTTGCCGAATCCACCGGCGAAAGCAGCGTGGCACTGGGTGCCGATTCGGTGGCCGATCGCGATTTTGCGGTCTCGGTGGGCAGCGCCGGCAACGAGCGTCAGATCACCAACGTGGCCGCCGGTACGCAGGGCACCGACGCGGTGAATCTGGATCAGCTCAACGCCGTTGCCGAAACCGCACAATCCACCAGCAAGTACTTCCAGGCCAGCGGCAGCGATGACAGCGATGCCGGTGCCTACGTCGAGGGCGACAACGCCCTGGCCGCAGGCGAGGGCGCCAATGCCACCGGTACCGGCGCCACGGCGTTGGGGGCCGGTGCGCAGGCGGTGGTCGATAACGCAACGGCGGTTGGCGTGAGTGCGCTGGCCAGCGGAACCGGCGCAGCGGCGGTGGGCAACAACGCCCAGGCCACCGGCGAAAACAGCAGCGCCGTCGGCAGCAATGCCCTGGCCAGCGATGTCGGCGCCAGCGCAAACGGTGCCGGCGCGCAGGCGATTTCGACCTATGCGACCGCGCTCGGCAGCGAAGCGGTGGCATCGGACAACCAGGCCACCGCGGCCGGTTTCCGCAGCACTGCCTCCAATGTCGGCAGCGCCGCCTTCGGTGGCTACAGCGAATCCAGCGGCAGGCTGTCGTCGGCGCTGGGCTATGGTGCGGTGGCGTCCAGCGACTACAGCACCGCCGTGGGTGCCGCCGCACTGGCCTCCGGCGCAAGTGCAGTGGCCGTGGGCGAATTCAGCGAAGCCACCGGCGAAGAAAGCGTGGCCGTCGGCGGCAGCACGTTCTTCGGCTTCATCCCGGCGCGTGCCTCCGGCACCGGCGCTGCTGCATTCGGTGCGGGCGCGTGGGCCACGGCCGACTACACCACCGCCATCGGCTGGAATTCGTATGCCGACGGCGTCAATGCCACCGCGCTCGGTCAGAGCGCGGCGGCCCTTGCCGACAATACGCTGGCCCTGGGTGGCGGCAGCCGCGCCGATGCGGTCGGCGCCAGCGTGGTCGGTGTGGATGCATCGGCAACCGGCATCAACAGCACCGGTGTCGGTCGTCAGGTCAACGTGATCGGCGAGAACGCGGTGTCGGTCGGCTACAACTCGTTCGTGCGCCAGAGCGCGGTCAATGGTGTGGCCCTCGGTGCCAACGCCGGTGCGACCGGTGCCGATTCGGTGGCGCTGGGTTCGGGCTCGCGCACCTACGAAGCCGACACGGTGTCGATCGGCAGCGGCAATGGCCGCGGCGGTCCGGCCACGCGTCGCATCGTCAATGTCAGCGACGGCCAGGCGGCGACCGATGCGGTCAACAAGGGCCAGCTGGATGCCCTGGCGGCCGATGTGCAGACCACCAACGGCATGGTGCAAACCACCGGTGAAGGGGTGGCCAGCGCAACCGGTGATCGCGCCACTGCAGCGGGCGCCGGTGCAACCGCCAGCGGCGCACGCAGCGTGGCGATCGCCTCCGGCAGCCGCGCCTCGGCCACCGGCGCCAGCGCCATGGGCGTGGACAGCAGCGCCAGCGGCTTGAACAGCACCGCGATGGGCCGGCAGACCAATTCCATCGGCGAAAACGGTGTGGCGTTGGGCTACAACTCCTTCGTGCGCCAGAGCGGTGCCAATGCGGTGGCGCTGGGTGCCAATGCCGGTGCCAGTGGTGCCGACTCGGTGGCGTTGGGCTCAGGCTCGCGTACCTACGATGCCAACGTGGTCTCGGTGGGTAGCGGCGATGGCCGCGGCGGCCCGGCCACGCGCCGCATCGTCAACGTCGGCAATGGTGCGATTGCCGGTGCCAGTACCGATGCGATCAACGGCGGCCAGCTGTTCCAGTCGTTGAGCAATGCCGCCAGCTTCCTCGGCGGTGGTGCAGCGATCGGTGCGCAGGGCGTGTTCGTCGCGCCGACCTACGTGATCCAGGGTGCCAGCTACAACAATGTCGGTGCGGCATTGACCGCGTTGGACAGCAAGGTCACCGAGCTGGATGCACGCGGTGGTACCGCAACAGCCAGCACCGCGGCACGCACGCTGTCGCTGCGCACTGCAGGGGTGCCTGCAGTGGCTGCGAGCGCAGTGAGCGCATCGAGCAACGCCGTTGCCGATACCGGCGCAAGCGTGCAGGGCACGCCGACCGCCGCAGTGGTCGGCAGCGTCACCCCGGCTGCAACGTCCACCGCCGTGGGCACGGCCGCAGTGGCCAACCACGTGACCGGCACGGCGATCGGCGGCAGCGCGTATGCGCATGGCCCCAACGACACCGCGATCGGCAGCAACGCACGCGTCAATGCCGATGGCAGCACCGCGGTCGGCGCCAATACGCAGATTGCCGCGGTGGCGACCAATGCGGTGGCGATGGGCGAAGGCGCGCAGGTCAGTGCAGCCTCCGGCACGGCGATCGGACAGGGCGCACGTGCCAGTGCGCAAGGTGCGGTCGCGCTGGGTCAGGGGTCGGTTGCCGATCGTGCCAACACGGTGTCGGTGGGCAGCGTCGGCGGTGAGCGTCAGGTGGCCAATGTGGCGGCCGGTACGCGTGCCACCGATGCGGTCAACAAGGGCCAGCTGGACAACGGCGTTGCCGCGGCCAACAGCTACACCGACAGCCGCTACAGCGCGATGGCCGACAGCTTCGAGACCTACCAGGGCGATATCGAAGACCGCCTGCGTCGGCAGAACCGCCGTCTGGATCGTCAGGGCGCCATGAGCTCGGCGATGTTGAACATGTCCGCCAGCGTGGCAGGTATCGCCTCGCAAAACCGCGTCGGTGCCGGCGTCGGTTTCCAGAACGGCGAGTCGGCGTTGTCAGTGGGGTATCAGCGTGCGATCAGCCCGCGCGCCACGGTGACGGTTGGCGGCGCACTCAGCGGCGACGACAGCTCGATCGGCGTGGGTGCTGGTTTCGGCTGGTAACGCGCTGCTGCATGAAACGCAGCGGCGCCGAGTTGCGCCGCTGCGGTAGAGCAAGGCCTGAGGGGGCGGGTAAGGACCGTGGCTGGGCCGGCCAACGGATTCGCATGGAGTGATGGCCGTACCAGGAGTGGCTGACGAAACGCAGCGTGCCGTCCGCGGTTGCGCAGCAGTTTCGAGGGTCGTTCCAAGCCTGACTTGACTGACGAAACACACGAAGAGGACTTCACCGTGATCGACAAGAATTTCCGTTTCAACCCGCTGACTGGCGCCATCCTGATGATGGCGCTTGGTGCATCGGGCACCCTCGCTGCCGCCCCGCAACTGCTGGTCAAGGAACCGACCCAGGCAGCAGCGGCCGGCGACGCATTCAGTAGCCGCCTGATCGTGCGCTACAAGGACAACACTGCCGCTGCGACCGATCGTGCCAGCAAGCTCGGCGCCGTGCAGGCCGCTGTCGGCCGCGTCGGTGCGAGCAGCGGCGCACGCGCCAGCGCAGCCGCCGCCAAGGCGACGTATGTGCGCAAGCTCGGCATCGGCTCGGACCTGATCAAGCTCTCCAGTACGCTGACCGCCGCACAGGTGGACAAGGTGGTGGTCGAGCTCAAGAACGACCCGTCCGTGGCCGACGTGCAGATTGATCGCATGCTGCGTCCGGTCGAAATCAAGAAGAGCCTGGCAGCGACCGATTTGAGCCCGCAACTGGTGCCCAACGACCCGCTGTACGCGCAGTACCAGTGGCACCTGAGCCACCCCAACGGCGGCATCAACGCGCCGGCCGCATGGGACCTCTCGCAGGGTGCCGGCGTGGTGGTGGCGGTGCTGGATACCGGCATCCTGCCGGGCCATCCGGATTTTGCCGGTAACCTGCTGCAGGGTTACGACTTCATCACCGATGCCGAAGTCTCGCGTCGCCCGACCGATGCCCGCGTGCCCGGCGCGCTGGATTACGGCGACTGGGAAGAAGCCGACAACGTCTGCTACGACGGCTCGGTGGCACAGGAAAGCTCCTGGCACGGCACCCATGTCTCGGGCACCGTGGCCGAGGCGACCAATAACGGAATAGGCATGGCGGGCGTGGCGCCGAAGGCGACCATCCTGCCGGTGCGCGTGCTCGGCCGTTGCGGCGGCTACACCTCCGACATCGCCGATGCGATCGTGTGGGCCTCCGGCGGTTCGGTGGATGGCGTGCCGGCCAACACCAACCCGGCCGAAGTCATCAACATGAGCCTGGGTGGTGGCGAACCCTGCGATCCGGCCACCCAGGTGGCGATCAACGGCGCGGTGTCGCGCGGCACCACCGTGGTGGTGGCGGCCGGCAACAGCGGCGAAGATGCGGCCAACCATTCGCCGGCCAGCTGCAACAACACGATCACAGTGGGCGCCACGCGCATCACCGGCGGCATCACCTACTACTCCAACTACGGCAGCAAGGTCGACCTATCGGGTCCGGGCGGCGGCGGTAGCGTGGACGGCAATCCGGGCGGCTACATCTGGCAGGCCGGCTACACCGGTGCGACGACGCCGACCTCGGGCACCTATACCTATATGGGCCTAGGTGGCACCTCGATGGCGTCCCCGCATGTCGCCGGCGTCGTGGCGCTGGTGCAGAGCGCGTCGATCGGTCTGGGCGATGGCCCGCTGACCCCGGCCGCGGTGGAAACCCTGCTCAAGCAGACCAGCCGTCGCTTCCCGGTGACCCCGCCGGCCAGCACCCCGATCGGCAGCGGCATCGTCGATGCCAAGGCCGCGCTGGAAGCAGTGCTGGTGGAACCCTGCGACCCGGCCACCGAGAGCTGCGCACCGACCGCCATCGCGCTGACCAACAAGGCGCCGTTGGCTGGGCTGAGCGGCGCTGCCGGCAGCTCCACGCTGTACAGCTTCGACGCCAAGGCCGGCGCCGTGCTCAGCTTCATGACCTACGGCGGCACCGGCGATGTGTCGGTGTACGTGAGCTTCGAAGCCGAGCCCACCGCTACCTCCTACGATGCCAAGTCGACCCGCCCGGGCAACAGCGAAACCGTGCGTTTCACTGCACCCAAGGCAGGCACCTACTACATCAAGCTGGTCGGTGCGAAGGACTACGCGAAGCTGACGCTCGTTGCACGACAGTAAGCGGTGAAATAGTGTGACCGATGCCCCCGGCCAATCACCGGGGGCATCGTTTTTCAGGGCGATTCAGATGGGTGCGGTTGATCGTCGCGGCAAACTGCTACAGTCGGCGCCGAACCAGTGGAGACGAGTGTGAACGCGGTTGCCGTCGATCCAATTGAGCATCGAAGTGCGGAGACGCGCATCGTCGAAGCGTTGCTTGAACGCCGTCGTCTGAAGGACACCGATCTGCTGCGCGCGCGCCAGTTGCAGACCGAATCCGGTATGGGCCTGCTGGCCTTGCTGGGCCGTCTGGGCCTGGTGTCCGAACGCGATCATGCGGAGACCTGCGCCGATGTACTGGGTCTGCCGCTGGTGGATGCACGCCAGCTCGGCGATACCCCACCGGAAATGCTGCCGGACGTGCAGGGGCTGTCGCTGCGCTTCCTCAAACAATTTCATCTATGCCCGGTCGGCGAACGCGATGGCCGGCTGGAGTTGTGGATCGCCGATCCCTTCGACGATTACGCGATCGACGCGGTGCGGCTTGCGACCGGCTGCCCGCTGTTGCTGCAGGTCGGCCTGCGCTCGGAAATCGATGACCTGATCGAACGCTGGTACGGCCAGGGCCGCAGCGCGATGGGCACCATCGTGGAAACCGCCGATGGCGATGCCAACAGCAGCGACGACATCGAAGCATTGCGCGATCTGGCCTCCGAAGCGCCGGTGATCCGGCTGGTGAATCTGGTGATCCAGCACGCGGTGGAACTGCGCGCCTCGGACATCCATATCGAACCGTTCGAAAGCCGGCTCAAGGTGCGTTATCGCGTGGACGGTGTGCTGGTGGAAGGCGAAAGCCCGCCGGCCAAACTCACCGCCGCGGTGATCAGCCGCGTCAAGATCATGGCCAAGCTCAACATCGCCGAACGCCGGTTGCCGCAGGACGGCCGCATCATGCTGCGCGTGCAGGGCAAGGAGCTGGATCTGCGCGTCAGCACCGTGCCTACCGCGCATGGCGAGAGCGTGGTGATGCGTCTGCTCGATCGCGAAACGGTGGTGTTCGACTTCTACAAGCTGGGCTTTACCGAAGATTTTCTGCCGCAGTTCCGCAAGGTGCTCGAGCAACCGCACGGCATCATGCTGGTCACCGGCCCGACCGGTTCTGGCAAGACCACCACGCTGTACACCGCGTTGAGCCAGCTCAACACCTCGGACGTGAAGATCATCACTGTCGAAGACCCGGTGGAGTATCAGATCGAAGGCATCAACCAGATCCAGGCCAAGCCGCAGATCGGGCTGGATTTCGCCAATGCGCTGCGCAGCATCGTGCGTCAGGATCCGGACATCATCATGATCGGCGAAATGCGCGATCTGGAAACCGCGCGCATCGCGATCCAGTCTGCGCTCACCGGCCATCTGGTGTTGTCCACGCTGCACACCAATAACGCGGCCGGCGGCATTACCCGCCTGCTCGACATGGGCGTGGAAGACTATCTGCTCACCTCCACCATCAACGGCATCCTGGCGCAGCGCCTGGTACGCAAACTCGACCTGCCCAGCGCCGAACGCTACCTGGCATCGCCGGAGGAGGTTGAGCGTTTCAACCTGCGCCGCCTGCAGCCGGAGGGCGAGATTTACCTGTATCGCCCGCGTGCCTCGGCAGCGGCGCCGACCGGCTATCTCGGCCGCACCACCATCGTCGAATTCCTGGTGATGAACGACGAGCTGCGGCGCGCGGTGATGCGCCGTGCCGGCATGGGCGAGATCGAGCAACTGGCCCGCAAGGCCGGCATGCGCACCATGTACGAAGACGGCTTGTCCAAGGCCTTGCGCGGCGAAACCACCATCGAAGAAGTGTTGCGCGTGACGGAGGATGCGTGAGAGTGAACGGAGCAACAGCGAGCATCGGATGCTCAGGATCGGAAGATAACCAGCGCAACGTCGTGGCAATGGATTGCGCACGCGCACATGTGCGCCCAATCGCGCCAACACAACGCAGCATCTCGCTTTTACCGATTCCCGATTCCCGATTCCCCAATCCCAGCTCCAACGCCTGATGCCCCTGTACCGCTACAAGGCGCTCGACGCGCACGGCGAAATGCTCGATGGCCAGATGGAAGCGGCCAGCGATGCAGAGGTGGTGCTGCGTCTGCAGGAGCAAGGCCATCTGCCGGTGGAAACACGCCTGGCCACCGGCGAAAGCGACTCGCCGTCGCTGCGCATGCTGTTGCGCAAGAAGCCGTTCGACAACGCCGCGCTGGTGCAGTTCACCCAACAGCTGTCCACGCTGATCGGTGCCGGCCAGCCGCTGGATCGTGCGCTGTCGATCCTGATGGATCTGCCCGAAGACGAAAAAAGCCGGCGTGTGATCGGCGATGTGCGCGACACCGTGCGTGGCGGCGCGCCGCTGTCCTCGGCACTGGAGCGCCAGCACGGGCTGTTTTCCAAGCTCTACATCAACATGGTGCGCGCGGGCGAAGCCGGCGGCAGCATGCAGGACACTCTGCAACGCTTGGCCGATTATCTGGAGCGCAGCCGTGCGCTGCGCGGCAAGGTGATCAATGCGCTGATCTATCCGGCGATTCTGCTGGCGGTGGTCGGCTGTGCGTTGCTGTTCCTGCTCGGTTATGTGGTGCCGCAGTTTGCGCAGATGTACGAAAGCCTGGATGTGGCCTTGCCGTGGTTCACGCAAGCCGTTTTGAGCGTGGGCTTGCTGGTGCGCGACTGGTGGGTGGTGTTGATCGTGGTGCCGGGCGTGCTCGGGCTGTGGCTGGATCGCAAGCGGCGCAATGCGGCGTTTCGTGCCGCGCTGGACGAATGGCTGCTGCGGCAGAAAGTCGTCGGCAGCCTGATCGCACGCCTGGAAACTGCGCGGCTGACGCGCACGCTGGGCACTTTGTTGCGTAATGGCGTGCCGCTGCTGGCCGCGATCGGCATCGCGCGCAATGTGATGTCGAATCTGGCGCTGGTCGAAGATGTCGACGCCGCTGCCGACGACGTCAAGAACGGCCACGGCCTGGCGATGTCGCTGGCACGTGGCAAGCGCTTCCCGCGGCTGGCTCTGCAGATGATTCAGGTGGGCGAAGAGTCCGGCGCGCTGGACACCATGCTGCTCAAGACCGCCGACACCTTCGAGCTGGAAACCGCGCAAGCCATCGACCGCGCCCTGGCCGCCCTGGTGCCGCTGATCACGCTGGTGTTGGCCTCGGTGGTTGGGCTTGTCATCATCTCGGTGCTGGTGCCGCTGTATGACCTGACCAATGCCATCGGATAACGTGGCGGTGGATTCACAACAACTTTCAGGTGACCGCACGACACCCATGCGGGAACCATTGCAATGCCCGCCGTGTCATCTTCTGGCGGCAGCATCTTTCATCGACGTGCAAGGAAATCGTTCATGATCAAGCGCTCCATTACCCGTAGTCCATCGCGTGCAGCCCAGGCCGGCATGAGCTTGCTGGAAATCATCATCGTCATCGTGTTGATCGGTGCGGTGCTCACCCTGGTCGGTAGCCGTGTGCTCGGTGGTGCCGATCGCGGCAAGGCCAATCTGGCCAAATCGCAGATCCAGACCCTGGCCGGCAAGATCGAGAATTTCCAGCTCGACACCGGCAAGTTGCCGGGCAAGCTCGATGAGCTGGTCACCCAGCCGGGCGGCAGCAGCGGTTGGCTCGGCCCGTACGCCAAGCCGGCCGAACTCAACGACCCGTGGGGCCACACCATCGAATACCGCGTGCCGGGCGATGGCCAGCCGTTCGATCTGATCAGCCTGGGCAAGGACGGCCGCCCCGGCGGCAGCAGTTACGACGCGGACATCAAGTACCAATAAGCCTTCCGCCATGCGCGTTGCGTGTCAGCCGTTGCGTCATCCGCATGGAGTGGTCGGCCCTGGTCGTCTCCGCACGCGTGGCAGTTCGTTGCTGGAAATGCTGCTGGTCATCGCCTTGATCGCGATGGCCGGCGTGCTCGCCGCTGCAGCGCTCAATGGCGGGATCGACGGCATGCGCCTGCGCACCGCCGGCAAGGCGATCGCCTCGCAGCTGCGTTACACCCGCACCCAGGCGATTGCCACCGGCACGCCGCAGCGGTTTCTGATCGATCCGCAGCAGCGCCGCTGGGAAGCACCCGGCGGCCATCACGGCGATCTGCCGTCGTCGCTGGAGGTGCGCTTCACCGGCGCGCGGCAGGTGCAGTCGCGGCAGGATCAGGGCGCCATCCAGTTCTTCCCCGATGGCGCCTCCACTGGCGGGCGCATCGACCTGCGCGTCAAGGACGCCACCTGGCGTGTGGACGTGGGCTGGATCACCGGCGAAGTGCGCTCTGGGCAATTGCGGACGCCGGCGCCATGAAGCGCCAGCGCGGTTACACGTTGATCGAGGTGATCGTCGCCTTTGCGCTGCTGGCATTGGCGTTGAGCCTGTTGCTGGGATCGCTGTCAGGCGCTGCGCGTCAGGTGCGCGCTGCCGACGAAAGCACGCGCGCCACGCTGCACGCGCAATCGTTGCTGGCCGCCCAGGGCATGGACAAACCGTTGGTGCCCGAGCAGCAACAAGGCACTTTCGAAGACGGGCATTTTCGCTGGTCGATGGATGTGCGCCCGTATGACGAACCGCGGCGCAATCCGCAGGCGCCGGTGTCCCCCGGCGCGCACACGCTGCTGCAATTGACCTTGGTGGTGCGTTGGGGCGAGCAGCCCAATCAGGTGCTGCAATGGCGCACTTTAAGGCTGGTCGCTGCGGCGCAGCCGGGTAGGGCCCCATGAGCCGTTCGCGCAACGCCGGTTTCACCCTGATCGAAGTGTTGCTGGCCACGATGTTGCTGGTGGGCGGGCTGGCATTGGCGTTCGCCACCTTGCGCTCGGCCAGTGCGGTGAGTCAGCGCGGCGAAGCGATCGCCCAGCGCAGCGAGCGCGTGCGCGCGGTGGAAGAATTCCTGCGTCGCCGGCTGGCGGCCGCGTTGCCGATTGCGATGGGCATCGACCCGCAAAGCCAGCAACCGATGTTGTTCATCGGCGAGCCGCAGCGCATGCGTTTTGCCGCCGATGTACCGGATTATCTGGGCCGTGGTGGGCCGTATCTGCATGATCTATCGGTGGCCGGCGATGGCGAGCAGCGCAATCTGTTGATTGCATTGACCATGCTGCAATCGGGCAAGTCGATCGAAGAGGGCACCACGCTGCCGCCGGAAACACTCGCCGAAGGCGTGCAGCAGGTGAGCTTTCGGTATCGCGGGATGGATCCGCAGAGCGGCCGCCTGAGCGCATGGTTGCCGCAGTGGGAATGGCACGACCGTCTGCCGTTGCTGGTGCGCATCGAGATCCGTAGCGGCGGTGCCGCCTGGCCGCCGCTGGTGGTGGCCTTGCCGCAATCCAGCAACCCGGGAGCGGGGCAATGAGCGCAATGCGCGGTGCCGCGCTGGTGTTGGTGTTGTGGCTGATTGCGCTGCTCACCGCGATGATCGGTGCATTCGCGCTGACCGCGCGGGTGGAAGCGCTGCAGGGCAGCATGCTGCGCAATGGCGCGCAGGCGCAGGAATACGCGCGCTCCGGGCTGGAATACGCACTGTCCCGCCTGCAAAGCACCGACACCCAGGCACGCTGGCTCGCAGACGGCCGGCGCTATCGTTGGCAGATGGACGATGCCACGGTGGAGATCCGCATTACCGACGAAAGCGGCAAGGTGGACTTGAACATGGCCGAGCCCGCGCTGCTGGCCGGCCTGGTACGCGCGGTCGGTGGCGAACAGGGCCGCGATACGCGCATTGCCGGTGCGATCGTCGACTGGCGCGATGGCGATTCGCTGAGCCAGCCCGGCGGCGGCGCGGAAGATCGCGATTATGCCGATGCAGGATTGCCGTACGGCGCAAAGGATGGCCCGTTCGAAACGCTAGGCGAGTTGCGCCTGGTGCTGGGAATGGATGGCGAGCTGTATCGCAAGCTGTTGCCCAACCTCACCCTGTACAGCGGACGCTCGCGCCCCGAAGCGCGCTTTGCGCCGGCCCCGGTGCTGACCGCGATGGGCCTGGATGCGCGGCAACTGCTGGCCCAGCGTGACGCGCCGCCGGGTTTGCCGGGCAGCGAGGCGACGGTCGGTGGGTCGGACACTTATAGTATCGAGAGCCGGGCGCGACTGAGTCAGGGACGCGAGGCTGTGTTGCGGGCGGTGGTCTCCACCAGTGCGTCCGCATTACCTGGGTCGGCATATACCGTGTTGCGTTGGGAAGAGGGAGCAGCAGTGCAATGACCGCATGGCGGGACACCTTGGGTCGTATCGGCGTACGCGCCATGCCGGGAGCCGGAGGCTTCTGGCGTTGGTGGCAACAATCGCTGCTGGCCTGGCTGCCGCAGCGCTGGCAATGGCAGTTGGGCCTGTCGCCGTCGCGGCTGTTGTTGCAGCCCGATGGGCAGGCGTTGCAGTTGCTGCGTCAGCGCGATCACAGCAGCGAGACCATCGCCAGCCTGCCGTGGCCTGTGCAGCCGCAGGAAGTCCATGCCTTGCTGCCGACCGCGCTGGAAGGCCTGCCGCGGCATTGGCTGCTGCCGGCCGCGCATGCCTTGCGCCGTCCGTTGCGCCTGCCTGCTGCGGCAGCGGCGCGCCTGCAGGATGTGGCGCGCTTCGAGATCGATCGGCAAACCCCGTTCACTGCCGACCAGGTGTACTTCGATGCGCGCGTGCTGGACGTGCGCGAAGACGGCCAGCTCGATGCCGAACTGGTGGTGGTGCCGCGGCGCCTGATCGATGGCCCGGACGGCGTGCCCGACGCATGGGCCAGCGCCTTGTCCGGCATCGATGTCGCCGATGCGCAGGGCCTGCCATTGGGCGTGAACCTGCTGCCGCCGGCACGACGGCTGCGGCGCAGCGACCCGATGCAGCGCTGGAATCTGTTGCTGGCCGCCGCCGCACTGGTGCTGCTGGCCGTGGCCGGCTGGCTGCTGCTGGACAACCGCCGCCAGGCCGCCGACGACTTGCGTGCCAAGGTGCAGGCCAACGCCGCACGTGCGCGCCAGGTCGCCGCCGAACGCCAGCAATTGCTGGATCTGGTCGAAGGGGCCAACTTCTTCCAGCAGCAACGCGCCACCCGCCCCACCTCGGTGGAAATCTGGGACGAACTGAGCCGGCGTCTGCCGGGCGGCACCTACCTGGAAAAATTCTCGGTCGAAGGTGGGCAATTGCAGTTGATCGGCTTGAGCAACGAAGCCTCCTCGCTGGTGCGGCGCCTGGAAGGCTCGCCGCTGTGGCGCACGCCCTCGCTGACCGGTGTGCTGCAGAGCGATGCCGGTCGCAACGTCGACCGCTTCACCATCACCGCCGAACTGGCCGGCCCCGATGCCAAGGAGGCGGCCGATGCCACGCAGCGTTAAGCGCGATCGCTGGATCGCTTTGGGCCTGCTGTTGCTGGTGATCGGCGTGGCCTATCTGGTGCTGGTGCACCCCTGGTTCACCCAGCCCATGATCGCGGTGCAGGACGACCTGCAAGCGCTGCGCGAGCGCGAGCTGCGCGTGCGCGTGCAACTGCAGCAGGCGCCGGAAGTCAGCAAACGGCTACGCCAAGCGCGCCAGACCCTGGAAAGCCGTCCGGGCTTCCTGCCGGAAACCTCGGCCGAACTGGCATCGGCCGGCCTGGTGCAGCGGCTGGAACGCGCCGTGGTGGAAGCCAGCCCCGGCAACCGCAGCTGCGCGATCAGCAATCGCTCGCCGCTGCAGCCGGAAAGCAAGGACCGCTTCACCCGCGTCGCGGTGCAGGTACGCCTGCGCTGCGGCACCCCGGAGCTGGCCTCGGTGCTGTACAGCCTGGAAAACGGCACCCCGCGCCTGTTCGTGGACAACCTCAACGTGATGGCGCAGCGCTACCAACTCTCGCCCAACGAAAGCGGCAACGGCCTGGACATTGCCTTCGAACTGGCCGGCTACCTGCGCCCCGGCGCCAGTGCCGCACCGTTGAACACCGACGCCGCGCCCGCCGCCCCCGACGCCGCGGAGGCCAGCAATGCGCCTTGACATGATCGGCCTGCGCACCTGGCTGCTGGCCACCGTGGTCGGCTGGGCGCTGCTGGTGTGCGTGCTGGCCGTGGCTGGCCTGGGCAAACGGGTGGAACTGCTGCCCGACGATCCGGCGCTGGTGCAGCGCCTGCCCACCCTGCCGGCACCGGCGCCGGAACGGCTGGGCGCGTTCGAGAAATATTCGGAAATCGCCGCACACCCGGCCTTCGCCGAAGATCGCCTGCCGCATCCGTTCTTCCTGTCCGGCAACGACGGCAGCGGCGCCGCATCGACGGTGCGGCTGACCGGCGTGCTGCTGACGGACAACTTCAAGATGGCCACGCTAACCCTGGACCCGCACGATTCGGTGCGGGTCAAACTCGGCGGCGATGCGGTCAAGGGCTGGCGCCTGCTGGCGCTGCAGCCGCGCAGCGCAACCATCGAAGGCCCGGGCGGCACCCAAACCCTGGAACTGCAGGTGTTCAACGGCCAGGGCGGGCAGCCGCCCACCGCCAATGCCGGCGCGCCGGCTGCACCCGGCGCCACGCCACCGTTGCCTTCGCCCGACGCCGCCGCGGTGCAGCCGCCGCAGCCCCAGCCTGCCACGCCTGCCCAGCAGCCCGGTGGACAGGCGCCGCCGACGGTGCCGCCGCAACGCAGCGACGGCGCCCAGGAAGCACCACGCCCCTCCGACGATCAGATGCGTGCCATCCGCGAACGCATCGAAGCCCGACGCCGCCAGCTGCAACAGCAGCGCCAGAGCGGCTCAACCCCCGGTCAGACCCAATGAGTGAACGCATGACGCCGCGCCTGTTCCCCGTGTCCCTGCTGATTGGCCTGTTGGCCGGTTGTGCCACCACTCCGCCGCCGGACGTACGCCGCGACGCGCGCCTGGATCCGCAAGTCGGCGCTGCCGGCGCCACCCAGACCGGCGCCGAGCAAGCTGCCGACGGCAACACCAGCGCCAAGCCGGTGCCGGTGATCCGTCGCGGCAGCGGCAGCATGATCAACCAGAGCGCGGCCGCCGCGCCGTCGCCTACGCTCGGCATGGCCAGCACCGGCAGCGCCACCTTCAATTTCGAAGGCGAATCGGTGCAGGCCGTGGTCAAGGCGATCCTGGGCGACATGCTCGGCCAGAACTACGTCATCGCCCCGGGCGTGCAGGGCACCGTGACCCTGGCTACGCCCAATCCGGTCTCGCCCGCGCAAGCCTTGAACCTGCTGGAAATGGTGCTGGGCTGGAACAACGCGCGCATGGTGTTCAACGGTGGCCGCTACAACATCGTGCCGGCCGACCAGGCACTGGCCGGCACCGTCGCACCCAGCACCGCATCGCCGTCGTCCGCGCGCGGTTTCGAGGTGCGCGTGGTGCCGTTGAAGTTCATCTCCGCCAGCGAAATGAAGAAGGTGCTGGAGCCGTACGCACGGCCCAACGCCATCGTCGGCACCGACAATTCGCGCAACGTGATCACCCTGGGCGGTACCCGCGCCGAGCTGGAAAACTACCTGCGCACCGTGCAGATCTTCGACGTGGATTGGCTGTCGGGCATGTCGGTGGGCGTGTTCCCGATCCAGTCCGGCAAGGCCGAAAAAGTCTCCGCCGATCTGGAGAAAGTCTTCGGCGAACAGAGCAAGACGCCCAGCGCCGGCATGTTCCGTTTCATGCCGCTGGAAAACGCCAACGCCGTGCTGGTGATCACCCCGCAGCCGCGCTATCTGGACCAGATCCAGCAGTGGCTGGACCGCATCGACAGCGCCGGTGGCGGCGTGCGGTTGTTCTCGTATGAGTTGAAATACATCAAGGCCAAGGACCTGGCCGACCGCCTGTCGGAAGTGTTCGGCGGGCGTGGCAATGGCGGCGACTCCAATGCCTCGCTGGCGCCCGGCTCGGAAACCAGCGTGCTTGGCGGCGTCGCCGGCAATCGCGACAGCAGCATGGGTGGCAGCTCCGGCACCACCGGCGGCAGCATCGGCGAAAGCAACGATGGCAGTTCGTCCGGCATCAGCTTCGGCGGCAGCAGTGGCAGTGGCAGCAGCAGTGGTGGCCTGGGCAACGGCAGCTTGCAGTTGTCGCCGCGCAGCAACGGCAATGGTGCGGTGACGCTGGAGGTGTCCGGCGACAAGGTGGGTGTCTCGGCGGTAGCCGAAACCAATACTTTGCTGGTGCGCTCCACGCCGCAGGCATGGACCTCGATCCGCGACGTCATCGAAAAGCTCGACGTGATGCCGATGCAGGTGCATATCGAAGCGCAGGTGGCCGAGGTGAATTTGACGGGGCAGCTTCAGTACGGTGTGAACTGGTATTTCGAGAATGCGGTAAATGCTGCGACGACTGCCGGCGGCGCTGGTTTACCGCCGGCCGCCGGCCGCAATATCTGGGGCGATATCGCGGGGACTGTCACTAATGGTGGCGTTGGCTGGACATTCCTAGGTAAGAATGCCGCAGCGGTTATCAGTGCGCTCGATCAAGTGACCAATGTGCGGCTGTTACAGACACCCTCTGTTTTCGTGCGCAACAACGCCGAAGCCACGCTCAACGTGGGCTCGCGTATCCCGATCAACTCAACTTCGATTAACACCGGTCTTGGCAGCGACAGCAGCTTTTCCTCGGTGCAGTACATCGACACCGGTGTGATCCTAAAAGTGCGTCCACGTGTGACAAAGGATGGCATGGTGTTCCTGGATATCGTGCAAGAAGTCAGTACGCCAGGTGCGCGGCCGGCAGCATGTACCTCGGACACCACCACGGCGGTCAACAGCGCTGCTTGTAACGTCGATATCAATACGCGTCGTGTAAAGACCGAAGCAGCGGTCCAGAGCGGCGATACTATGATGTTGGCTGGCCTGATTGACGACAGCACCAGCGACGGGAGTTCAGGTGTGCCGTTCCTCAGTAAGTTGCCTGGAGTAGGTGCATTATTCGGTAGGAAGACCCGCGAGACCAACCGCCGCGAAGTCATCGTGCTGATCACACCATCGATCGTGCGCAATCCGCAGGAAGCGCGCGATCTCACCGATGAGTACGGCGAGAAGTTCCGCGCCATGGATCCGCTTGATGCAGGCAAGAAACTAAGGTGAGTGCAGCGCTGCCCGTCGTGCTGGTGCCGGTCGGCACCGACGACGAGGCTCTGGATGCCTGCCTGGGCGCATTGAACGCCGCCACGCCAGCAGGCACGCGGGTGTGGCTGGCCGACGATGCGCAGGCTGGCCCGCGCGGCCGTGCCGTGATCGAACATTGGTTGGCGCGCACGCCGTTGCAGGCGCATCACACCCGCCGCCAGCGCATGCTCGGCGAGGTGGCGCATCTGGACGAAATGCTCAGTGGCTGCGGCGATGCCGATGTTGTGGTGCTGGGTGTGGATGCCTGCCCGTTGCCGGGGTGGCTGAATCAGCTCAACGCCTGCTTTGCGCGCGATGCGGCGATTGCCACCGCCACGCCCTGGAGCAATGTGGGCGAAGCCTGTGGCTGGCCGCGACTGGGCGAACTCAACCCCATGCCCGCCGCGCTGGACCGGCTTGCCGCCGCCTGCGCCGCAATGCCACCGCTGCACCCGGAACTGCCCTCGGCCACCGGCCACGCCGTGCTGCTGCGCGGCAGCGCGCGGCGCAAGGCCGGCGGCCTGGATGCCAGCAGTTATGGCTCGTGGTACGCCGCACTGGTGGATCTGAGCCTGCGCATGGGCGGGCTGGGATGGCGCAATGTGCTGTGCGAAACCGCCTTCGTCGCCTCGCCGCACGAAGGCCGCCCGGCCGATGGCGACATGGATGCACTGGCCACCCGCTGGCCGGCCTGGCACGCACGTCTGGCCAACTTCCTGATGCACGATCCACTGCGCGCGCAGCGCGATCAACTCGCACAACTGCTGGCCGATCTACCGCCGCCGGATCCACAACGCAGGCTATTTGACGCGTAGAACAGCTGCCAAAGCGGCATGCTCACCGCCAGGCGTGCGCAGCCGGTGTTCGGTGCAGCGTGTAGCAATCTTACAGTGCGGTTCGTTGAGCGCTATCCCCTGCAAGCTGACGACTGCTCGCCGTGCGGTGAGTGCAGTGGTGGCGTCGGGCGCATCCTGGTTGATGCCGTTGGAAGTTCAGGTCAAACGCGTCGGAAGTCCAGATCAAACGCGTCGGAAGTCCAGATCAAACGCGTCGGAAGTCCAGATCAAACGCTGAGTGGGTCGAGGGCGCAGTGCCCTCACCGCTCGCGGGACACGCCGTGAATCCGTCCGCGGAGGCTCGGTGGCGGCATCCATGCCGCCACACGGTCCCGCAAGCGGTGAGGACACCGCACCAGAAAGTTAGTCGGCTGCTTTGTTGAAAACATGCACACCGACCACCTCGACTAGTCCTTGCCCGCCCACCGTCGCGGGACCTTACGCGGCATGGATGCCGCAGAAGAGCCTACATGGACGTACTTGCGGCGTGTCCCGCGAGGGTGGGCGGGCAAGGGCCCTGCAGCCAGGCCGCAGATCAGCCGGCCTGCAGTGGACTGACATGACGTACATTTTGTTAGCCGCTCTTAAGAAGCCGACCGCGTCGGCGCCTCGGTGCGCACCACCACATCCAGTGCGTCGTGACGCCAGGATTCGATATCCAGCTCCACCGCTCGGCCGTCTTCGGCAAAGCTGACCCGCTGCAGCCGGAAGCACGGTGTACCGGTGGTGGATTGCAGCAACATGGCTTGCGTGGCATCCAGCCCGGCCGGGTGCATCGAGACGTGCGCGCGGCTCAGAAACAGGCCCAGTTTCTGGTTGAACACGCTGGACAGCGAACCGGCCAGATCATGTTCCAGCAAACCAGGCGCCCAGGCGGCCAGCACCACGTTGGTTTCCAGTAACACCGCGCGGCGGTCGATCCAGCGCCGGCGTTGCAGCACGAAGACCTCTTCGTACGCTGTTTCCAACCGCAATGCCGCAGCGAACGCGGCACCGGCTGCCTGCCGGGTGGCACTCAGCAGCTCGGTGCGCGGCTTGCGCCCTTGCGCCGCCACGTACTGCATGAAACCGGCGATGCTGGTGGGGTCGTAGCGCACGCGCGGTGCACTGACAAACCACCCACGACGGTTCTCGCGGTAAATGCGCCCTTCGGCTTCCAGCTGCTGCAAGGCCTCGCGCAAGGTGATACGGGTACAGGCGAAGCGCTCTGCAAGCTCGCGCTCCACCGGCAGGCGCTGGTCCGGGCCCCATTCGCCGGCGGCGATCTGCGCGGAAATGATTTCGGTGATGGCGTATTGGCGCGACACGCTCATGCGGCGATCCGCCGATGACGTACGCAGCACATGTGTGGTGCAGTGTGTTGAAAGAGATGCATGTTGCGATGGTAAAGAAGAACGCGCCCGCAAACCGTGCGTCGCTCAGGCAATCTCTGCCAGATTCCGGTTCTGTTGGATTTTCCAGCTGCGCCATCCATACACCGCTAGCAGCACGAAACCGGCGTAGAGCAGGGCAGTGGGGTATAGCGCTTTGCTGACGAACACGCCCACGTAAATGCAATCGAGCACGATCCACAGCACCCAGTTGGCGATGCGTTTGCGCGCGGCCCACACGCTGGCAACCAGGCTGAAGCTGGCCAGCGCCGCATCCAGCCACGGCAGCACAGCATCGGTGCGGTGATGCATGTAGGCGCCGAGCGCGGCGGCAAACAGTGCGCCGATGCCTAGCGACGCCCACAGCTCCGCGTGTGGCATCGGCAATGGGCGAATCCGCATGTCTGCGGCGGTTCCGCGCTGCCAGTGCCACCAACCGTACAGCTGGGTCAGCACGTAGACGCCTTGCAGCAGCATGTCCGAGTACAGCTTCCACTGATAGAACAGCCAGGCGTACAGCGCCACCGCCACGATGCCGACCGGCCAGCACCAGCGAATGCGCCGCGCGGTCAGCCAGACGCCGAGCAGGTTGATCACGACGGCGATGGATTCGAGCAGTGACATGCAAAGCCTGATGGAAAGTGGATCAGTGGCGGCAAGGGCGGAAGACGCAAATGCGACAGTGCGTGCAGCCGGTGGAGGTCGTTCACTGCGCGAATCGCAGCTGCAGTGCACACCAGGGTCAGATCACAGCTGCCCGCATGTCGCCAGAGAAAGACCCAAACCGACAACGCCGATGCTGTTCTCTTCCCGCGCCTGCGGAGCAAGCCGCCCGCAGGGCGGATGGGGGAGCACGTTTTTAAAAATCCACCTGCACCGTCAATCGCGCAGTGCGCGGCGCACTGGGGAACAGATACGCATCGCCCTGGTATTCACCGCTATCGCGCCAGTAGCGCTTGTCGAACACGTTGTCCACGTTCAAGCGCCAGGTCGTTGCCAAGCCGCCCAGTGCAGTGGCGTAGCGTGCGCCCAGATTGGCCACGGTATAGGCCGGCACGCTGGCATTGCCGAGGCGATCGGCGAACTTGCGCCCGCTGTATTGCGCGCCTGCCAGTAGTGCCAAACCATCGACACCGGGCACGCTGTAGTCGGCCTGCACGCTGGCGCGCAGCTTGGGCACGTTGATCGCCTGATGGCCTTCGTACTCGGCAATGTCGGTGTCTTCTGCACGCGCACGGATCGCCGCAACGCTGGCGAAGATGCGGAGTTGTTCGGTGGCTGCGCCGTCGGCCGACAGCTCCAGACCGCGATTGTGCAGGCGGCCTTGTTGCACATAGAGCAGGCCACCGTCGGCCTGCGGTTGGGTGAACTGGTAGGCCTGGCGGATGTCGAACAGTGCCGCGCCAAGACGCAGGCCATCTAGCTCGATCTTCGCGCCGGTTTCCAGCTGATACGCGTTGGTGGGCGGCAGGATTTCATCGGCATTGTCGGCAAACCATGGTGCGGTGCCGCCGGCTGCCAGGCTCTTGGCGTAGCTGGCATACAACGCCACCTGCTGCTGCGGCTTGAACAGCAGCGCCGCCTGCGGCAGCACTGCGTCCTTGCGCGTGCGCCGTTCCAGCAGCCCGTCGCGATCGAACGCGCGCTCGTCCAGCCGCACATAACGCGCGCCCAGCGCCAGCTCCCATTGCGAACCGAAGCCAATCCGGTCGGCCAACACCAGGGCACGTTGACGGCTATCCAGGCGGCGTTGCTTCGGGTCCAGTGCCACGTCGGTTTGTGCAAACACCTCCGGGTCGCGCTCGATGCTGCCGCTGCCGACGAATTCGTTGACCGAGCCGAAACGGTCGATGGTGCGGCGTAGCCAATCGCCGCCGATGCTCAGGCGGTGATCCAGCATGCCGGTGACCACATGGCCTTCCAATGTGGCGCGCAGTTGATCGTGCACGCGGGTGTCGTCGGGGCTGCGGTAGTCGTAGACGTCGTACTCGCCCTGCGCGCTGAAAAAGTTGGGCGTGACGATATCGGCGCAGCTGGCCGCGCCATAACAGCCCCAGGCAAACGCGGAGAAATCGTTGATCACCGAACGGCTGCGTGAGGCTTCTGCGGTGGCACGCCAGTTGTCGTTGAATTGATACGCGTAACGCAGCTGCGCATTGAGCGAATCCATTTCCACCGGCCGCGACCACGGTTGGTAGCCGAGCAGACGACGCACATCGATAGCGCGCGGCACCTGCGTGCCACCCAGCAGCTGGTAGCCGGGCACCGAGCGTTGCTGCCGATGCTGGTATTCCACATCCAGCTGCAGCAGCGATTGCGGGCTGATCTTCCAGTCGCCGGCCAGCGAGAGGAAATTGCGGTAGCCATCGGCATGGTCGACATAACTGTTGATGTCTTCGCGTGCGGCATTGACGCGCACACCCAGCGTGCGCTCGGCGCCGAACCAGTCGCCCAGATCGGCCGCGACATAGCGCGAGCCTTGCTCGTCGGTGCCCAGGGTCACGCTGCGCACATGCTCGGGCCGCTTGGTGCGGTAGTCGATCAAGCCGGCCGGTTCGTTGACGCCGGATTGCAGGCCGGCCAGGCCTTTGAGCAACTGCACTTGCTGCTTGTTTTCCAGCGCAATGGATTGCTCGCCCACCGCGCTCATGCCGTTGATGCGGTAGCTATTGGCAGCGTTGAGCGAATAGCCACGCACCACGAAGTTTTCGTAGTAGCCGATCGGCGCATACGCATCGCCTGCGGAGGCATCGGCGCGCAAGACTTCGCTGAGCACGCGGGCCTGACGATCGAGTAATTGCTGGCGATCGAACACCGCGATCGAGGCCGGTGCATCCAGCAGGCGCGTGGCACCGAATCCGGTCAATGCAGTGTTTGTGTCGGTACGTTCGCCACGTACGTTCACGGCATCCAGTTCGACCGCTGCATCGTCGGGTTGCTGCTGCGCCAACGCCGGTGTGGCGATGCACAGCGCCAGTGCAAGCGCGAGCAGGCGGCGAGAGGGCAGGGTGGTGCGGGACACAGGCATGCGCAGGACTCGAAAAGAAGAAAGAAAAACGCTCATGGCAAACGGCGCGCACGTGCGTGCAGGTGTTCGATCAGACGCTGACCATCGGCACTGGCAAACCAGTCCGCATGGCCAAGCAGATAACGGTGATAGGCGATGTCGGCGTTGCCGGACGAGCGGGTGATGCCGGCGAAGTACTCGATCTCGCTCAAGGCGAAATCTGCATGCACGATCGGCAGCAAGGCGGCGAGCAGGCGCAGTTGCGCAGCCCCCAGCGGGCAGTGCTGTGCGTACCCGTCCAGCAGTGCGTCGAGTTGGTCCAGCTGCGGTTGCGCGCGCTGTCCGTTATCCAGATTCAGCCACGGAATCAGATTGCGTTCGATCGTGGTGGCCAGATCGAACAGCGCAAAACTGCGATCGCACAGGCCGAAGTCGAATACCGCGCTGACCTCGGTGTCCCCGTCCTGCATGCGCCACAACAGATTGGAGGCATGCCAGTCGCCATGCGTCCACAGCGGCGGCATCGCCCCCGGTGCCGACAACAACGGCCATGCCTGTGCGTGCCAGCGCAGCAGGTGTGCGGCCAGATCGCTGCGCCACGGCCGCTGTTCAAAATCTGCGGCCAGGCCAGGGCGCGACAACAGTGCCTGTTCCAGTGCCTGGATCGGGTCTGCCTGCGCAAATACGCTGAAGTTGGCGACCAGTACGCTGGTGTCGCGCGGCGGCGCGTCGAATCCCTGTGCTGCCAGATGCAGGCGTGCCAAGGCAGCACCGGCTGCAAACGCATGCTGGTCGCTGTGGAACGCGGTCCACGACAACGCATCGCGATACAGATCGTCCCCGGCGCCGACGCGCTGCACTTCGTAGACCCAATCGCCTTGCGTCAATGCGGTGCGGCCCTGGGCATCGTGCAGCACCTCGACCACCGGCGCGCCGGCCCAGCGCAGATGCGCCATGAAGACGTGTTCCTCGCGCAGCGCAGCGACCGTGCGTACGCGGCAGTGGTGACGCTTGACGATCAGCGGGCCGGTTGCGGTGTCCACGCATGCAGCGGCGGAAAAGGGGCGTGCGCTATGCCAGCGGATCACCTCGCCACCGGCATGGCCGGACACGCGCTGCAACACGCGATGGATTTCGTCGGCGGTCAGCATCGGCCAGTCCGGCAGCGCCAATTCCAGGCTCATGCCATGCACCTGATGCTCGGTGCTCATGGGCACACGCTCGGAAAGAGAGCGCTGACAGGAAGCGTCAGTGGTATAGACCAAAAGAGCGAAGCCGATGCACCAGACCCGGCGCGCACGCCAGCAACGACACAGACGGCGCTGCCAGGCCGTCGTTGCATCGCGCGCGCCATCAGGCGGTCGCGATGCATGGATTGATAAGGCAGCGCAACACCGAAAGGTCGCTGGCCGTCATCTCATGGATCAGGTGTAGGGGGTGCGCCGCAGGCGGCGCTACCGAAAACCGCCTGGCGGCTTTCGGGCGCGCAGTATGCCTGCTCAAGCAGGCGGCCGTCATGCCGGCTTTGCAGCAGCGACGACGGCGATGGCGCTGCGCGGCCTTGGCACGGGATAATTGCCGGATGACGCCTGTCCAGATCGCCGCCGTTGTCGTTACCTATCAGAGCAGCAGCACCATCGATGCCTGCCTGTCGCGGTTGCGCGCGGCCGAGGGCATCAGCGAAATCCGGGTGGTCGACAACGCGTCCAGCGACGACACCCTGGAGGTCGTGCAGCGGCATGCGCTGGCCGATGCGCGGGTGCATTTCATCGCCAATCCCGACAACCCCGGCTTTGCGACCGCCTGCAATCAAGGCGCCCGCGACTCGCAGGCGCCCTGGCTGGTCTTCATCAATCCGGACCTGATGGTCGAACCCGACACCCTGGTGCAGCTGCGCGCACGCGCGGCCGGGCACCCGGCGGTGCTGTTGGGCGTGGAGCAGGTGGACGAACAGGGGCAGCCGGATGCCGCAGTGCGCCGCCGCGATCCGGACTTTGCCGCGATGCTGCGTGCACCGCGTGCCGCCGCCCAGCTGGCGGTGCCGGCCGACCCGGCGGTGGCCTTGCAGCCGGTGGACGCCATCTCCGGTGCCTTGATGCTGATGCAACGCAGCCTGTTCGACCGGCTCGACGGCTGGGATGGTGACTACCGCCTGCACGCCGAAGATCTGGACCTGTGCCGGCGCGCGCGCCAGGCCGGTGCGCTGGTCGCGGTGGCCAACGATCTGCAGGTGGTGCACGTGCGCGGCGTCTCCAGCCGGGCGCGGCCGTTCTTCGTTGAATGGCATAAGCACCGCGGGTTGTGGCGCTATTTCCGCAAGTTCGAGGCAGGTCAACGCAGGCTTGCGACCCGGCTGGGCGTCTGGCTTGCCATCTGGACGCACGCCGCCGTGCAGGTACCGCGTTTGTTGCAAAAGAGATGAGTTCGCTAGTGTTAAATTTGTGATAAATCAGTGATGGCGGCAGGCCGAAACTGTGATACGTTTCGCCTAGAAGTGTGATCAATCCCTAGCTTCCTGTCCCTTCCGGGTCCCCCATCAGGAATCGTACAAATGTCTTTACAGAACGACCCGCGCTTGCGGGTACGTCAGTCGTGCCTCGCCTTGCCGCAATCCGGCTCGGCTGCTTCACCGCCGCACCTCACCCGCAACCTCCGCCGTTTGCCGCTGGCATCTGCCTCGGCGCTTGCGCTGGGCTGTGCGCTGGCCGCGTTGCCAGGCACGGCGTTGGCCGGTGCCTGGACCCAGCCGCAGGGCGACACGCTGGTGATCGTCAAGGCGCTGCATAGCGATGGCACCGGTTGGTTCGACGACTCGCATCATCGTGGCGATTTCGGCAATAACGGGCGCAGCCGCCAGGATCAGCTCAATGTCTACGTCGAGCATGGCCTGAGCGACAAGCTGAGCTTCATCGGCAATTTCTATTTCACCGAAGTCGGTTTCAACAACGACGAACCGGTGAACGGTGCGCCCGGACGGGCACGTCGCAGCACCACCGGGTTTGCCGATCAGGAGATCGGCCTGCGCTACGCACTGCCAGGCGCGGCCGACGATGTCTGGCGTAGCTCGGTGCAGGCCCTGGTCAGCATCCCGGCCTATGGCCGTAGCAAGACCTATCACCCGAACAATCCTGGGCGCGACCCCGCGCTCGGCCTCGGCGACTACGGCCTGGAGCTGCGTTACAGCCGCGGCCGTGGTTACACGCTAGGCGGGCGCAACGGCTACGTCGATCTGGGTGGCGCGGTGCGCCTGCGCGGCAGTGCCGCTTCCGACGAAGTGCGGGTGGACGCGTCCACCGGCCTGAGCCTGACCCCGAGCTGGTTGCTGCTTGGCGAAGTCAACGTGATCCAGGGCCTGGGTAACGGGCGTAACGACGCGTTTGTCGTTGGTTCGACACCTGGCGATTCCGGCTTTGTCGCCACCGGCACCAACTACGACCTCACCAAGCTGCAGCTGTCCACGCTGTACACCGCGCCGGGCGGCAGCCAGTGGCAGGTGGGATATCAGCAGCCCGTCATGGGCCGCAACACCGGCGCCGCAGGTGGGCCATTCGTGGCCGCCTGGTGGCGGTTCTAAGGACGCCACGACAATGACGGTCACCTGCGAAATGGACGCGCTGGGACGAGCACCGGACATCGGCCGCGAACGCGGTCTGCTGGGTCGCGCGCTGGTCACGGCAGGCGTCATCACCGACGAACAGCTGCGTTCTGCGCTGGCGTTGCAGCAACGCTGGAACTCGCGCCTGGGCGATGTGATCCTGGCCCAGCGCGGCGTGCCGGCGCAGCGGTTCTACGCCATCGTTGCCGCGCACTTCGGCCTTGCGTTCATCGATCTGGTACAGCAGCCGCCGGATCCGGACCTGCTCACCCCCGGCGATCTGGAAAGTTACGCGCAGCGCCTGCTGCTGCCGTGGCGTCGCGAAGACGGCGTGCTGGTGCTGGCCGTGGCCGATCCCGACCCGGCGGTGTTTGCCTGGGCGCGTGCGCATTATGGCGAAGACGTGCGCTTTGTCGGCACCGCCAAGTTCGACATCATCTGGAGCCTGCAGCGCTACGCCGACGAGCAGCTCACCGATAACGCACTGAACCTGCTCGCATCGCATGCGCCAACCTATTCGGCACGCCAGGTAGTCACGCGCGGGCAGAAGTACACGTTGTGGGCGATCGCTGCGGTGCTGTTGATCGCGATGGTGCTGTTCCCGGTGCCGGCCTTGATCACGCTTAACGTGCTGGTGGCGTTCGGCTTTCTGGCGACCTTCGGACTGAAACTGCTGCTGGTGTGGTTCGGCTCGCGCCACCGCATCGACATCAAGGTCACCGAGGACGAGGTGGCCGCGCTGCGCGATGACGACCTGCCGGTCTATACCGTGCTGGTGCCGATGTACAAGGAGCCGGAAGTCCTGCCGATCCTGGCCAACGCGCTGCGCAAGCTGGATTACCCGATCAGCAAGCTCGACGTGAAGCTGGTGCTGGAAGCGGACGATTTCGACACCATCGAGGCCGCCAAGAAACTCGGCCTGGAAGCGTTCTTCGAAATCATCCGGGTGCCGCCGTCGCAGCCCAAGACTAAGCCCAAGGCCTGCAACTACGCGCTGCATTTTGCGCGCGGCGAACTGCTCACCATCTACGACGCCGAAGACAAGCCCGAGCCGGATCAGCTCAAGCGCGTGGTGGCGGCATTCCGCAAGGCCGAGAAGGATGTGGTGTGCATCCAGGCGCGGCTGAACTACTACAACTCGGACGAAAATTGGCTGACGCGGATGTTCACGCTGGAGTACACGCTCTGGTTCGACTTCTACCTGCCGGCGCTGGAATACCTGCGCATCCCGATTCCGTTGGGCGGCACCTCCAACCACTTCCGTCTGGATGTGTTGCGTCAGGTGCGCGCCTGGGACCCGTACAACGTCACCGAAGACGCCGACCTGGGCGTGCGGCTGATCCAGAACGGCTACCGCGTCAACGTGGTCAACTCCACCACGTTCGAAGAAGCCAACGTCAGCATTCCCAACTGGATCCGGCAGCGTTCGCGCTGGCTCAAGGGCTACATGCAGACCTGGCTGGTGCACATGCGCGACCCGGTGCATCTGTATCGCAGCACCGGGTTCAAGGGGTTCTGGGGCTTTCAGTTCTTCATTGGCGGCAATTTCTTCATCGCGCTGGGCGTGCCGGTGATGTGGGCGTTGTGCCTGATCAGCGTGGTGAGCGGTGCGCGCGTGTTCGATGCGATCTTTCCGCCGTGGCTGGCCGCGATCTCGCTGGTCAATCTGCTGCTGGCCAATGCGTTCTTCATCTACGTCACGCTGGTGGCTGCGTTCAAGCGCGATTACTTCAAGCTGGCACCGTATGCGCTGACGGTGCCGTTCTACTGGGTGTTGCAGTCGATCGCCGCCTACAAGGGTCTCTGGCAGCTGATCCACAATCCATTCTATTGGGAGAAGACCACTCATGGCCTCAGCAAGCATTCGGAAAACGAGCGTCGCGCCGCACTCGACGAGTGAGTCGGTAACGCGGCGTCGCGACAGCGGGCTGCCAGCGTTTCTGGTGGCCGTGGTGGCGTTGTCGCTGCTGAGCCAGCCATTGCTGGTGCAGTCGGTAGGTACCGCCGCGATGGCGCCGGGTGCCGGCCTGCCGGCGACCGGGCTGCTGTCGTGGGCGATCGATCTCGGTGTGCACAGCTGGAACCTGCCGTTCCAGGTCTGGCCGTTCCTGGCAGTGGCCGCCAACGCGCTGTTCCTGTCGCTGCTGTGGCGTGATCTGGCCGGCGTGTTCGGGCGCGGCTGGGCCAGTGGTTTGACCCTGCTGGTGGGCTGCAATCCGCTGTTCCTGCTGCCGATCGCCGCAGGCGGAAGCCAGGCGGTGGGCCTACTGGCGTTCTACGGCTTGTGCCGCACCCTGCGCCGCCTGCAGACGCCGGTAGAGGCCTTCACCTATCTGCGCATCGCCGGCTGGTTGTGCATCCTGTTGTGCCTGGATCTGCAGACGCTGGCGCTGTCGACGATGGTGGCACCGTGGCTGCTGCTGGTGATGCCGCCGCAGATGCTGCGCAAGGCGCCGGGTTCGTTCTATCTGGTGTGCTATCTGCCGTTCGCGTTTCTGGTCGGCATGTGGGCCTACGTCAATCTGACCGTGTTCAACGCACCGTGGCCGACGCTGTCCAGCATCGGTCAGGGTGCGCATCCGCTGCCGTTGCCGCTGGCCGAGCATGCGCAAGGCTGGCTGCCGGCGGTGCGCTGGGGCGTGGCGGCGGTGGTCTGTTTCCCGGTGCTGGCGTTGCTGGCCCGCAGCCGCAGCAGTGCGCTCACGCGCGGCGTGCTGGCCAGTGCCGGCACCGTGATCTGTGCGACGGCACTGTCGTTCGCGTTCGGCTGGGCCGGGTTCGACGCCTTGCTGCTGCTGTGGGTGCCGGCAGCGTTGCTGCTGCGCGCACTGCATGCCGATCAGCGCAGCCAGGCCGCTGGCCTGCTGTTGCTGGGCCTGATCGGTGCGGCCTGGGTGCAGCCGCAGGGCTGGGGCAGCTGGATGCGTGCGGCGCCTGCCGATGCGCAATCCTTGCTGCAGGGCGAGGCGGTGGTCATGCGCGCGCCGGTATCGTTGCCGACCGGCGCGGCGGTGCCGGCAGCGGGCGCCATGCAGGCGCAACCCGCCGTGGCGACTGCTGCGGACGTGGCTGCACCCACGCAGCTCGCTGCCGGTGCCACCACGCCTGCTGCCACCGCGGCAATGGTGCAGCCGGACAAGAACACTGCGGTCATCGGTGCAATGGACTGCGCGCCCACCACGACCGCGTCCACCACCGAGGCATCCGCCACATGTTCAAACGCGTTCTGAGCGCCGCGTTGCTGGTCGGGGCGTGCATGCTCGCCAATGGCTGCAACGCGGATGCATCGACGTGGATGGGCGCCAACGTCAAGGTCTCGGCCAATGCGCCGTGGGAAAGCGAGGCGGCGGGGCAGTCGCTGGACGCGCTGGCCAAGACTGGCGCCAGCAAGGCGCTGCTGGTCGCATTTGTGTGGCAGGCCAACCCGCAGTCGAACGACCCGGTGCTGGGCAGCGACAGCAGCGTGGAGGCCATGCGCGCCGCGTTGCGGCAGAGCCGCCAGGCCGGTCTGCAGGCCACGCTCAAGGTGCATGTGTGGATTCCCGGGCATTGGGCCGGCGACACCGCGCCCACCGACCAGGCAGCCTGGTTTGCCGCGTATCAGAATGCGTTGCTGCCGTTGGCCAGACTGGCCGAAGACGAGCACGCTGAAGCGCTGGTGATCGGCACCGAACTGCGCAAGCTGCAGGACGCACCGCAGTGGCCCGGTCTGGTGGCGGAAGTGCGCAAGGTCTACCAAGGCAAGCTGCTGTACGTGGCCGACGGCATGGAGCACGCCGAAAGCTTCCGCTACTGGTCCTTGTTCGACGCGGTGGGCACCAGCCTGTATCCGCGTCTGTCCGAAGCGGCCGGCACGCGCACGGCAGAGATGAATGCTGCCGCGCAGCGCCTGCAGCAACTGGGCCAGCGCGTGGGCAAGCCGGTGTGGGTGGCAGAGCTGGGCTTGCGTTCTGCACGCGGCAGCCTGGCCGCGCCATGGGAGAGCCCGGAGCAACGCGCCGCTGCAGTGGACACCCGCCTGCAACTGCAGGTGTTGCAGCAGTGGCGCAAGGTGCTGCAGGCGCACGGCGTGGAAGGCATCGCGCTGTGGTGCTGGTACACCGACCCCAAGGCCGGCGGCCCGGGCGACAGCGACTTCACCGTGCAGGGCAAACCAGCGCAGCAGGTACTGGCGCGCTGAGCGATGGCGCCTGGCACTGTCCAAGGGAGTGCCGGGCGCAATTTCCGGGGTGAATTGCCGGAGTGACTCGCCAAGGGAAATCGCCAGGCGCACCGCCACTACGCAGCGCAGCGCTTCCCGAGGCATCGGCGGTTTGCACGCAGCGCGATCGCCGCTGCGGGCATAATCCGGCAGCATGATCATCCATTCGCTGCTCGACACCGACCTGTATAAATTCACCATGATGCAGGCGGTGCTGCATCAGCATCCGGCCGCGCAGGTCGACTACCGCTTCAAGTGCCGCACGCCCGGCGTGGATCTGGCCCAGTTCATCGACGAAATCTCGCGCGAGATCGATGCGCTGTGCCGGCTGCGGCTGCGCGAGGACGAGGTGGCCTATCTGCGCAGCCTGCGCTTCATCAAGCCGGATTTTGCCGACTTCCTAGCGCTGTTTCATCTGGATCGCAAGTATCTGCAGCTGTCGGCCTCGACCACCCATCCGGGCGAGATCGAGCTGACCATCCGTGGCCCGTGGCTGCACACCATCCTGTTCGAAGTGCCATTGCTGGCGATCATCAACGAGGTGTGGTTCCGCAATACCTCCGAGCCGGATTTCGAGCAAGGCCGCAGCCGCCTGCGCGAGAAGGTGAGCAGCCTGCGCAGCATGCCCGCCGGCTGCAAGATCGCCGACTACGGTACCCGTCGCCGCTATTCGCAGCAGTGGCATGGCGAGTTGCTGCCGTTGCTGCGCGACGGCCTGGGCGAACAGTTCGTCGGCACCAGCAACGTCTATTTCGCCAAGCATTACGGCCTGACCCCGCTGGGCACGATGGCGCACGAGTATCTGCAAGCCTTCCAGGCGCTGGGGCCGCGGCTGCGCGATTCGCAGGTGGCGGCGCTGGAATCGTGGGCGCGCGAGTACCGCGGCGATCTGGGCATCGCGTTGTCCGACGTGGTCGGGCTGGACGCGTTTCTGCGCGATTTCGACCTGTATTTCTGCAAGTTGTTCGACGGCATGCGGCATGATTCGGGCGACCCGTTCGACTGGGGCGAGCGGGTCATTGCGCACTTCCAGGCGCACCGCATCGACCCTGCGACCAAAGTGCTGGTGTTCAGCGATGGCCTCAACATCGACAAAGTGATGCGGCTGTACGCGCACTTCCACACCCGCTGCCGGCTGGCGTTCGGCGTGGGCACCAGCCTCACCAACGACCTGGGGCCGACGCCGCTGCAGATCGTGATCAAGATGGTCCGCTGCAATGGCCAGCCGGTGGCAAAGCTCAGCGATTCGCCCGGCAAGAGCATGTGCGACGACCCCGGCTACCTGCGCTATCTGCGCGATGTGTTCGGGCTGCCGCCGGTGCCGGAATCAGCGTGATGCAGATAAACGAACGGCGCCTTTCGGCGCCGCTCGCATCACATGCAGTGACTCTTGCTGATTACGGACGCACCTTGGTGGCGCAGACGAACACCGACGCCTGTTGCACGCGGCTGATGGCGCCCTGGTTCTGCAATTCGCGCGCGTGCTCGTCCATGCAGGTCAGGTAACCGAGACGGTTGCCCGCGTTCTGGGTCTTGCACAGACTGCTTTCGGCCGAGATGTTCGCGCCGGGAATCAACCCGCCGGTCTCCAGCGTCGGCACCAGCGTGTTGCAGCTGCCGAGCTTGGCCAGCCCGCGGTTCAAGGTCCACCCGATATCGGCAAACATCGCCGGGGTCAGGTCGATGTTGAGCTGCGCCTGCACTTCCGGTGTGTCGAACGGTTCCATCAACGCGTTCGGCTGCAGATCGGTATCGAAGTGCGAGAACGTCGAACCGCCGGCCACCACGCTGGGCGCGTACAAGCGTGTACGGCCTTCGCTGTCGGTGCCCTGCAACAGCTCGGGATCTTCGTACAACGCCGCGACCACGGCGGTGCTGCTCTTCAGACGCGCACCATCGGCCTGCGACACCATGATCGCCGGGATGGTGATGTCGGTGATCGGCGGCGCGGCATTGCCCATGGTCTGCACGCCCGCTGCGTTGTTGGCAACGATCACACCGACCGCGCCGTTGAGCTGGGCATTCTTCACCTTGATCGCGAACGCGCAGGTGCCACGGTCGATCAGCGCCACCTTGCCGGCCACAGCAGCCGCATTGGCGAACGGCGTCTCGCAGCCATCGCCGGCCGACGGTGCCGCCACGCCATCGTTGACCGTCACCACCGACTTGGCCGGGAAATTGGCCGCACTGGCCAGCGGCCCGAAGCTGGCAAACCCCACCTCGTACTTGCCGGCTGCGCTGGCCGGTGCGGTGACCCGCAGTAAGGTGCGCGGATCCAGGATCAACGCCGCCTCGCGGTTGACGCGCGTGCCCGCCCACACCGTACGACCCGGCGTGCGCATCGCTTCGGCACGCAGCGCGTTGGTCATGGTCGGGTCGTCGAACCGCTTGTTCTGCACGTTGTCGTAGGCCTGCGCGGTGTAGACGTCGGTCAGGCCGGTGCCTGAGCCGAGCACACCAGTGGTCTTGTTGAGGAAACCCGCCGCACCCAGACCGTGGCCGATTTCATGCATCACCACATTGAGGAAGTTGATCTGGCCTTCGGGCGTCTTGCCGTCCAGACCCAGATACCAGCCCGAGCCGGCCAGGCAATCTTCCTTGCCCAGGTCGCCGTTGAATTGCGAAAACACGTCGGCCGGATCGTTCGGATCGGGCACCAGATCCTGCCCTGCGATCGCATCGCCCAACGCGGACGGATACAGCGTATTGGGCTTGGAACCGGGGAAATCGTTGACGATCCAGTTCGGGCCGGCCTGACCCAGCGTGCCGCCGGTGGCGGTACAGGTCAGCCGCGCGAACGAGGCATACACCTTGATCTCGACGTTGCTCTGCAGCACCGCACCCCACAGGTCCATGGCGTACTGGTAGGCGATGCGGCGCTGTTCGCCCACCGAGCGCCCGGGATTGCCACCCAGAGGCGCTGCGGTGGTGGGATCGTTCAAGCCGACGCTGGTGCCGGCATCGCCATTGATCAGCGTGACGTTGGCGGCGCTTGCGTGCAGCGGCGCGATGGCGGCGGCCACGGCCAGAGACAACAGCAACAAGGGCTTATTCATGCGGCAGCGCTCCGTGCTCGGCGTGGGCGGGTTGGGTGTCGGCGTCGTCGCTGTGTTCGATGACGATGCGGCCATCGGCCTGACGGATCGCGGCCAGCGAACTCATCTGCGTGGCCGGCAGTTTGCGCGCCACGGTGCCGTTGGGCAGGCGTCGCTCAGTCGCGCGCGCGGCGGCTTCGGTCTGCGGAACCGTGGTGCGGGCAGCACTGCTGCGGGCCGACGACGCAGCCTGCTGATCCAGCGCCGCGCTCTCGGCGTCGGTCAGCGGGCGCAGCTTGCCGGTGGCGGGGTCGATACCGACCTTGGAACTGCTGGTTGCGGCCTCTTGCGCGACGGCCAGGGCCGGCAGGCAGACAACACACAACACGCCGGACAGCATCCATCCGGGCTTGCGAAAGCTCATCATCGTTGGGGTTTCCTTGAGTCCAACAGGGGAAAAGGGATGCCGTGCAGACACCGGCATTCGGGGGATCCTTCCGTTTCAGTCTGTTCATGACTGAATCATGAATCCGTGACTTGTGTCAATCTTTTGACATACAAGCCCCTGAATGCGAAGCGGTGACCTGAAACAGTCAGTCAGTCGCTTGCCATGGGATATTTTCCTGAGTTCCCAACATCAGTTGGGCCCGAATTGGTCGAATTTTTGACGCGAGCCGAGTGCTGGGCGGCTGGTGTGCGGCTGATGAACAGCAAGCCGGCTTTGGTCCGTGCAACGCCTTGCATCGACGACGCTGTCTCCGTCACTCCAGCCAGCAGGCCAAGGCTCCGACAGCAGATTCCTTCTCCCATCGGGAGAAGGTGCCCCGCAGGGGCGGATGAGGGTACTAGCGAAGCCCGTCTCCGCCGGGAGAAGGAAACCGAGCCAGGCAGCCAACTGAGATCAAAACGCGAAGTGCCAACGCAGCGGTATCCGATGTCACAGCTGCGAATCCGCCAATCCCCAATCCCGAACCTCACCTACGCCTACCGAACAGGTTCTAAAATCCTGTCACGTTTTCCGGGAGCAGCTAGATGATTCGCGAGATTATCCGCATGGGCGACAAACGCCTGCTGCGCGTGGCGCCACCGGTCACCAACCTGGGCAGCGCCGAGCTGCGCACCTTGGTGGCCGATATGTTCGAGACCATGGACGATGCGCGCGGTGTGGGTCTGGCCGCACCGCAGATCGCGGTGGATCTGCAATTGATGGTGTTCGGTTTCGAGGCCAGCGAACGCTACCCCGAAGCGCCGGCAGTGCCGCGCACCGCATTGGCGAATGCGCAGATCGAACCGCTGTCGGAGGAGATGGAAAACGGGTGGGAAGGCTGCCTGTCCATTCCCGGATTGCGCGCAGTGATCCCACGCTATCGCTTCATCCGTTATCGCGGCTTTGCACCCGATGGCAGCCCGATCGAGCGCGAGGCCGAAGGCTTCCACGCGCGCGTGGTGCAGCACGAATACGATCACTTGGTCGGCCGGCTATATCCCTCGCGCATCGAAAACTTCGACACCTTCGGCTTCGAAGACGTGCTGTCTTACGAGCTGTAACGCAGCGACCAACGGTGCGCTCCACCCTCGACGATGCGGTTTGTCGACGCGATACGCCACTGCACTCCGCACGTAAAAAGGGCGCCTTTCGGCGCCCTTAGTCTTACGAGTGGCTGACAAAACGTAGCGAGCAGTCGCTGGCGGTGAGCGCAGCCGTTTTGTTGGCCGCTCTTGCTTACTTCAGCGCCTTGAAGCGCAGACGCTTGGGACCGGCGTCGTCGCCCATGCGGCGCTTCTTGTCTTCTTCGTACTCGCGGTAGTTGCCCTGGAAGAACTCCACGTGCGAGTCGCCTTCGAAGGCGATGATGTGCGTGGCGATGCGATCCAGGAACCAGCGATCATGCGAAATCACGAAGGTGTTGCCGGGGAATTCCAGCAACGCATCTTCCAGCGCACGCAGTGTTTCGATGTCCAGATCGTTGGACGGTTCGTCGAGCAGCAGCACGTTGCCGCCCTGCAACAGCGTCTTGGCCATGTGCAGACGACCGCGCTCACCGCCGGACAGCGAGCCGACCATCTTCTGCTGGTCCTGGCCCTTGAAGTTGAAGCGGCCGATGTAGGCGCGCGACTGGATCTCCACGCCATTGATGTTGAGGATGTCCAGGCCGCCGGCGATTTCCTGGAACACGTTGTGGTTGCCTTCCAGCTTGTCGCGGCTCTGGTCCACGTAGGCCAGCTTCACGGTCGGCCCGAGCATGATCTCGCCCGAATCCGGGGTCTCCATGCCGGTGATCATCTTGAACAGGGTCGACTTACCGGCACCGTTGGGGCCGATGATGCCGACGATCGCGCCACCGGGCACCAGGAAGCTCAGATTGTCGATCAGCAGGCGGTCGCCGAACTTCTTGGTGACGTTCTTGAACTCGAGCACCGCATTGCCCAGGCGCTCGCCCGGCGGAATGAAGATCTCGTTGGTCTCGTTGCGGCGCTGGTAATCCACCGACTGCAGTTCTTCCAGCCGGGCCAGACGCGCCTTGCCCTTGGTGCGGCCGCCTTTGGCGTTCTGCCGCGACCATTCCAGTTCCTTCTGGATCGCCTTCTGGCGTGACTTTTCCTGGTTGTCTTCCTGCTTGAGGCGCTCGTCCTTCTGGGTCAGCCAGTCGGTGTAGTTGCCCTTCCACGGGATGCCGCGGCCGCGGTCCAGTTCCAGGATCCACTCGGCGGCGTTGTCCAGGAAGTAGCGATCATGCGTCACCGCCACCACGGTGCCGGTGTAGCGCGCCAGGAACTGTTCCAGCCATTCCACCGACTCGGCGTCCAGATGGTTGGTCGGTTCGTCGAGCAGTAGCATGTCCGGCTTCTGCAGCAGCAGGCGGCACAACGCCACGCGGCGCTTTTCGCCACCGGACAGCGGGCCGATCAGCGCTTCCCACGGCGGCAGACGCAGCGCGTCGGCGGCCACTTCCAGCTGCTGTTCGACCATGTGCGCATCGCCGGCAGCCAGGATGGCTTCCAGGCGCTGCTGTTCGGCGGCCAGCTTGTCGAAGTCGGCGCCTTCCTCGGCGTAGGCTTCATAGATCTTGTCCAGCGCGGCCTGGGCCTGCAGCACTTCGCCGACGCCTTCTTCCACCGCCTGACGCACGGTGTGCTCGGGGTTGAGTTCGGGTTCCTGCGCCAGATAGCCGACCTTGATGCCGGCCTGCGGGCGCGCTTCGCCGCTGAAATCGGTGTCCACGCCGGCCATGATCTTCAGCACGGTCGATTTACCCGAGCCGTTCAGGCCGAGCAGGCCGATCTTGGCGCCCGGGAAGAACGACAGCGAGATGTCCTTGATGATCTGGCGCTTCGGCGGCACCGTCTTGCTGACGCCGTTCATGGTGTAAATGTATTGCGACATGGGGACTCCGTGGACGCAGGCAGCCCGCCGGCCGAGGCCGGAGGCAGCGGAAAAGGGATTGCGCCGATTATACGGGCAAGTGCCTTGGCACGCGGGCGCAGGGTTGCGGCTAAACGGCAGCTTACTTGTCACCTGGATAGGCGTTTTCGTAACCGATTCCAGCAAGAAAGCGTTAAGGCGCCGGGCGCATTAATGCAGTTGCGACATCGCAAACAGGAGCTGTCATGAACCGCAAACGCATCGTTACCGTTGTGCTTTCCTCCATCCTGGCGCTTGGCTCCGTGGTACCGGCCGCATTCGCCGGAGACTGGGACCGCGACCACGATCGCCGCGGCCATGACCGCGGCCGCGATCATGGCCGCGACTGGCGTAATGATCGTCGCGACGACCGTCGTGAGTGGCGGGACGACCGCCAGGCCGACCGCCGCGACTGGCGCCAGGACCGCCGCTACTACGGCAATGGCTACCGCGAGGGCTATCGCGACGCGCGGTACCGTGATCGCTACTACGACCGTCGCGGCTATACCTATGTCCCGGCCCCGGTGTATTACGGCCGTCCGGCCTATGTGCGCGGTCACCGCTACCAGGGCCCGATTTACGTGGTCAACGATTACGACCGCTACAACCTGCGCTACCCGCCGCGCGGCTATCGCTGGCAGCGCGACAACACCGGTAATTTCCTGCTGGTGGCCATCGCGACCGGCGTGATCGCCGATCTGGTGCTCAACAACTAAGCCTCGGCAATGGCTTGACCCGGCCCAGCCCAGCAAGCAGGCAGGGCATCACACAAAGGCGCACGTGAAGTGCGCCTTTGTTGTTTTTAGGCCCGGACAGGCCCGGGCAAGCGTGGCCCGTGACCGCATCGCAATTGGTCACCTGTCCGCCCGGGGCTTACAATCTGCGCCCCTACTGGCAACAGCTGCCCCGGAGCTCTGCATGTTCTCGCGCGACGTCCGACTGGAAACCTACGACCCCGAACTGGCCAAGGCCATCGCCGACGAAGCCGGCCGCCAGGAGGATCACGTCGAGCTGATCGCCAGCGAAAACTATTGCAGCCCGCTGGTGATGGAAGCCCAGGGCAGCCAGCTGACCAACAAATACGCCGAAGGCTATCCGGGCAAGCGCTATTACGGTGGCTGCGAGTTCGTCGACATCGCCGAGCAGCTGGCGATCGAGCGCATCAAGCAGGTGTTCGGAGCGGGCTCCACGGAAGATATGTATGCGAACGTGCAGCCGCATAGCGGTTCGCAGGCCAACCAGGCGGTGTATCTGGCGCTGCTGCAGCCCGGCGACACCATTCTGGGCATGAGCCTGGCGCATGGCGGCCACCTGACCCACGGGGCAAAGGTCAATGTCTCCGGCAAGCTGTTCAACGCCGTGCAGTACGGCGTCAACGAGCAGGGCCTGATCGACTATGACGAAGTCCAGCGATTGGCCACCGAACACAAGCCGAAGATGGTCGTGGCGGGTTTCTCGGCGTATTCGCAGAAGATCGATTGGGCGCGCTTCCGCGCCATCGCCGACAGTGTCGGTGCGTATCTGTTCGTGGACATGGCGCATGTGGCCGGCCTGGTCGCCGCCGGTGTGTATCCGAGCCCGATGGAGCATGCGCACGTGGTCACCTCGACCACGCACAAGACCCTGCGCGGCCCGCGTGGCGGCATCATCGTGGCCAAGGGCGCGAGCGAAGAGCTGCAGAAGAAACTGCAGTCGATCGTGTTCCCGGGCATCCAGGGCGGCCCGCTGATGCATGTCATCGCGGCCAAGGCGGTGGCGTTCAAGGAAGCGCTGGAACCTGCGTTCAAGGCCTACCAGCAGCAGGTGGTTAAGAACGCCCAGGCCATGGCCAACACGCTGATCGCGCGCGGCTACAAGATCGTCTCCGGCGGTACCGAAAACCATCTGATGCTGGTCGACATGATCGGCCGCGACGTGTCCGGCAAGGACGCAGAAGCCGCGCTCGGCAAGGCCCACATCACCGTCAACAAGAACGCAGTGCCCAACGACCCGCGTTCGCCGTTCGTCACCTCCGGCCTGCGCCTGGGCACCCCGGCGATTACCACCCGCGGTTATCTGGAACAGGACAGCATCGATCTGGCCAACTGGATCGCCGACGTGCTCGACGCTCCCACCGACGAAGCGGTGCTGGCGAAGGTGCGCGACGCGGTGACTGCGCAGTGCAAGAAGTATCCGGTGTATGGCTGAGGTGCCGGGATTGGTGATTCGGGATTGGGGATGCGCGGCAAGCGCGTCCTTGCTCCTGCTGTTGCCAATCCCTAATCCCCACTTCCCACTCCCGGCGCCCTGATGCACTGCCCCTTTTGCCAGCACAACGACACCCGCGTGATCGATTCGCGCGTGTCCGAAGACGGCACGACGATTCGTCGCCGCCGCGAGTGCGAGGCCTGCGGCGAGCGTTTCAGCACGTTGGAGACGATCGAACTCAAGCTGCCCACCGTGGTCAAGAGCGACGGTGGGCGCGAGGCGTTCGATGCGCGCAAGTTGCGCACCAGTTTCGACCGCGCGCTGCAGAAGCGTCCGGTGTCCGAAGAACAGATCGAGGCGGCCGTGCGTGCGGTGGTGCATCAGCTGCGCATGTCCGGCGAGCGCGAAGTGGGCTCGCTGCGGGTGGGCGAATACGTGATGGTCGAGCTACGCAAGCTCGATCACGTGGGCTATGTGCGCTTTGCCTCGGTGTATCGCAGCTTCCAGGACGTGGCCGATTTCCGCGAGGAAATCGAAAAGCTCGAACGCGAACTTCCGGTCGGCATCGAGCAGTTGCCGCTGCTGGAAGCGGCGTTGGAGCGCGCCGGCAAGCCCGGCAAGCGGTGAACGCGTTACGCATCGCCTGTGTGGCCGACACGCCGGAGCATCTGCCGGCCATCGCGCAGGCGCATCTGCAGGCCTTCGGCAGTCTGTTGCCGGACTGGGATTTCGATGAGGCATTGCGCGAGTTGCGCAGCCACACCCGCGACGGGGTGATCCCGACGACGTGGGTGGCGCTTGATCAGGCGCAGTGGCTTGGCTCGGTGAGCCTGCTGGAGAACGACGACGCGCGTATCCGGCAATGGTCGCCGTGGCTGGCATCGCTGTACGTGCAGCCACAGGCGCGCGGGCAGGGCATCGGCGAAGCGCTGGTTGCGCATTGCGTGCAAGCCGCCGCGCAATTGGGCGTGATTGCGTTGTACCTGTATTGCCAACCGGTGCTGGTGCCGTTTTATCAGCGGTTGGGCTGGCAGACGCATGCGGAATTATTGCTGGGGCCGATGCAGATCGTGGTGATGTGCATCGAACCGCACACGGCACTGCAATGAGCGCAACGGCCGACGACCACCGCTGGATGGCGCAGGCACTGCGTTTGGCCGAGCGTGGTGCGTACACCACGCGCCCCAACCCGATGGTGGGCTGTGTGATCGTGCGCGATGGCGTGTGCGTGGGCGAAGGGTTTCATCAACGCGCCGGTGGCCCGCACGCGGAAGTGTTCGCGTTGCGTGCAGCCGGAGAGCTGGCGCGCGGTGCCACCGCCTATGTGACCTTGGAGCCGTGCGCGCATTACGGGCGCACGCCGCCGTGTGCATTGGCCTTGATCGCCGCAGGGGTGACGCGTGTGGTCGCGGCGATGGCCGACCCGTTTCCGCAGGTCAATGGCGGCGGTTTTGTGTTGCTGCGCGAAGCCGGGATCGAGGTGCTTAGCGGTGTCCTGCAAACACAGGCACGCGTGCTCAATCAGGGGTTTCTGTCGCGGGTGGAACGTGGCCGGCCGTGGTTGCGGGTCAAGCTCGGCGCCAGCCTGGATGGGCGAACCGCACTGGCCAGCGGCGAGTCTAAATGGATCACCGGCGCGGACGCGCGTGCGGATGTGCAGCGCTGGCGCGCGCGCGCCGGCGCGATTCTCACTGGCGCAGGCACGGTGCTGGCGGACGATCCCTCCATGACCGTGCGGCTGGGCGACGACACGCCTTTCGTGCCGCCGTTACGCGTGGTGCTCGATGCCGGATTGCGGACGTTGGCGTGCAAGAACATTCGTCGAGGTGATACACCGACGTTATATGTGCATGGCGATGATGTCGTGCCGCCGTCGCTCGACGATGCACAGTTCGTTGCGATGCCGCTGCACGCCGGCCGCTTCGATCTGTCTGCCGTTTTGGCGTCGCTCGCCGAACGCGGGATCAACGAGGTGCATGTGGAAGCCGGCGCGACGCTGAGCGGTGCATTGCTGCACGCCGGCGTGGTCGACGAACTGCTGGTCTACATGGCGCCGGTTTTACTAGGCGATACCGCCAGACCGCTGCTCGCCGGACTCGGCATCGAAACGATGGCGCAGCGTCATTCCTTGCAACTACTCGACGTGCGCCAGCTCGGTCAGGATCTACGATTGCGTTACGTGCCACTTACCGCCGAGTGAGTGCTGCATAGCGCGCTCGATGTCTCGCGGCGGATCACCTTGCACGTGTCGCTTGATATGGTTTTTGGCTTGCGGGTGCAAGGCGTCGTGCAGGAGGTAGAAGCTCCGGGTTGCCGCAATGACTTCGGTTTGCCAGCGCGAAGTTTCTCGTTTCGTAAGAACGTTGCGCGGATCAGTTGTGGAGCGTTGATCTGCTACCTCGCTGCAGGGCCCTTGCCCGCCCACCATCGCGGGACACGCCGCAAGTACGTCCGTGTAGCAACTGTGTTGATCAGGGCCTCAACCCGCGACCTTTGAGCGGTTTCCTTCAGGCGCGTTCATCGGTAGG
>NZ_JBEOLS010000014.1:0-84928 GCF_040279205.1 Xanthomonas hortorum
TTTTGTTAGTCGCCCTTTTTAGATGCAGTCAAAAGCCTGGTTAGTCGAGGGCGCGGTGCCCTCACCGCTCGGGGGACACGCCGCAAGTACGTCCTTGTAGGCTCGGTGGCGGCATCCATGCCGCCACACGGTCCCGCAATCGGTGAGGGCACCGCGCCAGACAGTTGGTCGGTAGTCTGATGAAAGCCTGCCTGTTGATCGCGTTGCGCTTTGCGTTGCGAAGCTGATCGGCCGCAGCGTTATCCAAACAACACACCATGCCTTGCTTGCAACCATGCACACCGACCACCTCAACTGGTCCTTGCCCGCCCACCGGCGCGGGACCTTACGCGGCATGGATGCCGCGTAAGAGCCTACACGGACGTACTTGCGGCGTGTCCCGCGATGGTGGGCGAGCAAGGGCCCTGCAGCCAGACCGCAGCCCTGAGCACTACGTTTTGCCAGTCATTCCAAAACCGCAAAACACAGAAAAATCAGCGCGACCCAAACACCCGATGATCCACCCGCAACATCACCAATCGCAGCCGCGTCCACGCAAGACACAACCCGGCAAGGATGCCCAAGGTATCGGCCAGCGCATCGTAGGGATCAGCACTGCGATTGGTCGTCAACGCACCTTGCGCAATTTCGATACCGATCCCCAGCAACACCAACCCGAACGCCGCAAACAACAACGCCCGACGTGTGGCGAACAACTGCACCGCACCCCAGCACAACAACGCGAACGTCAAAAAGTGCTCGGCCTTGTCGCTGTTGGAGGGTAGCTCCGGAAACTCCGGCGGTGGCCCCAGGCACACCGCAATCACCACGAAAATTGCCGCGACCCACAAACCCACCCACAACCACGGCCGATGAAACGGACGCAGCGCAGACGTTACAGCCGCCATGTGAGATCGCCTGCCAGAAATGCAGGCGCAAAATCGACATCGCGCGCAAAGCCCATCACCTGGAATCGCTCGCCCATTTCGCTGGGCAAGGTCAAGCGTTTGATCTGCTCGCGCAAGCGCATGCGCCCCACTTCATCGGTGCGCGTATCGGCCTGCGCCAGCAACGCATCCAGACCGTTGCCGAGCAGAAAGCTCGATTGCGTGCAATAACCGGCCAACTCGAAACCGGCCCCGGTGCCGGCCTCGGCCAATGCCGTGAAGTCTACCGACGCGGTCAGATCCTGCAGACCCGGCCAGCGATACAGATCCTCATGCATGCGATGCCGGTAGAACGCACGCAAGGTGCCGTCTTCGCGTTGTGCACGATAGAACTCGCCACGCGGGTAACCGTAGTCGACAAACAACATCGCCCCGCGCTTCAGACCACCGGCCACCGCCTGAATCCAGTACGGCAACTGCGGCAGCAACTCCGAGCGATAGCCATCGGCAAACGGCTGCTGCAGATAGCGCTCCAGATGACGCACCGCTGCACCCAGCAACGCATCGGCCGGCTGCTCGCCACGTGCAAACTGCTGCTGCGCATCCAGCACCACGGTTTCCTCATACACCTCGCCATCGCGCAGCGCGAAGCGCGGCGTGGGCAATGCATCGATCACTTCGTTGGCGAACAGCACCCCGTCCCAATCGTCCGGAAACGGTGCATCCAGCCACTCGACCAGATCGAACACCGGCGGTATCAGCGTGCGCCCCAACCGCTCGCGCTGACGTTCGCGCAAGTCTGCACTGGGCTCCAGAATCGCGTAACGCTCGGGCAGCGCATCGAGCTCGAGCAGGCGCTTGAGCGTGACTTCGGCAAATGCGCCGCTGCCACCGCCTACTTCGAGCACACGGGCACTTGGGCCGAGCTGCTGCAACACCGGCGCCAACGCACCGGACACGGTCGCTGCGAACAACGGCCCAAGCTCGGGCGCGGTGACGAAATCGCCGGCCTCGCCAAATTTGCTGGAGCCGGCGCTGTAATAGCCAAGACCCGGCGCATACAGCGCCAGCTCCATGAAACGCGAGAACGGGATCGCACCGCCGGCAGCGGCGATTTCGGCGCGCACATGCGCAGCCAGGCGGTCGCTGTGCGCCAAGGCGTCCGAATCGGGAGTGGGAAGGTCGGCGTGCATGCGGGCACCGGTTGCGGGGACAATGCACAGGATAGCCGAGCCCTTCGCAACGCCGAGCGAGTACGCCATGACAGACAGTTCCAAGGTGGTCTTGATCACCGGCGCAGGCCGCCGTATCGGCGCGCAGATCGCCACCACCCTGCATGCGGCTGGCTACCGCGTGGCCTTGCATGCGCACCGCTCCGGTGAGGCGCTCAGCGCGCGCGTGGCCGCGTTGTGCGCGCAACGCGCAGGCAGCGCGCTGGCCTTGCACGCCGATCTACGCTTGCCGGAGGCACCAGCGCAACTGGTCGCCGACTGCATCGCCGCGTTCGGCCGCCTGGATGGCGTGGTCAACAACGCCTCGGCGTTCTATCCCACCGCGCTGGGCGAAGCGACCGCAGCGCAATGGGACGAGTTGTTTGCAGTCAACGCGCGCGCGCCGTTCTTCATCGCCCAGGCTGCGGCCGCACAACTGCGCCAGCACCACGGTGCCATCGTCAACCTCACCGACCTGCATGCCCAGCAGCCAATGCGCAATCACCCGCTGTACGGCGCGTCCAAGAGCGCGCTGGAAATGCTGACCCGCTCGCTCGCACTGGAACTGGCACCGCAAGTGCGCGTCAATGCGGTGGCCCCCGGCGCGATTCTGTGGCCGGAAGAAGGCAAGTCTTCCGACGCCAAGCAGGCCCTGCTCGCGCGCACGCCACTGGCACGCATCGGCACGCCCGAAGAGATCGCCGAGGCAGTGCGCTGGTTGCTCGATGAAGCCAGCTTCGTCACTGGCCATACCTTGCATGTGGACGGTGGCCGCCAGCTCAGTTGAGCAACTATCCAGCCGCCCAGGCGCGCTGCCGCGCACGCTCGCTCCATGTGCGCTGCGGATGACGCGCTGCCTGCAGACTCGACCATGACGGTTCCGGGCGGCACCTTCCACGCCTGCCTACGACGATCCGCAAGCGTTGTCAGTCACGCCTTGCCCGTACTGCAGCGCTGCGCTACTGCGCCAAAGCCGCCGCGACGGGGGCCGCATCCAGCTCCACCGTCGTAAACGCGGTGCCGTGTTGCGGATGCGCCTGCCATAGCGCCGCCAGCGTCTGCCCGCTCAACGGGTCGATGAAATCGGGTGCGATATCGGCCAGCGGCTTCAACACGAACGCATGCTTGAGCTCCGGCCGCGGAATACGCAGATGCCCGGGCCCTTCAATGATGCAATCACCGAAGAACACCACATCCACATCCAGCGTGCGGTCACTGAAACGCGGGCCGCTGCGGTCGCGGCCGTGCGCGTCTTCCAGCGCATGCAGCCAATGATCGAGCGCGTGCAGATCCAGATCGGTGTCCAGCACCACCGCGTTGTTGACGAAGTCCGGCCCATCGAAGCCCACCGCCGGCGTGCGGTACGCAGGCGACACGTCGAGCTGGCCAAAGCGCGCGCGCAAGGCGTCGACGGCCAAGCGCAGGTAGTGGGTCGGCTGGACATTGCTGCCGAGGCTGAGAAGCACGGTGGTCATGCGTTATTCGCGCATGCGGCCGGCGTGGGCGTCAACTGTTGCAATCGCGGCGCAAATGCACGAGGACGCATGCGGAGCCCGAAAAAGCCTGGATCAGGCCATTTCGAGCGCGTGCGACACCGCACGGAACACCCGGCGCATTTCCAGCGGCTTGCGCAGCACATGCACCGGGATATCCGCCGGAAAGTGCATCCGCTGCAGCGGCGCGCCGACATCTTCCAGCACGATCGCCGGGCCCTGATAGCCGAGCTCCTGCATGCTCAACAGCACGCTCACGGCCGAGAGCAGAATGATGTCGCTGTCGATGATCACCAGGTCGGGCATGGCGTGTGGCTGCACCAGTTGCAGCGCGGCCGCGCCATCGGTGGCCAGCTGCGGCTGATAGCCCTGGCTGGACAGTGCATTACCCAGCAGCGACAAGCGCGTGGCTTCGCCGTCCACCAGCAGGATGCGTTGCCCATGGCCCAGCGGCAGCGGCGGCTCGGTGTCGGCAATCGCCACCGCGTTCGAGCGCATCGGCACCAGCATGTCGAAACGCGTGCCCTCGCCCAGCCGGCTGTCGACCAGGATGCTGCCGCCATAGCTTTCGATGATGCGCTTGCACGAAATCAGCCCCAGCCCGGTGCCATCGGCCTTGGTGGTGAAGAAGGGGCTGAACAGGCGTGCGCGGGTTTCATCGCTCATGCCCACGCCGGTGTCGGCCACGCTCATGCGCACGCGCGCATCGTCATGGCGATCGGCCGACAGAATCAATGTGCCGCCACCCGGCATCGCCTGGATCGCGTTCAAGCCCAGGTTGAGCAGGCATTGCTGCAGTTCGGTGTAATTGGCCTCGATGGTCAGATCCAGGGCGATCGTCTCCATCTGCAGGCGCACGCCATCGGGCAGGCTGCTCCTGAGCAGCATCTGCACGCCCTGGAACAGACTGGCGACGGACACCTGCTCGCGCGGCTTGTTGGAGCCGCGCACGAACGAGAGCATCGACTCGGCCATCTCATGCCCGCGCCGGCCGCACTCGGCCACCACCTTGGCCAACTGACGCAGCTGCGGGTCGTCGGTGCGCCCGGCCAGCAGGTCGGGCACGATCAACAACGGCTGCAGGATATTGCGCAGGTCGTGACTCAACCCGGCCGCCAGCATCGCCAGGCTTTCCAGCCGCTGCGCGCGCATCAGCTCGCTCTCTACGCGCTGACGTTCCAGGTCGGCACGCGCTTCGCGGATCGCGCGGATCACCGCACTCGGCAAGCGGGTCGGGTTGTGCTTGATGATGTAGTCGTTGGCACCGTCCTGCAGCGCCTTGACCGCAGTCTCCTCGCCCATTGTGCCGGAGACGAAGATGAAGGGCGTGGCGCCGTTCTGGCGCACCAGACGCAATGCCTGGTGGCCGGAAAACCCGGGCATGCTCAGATCCGACAGCACGATGTCCGGCTGGAATTCATCCAGCGCGCTGCGCAGCGAGCGTTCGCTGTCCACGCGCTCGAACGCCGCGTCGATGCCGGCATCCAGCAGCTGATCGGACAACAGCTCGGCATCTTCCGGTGAATCTTCCACCAGAAGGATCTTCAGCTGCTCCAGTTTGCCACCCTCTTGCAGCATGGTTCAGTCCAGCTCCGGTGCCTGATTGATGACCGCCCAGAACGTGCCGAGCGTCTTGACTGCATTGAAGAACTGATCGACATCCACCGGCTTGACCACATAGGCATTCACGCCCAGGTCCCAGCTGCGGGCCAGGTCGCTCTCTTCGCGCGAGGACGACAGGATCACAATCGGCAAGCGCTTGAGCGTCTCGTCGCCGCGCACCTGCTTGAGCACTTCCAGGCCATCCAGCCGCGGCATCTTGATGTCCAGCAGCAACACCGCCGGCAAGCCTTCCTCGCGATCGGCGAACGCGCCACGACGCAGCAGGTAGTCCATGGTTTCCACACCGTCTTCGACGTGCACGATGGGGTTGGCCAGGCGGGCTTCGCGCAGGGCGTCAACCGCCATTTCTGCATCGGCCGGGCTGTCTTCTGCCAGAAGAATGGTACGGATGGCACTCATGCATTGAACTCTTGGTTGGGCGCTTCATGCGCAGGGGGAAGCACAAAATGGAACGTGGCGCCTTCGTCGACAACGCCCTCGGCCCAGACCCGGCCGCCGTGGCGCGTCAACACGCGCCTGACACTGGCCAGGCCAATGCCGGTACCGGCGTATTCGCTGGCCTTGTGCAGACGCTGGAACACACCGAACAACTTTGCGCTGTACTCCATATCGAAGCCGGCACCGTTGTCGCGCACGCTGAATTGATGGCCGCCGTCCGGCAACGGCCGGTAGCTGACCTCGATCTTGGCCACTTCGCGCTTGGCGCTGTACTTGACCGCATTGCCCAGCAAGTTCATCCACAGCTGGCGCATCATGTTTTCGTCGGCCACCAGCACCGGCAGCGGGGCGATGTGCCATTCCACACGGTGACCGGTGTTTTCGCTCTGCACGCTGGAATCCAGGATCGCGCGCGTCTCCGACACCAACGACTGCATGTCCACCGCCTGCAGGCGCAGCGCACTGCGACCCAGGCGCGAATACACCAGCAGATCGTCGATCAGCGACGCCATGCGCCGCGCCGAGCTGCTGATCACTTCCATGTAGTGACGCGATTTCTCGTCCGCCGCATCGCCCAGATGACGCGCCAGCTTGTCCGAAAAACCGGCCACATGCCGCAACGGTGCGCGCAGATCGTGCGAGACCGAATAGCTGAAGGCTTCCAGCTCGCGGTTGATCTCGGACACCTGATCGACCTTGCCTTCCATCTGCCGGTTGAGTTCCTGGATGCGCTGCTGCGAGGCTTTCTGCAGGCTGATGTCGCTCACCGTCATCAGCACCACATCTTCGTCGTTGGTATCGGGCAACGGCATGCGTCGCGCGTTGATCAACATGGTGCGCAGCACGCCATCGGCGCCGCGCTGCTCATGTTCGTAATCCCACAACTCGCGGTCGCGCAGCAGCACGTCGGCAAGCCGCTGATGAATCTGCGCATCGCGCCACACGCCCTCGCCCACGTCCTCCAGCGACATCGATTCGTTACCGCGCTCTTCCAGGCCATACAACTCGGCGAAGGCCGGGTTGTGCAGCATGATGCGCTGTTTGTCATCCAGCAGCACGATCGGCTCGCGCACGGTCTGCAGCACCGAACTGGCGCGGCCATTGGCACGCAGATATTCCTGCTCGGCCGCCAGGCGGCGGCGGATCTGCCGCTGCAGCAACCAGATCACCGTGGCCAACAGCAGCAACTGCACCGCCAGCGTCCCCCAGCTCAGTACCGCGTAATGCGTGCGTTCTTTGGTGGCGCGCGTATTGCGCAGTTCCAGCAACTTGCTTTCGGCGCTTTGCAACTCGTCGATCAACAACCGGATCGGGTTGTTCAAGGTCATGTCATCGATCAGCGCACGGATCAGCGTGGGATCGGTCGCCACGGCGATACGCTCGGCCAGCAGCAAGCGGCGCTCGATCGTGCTCTGGATGCGCCCCATCCGCACTTGCTGAGCCGGGTTGTCCTTGGTCAGCACGATGAGCTGATGCACCGCCGCCAGCGCTTCACGCCGGCCACGCCGCATGCGCTCCAGCAAGGCAGGGCGCACCACACCATGCGAGCGCATCAACGCCGCCGATTCGGTATCGCGCATCGCCGCTTCCAAGCGCTGCGCGGTCTCCTGCACGTCCTGGCTATGCGAGACCCACACCGCAGCCTGATTGGCGTTGTGCGCCATCTGCTGCAACAGCAACGAGGGCACCACCACAATCAGGAACACGGCAACTGCCAGCAAAGGCAGGCGCCAGCGATCCCATCTGTCTGCTTGGACCGTTGTCTGCATTACTCGATCTGTATCCGCTCGCTGCAAGGACCCGAAGGCGCGCCGGTATTATCCCCGACCAGACCCAAGGTGAGATTAATAATTCAGATTTGTCACGCCGATCTGTGACATAGCTGAATGGGCATATCATAAGTGCAGCAAACGTGAAAATGGTGAGAGCGGGCGCCACCTGTCGGCTGGCCTGCGACACACCAACAAAAAAGGCGCACTCCGTAGAGTGCGCCTTCGTGCTCAGGCCAACCGCCTCGTCGCGGCGGCCCGGCATCTATGACTGCGATTACTTCTTCGCAGCAACAACCTTCAGACCCACCGACTTGACGCTCTTGACGCCTTCGATGCCCTTGGCCACAGCCACGGCCTTGTCGTGCTCGGCCTTGGTCGCGACCGAACCGGTCAACGTCACGATGCCGTTCTTGGTCTCGACCTTGACGTCGGTACCCGACACGTTGTCGGTGGCCAGCAGATCGGCCTTCACCTTGGTGGTGATCCAGGTGTCGGTCACCGGCTTCTTGGACTCGTCCATGCTGGCAGCGTGGTCCTTGTGATCGGCATGTTCCTGCGGCGCCGCGAATGCCTGCGAGGCACCCAGCGTCAGGCCGAGCGACAGCGACAAAGCCAGCAACTTGCGTGCATGCGTCATGTTCTTCATCCGATACCCCTTCCAGTGAATGTGGCCGCAGTCTGCAGTGGCGCTCGTCGTGCAGGTGTGACTGCCGGATGCAGAGGTTGTGAACCTGGCGCACACGGGTGTGTGCAATACCATGGACGCTTCCTCAGTCGTTGCGATGAACCGTTTTCAATGCCTAAACCGTTCAATCTGGCCGTCGTCGGCTATGGCTATGTCGGCCGCACATTTCATGCCCCGCTGATTGCCAGCACACCGGGTTTGCAGTTGCACAGCGTGGTGTCGTCCAAGCCGCAACAAGCGCAGGCCGACTTCCCCGACGTGGCCGTGCTTGCCGATCTGGAAACCGCGTTGGCCGACCCCGCGCTCGATGCGGTGGTGCTTGCCACGCCCAACCAGACCCATGCGCCGTTCGCCTTGCAGGCACTGGCCGCCGGCAAGCACGTGCTGGTCGACAAACCCTTCGCACTGGATGCCGCGCAGGCGCGCGAGGTGGTGGACGCCGCTGCAGCGGCCGGGCGCATCGTCAGCGTGTTTCAGAACCGCCGCTGGGACGCAGACTTTCTCACCGTGCGCCGGCTGATCGACGAAGGCCAGCTGGGCGAGGTGGTGGAATTCCATTCGCACTTCGACCGTTACCGCCCGCAGGTGCGCGACCGTTGGCGCGAGAGCGACATCCCCGGCGCCGGGCTGTGGTACGACCTGGGGCCGCATCTGCTCGATCAGGCACTGCAATTGTTCGGCACCCCGCAGGCAATCAGCGCGGATCTGCAACGCCAACGCAGCCAGGCACGCAGCGACGATTATTTCCATGTGACCCTGCGTTACCCGCGCCTGCGCGTGATCCTGCATGCCGGCTCGTTGGTGGCCGACAGCAGCCTGCGCTTTGCCGTCCACGGCACTCGCGGCAGTTATCTCAAGCACGGGCTGGATACGCAGGAAGACCAACTACGCGCCGGGCGTCGCCCGGGCACCGCCGGTTGGGGTGTCGACCCGCTGCTCGGCACCGTCACCCGTGTCGATGAAGAAGGCCGCGTGCACACCCATCAACCCGACACCCTGCCCGGCGACTATCGCAACTGCTACGCCGCATTTCGCGATGCATTGGCCGGTACCGGCCCGGCACCGGTCAGTGGTGCAGACGCCGTGCAATTGATGGAGCTGCTGGAGCTGGCGCAACGCAGTGCTGCGTCGGGTCAGGTGCAGTGGTTGGATGGTGCCGGCGCCACGTCTGGGGACCGCTAAAACGACTGCGCGCCCGCAAGGCAGGCGCGCATGAACTGCTTCACTCGCTGACGCGTTACGCGTCCTTGCTGCCGATCGTCGGCGGTGTCGCGGTGGTGGTCATCACCGCATGCCCACCGAACTGGTTGCGCATCGCCGCCAGCAACTTGTCGGTGAACGAATCCTTGTCGCGCGAGCGCAAGCGCTCCATCAGCGACAGCGTGATGATCGGCGCTGACACTTCCAGATCGATTGCCTCGGCCACCGTCCAGCGGCCTTCGCCCGAATCGGCCACGAACGGTGCGATGCCGGCCATGCTCGGGTTGTGCGCCAGCGCATCGGCGGTGAGATCCAGCAACCACGAACGCACCACGCTGCCATCGCGCCAGATCTCGGCGACCTGGTGCAGATCCAGTGCGAAATCGGTCTTGTGCTGCATCAGCGCAAAGCCTTCGGCATAGGCCTGCATCATTCCGTACTCGATCCCGTTATGGACCATCTTGGTGAAGTGGCCGGCACCGCTCGGGCCAACGCGGCCCCAGCCCTTGTCCGCTGCCGGCGCCAACGTGGCCAGCACCGGATGCAGCGTGGTCACTGCCGCCTCGTCGCCGCCCACCATCAGGCTATAGCCTTCCTGCAGACCCCAGACGCCACCGCTGGTGCCGCAGTCGACAAACGAAATGCCGCTGGCCTGCAACAGCGCGGCGCGGCGTTGCGAATCCTTGTAATACGAATTGCCGCCATCGATGACGATGTCGCCGGCCTGCAACAACGGCAGCAGCTGCGCCAGGGTGTCATCGACGATCTTGCCTGCCGGCACCATCAACCACAGCACCCGCGGGCTCGGCAGCGCCGACACCAACGCTGCCAGCGCATCGGCAGTGACAATGCCCTTGGCCTGCGCACTGCTACGCGCGCCCTCGCCCGGATCGTAGCCATGCACGCGATGCCCGCCGTGCACCAGGCGCTCGGCCATGTTGGCGCCCATGCGGCCCAAACCCACCATACCCAGTTCCATAATCGCTCCTCATGATCTGATCAGTGCAGGGTGCCACGCCGGGCGTACGCTGGTGTGGCGGAATTCTCAATGGATCGTTCCGCCGCGGTGCCGGCGCTGCACTGTTGCAGCTGCCAATCGATCCAGCGCCAGTACAAGGTGCTGCGCAAATTGTGCAGGGTCAGGTCGATGGCATACGGCGTGCGCGGATTGCGGTCGAGCAGTCGCGCCACGTGGTAACCGATCGGCTTGACGCCCTTGGGATGCACGTAGACCAGAAAGCCCTGATAGAACGGATCGTCCAGCAACGCCTGTAGCGTTTGCAGCTGCGCGTGTTGTTGCGCATCGAGCGTGGCGCGCAGCTGCGCATCGCGCTCGTACAACAAACGCTCGAAGCGGCGCTTGCCCCGCCCGCGCAAGTCCTTGGCCAGTTCCCAGATCTGTCGATTGAGCGCGTCGTAATGCGCAAAGCCGCCGTGCTGCGCCAACGCCTGCGCCGCCGCATCGCTGACATCCACCACCACGAAGTTTTCGGCCTGGTTATGGATGTCGTCCAGATACGACTTGTCGAACACATGCGCGATAAACCCCGGCGCACCGACAAATCCCTGGCGCCCCAGTTGCGCGGTCTTGACTGCCTTGCCGTCGGCAAAGAATTCGCCGGCATGCGCACCCAGCAAGATGCTGTCGGTGTCGTGCAAGGTCAAAAAGGTACCGATCGACAACTCGCCGGGCGTAAACACCTGATCGAATCCGGCGTCGCCGTACAGCTCGCGCTGCGTGGCCAGCTGCGCCACCTGGCGCCCCACCCCGCATTCGGAGCGCACCTGGCCGCTGTAGAACGCATCCAGCGCCTGCGCATTGCTGCCACGCGGTTGATAGCCGCGCCCGAAACTCTTGAATCCACTCCAGCCCTGCGCAGCGGCGCCACGCCAGCCGAAGCCGATCCAGCCCAGTTGCACGGCCGAAAACCGATAGTGCGGGTTGTCTTGCAGCTGCGTCACCGCACGCCGCGTGGCCGCGCCGACTTCGAACGCGTAGGCGCACTGCGTGGCGGAATCGTCCAGCAAGGCCTTGAGCGATGCCCCGCGTTGCTGCGCATTCCAAGTGACCGGAAGCGTCAGCTGCAGGTCGCCGGCGGCGCGTGCCTGCGCGAGCGAGCCGCGCGTACACGGTTCTCCGCGTTGGATCACCGGCGCACTGACCGCAGCGCTGCGGATGTCCCAGCCCAGGCGCCGCAGCAATGCTTCGACGCAGTCCACCCCTGCGGCGTTTGCTGCCTCACTTGGCGCGGCAACGGCGACCTGCAGCAATTGCGCAGCCACCAGGGCGATTACGCAGACCAGTGCGGTAACGCGGTGCCGCGATGCAGGCGTTGCGGCGGTGGGCACGACGTCTTTACGCACAGATGTCATGGACAGTGCCACTGCACGCTGGGGCCGCGTCACTAACGCACACAGCCCGATGCAACAAGTGCGCAATCAACGCATCGATGCGATGTGGTGTGGATCGACAGCACGGCGCTGCACCCTCATACGTAGAAAAGCCCCGGCATGACCGGGGCTCGTCGATTCAATTCAGCAGATTCAGCGACGCTCGCAAACGCGCTCGACCTGACGATTGCCATTGGCTTGCTGGCGGTTGCCTTGAATCGTGCGACCTGCAGCGCCACCGGCCACTGCACCGAGTACGGTCGCGGCTTTCTTACCGTTACCGCCACCCACCTGATTACCCAACAGGCCACCGACCACGGCGCCGGCAACGGTGCCGCCGATGCGATTCGGGTCGGTTGCGTTCTTCTGCACTTCAACGTTCTTGCAGCGAACGCGCGTGCCGTCGTTAAACCTGCGGCCTTCGTCTGCTTCCGTATAACGGTGCTGGCGCGAATGGGTCTGGGCCTGCGCGAAGGTGCTCGTCGCCATCAGGCCGATCAAGGAAATACCCAGCAGGGAATTGCGCATCTTCATCGTGGTCTCCGTCGTTCTCGCCCACTCGGCGAGCCATGGCTGCACTCTCGCGGCTCGGTCGAGAACGCAACGTGAAGCGCGCAGCCGGCTATTCAGGTTCCGGAGCGGAGCGTGAACTCTGACGTCACGGCTGAGTTGCGGGCTCGGTCTGCGGCACGTTCGTCGGCGTGGGTGCCGGTGCAGGGGGCGGATCCTGGGCCTCGACCGGTAGCGGCGCAACCGGCGGCTGTTCGACTGTTGTGGAAGCAGACGTTGCGGCAGTGGCCGGCACTGCAGTCGCGGGCGTTGCAGCCGCTGCGGTCGGCACAGGTGCCGCCGCCGCAGGTGTGGCCGCTGCCGGATGCGGCGGTGCAACCGGTACGGGGGCCGCGCTCGCCGCGGCAGGCGCGGCCTGGGTCACATTGGGCAGATACGAGTTCAAGCGCTCGAAAAAGCGCTTGTAGAAGGCCGCGTCCTGCACCGTGGTGCTGGACACACGCACCAGCGAATCGCCCGTGCTGCCCACCGGCAGCGACAACGAGCCGAGCACGCCAACACCCACGCTGGCCGAGGTCGAGCTCTTCTTCAGTGCATAACGATCCTGCAGCGCGCTGACGAACACCTGCGCCTTGCCGCCCTCCTGCGTGGCGCAGGAAATGCGCAGATTGAGTTGCTCGCTCTGGTCGGCTTCCTTGAGCTGGAAGTTCTTGCTGCCTTCCACGCCTGCGGCATCGGCGCGCGTGACCGCGTAGCCCTGGCTCAACAACACGCGCCGCGCAGCCTCGCAAGCCTGCATCGAGGTGGCCGCCACACTGCGCGAATAGGTATCGTCGGAGTTGAACGACTCGCGCATCAGCATGCTGTCGCCCTTGCTGCCACCGCAGCCAGCCAGGGTTGCCAACGCGCCAAGCAGCGCGCCGCGCGCGATCAGGGAAGAACAAGACATAGACAACTCCGGCATCCAAAACCGGCCAAGAGCATAGCCGCAACCCATGTGCGCGTGGCGTGGCGTTGCCGGATCAGGGCAACGGCGGTTCATCCGCCGGCAATTGCAGGTCCAGCTGCAGGCGGCTACCGTCTGCGCCGATGCGCTCGGCGCGCAGATAGTGGTGCGCACGCACCGCGGCCAGCGCCACCGGCGCCCGGCACGGCTCGCCCCACAGGCTCAACGCGAATCCCAGTGCCTGCAGCCAACCGGTGAGGCGGTCCCACAGTGGCTGCTCGGCTTGCAGGATCAGGTCCAGATCGGCCGGAACCTGGGGCACCAAGTCCGGCGACTCCAACCAACGCGCGTAGCTCCCGTGCACCACTACCGGCAGGCCTTGTGCCCGCACCGCCTGCAGCAACTGCGCCGCCTGCTGCAGGTCCAGCCGCGGACGGCAATGCTGGAAAATCAGTGCGTATTCGTGGCTGCGATTGCTTTGCGTGCCGGCATGCGTCAGCGCTGCGCCCGGCCGCTGGTAGCACAGCACCCGTTCCTCGCGCAGCGTGAACAGGCTGGCGAGGATCCGCCCAAGATCCCACGCCTGCGGGATCACCCGCCCGCCGACAACGACGTTTTCCACCATCGCCACGCCGAAGCCATCCGGCCGCAGCCGCTTTCGCAATGCATGCAATACCCCGCGCATGCCGAACAGATAGCCCGCGTAGTCGGCACTGGCATACAGCTGCCCAGGCACTGCTTGGCCGCGCCAGTGGCAACCGAAATACGGCACGTTGGTCAGACACAGATCGATCGCCGCAGCAGGCGCGGTGTCGACCAGCGAGCCGACCACGACCGGCGCCTGTACGGCATGCCGTTGCAGGCGCGTGCGCGCCAGTTGCGCACGTGCAGGGTCGATCTCCATGCCATGCGCGTTGCGCCCTTCCAGCGCCGCAGCCAGCAGCGTGCTGCCGAAACCGCAGAACGGATCGAACACCTGCTCCCCCGGCGCACTGAAATGCCGTACGAACGGGCGCATCTGGTTGACCCAGCCACAGTCGCGCCCGCCAAACGGATCGACTGCGCACAGGTCATCGGGCAGTGCCCACGCGGGGTCGTCCGGCGTCGGCGTCCACCAGCTGTGCTGATCGAGTTCATCCATCGGCTGGGTCCCACAGCACATCGGCATCCGGATCCCAACCTGCGCACAAACGGCCGTTGGCGAAGAACACCAGCTTGTAGAGGTCGCCGCTCGCATGCCGCGCGTGCATGGCCGCGTAGTCGGCGCTTTCGAACACCACTTCCAGGCCGTCCTCACTGCGCATGCGCAGATTCCAGAAGTAATAGCCCTCGGTCATGCCGTCCGCTTGCCAACGCGACCACCACGGCTGCTGCATGCACTGCGCCAACAAGGTTTCCATGCCGATGCGATGCTGCGCGATATAATGCCAGGTGCCATTGCTGCGATACGCATCGTCCAGACGCGACAACTCGCGAAAGATCACCTGGCTGGCGCCACAGCTGCGCGCCCACGCGATGTACTGCGCCACGGCATCGGCACTGTCCACACCACCGCGTTGCACGATGCAGACCAGTCGCACCGGCACGCGCGCCGCAATGCCTCGTGCCGTATGCGCGAAAGTGGCCGTATCGGCAATCGGCTCGTCGGGGCGAAAGCGCATGATCGCGTCGTTGCCCGCCTGCAGCGGGTGGTGACGCGACAGCTCGATCCACGACAGGCCGAAGTCCACCAAGGCATCGATCAACTGCGCACCCTGCGCACGCGCAAACCCGGCACCATTGCTGTACAGCACGCGCTGCTCCACACGCGGGCCGTTGGGCGTTGTTGACAAGGTGTGCAGCAAGGCCTGCAACCAAGCCGGATCGTCGGTCATCTCCAACCCGGACAAGGAATACGACAACGGCACCTTGTGCAGCAGCTGCAACGCAGCGCTCAACTGTGCGAAATAGTCCCGCCCCGGACGCAACATAGCTGCGGCCAGGCCGCCGCCGTGCTGGCGCAGGTTTTCCGAACAGAAACCGCAGCGCGCCGAACACGGCCGCACCGACGCATACGGCGTAAAGGTGATCGGCAACGCCACCCGATACGCGCGCTCGCCGATGCGCAGCGCATGCCATCGGCTTGTCTCGCTCTGCTGCGGCACGCGCCGCCGCAGGCTGGGCGCCGCAGCACGCAGCCCGGCCAACAGTGGCGATGCAGACAGCAACGAAGCCTCGTCGATGGAAGCGTCCATGACGCTGCCTGCGCGCCGAACGTCAGCGACGCGCGGCGTCGGCACGCGCGCGCACCTGCTCCAAGGTCCACTCCTGCTGCATCACACCGTTTTCCCACACCGTCACCAACGCATCTTCGCTGTCCGCGCTGGCGGCCACTTCGTCTAGCAAGGCGCTGCGATAACTGCCATCGTCGCGATCGCGCAATAGCGTCAATCGACCACGCTTGCTCTGCTTGCCCTTGTCGGTGATCGGGTCCTTGTAGACATCGATCCATTGCCCGTCCACACGCACCGCCGAGCACTTCAACGCGAACTTCTGCGTGTCGCGGTCCACCTTCTGCAGCAACGCACCGCCCATGCCGAAGGCGACGTTGTCGGCGGCATACCCGGCGGCAGTGATGCGTTCGAGAATGGCGTGCAGCGATTGCGGATTGATGCCATCGCCCTGGATCACCCGCACATGGTTGAGCACCTTGTAGCCCTTGCCGTTGCGCTGATGGCCGAAGGCTTCGTCCAGCAGCAGCAGGCACTGTTCGACCACGTCCACCGGGTCGCCGGAATCGGGGCGGATCACCACCGTCGCGCCCGAGGCAATCACCTCATCGCGCAGCGTGGTCCCCCAATGCTCGCGAATCGCTTGGTAGATGTCGTAGCTGTCCGACACCACTGCGACCAGCGAGCCGGGGCGCGCGAACTGGGTCAGCATATTGCGATACGCATCCACCTCGCGCTCGCGGCCCCAGCTGGTGATGGTGCTGTGCTCGGCGGCGGGAATCGAAAACCCCGCCACCGGCGTGTGGTAATGCGCGCGTGCCAGCAACAACGCCGACAAGGTATCGGTGCCGAGGAAATTCACCAGATGCGCCGCGCCACCGAGGGCGGCCGAGCCAAGACTGGACACGCCACGCGCGCCAAAGTCATGCAGCTTGAAGGGCAGCTGTCCTTCCGGGTCGTCGCTGGTGCGCTCCAGGTAATCGCGCACGATCTGCTTCACCTGCCAGCTCACCGTGGCCACCGTCACCGGGTACCACACGCGCAGCAACAAGGTTTCCAGATACGACGGCACCCAGAACGCCTTGGCGTCGGTGGATTCGATGGTCATCAACACGTTGTGCGTGGGCACCACTACGCCTTCGGGCACGGCGCGGATGCGGATCGGCAACTGGCCGCCAAGACGGTCGACGATATCGCGCCAGCCGGCTTCGTTGAACGGCTCGCCATGCGCGGTCAATAGTTCCTTCGCATCCTCGATATCGGCGTGCGTCACCGGCCGGTTGATGGCTTCTTTCAGGATCGACTGCAGGCCGAAGAACACGGTCTGGTCGTACACGCCACCGCGCGATTCCACATAGAAAAACGCCGCATCGGTGCCGGGCGGGTATTGCAGCCAGTGGCTGGCCTTGTAGCTGTCGGTATTGAGCAGCAGGTTATCGAGGTAGTGCATGACGGAAGCTCCTTCGCGTCGAGTGAACCAGCGGTCTATCCGCCGGCGGGAGGTCATGGTTCAAGCCGACACACGGTGCGAGCGGCTGCTTGATCGTCAGCAGCAGCACGCAGCAGGTGGTGTCGCTCTCAGCCACGGCCCAGGAAAAATTCAAGAATATGCAGATGGTCTTCGTACAAGCGCGGCCCCATCGCCATCACTTCGGCGATCGGAATCCAGCGCGCCTTGTCGGCGTCGTCGCCGCCGCGTACCGCAGGCAACTCGCCGGCCGGAAATTCGAAATGGAACGCATGGGTGATGGTGCGTCCACGCAGGCTGCGCTCGGGATGATCGAACACCTGGCGCCCGCGCAATGACCCCTTGAGCACAGGCACCGGCACCTTGAGCCGGGTTTCCTCGCGCAGCTCGCGCATGCAGCCGTCCAGCAGACCTTCGTCCTGGCCGATGAAACCACCCGGCAACGCCCACAACCCCTTACCCGGCTCGGCGCGACGACGCACCAGCAACACATGGCCCGAATGCACGACCACCGCATCGGTGGTGACGAAGGTCGGCGCATACGGCGCGTCCTTCCACGCGGCGCGGTATTGCTCGATAAAACGGTACTCGGCCACCAACTGCGCATAGCTCGGGGAGTTACGTCGAAACGCTTCCAGCATGTCGTACACCGGCGCCGGCACATTGCCGCGCAACATCAGCAAGCCACCGTGGAAACCGATCTCGCCGGCTTCGAACAGATAACGACGCAACTCGGTGGCCGACAGCGTGGCGGTGTGTTGCACATCTTCCAGCGGCCACTGCGGAAACTCACGCAGGTAATAACTGCTGGCATCCTTGTCCATGCCGATCATACCGATGCGTGCATCGAGCGTGCCGCCATCGGCCTGCACGGCTTCCGCCACATGACGCTGCACGTCGGCGATCCACAGGCTTTCGTTATAGAGATGGTCGCGCAATGGCCGCACTATCAACCGGGCGCTCTCGCCCGGCAACGCGGACTCGATCATCACCGCGCGTTCGGCAACGGTCCACGGATTGCGAATGGTACGGGGCGTGTCGGCAGAGCCGATCAACACAATGAGCTTGTTCGCCTTGCCCAGCGCGTGGCGGGCGACGGCGGCGTGGCCGTTATGAAAGGGCTCGAAACGCCCGATAAACACGAGATAGTCGTACTGCGGTGCCATGAGAATCCCTCACGGTTGAGTGGTCAGCCAGCGGTCTATCCGTTGGCTTGCTGCAAATGCTACGCCGATGTGCGGCGGCGTCAAGCCTGCGATGCAGCGATGCATAGTGATCTATCGGTCATGCCAGCTGACTAGACTTGGCAGTCTGTCCTTATCAGGAATTCGCCTGTATGCCACGCCAATCCACACGCCAATCCCTTCGCGTTGTGCCACGTTGCTTGCTCGCTGCACTCGCAGTGCTGTGCATCGCAGTATCTGCATTGGCCGCGCCTGCGCCTGCACCACTGCGCGTGATGTCGTTCAACGTGCGTGTGCCGGTGGATACCGACGGCGACAAACGTTGGGAGGTACGACGCACGGCGATGGTCGCGCTGATCGAACAGCACCCCGATGTCTTCGGCACGCAAGAGTTGGTCAAAGAACAGGCGCAGTATCTGGCAGCACAATTACCCGATTACCGCTGGTTCGGTAAAGGCCGCCGCGCCGATGGCAGCGACGAACATATGGGGGTGTTCTACGACAGCCGTGTCCTGAGCGTGGTGGAATCAGGCGACTTCTGGCTGTCCGAAACGCCTGAAATTCCCGGCAGCAGCAGCTGGAACACCGACCTGCCGCGCATGGCCACCTGGGCGCTGTTCGAGCGCCGCAGCGACAAGCGCCGCTTCTATCTGTTCAACACCCACTTCGCTCACCGCGACCAGGACGAAGCAGCGCGCGAGCACAGCGCACGCGTGATCCTGTCACGCATCGCAGCGTTGCCTGCCGGCATTCCGGTGGTGGTGACCGGCGACTTCAACAGCGATCCCGACAACGGCACCTACCGCGCGCTCACCGCTGTACTTGGCGATGCACGCGCACATGCGACCAAGCGGCAAGGCCCGGAGAAAACCTTCCAGGATTTCACCACCCACCCGACCCGACGCATCGACTGGATCCTGTTCCGCGGCCTCACACCGACGCGTTTTTCCACATTGGATCAGCGCCCCGGCGGCGTGCTGCCGTCAGACCACTATCCGGTGCTGGCCGAACTTGCCTGGCCTCAGTAACATCGCGACAGCCCGTGTCCCGCGATGCTAGGTGGGCAAGGCCCTGCAGCCAAGCAACAGATCAACAATCAAAGCTCAGGTCGTCGAGGGCTCGGTGCCCTCACCGCTCGCGGGACACGCCGTGAACCCCTCCCTGGGGGCTCGGTGGCGGCATCCATGCCGCCACACGGTCCCGCAAGCAGCGACACCGCACCAGAGAGTTATTCGGCTGCTATGTTGAAAGCCGGCTGGTGATTTCCTTGCGTTGCGAAGCTGATCGGATGCGCAGTTATCCAGACAACGCGTCATGCCTTGCTTGCAACTCTGCACACCGAGCATCTCGACTGGTCCCTGCCCACCCACCGTCGCGGGACCTTACGCGGCATGGATGCCGCGTAAGAGCCTACATGGACGTACTTGCGGCGTGTCCCGCGACGGTGGGCGGGCAAGGGCCCTGCAGCAAAACCACAGGTCATCCGCTCTTAAAGCTGCTCTTAGTCGGCATCAAAAAAAAGCCACCGCATGCGGTGGCTTTTCTTGCACTACAAACAATCCACCAAGATCAATCAGCCCAACGTCCCGGCGCAGTCGACTGCGGCAACACCTGCGCCGATAACGGCTGGTCCTGCGACAGCAGACCCAGCGCGTCGGCAATGATCGCGGCCGATTCATGCAACAACGGATCCGGACGCTTTTCTGCGGCCTTTTCGCGTGCGGTGTCCTTGACGATGTCGCGCTCGTTGCCGGTCAGGCCGTCGTCGCTGTCTTCGGCAAGCGGGTCCAGCGGCAGGCCCAGCTGCTTGCGCACCTGCTGACGATCCTTGCGCTGCTGATCCTGCTTCTGACGCTCGGCAACGCGCTCGGCTTCGTTCAACGAGATGAACTTCTTGGCCTTCTCATCGCGGAACTGCTTGACGTCTTCTTCCCACCACTGGAATTCCTTGTCGGTGGCGATACGCGCGGTATGCAGGCCCTGCAACTTGGGCAACAGCGGCGCGAAGTTGCCGTACTGGGTATGCGGCGCGGCGGCGATGCGTGTCCACGGCAGCGCGTTGTCGTAGGTGCTCTCACCGAACTCGGTAGCATCCACACTGGCCGGGAATGCGATGTCCGGCACCACGCCCTTGTGCTGGGTGCTGGAACCACTGACGCGGAAGAACTGCGCAATCGTCAGCTTGACCTGACCATAGCGCTGACCTTCGGCAGCCGGCCAACGATCAAGATCAACGATGTTCTGCACCGTGCCCTTGCCGAAGCTGGTCTCGCCGATCACCAACCCGCGGCCGTAGTCCTGGATGGCGCCGGCAAAGATCTCCGATGCCGATGCCGAACCGCGATTGATCAACACGCCCAGCGGGCCGTCCCATGCCACCTTGGGATCGCTGTCGCCGTTGACGGTGACGCGGCCGCCGGATTCGCGCACCTGCACCACCGGGCCTTGCTGGATGAATAGGCCGGTGAGCTCGATGGCTTCGTCCAGCGAACCGCCGCCGTTATTGCGCAGGTCCAGCACCACGCCGTCGACCTTGTCGGTCTTGAAGCCGGCCAGCAGCTTGGCCACGTCGCGCGTTGCCGAGGCATAGTCGGCCGCATTACGACGACGGCCTTCGAAATCCTGATAGAAGCCCGGCAACTTGATGATGCCGATACGCCGTTCCGGCTCGCTGCCCTTGGCCGGCAACGTGATGGTCTCGCCCTTGGCGGCCTGCTCGGCCAGACGCACCTTCTGCCGGGTCAGCGTCACGGTGCGGTGCTTGCCGTCGATACCCGACTCGGCCGGGATGTACTCCAGGCGCACCTGGGTGTCCTTGCTGCCGCGGATCTTGGCGACCACATCGTCGATGCGCCAGCCGATCACATCTTCGATCGCGCCATTCTTGGCCTGGCCCACGCCAACGATACGATCGCCCGGCTTGAGCGTGCCATCCACTGCCGCCGGACCACCCGGGATCACCTCGCGGATCACCACCATGTCGTCCTGCTTCTGCAGCTGCGCGCCGATGCCTTCCAGCGACAACGACATCTGCTGATTGAAGGTCTCAGCGGTGCGCGGGGTGAAGTAATCGGTGTGCGGATCGACCGCATTGGTATAGGCGTTGACGAAGAACTGGAACACGTCCTCGCCCTTCAGCTGCTTGACCGAGTCGGCCAGCGAGACGTAACGCTTATCGAGCGTCTTACGAATGTCGTCAGGCTTCTTGCCGGCCAGCTTGAGGCGCAGCCAATCGTTCATCACCGACTGCCGCCACAGCACGTCCAGCTGCTTGTCGTCTGCCGCCCACGGCACGTCCTTGCGGTCGTACTCGAACTTGTCGGTGCCGGAGAAATCGAAGTCCTGCTTGAGCAAATCGCGCGCGTACTTGACGCGCTGATCGACGCGCTTCTTGTAGACCGAAAACACCTGGAACGCCGGTTCCAGATTGCCGCCACGCAGCGCATCGCCAACGCCCGTCTGCAACGGCGCAAAGCTATCGATGTCGGCCTGGGTGAAGAACTGTTTGCTGCCGTCCAGCGTTTCCAGATAGCGCTTGAAGACGTCCTTGGACATCGCCTCGTCCAGCGTGCGCGGACGGTAGGCATAGCGGCTGTCGGAGAGCAGACCGTAGACCAGCTTGGTCGCGGTGGCCTGGTCGGGCGTGGCTGCCGCCGGCAACGCCGTATCGGCGCGTGCGAGCAAGGCCATCGGAGTGGTCAACACCAGCGCCAGCAGGCCGGCCTTCATGGACGTAGAAACGTTGTAGGTCATCGAATGGCTCTCGGCACGGGGCCGATGAAAGGAAGGCGGTGAACGGATCAGACAGCATGACAGTGCCGAAAGTTGCTGGCCTTGTCATCCGCTGCTGAATCAGCCTAGCGCCGGGCCTGTAGCGGATTGTGAACGCGACCGTACCCTGCGCGCGCAGACGCATGGCCCGGATACGACACGGCCCCGCGCTGAGCGCAGGGCCGTGTGGCTTGCTCGACTGCCAGTGCTGACCTCAGGCCGCAACGCCAGCCCCGGCTGCCTGCCGGTCGGCGTGATACGATGAACGCACCATCGGCCCGGAGGCGACATGGCTGAAGCCCAGCGCATTGCCGTAGTCCTCCAGCGCCTTGTACTCCTCCGGCGTCCAGTAACGCATCACCGGGTGATGGTGCGGCGTCGGCTGCAGATACTGGCCGATGGTGATCATGTCCACATCGTGCGCACGCAGGTCGCGCAAGGTGGCCTGCACCTGCTCCATCGTCTCGCCCAGGCCAAGCATGATGCCGGACTTGGTGGCGATGGACGGGTGCTGCGCTTTGAAGCGCTGCAGCAAGGTCAGCGACCACTGGTAGTCAGCACCCGGACGCACGTTCGGATACAGGTCCGGCACGGTTTCGATGTTGTGGTTGAACACGTCCGGCGGGCTCAACGCCAGGATCTCCAGCGCGCGGTCCATGCGGCCCTTGCCACGGAAATCCGGGGTCAGGATCTCGATGCGGGTCTTGGGTGAGCTGACCCGGATGGCCGAAATGCAGTCGACGAAATGCTGGGCACCGCCGTCGCGCAGGTCATCGCGATCCACGCTTGTCACCACCACATACTTCAGGCCCATGTCGGCCACGGTGGTCGCCAGGCTGGCCGGCTCGCTGGCGTCCGGCGGCTTGGGCCGGCCGTGCGCCACATCGCAGAACGAGCAGCGCCGCGTGCACACCTCACCCAGAATCATGAAGGTCGCGGTGCCATGGCTGAAGCACTCGTGGATGTTCGGGCAGCTGGCTTCTTCGCAGACCGTGACCAGGCGGTTTTCGCGCAGCTTGGCCTTGAGGTTCTGCACCGCGTTGCCGGACGGAATCCGCACGCGAATCCAAGACGGCTTGCGCAGCACCGGCGCATCGACGAACTGCACCGGCGAGCGATTGATCTTGTCGCCACCGATCTGCTTGACGCCGGTCTGCAGCGGCGCAGGCGCGGCGGTGTCGCCGGAGACGACCTGCAAGGGGATGGAACGGGCGATAGGCTGGGTCATGGCAATAACGGGCGCTCAGGCCGGAAGCGAAAGGTCGGGCAATGCGGAAACAGGCTGCAACACGAGACCGAACTGGCGCGCCAGCTGATCGAGCAGCACCGCCTTGACGGCGTCCATCCCGGAAGGGCCGCCCAAGTCTAGCACCGAGGTCACTTGCAGGCCCTGGTAGCCACACGGGTTGATGCGGTGAAACGGCTCCAGATCCATCGCCACGTTGAACGACAAACCGTGGAAGGTGCAGCCGCGCCGCACCCGGATCCCGAGCGCGGCGATCTTGGCCCCGCCCACGTACACGCCGGGCGCGCCCTCGCGGCGCTCGGCGACGATGTTCCATTCGTCCAGGGTGTCGATCAGCGCCCGCTCGATCTTGCACACGTAATCGCGCACGCCGATCTTGAGCCGGCGCAGGTCCAGCAGCGGATAGACCACCAACTGGCCGGGGCCGTGATAGGTGACCTGGCCACCGCGATCGACCTGCAGCACCGGGATGTCGCCGGCTGCCAACACGTGCTCGGGTTTGCCGGCCTGGCCCAGCGTAAACACCGGCGCATGCTCGACCACCCACACCTCGTCGGCAGTGTGCTCATTGCGCGCATCGGTGAAACGCTGCATCGCACGCCATACCGGCGCGTAGTCCTGGCGGCCGAGATCGCGCAGTTGCGTCGGCAGGACCGGAACCGCTGCCAGCACAGGCTCGGCCGCTACAGCGTCCACTTCACTTCCGGGTGTTCGCGCAGCGCCTGATGGGCGGCATCGAACTGCGCCCGGTCCTCTGCGCGAAAGCCGATCCGGATGGACACGTATTTGCCGGTGGACGAATGCTTCCAGCTGATGCTTTCTTCCAACAACTCGACGCCAGTCGCGGCGAGCAGACGCGGAAGTTCGGTTTCCAGCCCGCGTTCGGCCGCACCCATGGCGGTGAGCTCGAAGGTGCCGGGAAACTGGAAGCCGTGATCGGGGTTGTCGGAGCTGATTTCCATCCGCCCATTATCGGGCCGCTGGCGGGCAAACCCAAGCCTTCAGCTGTCGAGCTGATGAGCTTGTTGCTGCCAACAGCCGGGTGAGGGGCCCCAACGTTTTAGCAAAACACTGCCATTACAGTCCCGGACCAAACACATCTACTTGCTGGTGATAGTTCTCTACAGGACAGCACAAGCAGAGAATGCTCCAGCTCCCGGCACATTCACGCGGCGCAGCAGCGGCCGCAGGCACCTTTGCCGAACACCGTCCTTTCCTACCTTTCCAGGCCCTCCATGCTTCGACCGCGCGCGTTGTCTGCTTCCCTGCTGCTTTCTCTTACCGGGCTGTCGATGCCGGCCCTGGCGGCTGATCAATGCGACTCCAGCAGGCTGGGACGGACCCCGCCGGCGGTGAATTTCCGGGTCGACAACGATTTGTTCGGCGGGGAGGATCAGGACCAGGGCTATTCCAATGGCGCGGTGCTGACGCTGGTGTCGCCCAACCTGGTCGACTACACCGACGACCCCTGCCTGCCGCGTACCGCGCGCTGGGTCAACGGTTATCTGGAACGTTTGCATCCGGGCGAGTTCGACCAGCAGAACATGGTGTTCTCGATTGGCCAGGGGATCTTCACCCCGACCGATTCCACCCGGCGCGATGTGATTCCCGACGATCGCCCGTATGCGGGCATCCTGCTGGCGAGCTTCGGCTACAACGCGCGCAACGATGCGCACCTGCGCACGACCCAGTTGCAGATCGGCGTGGTCGGCCCGTGGGCGTTTGCACAGGAAGCGCAGGATGCGATCCACGATGCGCTGGGCGATGAGAAATTCCAGGGCTGGGACAACCAGCTGCACAACGAGCCGCTGATCAATCTGGTGCACGAGCGCATGCACCGCTGGCCGGGCGATGCGGCGGCCAATGCAGACGGCTTCGGTTGGGATTTCATTTCGCACTGGGGCGGCGCGGTCGGCAACATGGCCACGCATTTGAATGCCGGCGGCGAAGCGCGCTTTGGCTGGAAGCTGCCGGACGATTTCGGCAGCACCCCGACCCGGCCGGCCGGCGAAAACACCGCGCCCAGCCGCCTGGGACGTGCCAGCGGCTGGTCCGGCCATCTGTTCGTGACCACCGATGCGCGCTGGGTGCTGCGCGACATCACCCTGGACGGCAACACCTTCCGCAGCAGCCACAGCGTGGACAAGCGCGCGTTCGTCGGCGACGTGGGTTACGGCCTGGCGGTGATGTACGGCCGCTGGAAATTCGCCATCGCCCGCTATCACCGCACCCGCGAATTCGATACCCAGCGCGAAACGCCGGTGTATGGCAGTTTCACGATCAGCCGGATGCTTTGAGGGCTGGGAATCGAGATTGGGGAATCGGGAATCGCAAGAGCAAACGCTGTGCTCCTGCATCTACCGATTCCCGATTCCCCATTCTCGATTCCAAAAAAAAAGCCGGCTTTCGCCGGCATTTTTTTACTCAGATTCCCACCACATCCAGAACGCATCCCAGAGGCGCTTGAAGAACCCGCCTTCATCGACGGCGTTGATCGCCACCAGCGGGGCCTGGGCGATGATCTTGCCGTCCAGGCTGACCTTGACGGTGCCGATCTGCTGCCCCTTCTTGATCGGGGCCTGCAGATTCTTGGCCACTTCCATGCTGGGCTTAAGGTCGTTGTAGCGACCGCGTTGCAGGCTGACCAGCAGCGGTTGAGCCACGCCCAGCTGCAATTCGTCCTGCTCACCCTTCCACACCTCCTGCTTGGTCACGACCTTGCCGGGTGCGTACAGGCTGTGGGTCTCGAAGAAGCGGAAGCCCCAGTTGAGCAGTGCCAGGCTGTCGTCGGCACGCTGGCGCTCGGACGAATCGCCCATCACCACCGCCACCAGGCGCTGATCGCCGCGCTTGGCCGAGCTCAGCAGGCAATAGCCGGCTTCAGAGGTGTGGCCGGTCTTGATGCCGTCCACCGCCGGGTCGCGCCACAACAGCAGATTGCGGTTGTTCTGCTTGATCGTGCCGACCTGGAATTCCTTGATCTTGTTGTAGGCGTAGGTCTCCGGATAATCGCGCACCATCGCGCGGCCCAGCATGGCCAGATCGTAGGCGGTGGAATGATGGCCTTCAGCGCTCAGACCGTGCGCGTTGACGAAGTACGAATCCTTCATGCCGATCTTGGCGGCGTAGCTGTTCATCAGCGAGGCAAAGGCTTCTTCGCTGCCGGCGACATGCTCGGCCAGGGCGATCGCGGCGTCGTTGCCGGACTGGATCGCCATGCCCTTTTCCATATCTTCCAGACGCGCGGCCTGGTTGACCGGGAAGCCGCTGTAGCTGCCGTCGGTGCCGGCGCCGCCCTCGCGCCAGGCGCGCTCGCTCATCATGACCTGGTCGTCGCGCTTGACCTTGCCGTTCTTGATCTCGGCAGCGACCACGTAGGAGGTCATCACCTTGGTGATGCTGGCCGGCGCCAGCTGCTGGTGGATGTTTTCACCGGCCAGCACCTGCCCGGTGGCGTAATCCATCAGGATCCAGGACTTGGACACCGCCGGCGCGGGTGCGGGCGGAACCGGGACGGCGGCCGGCGCAGCGGCAACGGCAGGCGTCGGCTGCGGCGCAGGGGTCTGCGCGCAGACCAGGCCGAAGGCGAACGTGGCCACGACAGCGGCGGCGAAGCGGAATTTCATTGAAGAACGACTCCTGACGGGCCCGAAGGCTGGGTAATGCGAAATTGTAAGGTGCGATGGCGATCAAGGCGACGCGCCGCAGGGCGTGCACGCTTGCAGAGTTCAGCGTTGTCGTAACCGTGGGGGCCGAGAATGCCTACAGCAGCGCGCGTCGGGATCGAGCGAGGCAGACGACGCTGCATCCAGAGTGAGCGAGTGGGCCAGCCGATTCCGTGCGCCAGCCCTGCCGGCCGCGCCAGTCGACGACTGTGCGGCTGCCTTGATCGCTGCACTTAAGACGCAACGCTTAATTGGCGACGATTTGCGGGCGCCCGAAACCCAGCCCGGCAATGCGCTGGGCGATTTCCGAGGCATTGGCGTGGTCGCGTGCGTTGACGCGCAGGCGCCACAGGGTGCGCCCGCCACTGACGATGTCGCTGACGCTGGCACCGGCGATGCCGGCCGAGGCCAGCTGCGACAGCGCGCGATTGGCGTTTTCGCGACTGGCGAAACTGGCGACCTGCAACAGGATGTCGCCGAGTGCGGTTTCGGCAACGCTGGGTGCCTTGGCAGGCACCGGTTCGGGCCTGGTCACACGTAGCGGCGCGCTGCCTGCAGGCTTGACCACCGCGACCGCAACCGGTGCGGCAGGCGCAGGCGTCGATACCGTGGCCGATGCCGGCCGCGGCGCAACCGCTGCCGGCTTGCCGGTCGCAACACGCACGCCCTGCGACTTCATCCACGCATCGAAATTGTCCGGATTGCCGGGCTGGCGCGAATCGGCCACGTGATAGCGCCAACGCTCACCTGCCGCAGTAACCGGCGCGGCGGCGATCGATGTGGCCACCGGCACGGCAGCCGAACTTGCAGCCACCGCGCGCGGAGCAACCGTGCCGTTGGGCAGACGCTGCACCAGACCATCGATCTGGCTGCCGCCCGAGGCCGGCCGCGCTGCGGCAACGCCGGTAGCGAAAGGTGCTACGCCATTGCGGCGCTTGGCCAGCAGATTGCCGTTGTCGGCTTCGGTCAGGCCGCGCACTTCGACATTGCCGGTGCCCTTGCCGGTGATGCCCAGCTTCACCGCAGCGGCGTAGCTCAGATCGATCACGCGGCCATCGTGGAACGGACCGCGGTCGTTGACGCGCACCACCACCGAGTCGCCGGTGTCGGTATTGGTCACCAGCGCGAAGCTGGGCAGCGGCAAGGTCTTGTGCGCGGCGGTGAAGGCGTACATGTCGTAGACCTCCTTGTTGGAGGTCAGCCGGCCGTGGAATTTGCTGCCGTAATACGAGGCGGTGCCGCGTTCGACATAGTCGCCGGGGTTGTCCATCACCACGTAGCGCTTGCCGAGCACTTCGTACGGCGAGCGATTGCCCACCGCCGAGCGCGGCTCGTTGCTGACCAGCGGCTCGGGAATGCAGGCCACGTTGGGCACGTGGTCCGGGGTGGTGTCCTTGACGCCGGGTTTGTACAGGCCGCCGGCGGTGTAATCGCCACGCGTGGACGGATCTTCCTTCGCTGCCGCATACGGCGAGCTCGACGGGCATCCGGTGGCGACATACGCCGGCCCCTTGCCTTCGACCTTGACGCCCTTGATCGCGCCGCTGCCTGCGCTGCCCGAACTCTTCTTCGGTGCACTGCTACAGGCCGCCAGGCCGAGCATCAGCGCCATCGGGATCAGCCACTTGGGGCCTGTCATGCTGTTCATGCCGGGGGTAACTCCTTGCCGGCGATGGCCTCGGACAGCTGGAACACGGCCATCGCGTACATCTTGGAAATGTTGTATCGGGTGATCGCGTAGAAATTCTGGAAGCCCAGCCAGTACTGCTTGCCGTTGGCATCGTCCAGGGTGATCGGGGTCGCCGTGCTGCCCGCCACTACGGGCGCATTCGGGTGGTAGCCACGCGCGGACAGATCGGACAGCGTGTACACCGGCGACCAATCGGTAGGATTGAACTCCTCGCGCCCGGCCGTCAGCGTGGCCGGTACCGCGACCTGACCGCCGCGCACCCAGCCGCCCTTCTTGACGAAGTAATTGGCGACCGAGGCGAACACGTCGTTGTGGTCGGTGAACAGATTGCGCTTGCCGTCGGCATCGCCATCCACCGCGAACTGGCGGTAGCTGGACGGCATGAACTGGCCCATGCCCATCGCGCCGGCATAACTGCCGATCAGCGTGGTGACATCGAGTTGCTCTTCCTTGCCGAGCGCGAACAGCTGGCCGAGTTCATCGCGGAAGAACAGCTCGCGACGCACTTCGCGTTCGAGCTTGGCCGGGTCGCCGCTGCGCGGATAGCGGAATGCCAGCGTGTATAGCGCATCCAGCACGCGGTACTTGCCGGCGTTGCTGCCATAGCTGGTTTCCACCCCGATGATGGCCACGATCACCTGTGCCGGCACGCCGGTGGCCGCTTCGACCTTGCTCAGTTCGGCGCGATGCTCGGCCAGGAACTTGCGGCCGCCATCGATGCGCGCCTGGGTGATGAACATCGGCCGGTATTCGTTCCACGGCTTGACCCGCTCGGCCGGGCGCGACATCGCAGTAACGATCGCGTCCTTGAATTGCGCCTGCGCCAGCACCGCTTCGATCTGGGCGGCGTCGATGCCGTACTTGGCGGCGGTGTCGCGCACGAAATTGGCACGTGCGATCTCGAACGGCACCGGGGTCAGGTCCACCGGCGGCAGCGCGGGCGCTTCGGCGGCGGCACTGGCGGGCGCGACCGGGGCGCTCGGCGGCTTGGCCGGGGGCGCGCTGGCGGCCGGCGGCGGGGTCGGAGGGCTGGGCTGGGTCGCGCAGGCGACAAGGCCGAGGGTGAGCAGGCAGGTCAGGGTGCGTCGAATCATCGGCCGAGAGTAACAGAGACCAGATGAACTTCTGGCAATAAGACCATGAAACGAAAGAGCTTTAGCCGAAGTCAAGGCATGCCGCAGCATTGGCACAAGCTTGCAAGACACCTCACGGGGGCGCAGCACGAAAAAAAACCTCCATGCAGGCCCGGATGTGTCCGCTGCGATGGAATCGGGGATTCCCTCAGTCCCCACGATGAAGCACCTCTCGGCGCTGCATCGTTTTTCGCAAACGGCATTCGAAAAAAATCAGGCGCAGCCGAAACGCCGGCCACGCCCGATCAATCGATCACAGTGCCGGGAAACGCGGTGCCGTCGAGCAGGTCTGGATTGCGCCACTCAGTTGCACGGGGGCGGTAGTGACGCCTGCGCCCAGCTTTTCGGCGGTCAGGTCGCTGTTGACCAGCCCGATCTGCGCATTGCTGGCAGTGACGGCAGTGTTGCCTGTCGCAAGATTGGCCAGCACCAGATCCAGCGGCGTCTGCGCATCGAAGCCCTTCAGGATCCAGCCCTTGCCCTTGAGGCCGACATCGCCAGTGGTACGCAAGCCGTTGACCACGATCTCCTTGAAACTGGGCTTGGTCCCGCTACCACCGGTCGAATAGAACGGGTTGATCACCAGCGGGCTGGTCGCCCCGAACAGGCAGATGTTGCGATAGGTGATCAGGCTGACCGGGCCGCCCTTGACGATGCTGGTCTTGATGCGCAGCCCGTTGTTGTTGGTACTGCGGTTGCCGGCATCGTCGGTGGAGGTGATGGCGTTGTTTTCGATCAGCACATTGTTGACCCCGGACATCACTTCGCTGCCGATCGAGATGCCGTGGGTGCCGTAACAGCGGTTGTCGCGCACGCTGATGTTGCCGGACTTGGAGGCAATGGTCTTGATCGCCACGCAGTCGTCGCCGCCCATCACATCGTTATCGACCAGGCTGGCGTTGACCACGCTGTCCAGGTCCAGACCATCGGTGTTGGGGCTGGTGGCCGGCGACTTCACCCGCACGCCCCAGATGGTCAGGCCATCGACGATATGCGCGAAGAAATGGAAGTACGCCGCATTGATCAGATTAACGTTGTAGAGGGTGAAGGTGTTGGAGTTCTGCACCTTGATCAGGTCCGGGCTGTTCTGCACCTGGCCTGCGTTCTTGGCGTTTTCGCCGAATTCCCACCAGGTGGTGTTCTTGCCGAGCATGGGCAGATCGCCGCGGCCGTCGATGGTGCCCTGGCGCCCGCCGGTACGCACACCCATCACGCCCGACTTGAGGCCCTTGACGCTGATCAACGGCAGACACCCACCGCTCTTGGCACCGGCAGTGCCGCAGCCGCTACCGTAGTCGGCCGGATTGCGCGAGCCGTACAGGGTGACGCCCTGATCGATGACCAAGGTGACGCCGGTGGGAATCGACAGCGGCCCGCTGAGAAACGCAGTGCCGGTGCCGGCCTTGAGCAGCACGCTGCCGTTTTTGCCGGTACAGGCGGTCAATGCGGCCTGGATGGTTTTGGTATCCGGCGGCGCACTTTCCGATGCAGCGTCGAACAGGCGCCCACTCGGCGTGTGGCTGGCACTCACCGGCTGGCAGGTGGCAGGAATCGCCGGCTCGGAGACAGCGCGCGGATCGCCGGTTGCAAGGTTGATGGCGCCGGCTTGTGCGGCGAGCGTAAGACAGACACCGCCGATGGCGGCGGTTAGCAATTTCATGAAGAAGATCACTTGAGAGAGGAATGGCGCGTGCCTGCTGAAGCAACGCGACCCGGCCGCGGCAAACTCAGCGGTGTGACGGACTCTACGGAGCAAGCTCCGCACATGCGCAATGCAAGCGAACCCGGCACCGCACGAACGAAGCGGCACCGCGACGGTGTTTCGTCATTGCAACGCAGCGCGCAGAACGCTGCGCGATTTGCGAAGCGTCAGCTGCATGACATGTGCGTGTCGCATGCGTGTGGCGCATGCAGCGCTCCGTGCTTAATGCGACCAACAAAATCACTCGAACGCTGTAGCGATGGCCGCAACGTGTTGACCACATGCACCTTCGTTGACGCGTGCGACGATGTCGGGACAGCAGTGGCTTGCTCGGATCGAAAGGAGCTGATCAGACCGCACCTCATCGAACAGCCGCGCAACTGCTCGCAACCACGCACCGACCATCTCGACTGGTCCTTGCCCGCTCACCGCCGTGGGACCTTATGCGGCATGGATGCCGCAGAAGAGCCTACATGGACGTACTTGCGGCGTGTCCCGCGGCGGTGGGCGGGCAAGGGCCCTGCAGCAAAGCCGCAGATCACCCGCTTTACAACTGATCCATCCGCACTGTCGAATCACTTCGACACACTGGTTAAGCAGTAGCGGTTTTAGATGCAGCTAGAAGCTCAGGTCAAAAGCTTTAGTCGGTCGAGGCCGCAATGCCCTCACCCACTTGGTTGCGTGCAGGTGGGAACCAGAACGCCAGCCGCACCCATCTGTGGTGAGCGCAGTAGTTTTGCCAGCTGCCGTTAGCCGCACGACACGCCGGCTCAATACCCATGCACAGGACGATGCGCCTTGACCGCCATCACCAGGCCCAATCCGGCCAGCAATGACACGGCCGAGGTGCCGCCGTAACTCATCAGCGGCATCGGCACGCCGACCACCGGCAGCAGGCCGGAAATCATGCCGCCGTTGACCAGCACGTAGACGAAGAACGCCAACCCGGTGGCACCGGCCATCAGCCGCGAATAGGTGTCGCGCGCTTGCGAGGCGATCCACAGGCAGCGGCCGATCACGATCAGATACAAGGTCAGCACGGTGGCCACGCCGATCCAGCCGAATTCTTCGCTAAGCACCGAAAACGCAAAGTCGGTGGTCTGCTCGGGAATGAAGTTCAGATGCGATTGCGAACCCAGTCCCCAGCCCTTGCCGTCGAAACCGCCGGAGCCAATCGCGATCTTGGATTGGATGATGTTCCAGCCCGCGCCGAGCGCATCGTTTTCCGGGTTGAGAAACATCATGATGCGGTCCTTCTGGTATGGCCGCAGCAGCCAGAACCAGGCCACCGGCGCGGCCGCCGAAACACCGCCCACGCCCACCGCCACCCACCACCACGGCAGCCCAGCCAACAGCAGCACGAATACGCCGCTGGCGGCGATCAGCACGCCGGTGCCGAAGTCCGGCTGCAGCATGATCAGGGCAGTGGGCACGCCGATGATCATGCAGGTGACCAACACGGTGGAGATGCGCGGTGGCAGCGGCATGCGATGCAGATACCAGGCCGCCATCATCGGCAGGCTGATCTTGAGCAACTCGGCCGGCTGCAGGTAGAACAGTTTCAGATCCAGCCACTGGCGGCCGTACTTGCCGGTGCCCAGTGCGAATACCGCCAGCAGCGGCAGCATCGACAAGCCGTACACCCACGGCGTCCAGGCGCGCAGGCGCAGCACCGACATCCGCGAAATGCCCCACATCGCGGCCAGCCCGATGACGAAGCGCACTCCTTGCGCCATCACCAGATGGTCGCCGTTGGCGGCGCCGCCGGCGCTCTTGAGCACCGACAGGCCGATCACCATCAGCGCGCCCAGCGCCAGGCACAGCACCCAGTCCAGGCTGCGCGTGAAGCGCGCAACCATGTCCACCAGCCAGCGCAGGATGTCACTCAATGGTCGGTCTCCTGCACCGCATCGGGCACATCCGGCACCACCGGCTGCGCCGGCGTGTTGGGGTCCAATGCCACGGCAGTCTGGCCGATCACCACCGGCAACTCGGCCAGCGTGGCCGCGGCCGCATCGCCGGCCGCACGCGCATCGGTGGCGCCGGCCTCGAACTGGTTGACGCCTACGGCGGTCATGCCGAGCTCGCTGTCCAGCGGCTCCAGGCCGGCGGGCATCTTGCCCAGCAGCCAGGCGTCGAAAATCTTGCGTGCGATCGGCGCCGCCGAGCTGGTACCGAAGCCGCCGCCCTCCACCGCCACCGCCACCGCGATCACCGGGTTGTCGGCCGGTGCGAAACCGACGAACAGGCCGCGGTGACGCAAATGCATCGGCAGGCTGCGCGGGTCCACCGCCGCCACGCCCCTGCGGCTGACCACCTGCGCGGTGCCGGTCTTGCCGGCCATCAGGTAAGGCGCGCCGGGGGTGATGGCATAACCGGTGCCGCCCGGGCGCATGGTGTCCATCATGCCCTCACGCACCACCTGCACATGCGCAGGATTCGGGCTGATCGGCTTGCCCGGCGGCTGGATCATCGGCTGCCACGGATGATCGAAGCCGGTGCGCTCTTCCAGCACCAGATGCGGGCGCTGCAGCAGGCCGCTGGCGATCCCCGAGATGCCGCGCACCAGCTGCAACGGGGTCACTTTCCAGTCGCCCTGACCGATGGCGATATTGACGGTATCGCCGGGGTACCAGCGCTCCTTGCGGGTTTTGTACTTGTAGGCCGGCGACGGCAGGATGCCGCCGATTTCGCCGAGCAAGTCCACCCCGGTGGGCGCACCGAAGCCGTACCCGCCCATGTAGTGGTCGAAGCGCTCGATGCCCATGTCCACCGCCAGGCGGTAGTAATAGGTATTGACCGACTGGGCGATCGACTTGCGCAGATCGGTCCAGCCATGGCCACCGCGGTGCGAGTCGCCCCAGCCGCGGCTGACGCCGGGCAGGTAGAACATGCCGGTGGACAACACCCGGTCTTCCGGCCGACGCAGGCCGCTATCCAGCCCGGCCAGCGCGATCAGCGGCTTGAGCGTGGAGCCCGGCGCCACGCCGCCTAGCACCAGCCGGTTGAACTGCGGCCGCGAGGGGTTGTCGTTGAGCATGCGGAAGTCGGTATGCGAGATGCCGTTGACGAACAGGTTGGGGTCGTAGCTGGGCAGGCTGACCATGCCTAGGATCTCGCCGGTGCGCGGGTCCATGGCGATCGCCGCGCCTTCGTGCTCGCCGAACGCGGCCACCATCGCGCGCTGCAGGTCGGCATCCACCGACAGCCGCAGGTCCGCGCCCGACTGCGGCGCGACCCGGCCGACGGTGCGGATCGCCCGTCCCTGCACATTGGTTTCGACCTGCTCGTAACCGACCTGCCCGCGCAGATCCTGCTCGTAATAGCGCTCCAGCCCGGACTTGCCCATGTGGGTGAGCGCGGCATTGCCCTCGCCCAGTACCGCCAGGTCTTTTTCGTCGATGCGGCCGACGTAGCCGATGATGTGCGCGAACAACGGGCCGAACGGATAGCGCCGTGTCAGATACGGCTCCAGCTCCACGCCGGGGAAGCGCCAGCGCTCCACTGCAAAGCGCGCCATTTCCTCATCGCTCATGCGCAGCTTGAGCGTCACCGGCAGGAAGCTGCGGCGCGCCTTGCGCTCACGATTGAAGCGTTCCAGATCCTCGGGCGCGATCGGGATCACCTTGCCCAGCGCGGCGAGCATGGCGGCCATGTCGGTGACCTTGTCGGGGGTCACATCTAGACGGAAGGCCGGCACGTTTTCGGCCAGCAGCCGGCCGGTGCGGTCGTAGATCATGCCGCGCCCGGGCACCACCGGTTTGGGCTTGATGCGGTTGGCTTCCGAGCGGGTGGCGTAGACCTCGTGGTCGAGCACCTGCAGCTTGAAATACCAGCCGCCCAGGCCGACCAGGCATACCACCACCATCACAAAGCCCAGCACCGCACGCCGGCGGAACTGCTCGGCCTCCGCATGCGGGTTCTTGGGGTGACGACGCCCGTGCATGGCTTACTTCTTGCTCCGCTTGCCCAGCCGCACCGCATCCAGCAACACGAACAGCGGCGGCCACAGCGCCATGCCCAGCAGCGGCGCCCACCAGTAACTCCACGGCAGGGTCGGCTCGCCGACGGCCAGGTGCACCGCCGAGGACACGATGCGGTCGTTCAACAGCAGCCCGCCGATCGCCAGCGCCTGCTGCGAGACCGGGAAGAAGCGCATCCGCGCGCGGAAGCGCTGCAGGATGAAGGTCATGATCACCAGCCGCAGCGCCTGCTCGCCGAGCAGCCCGCCGTACAGCAGATCGGCCAGCACGCCGGCCACGAAGGCGATGCCCAGCCCGACCCGGTCCGGCTCCTCGATCACCCAGTACGCCAGCACCAGCGCCAGCCAGTACGGCCGCAGCGGCTGCACCACGAGCGGCAGCGGCAGCAGGCCAAGCACCAGCGCGATGACGAAGCTCGCCGGCAGGATCCAGGTGTTGCGCATGCGGGTCATTGGTCCGTCTCCGGTGGAGACGGGCGGGATTGGGGATTGGGGATTGGGGATTCGCTAGAAGCGGGTGGCTGAGGGCGGGAGTCGGGCGCGGGGAGTCTGGAATCAGTCGGAGCGGGTTGCTGCGGCCTTGCACGTTGGCTGGCTGGGGCGCGTTGCGTGCCTGGAGCGGATGCTGGCGGCACGGGCGATGTCTGGGTCCGTTGCGCGGCACTGGAAGCCCCAGGCGGCGTGGTGCCTGGTTGGCGTGCAGCAGCACTGGCGCCCGTTGCGTTGGACTGAGCAGCGGCAGACTGGCCAGCGGCCGGAGTGCGCGGCGAAGACGTCACATTGCCACTGGTTGTCGGTGCAGGCGCTATGGCAGTTGCAGGAGCGGATGAAGGTGCCGGCGCGCCGGTCTGTTGTGCGGATCCGGCGGGATCGCTAGCGCTGGTGGATGGATTCAAGCCCACCCGCAGCGGTTTGCCGGCACGCAGCAACAACACGTCGCGGCCGCGATCGAGCTTGGCAGCGGGGGTGAGTTCGCCGACCAGGAAGGCGTGGGTGTCGTCGGGATGCAGCTCGGACACCTTGCCAACCGGGAAACCCGCCGGGAAGCGGCCACCCAGGCCGGAGGTGACGATCTCATCGCCCACCTGCACGCCGGCGCTCAGCGGGATGTCGCGCAGTTCGAGCCGGTCGCCACGGCCGTAGACGATCAGCCGCACGCCGTTGCGCGCGACGCTGACCGGGACTGCGTGGTCGGGGTCGGTGAGCAACAGCACCGTCGAATGCAGCGGCGTCACTTCGATCACCTGGCCCATCAGGCCGCCGGCATCGATCACCGCCTGGCCCATCAGCACGCCATCGCGGCTGCCGGCATCCAGCAACAGGCGCTGCCGGGTCGGGTCCAGGTCGATATCCAGGATCGGCGCCAGCTGCACGTCCAGGCCGCGCCGCTCGGCCACGTTGAGCAGTTCGCGCAGCTGCGCGTTGTCCAGCGCGGCGGTCTGCAGCCGGGTCAGGCGCGCATTGGCCACCAGCAGCTGATTGCGCAGCGAGCGGGTTTCTTCCACCAGCTGCGCGTGGGTGGCGGCGTTATCGCGCACCTGCGAACCGATCCGCCCCGGCAGCCCGGCCACCGCCCAGATTGGCTGGATCAGCAGATTGGCCTGCATGCGCAGCTGACTCAGCCAGCTACCGCGGCTATCGAGCGCGATCAGCACGATCGCCAGCACCAGATAGACCAGCAGGCGCAGCGTGGAGGTGACTTCGCCAGGACGGGAGGCGACGGGAGGACCGGCGTAGGAGGGCACTTTAAGGCCGGGATTTGAGAGTCGGGATTGGGGATTCGAGGAGCGGTCGGCTGCCCCCGATACGACTAAGCGTTAGACAAACAGGGCTGTACCGCAATCGGTCAAGGCCGAAGGCCGGGACACGCGTTGCGAATCCCCAATGCCGACTCCCGAATCCCGAAAGCTTCACTCCGGCGCGAAGAACTCGTTGCCGTGCATGTCCACCAGCTCCAGCGCGCGACCGCCACCGCGGGCCACGCAGGTGAGCGGGTCGTCGGCCACCTGCACGTGCAGGCCGGTTTCTTCGGAGATCAGGCGGTCCAGATCGCGCAACAGCGCGCCGCCACCGGTGAGCACGATGCCGCGCTCGGCGACGTCGGCACACAGTTCCGGCGGGGTCTGTTCCAGCGCCAGCTTGACCGCGGAGATGATGCCCGACAGCGGCTCGTGCAATGCCTCCAGCACTTCGTTGGAGTTGATCTTGATCATCTTCGGCACGCCTTCGGCAAGATTACGGCCGGAGATTTCCATCTCCTGCACCTCGTCCTGCGGGTAGGCGCAGCCGATCTGCAGCTTGATGCGCTCGGCGGTGGCTTCACCGATCAACATGCCGTGGTTGCGGCGCACGTAGTTGGTGATCGACTCATCGAAGCGGTCGCCGCCCACACGCACCGACTGCGAGTACACGATGCCGTTGAGCGAGATGACCGCCACTTCGGTGGTGCCGCCGCCGATGTCGATGACCATCGAACCGCGCGCCTCGGTCACCGGCATGCCGGCACCGATCGCTGCAGCCATGGGTTCTTCGATCAGATACACATCGCGCGCACCGGCCTCTTCCGCCGATTCCTTGATGGCGCGGCGCTCGACCTGGGTGGAGCCGGCCGGTACGCACACCAGCACGCGCGGGCTCGGGCGCAGGAAGCGCGACTTGTGCACCTTCTTGATGAAGTGCTTCAGCATCGCTTCGGTATAGGTGAAGTCGGCGATGACGCCGTCCTTCATCGGGCGGATCGTGGTGATGTGGCCAGGCGTGCGGCCGAGCATCTGCTTGGCTTCTGCGCCGACGGCGGCCACCGAGCGCGTGCCGCCGATCGCGCGGTCCTGACGTACCGCAACCACCGATGGTTCGTTCAGTACGATTCCCTGCCCGCGCACGTAGATCAGCGTATTGGCCGTGCCCAGGTCGATGGACAGGTCGTTGGAGAACATGCCGCGGAGTTTCTTGAACATCGGGGGAGCCGTTCCTGAGGAGTCGCGTGCCCTGCCGCCAGACTGGCGAAAAAATGGGCGAAAAACGAAGTCCACTAGCCTAGCAATCCCCCCCGGTGCGAGCAAGGAAAAATCAGGTATTTCGGCCGGGTTTTCATGTGCCGGTCACGCCGGGCATGGCATGCGGTTGTGGCCCTGATCGGTCGCAGCCGTTACCCTTTGCGCCGCGGCGTTCGCGCCGCCCCGCTGCCATGCCCGGCAACTGGCGGGTATTTCCCTACGCAAAGGCCTGACTCGATGTCCGCACTGATCTGTGGTTCCCTCGCCTACGACACCATCATGGTGTTCCCGGACCAGTTCAAGAATCACATCCTGCCGGACAAGGTGCACATCCTGAATGTGTCGTTCCTGGTACCGCGCATGCGCCGCGAGTTCGGCGGCTGCGCCGGCAACATCGCCTACAACCTACATCTGCTCGGCGGCGCGCCGATTCCGATGGGCACCGTTGGCCAGGACTTCGGCCCCTATCGCGAACACTTCGAAGCGCTGGGCATCGACCTGTCGCGGGTGAAGATCATCGATGATCTGTTCACCCCGCAGGCGTTCATCACCACCGACCACGACAACAACCAGATCACCGCGTTCCATCCGGGCGCGATGATGCGCAGTTACGAAAACCACGTGCGCGACGTGCCCGGCGTGACCCTGGGCCTGGTCGGCCCGGACGGGCGCGAAGGCATGATCCAGAACGCGGAAGAGTTCGCTGCTGCCGGTATCCCCTTCATCTTCGATCCCGGCCAGGCGATGCCGTTGTTCAACGGCCCGGAGCTGCGCCAGTTCATCGAGCAGGCCCAGTACGTGGTGGTCAACGACTACGAGTCCAACCTGTTGCAGGAACGCACCGGCTGGGACGAGAAGGACATCGTCTCGCGCGTGCAGGCCTACATCACCACGCAGGGCCCGAAGGGCGCGTTGGTGCACACACCGGAGAAGACCTACGACATCCCGCCGGCGCACGAGCGCCGCGTGGTCGACCCGACCGGCTGTGGCGACGCCTTCCGCGCCGGGCTGATCTACGGCATCCAGGGCGGCTACGACTGGCTAACGATCGGGCGGATGGGCAATTTGATGGGCGCGCTGAAGGTGGAACATCCGGGCACGCAGAATCAGCGCTTCGATTTCACCGAGTTCAACGACCAGTTCAAGCAGCAGTTTGGTTACGCGCTCTGACGCGCAGCGCCCTGATCAGCGCTTGACCCTTCTCCCATCGGGAGAAGGTGCCCCGCAGGGGCGGATGAGGGTACGAGCGAAGCCTCGCGCAGTTCCAACAGCACAAGGCTTCGCACCGTACCCTCACCCCAACCCCTCTCCCGCAGGAGAGGGGCTCGTTGGCCTCGCTCGGTATTGAGCGGACAACCACCACATCCGGCACCTGCCATCGCTGGCCGTGACATCCGCATCAGCAATGCAGTTGATGCAACGCAATTTGCTGCAATGCAGTTGCTGCAATGCAGTTGCTGCAATGCAGTTTGAGCATCAGCCCGATCTGTGCCTCTACTGACGCTTCGCGCTCACTGAGGAACGCTGGCCCATGTCCGAGCCAAGCGTTGTCGCCGCTACGTCCATCGCCCTGCCTGAGATCGAACCGGATGTGCTCCGGCAGATCCGCCGGCTGCGCGACATCGCCCCGTTGGCCGCGCCACTGTCGCGCTCGTGGCGACGCTGCCTGGACGAGCATTCGCTGTTGCCCGAGGCACCACCCGAAGCGCTGGTGCACGATGCCTTGCACGTGCGTGAGCGCCAGCAGCGCCTGGGCGAGGTGCTGCGCATCGCCAAGGTGGAAATGGAAAACCTCTACGAACAGATCGCCGGCAGCGGTTATGCGGTGATCTTTGCCGATGCCGAAGCGACCGTGCTGCACAGCGTGCACGACCCGACCCTGCTGCGCGAATTTCGCCAGGCCGGCCTGTTCTGCGGCGCCAGCTGGGCCGAATGTCATCAGGGCACCAACGGTCTGGGCACCTGCGCGGTGGAGCGCACGGCGGTGAGCGTGCACCGTGGCGAACACTATCTGACCCGCCATCTGCCATTGTCGTGCTGCGGCGCGCCGATCCTGGACCCGCACGGCGGCCTGCTGGCAGTGCTGGATGCCTCCACGCCCGATGCGCAGGACGGCAAGCAGATCCAGCGGCATACCGTGGCCCTGGTGAGCATGTCGGCGGCGCAGATCTCGCGCTCGCATTTTCTCAATCAGTTCGGCCATGCCTTCATCCTGCGCTTCCATAGCCGGCCGGAATTCGCAGGACTCTTGCACGAGGCATTGATCGCGATCGATACCGACGGCCGTGTGCTGGCGGTCAACGAGGCAGTGCTTGAGCAACTGGGCAAGATCGATCGCAGCCAGCTAGTGGGCCGCAACATCTCGCAGGTGATGCAACTGGATTTCGATACCCTCGAACACCGTGCCGGCAGCGACGCGGGCACCTTGTGGTCGATCCGCTGTGCCTGCCACGGACGGCGTTTCTACGCACTGGTGCGCCCGCCGCGTGCACGTCCTGCGCTGCCGGCGGTAGGCGGGCCGGCACAGCTGGCGCCGGATACCGAGCTGCAACCCGGCGAGCATGTGGGCTCGGATCCGCGCATGCGCCACAACCTGGCCAATGCGTTGAAACTGGCAGCGCACCGCGTGTCGATTTTGCTGCGTGGCGACACCGGTACCGGCAAGGAGGAGTTCGCCAAGGCAGTGCATCGGGGCTCGCCGTGGGCGAATGGTGCGTTCGTGGCGATCAATTGCGCGGCGATTCCAGAAGCGCTCATCGAAAGCGAATTATTTGGCTACGCACGCGGCGCGTTCACCGATGCGGCGCGCGAAGGCCGCCATGGCAAATTACTGCAGGCCAGCGGTGGCACGCTGTTTCTGGATGAAATCGGCGACATGCCGTTGCCGTTGCAGAGCCGCCTGCTGCGGGTGCTGGAAGAACAATCCGTCACGCCGTTAGGCAGCGAGCGCGCGGTGCCGTTGGAGCTGCACGTGATCAGCGCAAGCCACCGCGATCTGGCGCAGCGGGTGGCGGCCGGCGAGTTCCGCGAGGATCTGTATTACCGGCTCAATGGCGTGGTGCTGCACCTGCCGCCACTACGCGAGCGTAGCGACAAGGCCGAGCTGATCCGCACCTTGCTGCGCGAGGAAAACAGCGAGCACAGCGTGCGCATCAGCGAGGAAGCGATGCACAAACTGCTGAGCTACGCCTGGCCGGGCAATCTACGCCAGTTGCGCAATGTGCTGCGCACGGCGGCCGTGCTGTGCAGCGATGGGGTGATCCGGCTGCCGAATCTGCCGCAGGAAATCGTCGATGCCGGCAGCGCGCCGTGTCTGGTCGATGGCCGCGCGGTGGCGGCCGACGACATGCCCGGCCGCGTCGCACTCGATCAGGCCGAGCGCCTGGTGTTGCAACAGCAACTCGAACGCCACCGCTGGAATGTCAGCCGCACCGCCGATGCCTTGGGTATCAGCCGCAATACGCTGTATCGCAAGCTGCGCAAGCATGGGTTGGATACGGGCTGATTGGGGGGGCGCTGATTTGGGATTGGGAATTGGGGATTCGTAAAAGCCAAAGCAGTGTCTTGGTGCTGGTCCTTACAGCGATCAACAGAACTACTTCTTGGCCATCAGGCGGTGGCGAGTTTGCTCGGTGCGGCATGCACCACGTACATGACGTAATTGCGGAGCGGATGATCTGTTGCTTGGCTGCAGGGTCCTTGCCCGCCCACCATCGCGGGACACGCCGCAAGTACCTCCATGTAGGCTCTTACGCGGCATCCATGCCGCGTAAGGTCCCGCGATGGTGGGCGGGCAAGGACTAGTCGAGATGGTCGGTGCGCAGGGTTCCGAGCAGAGGCTGAGGTGTGTTGTTCGGATAGCATCGCTTCCGATCAGCATTCCCGATGCACACGAGCAACAAGCAGCTTTTGACACGACCACCGACTAACTCTCTGGTGCGGTGGCCTCGCCGATTGCGGGACCATGTGGCGGCATGGATGCCGCCACTGAGCCTCCAGGGATGGATTCACGGCGTGTCCCGCGAGCGGCGAGGACACCGCGCCCCCCGACCAGCGCGGCTTGGGATCATCCAGATGACGAGAAGGGCTTACGGCTTACGGCTTACGCCTCACGAATCCCCAATCCCCAATCACGGCCCCACTCATAACGCCCAGCGCACGCCGATCAAATACTGCCGTGGTACGCCCGGTGCGAGGAAACGGGCCGGGCCGGTTTCTACTGGTGCATCCTGCGGGCGCGCGAGTTCGCCGTCGGGGAACACATCTTCGGCCACGGCCGCATACGTCGCGTAGCGGCGGTTGAAGACGTTGTCGACACGCGCAAACAGCGACAGCCGGTCACTGAATTGCCAACGTGCCTGCAGGTCTACCAGCGCATAGCCGGCGGTACCGATATCGATGCGCTCGGGTGCGGGCTCGCCGTCTTCGGCGTTGTCGACCTGGCCATCTTCATTGCCGCTGGCCACGCGGCCGGAGACTGCACGCACACCGGCACCCAAAGTCAACGCATCGCGCTGCCATTCCACACCGAGCTTGAGGTTGTGGCGCGGCAACGCGGCGATACGCAAGCCGGGACGCAAGGTGATTACACGCTCGCCGGAAAGCAATTCGCCATCGCTGCGATAGGTCGCATCCAGAAAGCTGTAGCCGGCTGACCACTGCCAATCGCCGCTGCGCAGGCGTAGCGACAGATCTGCGCCTTGATACCGGGTGCGGCCGACGTTGTCGAAGTACCCCAGCTGCGTGTCCGGTGCGCGCAAGAACAAAATATCGTCGCGATTGTCAGCGCGGTACACCGACAAGCTGGCATTGGTGTTGGCCGACGGCGCCCAGCGTGCGCCGAGTTCATAGGTGCGCGAAATGATTTGCTCCAGGCGCGGGTCGGCCTGCAGGCCGGTCGGCAAGCGGCACGGCTGGGTGGGATCGGCGCAGCCCAGTTCGATCGCCGTTGGGGCGCGGCTGTTTTGTGCGACCGAGCCGTACACCGTCAGCCCCGAATCGAGCCGATGGGTCAGACCCAGGGACGGATTGGCCTTGGCATAGACGAAGCGCTCGCGCGGGCGGTCGCCGTCTTCGGCGGTGGAAAGAATGTTGTCCACCACCACATGGTTCCAGCGCACTGCGGCGGTGAGATGGGTGGCATCGTCCAGCGCCCAGGTGTCGGCGACGAACACGCCCAGCGTTTTGGTGCTGCCGCGCACGCCGGAAAAGAACGCGCGCTCGGCATCCGGATCGGCAGCGACCGAGCGGTCTGGCTGTACCCAACCCTCGCGGGCGAATTGCTGATAACGCACATGACCGCGATCGAAGGTGACGCCGGTGCTGAGCGCATGTGCACCCCATTGCTTGCTCAGGTTGAGCGCAAGCCCCTGCGCCTCCTGGCGCATCTGGGTGGTGTTGAGCGCGCCGGTGGGCAATGCATCGGCATCGGCGCGTGCCACATCGCAATCGGCATCCAGTGCGCTGCCATCGGTGGCATAACCCGATGCGCATTCTTCGACGAATTCTTCGTAGTCCTCGCCGATATCGCCATTAACGGTGTCGCGGCGGCCCACGCGCGAGTAGGCCAGTGCATTCAGTGCGGTGTCCGCATCGAAACGGTGGTCCAGCTGTGCGGTGAACAACGTATTGCGATTGCGCGTGAGATCGGGCGAGGTGTACACCGAGCGGCGGTCGGCGCGATACAAGCCGGGCTCGGGGCCATCGTCGGTGTAGCGCGTATCGGGCAACAAGCCATTGCCGATCAAGCGGCTGCGCCCGTGCAGCACCGACAGGCTCCAATCGGTCTGCTCGCCTTGCTTACCGACCTTGCCGAACAGCGTGCCAAGGCGACCTTCGGAGGCATCGCGCCAGCCGTTCTCGTCGAAGCCGGTGAGCGCGACAAAGCCATGCCACCCGTCCTGACTGGCGAGGCCGTAACTGGCATCCAGCCGCTTGCGTGCGCCGCTGCCGATGCTCACTTCGCCCTGTAATCCAGGTGCGGTCAAACCGGAGGCGGTGGACAGTACCACCGCGCCCCCGAGCGTGTTCGGCCCGAACAAGGGATTGGAGCCGGGCATCAGGGTCACCGCGTTGATTGCCGACTCGGGCAGCATGTCCCAGCTGACGATATCGGCGAACGGTTCGTTGAAGCGCACGCCATCCAGATACACCGATACCCCTTGCGAGGCGCCCGGCAAGGCAGACGCGCGAAAGCCGTGGAAGGTGAGATCGTTCTGGAACGGACTGCCTTGCACATCGTTGCCATCCACACCGACAAAGCGCCGCTGCAGCAGATCGCTGAGGTTGTTGCTGCGCCCGCGCGACAGCTCGCCATTTGTGGCCGATTGCACCATGTACGGCAACTGCGCCGCGTCGATGGTAGTGCCGGGAATCGGTGTGGCGGTGACCTCGATGCGGTCCAGCCAGGTGACCTGCGGCGCGTCTTCGGCCATTGCAGTGCCGATCGTACCAGCGCACAGCAGCGCGGCGCAGGCGCAGGCAAGCCGATGTCGTTGCAATGCATCGCGACCGTGGCGTGCGGCGCGATGCGGCGATGTGCTGCGATACCCCAGTAAGTGATGCGTCGACCTCATGTCGTCTCCCTCAATAAAGCACGATCGATTTGATGCCGCGCGCTGCACGCAGATCCGCCAGCGCCTGATTGATGTCGTCCAACGCCAGGGTGCGCGTGATCAACGGCGCCAGCTGGATGTCGCCTTGCAGATAGCGCTCGACGTAGCCGGGCAGCTCGCTGCGCCCCTTTACTCCGCCGAATGCGCTGCCGCGCCACACCCGCCCGGTTACCAGTTGAAACGGGCGCGTGCTGATTTCCTGCGCGTCGTCGGCCACGCCGAGAATGACGCTCTCGCCCCAGCCCTTGTGGCAGCACTCCAGGGCCGCGCGCATTGCACCGACATCGCCCACGCATTCGAAACTGTGGTCGGCGCCGCCGTCGGTGAGGTCCACAATCACCTGCTGGATCGGTGCGCCGTAATCGCGCGGATCCAGGCAATCGGTGGCGCCCAACGCACGCGCCAGCGCGAACTTGGCCGGATCGATATCCACTGCGATGATGCGCCCGGCCTGCGCCAGTACCGCGCCCTGCACCACCGACAAGCCGATCCCGCCCAGCCCGAACACCGCCACGCAATCGCCGGGCCGCACATGCGCGCTGTTGAGCACCGCGCCAACACCGGTGGTGACCGTGCAGCCGAGCAGGCAGACCTGATCCAGTGGCGCGTCTGGATGGATGCGCGCCACCGCGATCTCGGGCAACACCGTGTATTCGGAAAACGTGCTGGTGCCCATGTGGTGCAGGATCGGCCGCCCATTCAACGAAAACCGGCTGCTGCCATCGGGCATCAGCCCACGCTCCTGGCTGCTGCGAATCGCCTGGCACAGGTTGGTGCGACCGGAGCGACAGAACTTGCACACGCCGCATTCGGGCATGTACAGCGGGATGACGTGATCGCCGGCACGTACGCTGGTGACGCCGATGCCCACGGCTTCGACAATGCCGGCGCCCTCCTGCCCCAGGATCACCGGAAAGCTGCCCGCGTGCCCGTGCGCCAATGCATGCGCATCGCCATGGCAGATACCGGTGGCGACCAGGCGCACCAGCACCTCGCCGGGCCGCGGCGGCTGCAGGTCCACCTCTTCGATGGTCAGCGGCTGGTGCGGACCCCATGCCACCGCAGCGCGTGTCTTCATCCGGCCTCCCTGGCGCGCGTCGGCATGGCCGCCACTCAGCGCGCGATCACCACGCCCCACGGCAATTCGCCGACGGGGATCTGTTTGATCTGTTGCAACGTCGCGGTGTCGATCACGCTCACCGTGTTCGAGCGCCCGTTGGCGACATACAGCTTGTCGCCGGCCGGTGTCAGCGCCGGATTCCACGGCCGCAGCCCCACTGCAATTTCGGCCAGACTGCGTGCGCTTTTGGTGTCGATCACGCTGACCGTGCCGGCACCGCCATTGGATGCGTACAACCGCGAGCCATCGGCCGACAACGCCACCCCCGCCGTGCGCACGCCGGCCGGCAGACTGGCGCGGCGTTGCCGCGTTTTCAGGTCGATCACGTCCACCACGTTGGCGGTTTCCTGCGCGATGTACACGCTGTGCCCATCCGGTGCGAATGCCATGCCGCGCGGATGGCCGCTGGTGGCGACCACACCGCGCGATTGACGAGTGGCCAGCTCAATCATGTCCATGTCGTTGGAGCCCTCGTTGCTGGTGAGCAGCCACTGCCCGTCCGGCGTATAGGCGCAATGCTCCGGCGCCTGCCCGCGCGTGGCGATCACCTGCTGCAGCTTGAACTGCGCGGCATCGATCAACATCACCTGGTTCTGCCCTTCCACACACACCGCGAACTGTTTGCCGTCCGGCGACAACGCGATGCCTTCGGCGTTCTCACCGATCTCCACACTGCGCAGCACCGCATCTTTTTCGGTATCGAGTTCGATCAAGCGATGATGCTCGGCATCGATCAGATACAGATGCCCCTGCGGGCCCGGCAATACCTGCTGCAAGCGCTTGCCGAGCTGGCCTTGCGCACTGAGCGTGCGCACCACCGTATCGGTGTGCGTATCGATCACCGACACCGTCCCGCTACGTTGATTGGACACATACGCAAACACCGGCGGCGTTGATGGCGCCGGTGTTGCTGCAGGGGCTGCCGGATCTGCAGGACTCGCAGCAGCCGTGGCCGCCGCCTGTGCAGCGCGCGACGCAGGCGCGGCAGCGTCGCGCTGGCAGCCCGCCAGTGCCAGGAGTGCGCCCAGCACGCCTGTTGCACAGACGCGCTGCCAACGGATTGCCGCTGACCTCATTGCGCCTTGCCTGCGGTCTTGTTGATCGAATGGATGAAGGCGAGCAATTTTTCGGTGTCGCCCGGCTTGAGCACCGGCGCGAACGGCGGCATCTGCCCGACCACTTTTTCATGCCCGATGCGGGTCTTGCCGTGGGTGATCATCGCTGCGGTGCCTTCGCTGATCAACGCACGCAAGGTGTCGTCGTCGCTGCCATACACCCAGATGTCGTTGGTCAACGGCGGGCACATGCCACCGCCACCGGTGCCGCCGTGACAGGCGTTGCAACCGGCCGAGAAATAGATCTTCTTGCCTTCGGCAATCAGCTCGGGCGTGACCTTGACCTCGGGTCCTTTCGGAATCGGCACGACCGCAGCCGGCGGCGCCGGTGGCGTGGCCGGATCCGGCGCAGGCCCGGCGGCCGGGTTGGGCACCCCGGCGGTTGCCGCTGCAGGCGCAGGCGCGGCGGTACCGGTGGCCGGCGCAGGCGTATTGGCAGCCGGCGGAGCAGCCGCCTCAGATGCGGGAGCTGGCGGTGCTTCCTTGCCGCACGCGGCCAGCACAACGCTGAGCATCACCGCGCACAGCGGTGCGCGCATGGAACGATCGAAACAACCAACAGTGGACTTGCGCATGGACGAACCTTTCTGATCGGAGGGAACACCGCGCACCCCGTGCACGCGGCAGGTGACACAGTCATTGCCGAAGTCATTGCCGAGACGGACGCCTGGCCTGCGTGAGCAGCGTGGCCAGCGCGGTATCGCCGCTCGCCTGCGCCAGTGCGGCGGCGGTCTTGCCATCGCGATTACGTGCGGCAGGATCGGCACCGGCCGCCAACAAACGCTTGGCCACTGATTCGCGCCCAGCAGCGGCAGCCAACATCAATGCAGTGACGCCAGCCTGGTTTGCGTGGCCGACGTCGGCGCCACGTGCCAGCACCGCATCGAGAATCGCCGGGTCGTCACGCGCTACCGCAAACATCACCGGCGTGAACCCGGTGGGATTGGCACGCCGCACGTTCGCACCCGCTGCCAGCAATGCCTGCACCACGCCGACATCGGCGTAGGACACCGCCAGCTCCAGCGCGCTCCAGCCATCGCTGGAGATCGTGTCCACCGGTGCACGCTTGCCCAGCAACTTGGCCACACTGTCGGCATCGTTGGTCCAGGCCGCCTTCATCAATGCGGTCCAGCCGCTGCTATCGCGCGCATCCAGGCGTGCACCGGCATCGAGCAACAGGCTGACCAGATCCGGTTCCTGATTGCGGATCGCCTGATGCAGCGGCGGCTCGCCGAGCAGGTTGGGACGATTGGCATCGGCGCCATGCCGCAACAGCCACGCCGCACGCACGCCATCGCCGGCATCCAGCGCATGCGCCAGTTCCTGGTTCGGATCGGCACCGTCGGCGATGCGCAGTTGCAGCTGCGCCAGTTCCTGCGACGACGCGGCCGGGCTCGGCGCTTTCGACGCTGGCGTCGGCGTCGCATACGGCCCGTGCGATGCCAGATCGCCTGCCACCACGCAGTCGCTACACCGCACCAGCGGCACGTGGTAACTGCGCAGAATTTCGGCGATCTTTGCCGCGCTCTGTTGCATGGCCGTGTTCAAGGCATCGCGCAGGTCCGCGTTCTTGCGCGACACTGCCCACGCCATCGAGTACTCCAATACCGAATCGTCGATAGTGTTGAGCGGCACCACGCCCAGCCCGCTGCGTTGCGCGTAATAACCGGCCACCGGGCCCCAGGATTCGGCCGCATCCAGTTCATTGGCGGCGACGCGTTCAACCAACTTGCCGGGATGTTCTTCCGGCGCGGTGGCAGAGTCGTAAAACAGATACTGCACATCGCCGCTGATGCCGTGCTCGTATAACGCCTGGCGTGCGGGCGAGCTTTGGAACACGCCGAGCCGCAGCTGTTTCAGCCCCGGGTCGTCCAACGATGTCGGTACGAGATTCAAGCCCTTGCGCGTCACCAGCACATAGGCCGAGCGATACAGCGGGCGCGTGGTCAGGCCCTGCTCGAAATCGCTGTTGAGATCCATCAACACATCGCAGCGGCCGGCATTGATGGTGCTGCGTGCCAGCCCGCGTTGGTAGTAGGTGCGCCACTCGTATTCCAGGCGCCGGCCCATGGCATCGGCCACGACCTGCGCGATCTTGTTCTGAAAGCCCTCGCCGGCCTTGTTGGACAACGGCATGTTGCCCGGGTCGGCGCAGACGCGCAGCACCGTGGGATCGGGCGCAGGTGGCGGCGTGTTGGCCGGCGTTTGCGCGGAGGCTGGCGCTGCAGTGGATGCAGGCGCCGCTGTGGGCGCCGCACCGGAATCAGAAGCGCGAGCCGTCGGTGAGGACGGCTCGCGTGTGCAGCCTGCGGCGACGAGTCCGAGGCTGCAAACCACCAGCAGCTGACGCAGCTGCCGGCTCATGCCACGCGTACCGGCAGCCAGCTGCCGGTGCGCGCGTACAACGCCTTGCCTGGATCTCATCGTGCGGTCTTCGCTGCGGCGTTGGCGGTGCCGCCACCTGCGGCCGCAGTGGCGGTGGCACTGGCGGTCACGGTCTTGCCGGCGCCATCAATGCGGAAGGTGTGCACCATGCCGCCGAGCGGGATCTTGTCGAAGCCGGCACCGAATGCCAGACCGGCTGCGCCCAGCGCGCCATACGGATCGGACGGATCCAGACCTGCGGCCACCGGCAAGCCAATCCAGCCACCGATGCCGGAGAACACCGCCACGTACTGGTGCCCATTGGCCTTGTAGGCGATCGGGTTGCCGATGATGCCGGAGGGCAGTTTCATCTCCCACAGCTTCTTGCCGGTGTCCTTGTCCACCGCACGGAACCAGCCATCCAGCGTGCCGTAGAACACCAGCCCGCCATCGGTGACCAAAGTGCCGCTCCACACCGGGAACTTCTCCTTGATCTCCCACTCGGACTTGCCTTCCACCACATCGAACGCCTTGACGATGCCCAGTGCACCCGGCTCGTTGGGCTTCATCATCACGTTGGCGAACACGTAGGGCAGACCCATCATGGTGTTGCCGCGTTCCTGCGGTTCCAGCTCCATATGCCAGTTGTTGGTGCCGCAGAAGAACACCGCTGAATTGGCCGGGTCCACCGAGCACGGCTGCTGGTCCTTGCCACCCATTGCCGAGGGGAACGCCTGCACTTTCTTGCCGCGTTCCAGTGGCGAATGTGCGGCCACTTTGACCGGACGGCCGGTCTTCATGTCGATGCGTTCGGCCCAGTTGGCCGGCACGAACTTGTGCGCGCGCAGCAAGGTGCCGTCGCGACGATCAAGCACGTAGGCAAAGCCGTTGCGATCGAACTGCACCACGGACGGAACTTCCTTGCCGTCGATGGTCAGATCGACCAGGATCGGCTCGTTGATGCCGTCGTAATCCCACTGGTCGAACGGGGTCTTCTGATAGCCCCACACCGCTTCGCCGGTATCGATCTTGCGTGCGAACAAGGTCATCGACCACTTGTTGTCATGCTCGCCGTTGTTGCATTCCTCCTGCGAGGTCTTGCCGCAGCGATACGACGGGCTCCACAGGCCGGGATTGCCGGTGCCGTAATAGAGCAGCTTCAACTTCGGGTCGTAGCTGTACCAGCCCCAGGCCGCACCGCCGCCACGCTTCCATTCGTCGTTGGGAAAGGTCTTGACGCCCAGATCGCCGAGCTGACCATGCTGCGGGTTGGCCTTGTTGAAATCCGCACCCAGGCAGATCGATTTGTCGGTACCGGCCGCATCGCAGGACCACACCTGCTTGCCATCGGCCAGGCTGTAGGCCGCCACGCGCCCGAGCACGCCAAACTCGTTGCCGCTGATGCCGGCGATCACTTTGCCGTCGGCAATGATCGGCGCCATGGTGATGGTTTCGCCCTTGTCCGGATGCCCGAGTTTCTGCTTCCACACTTCCTTGCCGGTCTTGGCATCGAGTGCGATCACATCGCCGCTCAGGCTGCCGAACACCAGCTTGCCATCGGCATACGAAGCGCCGCGGTTGACCGTATCGCAGCACGCCACCGCCACCGAGCGTTCGTCCTGTTGCGGGGTGTATTTCCACAACACCTTGCCGCCGTCGTCCTGCGCCGCCAGGTCGATGGCGAACACGTTGTTCGGATACGCACTAACCATGTACATGATGCTGCCGATCACCAGCGGCTGGCCTTCGTGGCCGCGCGTGGCATCGGTCTTCATCTCCCACGACATTTTCAGATTCTTGACGTTGTCGCGATTGATTTCGGCCAGCGGGCTATGCCGGGTGAGTGCGAAGTCGCGCCCGATGCCGCCCCAGTTATCCGGGTTGCTGGCATTGGTGGTGAATTCGCCATCGGTGTCGACCACGGCGGCGGCCGGCGGCGCAGCGGCGGGCGCAGCGGCCGGTGCGGGCGCTGCAGTTTCAGTGGCGGCGTCCTTTTTACAGCCGGACAGCGCGGCGCTCAGCGCAAGCATGAGCAGCGCACCGCTGCGAATGCTGCGACAGGAAGATTGATGCATATGCGTCTACCCCTTCGATTGAACAACCAGTCGGTTGAAACATCCGCAGCGCAGGCACTGTTGCAGCCAGTTGCGTCGCAGACGTCGGAAACGTCGAGGGAGAAGAGAGCAAACGCCATGCCAGTGCACTGGTGCGATGCACCATGTCGGGGCAGCGGGGCTTTGCTGTGATGGCAGTCGCTTGAGCGAGGTGCACTGTCACGGTTTTGGCACAGTTTGCACCGGGCGTGCTGTTACATCGGTGGTGCAGATGGTTCGGTTTTGCCAGTCAGCAAGTGCCATGGCAATGACTGCGGGGCTTTGCTCGCTGCTGGCTGCATCAGGCCGCGTCCGCAGCTTTTGCTGGCACGCCTTGTTCCAACACACCGCATGTACATCAGGCCCCGTTTTTCCGTCAAACATCGACCGAAATCGGTAGCGCTTGCGCGCGTACCGGCGTGGGACCTTACGCGGCATGGATGCCGCGTAAGAGCCTACACGGACGTACTTGCGGCGTGTCCCACGCCGGTACGCGTGCAAGCGCCCTCCATGAGCCGAAGCATTCGCACAAGACTGACAGACGTTGCGTGTGTGGGTTGGTCTGCGCGCGGCGCCGCATCCGGCGTCGGAATCCGCGTTTCCGCCTACTTGCCGGACAGCGCGCTAGCCTCTCCACCGCGCAAGCAACTGCCTGCAATCCTGCAGACGCCAGTCGGCAAAGCCAGGCCAGGGGTCACCCGGCGTGTTGACCAGCACCGTGCAGGCGCCAACGGCACGACCGCAGGCCAGGTCGTTGTGGTGGTCGCCGACCATCACCAATGCCGCACCGTCGACCGACCAGCGTCGTTCGAAATACTGCAGGCCATCGGGCGCGGGTTTGGGCGCGGCCTCGTCACGGCCGACGATGGAGTCCCAGGCAAATGCATCGTGCAGGCCGATCGCCTGCAACGTCACCTGCGCCAGTTCGCGTGCGTTGCGGGTAAGCATGCCGAGTTGGCATCCGGCCGCCTGCAATGCACGCACCAATTCCACTGCACCGGGCGCGGCGCGTGCGGTCCGTGCGAGCTCACGCTCGTGCTCAAGTAACCAGGCGTGTTTGGCAGCAGCCTGGTCGGCAGGTAGCGATGCCAGGTGATGCAGGATGTCGGCCTCGGGCGGGATGTCCAGCGCGCGTCGAATCAACGCGAAATCATGCACGGCTTCGGTCAGCGTGCCATCCATGTCGAACACCCAGTGGCGGTAGTCGGACAACGCGGGAGATGTCTGTGTGATGGTCATGCAGTCCATACGTGCATACGTGCGAAGACGTGAGAGTGGTGAACGCAACACGGCAGGCCATCGTCAGGCGAAAGCACACCTTGCGCAATCACCAGGATAGACGCGCGGCACACGCCGATGCAGTGCACCGACCGCGCGTCTATGTGCCGCGCGGTCTGCAGTGGCGTCTACTTCCAGCCCGGCATCTGCGTGTTATCCAGCCCACCCACTTCGAACTCGGCGGTGCGCGTGCCGCCGGCTTTCACCGGGAACGCGATGCTGATGCGCTTGGCATTGCGCACCAATTTCCACAGCGCCTTGTCGTCGTCGATGAACATTGCGATCGCTTCGTCGGTGTCGGGGCGATGCGCGGCCATCGGGCGCGCTGCGCCGCCGTCGGCCGAGACCTGCACCTTGCAGCCGCTGTAGCAGTTGAAGTCGCCGGCCTTGAGCACCAGATAGCTGTGGCGCTTCCACTGCGGGTGATCGCGGAACACCAGGCTCACCGGCTTCGGGCCGCTGCCGTCCACATCCACACGGTCCTTGGCATCGATCATCGCCGAGCGTTGCGTGCCGCCCTTGGCTGGCACCTGCGAGTACTGCCATAACGCCTGCATGCGGCGCAGTTCGCGCGCCTGCTCGCCCTTGGCCTTGATGTCGGCGTAACCGGGCTCGATGCGCGTGGCCGCAGCGGTGCCGGCGTAGCCTTCCAGCAACGCGGCGCCATGCGCGCGTGCCATATCCCAGTTTTCAGCCTTCACTGCCTCGTCGTATTGCTTGGCGAGCGCATCGGCTTGCTGTTCCTTGGCTTGTGCCTGCGCGGTCTCTTGCGCCTGACGTTGTGCCTCGCGGTCAGTACAGCCACTCAATGCAGCGACGCACAGGGCCGCGCTCAGCAGATACTTCATCGTCGACTCCGGGGCGAATTCAATGGCAACGATACCAGCCTGCCCCGATGGAATTGATCAACGGCTTACGCAGACAGCCTGCCCACAGTACCCGCTATCAGACGGCCGGACACTGTAGGAGCGCACCTGGGCGCGATGGGGCATTCCTGGTGGAGGCCCATCGCGCCCAGGTGCGCTCCTACAGCGGCGATTGCAGCGCTGCACGATGCAGCAATGGAAGCGGCGGGAGGGCGTCTGCAACGCCCTCCCCTGCCATTACGGCTGCTTGGGCGGTGCTGCCTTGGCCTTGGCGATCATCTCGGCCACCGAGGCGGTGGTGATCGGGTGATAGCTGGGCTTGGCCTTTTCGAAGGCCTGTTCGGCGAAGGCGATGCCGTCCGGGGTCTTCAACAATTCGGTATAGATCGGCAGCACCAGCTTGCGGCGACCGACGCGTTCGATGAACTCGCCGGCTGCGGCCTGTGCGTCGGTGTAGCCGCTGCGGATCGCCAGCGGGTACCAGCGCATGGCGATTTCGCCGTTCGGGGTGCCGGTGAAGTGGTAGGCATCATCCAGTTGCTTGAGCTGTTCCGGCTTCAAGGTCGCGCCCATGCCGCTGAGGAAATGCACCCACTCCTGCGTGCCCCACTCGCCGGTGACCTGCTTGTTGGGCAGCGTGCCGCTGCCGCTCCAGGCGATGCGTGCGGTGTCCACGATCGAGAAGCTGCGCGAGCGGGCCTTGGTGGCGAAGGCCGGGATGCCCGGCTGCTTCAACCACGCATCCACTTCGGCCGCGCTCACGGTATTGGGATGCTTGGCCAGCAGGTTCTTGTTGAGGTAATCGACGAACTGGTCGGTGGTGGCGCTCTGGAACGCATGATCGTCGAACCAGCCACGCAGGAACGGGTCGAACACCTCGCGCCCGAAACGCTGCTCCAGGAACTGCAGGAACCACGCACCCTTGACGTAGGCCACCTGGCTCAAGGCTTCGTCGGGGTCGCGTTCGGCCAATGGCGGCAATGCCAATGCCTGGTCGGCCGGCGCCATGTCCTTCACTTCGGCCAGCAGATCGCCCTGGTCGATCTCGCGCTCCATTTCGGCCATCTCCGCGCCGTACAACGCCTCGGTGATGCGCGCCTGCACGTAGGTGGTGAAGCCTTCGTTGAGCCAGATGTCCTTCCAGCTGGCATTGGTCACCAGGTTGCCCGACCAGCTATGCGCCAGTTCGTGCGCGACCAGCGACACCAGCGACTTGTCGCCGACGATCACGGTGGGCGTGGCGAAGGTCAGGCGCGGATTTTCCATGCCGCCGAACGGGAACGACGGCGGCAGCACCAGCATGTCGTAACGGCCCCAGCGATACGGGCCATAGAGTTTTTCGGCGGCACCGATCATCTTTTCGGTGTCTTCGAATTCCTTGGCAGCCTTGTCGGCCATGGCCGGCTCGGCCCACACGCCCGAGCGCGCCGAAATCGGCTTGAACACCACATCGCCGGCAGCGATCGCCAGCAGATAGGACGGAATCGGCTCGGGCATCTTGAAGCTGTAATCGCCATCGCGCGCGGCCTTGGGGTCGTTGTCGGCGCTCATCAGCACCATCACGTCCGGGCGCGAGGTCACATGCGCGCTATAGGTGAAGCGCACGCTCGGGGTGTCCTGCAACGGCACCCAGCTGCGCGCGTGGATCGCCTGCGACTGGCTGAACATGAAAGGCAGCTGCTTGCCTTCGGTCATCGACGGCTCCAGCCACTGCAGGCCCGAGGCGGTCGGTGCGGTGTGATACGTGATCACGATCTTGGACGGCTGAGTCGGCGTCTCGATGGTGAGCTTGCTGCCGAAGGTCTTGTCGGCCGGCGCCAGCGCGAACTGCAGCGGTGCCAACGCGCCCTTGCCGTCGTCGGCCTGCACCTGCGCGATGCTCAGCTCGCGCGTGTCCAGCACCAGCTGCTTGGCGGCCTTGTCCTTCCAGTCCAGCGTGTAGGTCGCGGTGCCGCCGATCTGCTTGGCGTCGAAATCCAGCTTCAGGTCCAGCGCCAGATCCTTGATGACCACCAGCTGCGGCTGGGCGTAGGAGCTTTCGTCGTGGTTGCGGGCGTCTGCTTTCACGGGGGCCTTGGCGGTGGCGGCCGGTGCCGCGTTGGTCGCGGCCGGCGGTGTGGACTCGTTGGAACAGCCGGCCAGCGCGATGGAGACGGCCAGGGACAGCGACAGGAACGGGAAGCGCATCGACGGCACCGCAGCAAGGGGAATCGGGCATTTTAGCGCTCTGGGCCGTTGCCTGCCCGTGCCATCGCTGGCGGCTCAGGTCACCGGATGACTGCGCGGGGTGTCGTGCCCGTCGCGCACCAGGCGCCGGCCGCCGGAGAACTTGGCGCGGTACATCGCCGCATCGGCGCGCCGATACAACTCGGTGGCATCCAGACCCTGCTCGCAGACCGCGCTGCCGGCGCTGACATGCAGCGGCGCTTCGTCGGCATCGTCGCGTTCGAGCATCGACAGCCATTGATTGAGTTTGAGCGTGGCCTCGTCTTCGCCGGCATGCACGCCGATCAAAAATTCATCACCACCCCAACGCCCGATCCAGTCCTGCGCGCCGAGCCAGCCGTACGCCGATTCCACCAGCCGCACCAACACGCGGTCACCGGCCAGATGGCCGAAACGGTCGTTGATCGTCTTGAGGTTGTCCATGTCCAGCACGAACAATACGAACGGCCAGCCTTCGCGCTGCGCGGCGGTGACCGAATCCAGCATCGCCTGCTCGCACCCGCGCCGGTTCAACGCCTCGGTCAGCGAATCGAACAAGGCGTGCTTCTTGAGATCGCGCATGCCGGCATCGATACCGCGCAGGCTGCGATTGATGCCGCGCAGCAAACGCCCCAACTCGTCGTCGCCATGTTCGGGCAGCGTGGGCAGGCGTTGATCGGCGTAGTACGCATCCAGCGCGTCGGCGGCGATGCGCAGTGGCGCGAGCAGGCGATACAGTGCAGACAGCGTCAGCGCGGTGCCCGCCAGCGTGGCCAGCAATGCCACGATCACCACCGACCACAGCGGGCGTCCACCCAACTCGCTTTGCAATACCAGCCAGACGATCAGCAACAGCAGCGGCAAATGGATGCCGACAAAGGTCACCGCCAGCAGCTTGGCGCTGAAGGAGCGAGGAAACACGCGCGACAGCCCTGCGTACAAGCGCATGCATGTCTCCAGCGAAAGGTGGCCTAGTGTCGCCGACCATTGGTGGAGCCAACGCGACGGGAGTCTCAAAAGTTTGTCGGCAAACGCACCTGCGCACAGTGCAATCGTGCGGCAAGCGAACACGAGCATGGCGTGCTCGTGCGATGCCGACGCGCGATGTCCGGCGCAAGCTGCGCGCCGGACCGGACGCTCAGATCACGCTGCGTCGGATCCGGTTCAGATCTTGTAGCCGGAGTGGATCGCCACGATGCCGCCGGTCAGGTTCTTGTAGTGGCAACGCGCAAATCCGGCCTCGCCCATCATGCCCTTGAGCGATTCCTGCGGCGGGTGCTTGCGGATGCTTTCTGCCAGGTACTGGTAGCTGTCGGCATCGCTTGCGAACAGCTGGCCCAGCCTGGGCAGGATCTTGAACGAGTGGAAGTCGTAGATCGGCTTGAACCAGTCGGCGGTGACTTCGGAAAATTCCAGCACGCGCGCCTGCCCGCCCACCTTCAACACGCGGTACATCTCGCGCAGCGCGGCGTCCTTGTCGGTGACATTGCGCAAGCCGAAGGAAATGGTCACCAGATCGAAGCTCTGATCCGGGAACGGCAGCGCCTCGGCATTGCATTGCACGTAGTCGAAGCCAGCCACCAGGCCACGGTTGGTCAGCCGGTCGCGGCCCACCGAGAGCATGCCGGCGTTGATGTCGCCCAACACCACCGCGCCCTCGTTACCCACACGCTCCTTGAGCAGCACGGCGATATCGCCGGTACCGCCAGCCAGATCCAGCACGCGGTCGCCCGGCTTCACCTGCGCGGTCGCCACGAAGTAGCGTTTCCATGCGCGGTGCACGCCCAGACTCATCAGATCGTTCATCAGGTCGTAGTTGCGCGCGACCGAGGTGAACACTTCGCCGACCAGCTTCTGCTTGTCCTTGGCAGCGACGTCGCGGAAGCCGAAATGGGTGGTACCGGAGGTATAGGGGGATTCGCTCATGGGCGGATTATCGCACTGCTGACGCCGCCATGACCGCAACCGGACCATAATCGCCGTCTTCTTCAGCGACTGGCCCAGCGAGCATTCGGTGCGCGACAAGTACGTCAAGCGCGACTGGCAGCCCCATGAGAAGCCCACCCTGCCAGGGTCGGCCTCCACGCCCCTGCACCCCACCCGGCGGCGCATCCAGTACGGGCTTGTCGGCGTGGTGGTGGCGCTGACCGGTGGGCTGAGCAATGCGCTGGTCACCGCCAACCTGACCTATCTGCAAGGCACGCTGGGCGCCTATGCCACCGAAATGGCCTGGCTGCCGGCCGCCTATGTGATGACCAACATGTCGGCCAACCTGCTGCTGGTGAAGTTTCGCCAGCAGTTCGGGCTGCGCCGGTTCACCGAAATCTTCCTGGCGCTGTATGCGGCCATCGCCTTCGCGCATCTGTTCGTGCACAGCCTGAGCTCGGCGATCACCGTGCGTGCCGCGCACGGATTGGTGGGCGCCGCGCTCAGCTCGCTGGGGCTGTATTACGTGATCCAGGCGTTCCCGGCCAAATACCGGCTCAAGGCGGTGGTGACCGGGCTGGGGGTGACCCAGCTGGCGCTGCCATTGGCGCGGGTGTTCTCCACCGATCTGCTGGAATTTGCGCAGTGGCAGGGCCTGTACCTGTTCGAACTGGGCCTGGCGGTGTTCGCGCTGGCCTGCGTGCTGGCGCTCAAGCTGCCGCCCAGCGACCGCTATCGGGTGTTCGAGCCGCTGGATTTCCTCACCTTCAGCCTGTTTGCGGCCGGTTCGGCCGGGCTGGCGGCGGTGCTGTCGCTGGGGCGGCTGCTGTGGTGGACCAGCACACCGTGGCTGGGCGTGGTGCTGGCGGCCTCCATCGTGCTGCTGTGCACGGCGGCGTGGATCGAGCACAACCGCCGCAACCCGATGATCAACACGCGCTGGCTGGCCAGCGGCGACATGCTGCGGCTGGGCCTGGCGATCCTGCTGATCCGGCTGGTGTTGTCCGAGCAGAGCACCGGCGCGATCGGCTTCTTCCAGACCCTGGGGCTGGCCAACACGCAGCTGCAGACCCTGTTCGCGCTGATGTTGCTGGGTGCAGTGGTCGGCGTGGCCGCCAGCGCGTGGCTGATCAATCCGGCGCGGGTGGCCGAGCATCTGATCATTGCGGTGGCGGCGATCTGCATCGGCTGTTTCATGGATGCCGATGCCACCAGCCTCACCCGCCCGGAGCAGATGTACGTCAGCCAGTTCCTGCTCGCCTTTGGCAGCACCTTCTTCATCGGCCCGGCGATGGTGGCCGGGCTGGGTCGGGTCATCGCGCAGCCGGGCAACCTGATCAGCTTCATCGTGCTGTTCGGCATGGCACAGAACATGGGCGGCCTGCTCGGCAGCGCGCTGCTCGGCACCGTGCAGGTCGTGCGCGAGAAATATCATTCCAGCCAGCTGGTCGAACATCTGACATTGACCGACCCGCAAGTGGCCGCGCGCGTGCAGGCCTATGCCGCGCTGTACGGCCGCAGCATCGGCGACCCGGCCCTGCGCCAGGCCCAGGGCGTGCGCGCCCTGGGCAGCGTGGCCACGCGCGAAGCCAATGTGCTCGCCTATAACGACGTGTTCCTGTTGATCGGCTGCATCGCCATCGCCACCGGGCTATGGATCCTGTCCGTGCTGGTGTGGCGGCGCTATCTGCGCACACCCGTGTCGCCCACCTCTTCCGCTTCAACTGTGCGCCCATGAATACACCTGTAGAGACAACGCCCATTGCCGAACAACAACGTCGGAGACGCCGCCGCATCGGTGGCGTGATCGGCTTCGGTGGGCTGGCCTTGATCGGCGTTGCGCTGGTGCTGTATGCATGGCGCCTGCCGCCGTTCGTCAGTGCCATCGAGCGCACCGAGAACGCGATGGTGCACGGGCAGATCACCGTGATCGCGCCACAGGTCAGCGGCTATGTCACGCAGGTACCGGTGCAGGACTTTGCGCACGTCAAGCACGGCCAGTTGCTGGCCAAGATCGACGACCGCATCTATGCCCAGCAACTCGAGCAGGCCAGGGCGCAGGTGCAGACCGCGCAAGCCAACCTGTCCAACTGGGACCAGCAGCGGCATAGCGCCGATGCCACCATCGCCGAACAACGCGCGGCACTGAGCAGCAATCAGGCCCAGCGCGATCGCACCCGCTCGGCGTACGCACGCACGCAGCAACTGGCCAGCCAGCAATTGGTCTCCGAGCAGGATCGCGACACCGCCTTCGCCGCACGCGCGCAGGCCGATGCCGGCGTGGCGCAGGCACGCGCCGCGGTGCAGGCCGCCGAAGAAAATGCACGCAGCGTCACCGTCAATCGCGCCGCGCTGCAAGCGGCGGTTGCCAACGCGCAAGCGGCCGTGCAACTTGCGCAGATCAATCTGGACAACACGCGCATCGTTGCCCCGCGCGATGGCCAGCTCGGTCAGCTCGGCGTGCGCCAGGGCGCCTACGTCACCAATGGCACGCAGCTGATGTCGCTGGTGCCGGACACGCTGTGGATCGTGGCCAATTTCAAGGAAACCCAGATGGCGAAGATCCGCATCGGCCAGCGCACCAGCTTCAGCGTGGATGCGCTGAACAATGCACGTCTGCAAGGACGCGTACAGGAAATTTCCCCGGCCGCCGGCTCGGAGTTCAGCGTGTTGCCGGCCGATAACGCCACCGGCAATTTCGTCAAGATCGCCCAGCGTATTCCGCTGCGCATCAGCATCGATCCCGCCCAGCCGATGGCAGCGCGCCTGCGCGCGGGCATGTCGGTGGTGGTGGCAATCGACACCGGCAGCGCAGTCGACTAAGAGCGGCTAACAAAACTACTTCACGCCAGTCCACTGCAGGCCGGCTGATCTGCTGCCTGGCTGCAGGGCCTTGCCCGCCCACCATCGCGGGACACGCTGCAAGTACGTCCTTGTAAGCTCTTACGCAGCATCCATGCCGCGTAAGGTCCCGCGACGGTGGGCGGGCAAGGACCAGTCGAGATGGTCGTTATGCATGGTTTTAAACAAAGCAACCGATCCACTCTCTGTGCGGTGCCCTCGCCGATTGCGGGACCGTGTGGCGGCATGGATGCCCCCACCGAGCCTACATGGACGTACTTGCAGTGTGTCCCGCGAGCGGTGAGGGCACCGCGCATTCGACCCACTCAGCGTTTGATCTGGACTTTTGACTGCATCCACCGAGATGCGGCCGACAAAACCGCTGCACTCACTGACAGGCGCTCGCTCGCTAGGTTTTGTTAGCCACTCTAAGCCAACGCAGCCGCTATCATGCGGTGATGTCTTCTTCCTCCCATTCGCTCTCGCTGCGCTGGCAATGCCTGCGCTTCGAGCAACTGAGCACCACGCAGCTGTATGCGCTGCTGCGGCTGCGCTCGGATGTGTTTGTGGTGGAGCAGCAGTGCGCGTACCCGGAGCTGGACGGCAAGGACGTGTTGCCGGGCGTGCTGCATCTGCTCGGCAGCACTGACGACGCTGCGTTGGCCGCGTATCTGCGCGTGTTGCCGCCCGGCGTGAGTTATCCCGAACCCGGTATCGGCCGGGTGGTCATTGCCGCCGCCCAGCGTGGTCACGGCTTTGCGCATGCGCTGCTACGCGAGGGCTTGCGCGTGGTGCAGCAACACTGGCCGGCCAGCGCCGTGCAACTGGGTGCGCAATCGCACCTGCAAGCGTTCTACGCCGCACACGGTTTTACGCCATCTTCCGCCGTGTATCTGGAAGACGGCATTCCCCACATCGACATGTTGCGTCGCGCCGACGCCGCCACCCAGGAGCTTGCATGATCACCACCCCCGACTACCGCGCCCTGCTCGACACCGCCATCGCCGAAGCCCGCCAAGGCCTGGCCGAAGGCGGCATCCCGATCGGCGCTGCGCTGTATCACAACGACGGGCGTCTGCTCGGTTGCGGTCACAACCGCCGCGTGCAGGAAAACGACCCGTCCGTGCACGGCGAGACCGATGCCTTCCGCAAGGCCGGCCGCCAGCGCCGCTACAAGGACACCATCATGGTGACCACGCTGGCACCCTGCTGGTACTGCAGCGGGCTGGTGCGCCAGTTCAATATCGGCACGGTGGTGGTTGGCGAATCGGTCACGTTCCAGGGCGGTGTGTCCTGGCTGCGCGAGCACGGCGTCAACGTCATCGACCTGCAAAGCCAGGAATGCATCGACCTGCTGGGCGGCTATATTTCCGCCAACCCCGATGTGTGGAACGAAGACATCGGCGAAGACTGACGCCGCTTGAGCAGACTGGACAGCGCTTGCCCGCACGCGTAAGCGCAGCGCACGCCGCGTTGCACCTGCCATCGGCACGCAATGCCTGGCACGCTCATCCGAGTTGATATCAATCAAGGTCTGTTGACACGCCCGGCGCTAAGCTCGCGTTTTACCCGATGGATCATTGATGGCAGCGGCCAACGAACAGGTGTCCAACACGTCCACTGCGCATTCCCTGCAGCTGGACATCGTCAGCCTGAGCGGTGCGTTGTGGAGCGGCGAAGTGCGCGAGGTGAGCCTTCCCGGAAGCGAGGGCCGCTTCGGCGTGATGGCACGGCACACGCCGTTGCTGACCATCCTGGCCGAAGGCATGCTGCATATCCACCCGGTCAGCGGCGAGCCGTTGCAGATCTATGTCTGCGGTGGCTATGTGGAAGTACAGCCGGACAAGGTGTTCGTGCTCGCCGATCTGGCCGCACGCAGCGAAGATCTGGACCAGGCGCGCGCGGAGGCGGCGCGGGCTGCAGTCACCTCGCCACTGGCCACCAGCCTGACCGACACCGCCTACGCGCAGGTGCACATGGAGTTACTGCATCGCTACAGCGCCAATCTGCGCCATGGTGGTTCTCGCTAACGATGGCACGCAGTCGCCGCGCAGCCTTGTGCATGCGCGCTGCAACCAGGCATGTCACGCGCTGTTGATTTCAATGCGCGATGCACGCAACGCAAAGGCCCGCCGAATCGGCGGGCCTTTGCGTTGCAACACGCTGCATCCCTTAAAGGATGTAGCGGCTCAGATCCGGATCCTGCACCAGCTCACCCAACTGCGCATCGACATACGCCGCGTCCACGGCGACGCTCTGTCCATCGCGATCCGGAGCTTCGTAGCTAAGCGTATCCAGCAAGCGCTCCAGCACCGTGTGCAGACGACGCGCACCGATATTTTCCTGGCGCTCGTTGACCTGCGCGGCGATCTCGGCCAACCGGTCCACTGCATCGGCGCCGAAGGTCAAATTGACGCCCTCGGTTTGCAACAAGGCTTCGTACTGCTTGATCAATGCGGCCTTGGGCTCGGTGAGAATGCGCACGAAATCGGCCTTGGTCAGTGCGGTCAACTCCACCCGGATCGGGAAACGGCCCTGCAATTCGGGAATCAGATCGCTGGGCTTGGCCAGATGAAACGCGCCGGACGCGATGAAGAGGATATGGTCGGTCTTGACCGTGCCGTACTTGGTCGACACGTTGGAACCTTCTACCAATGGCAGCAGATCGCGCTGCACACCTTCGCGACTGACATCGCCACCGGTCGAACCGGCTTCGCCACGCTTGGCGACCTTGTCGATCTCATCGATGAACACGATGCCGTGCTGCTCGCAGGCTTCGATCGCCGCCGCACGCACGTCGTCTTCGTTGACCAGCTTGCCGGCCTCTTCTTCGATCAGCAGCGGGCGCGCGGCCTTGATGGTGAGTTTGCGCTTCTGCGACTTGCCGCTGCCCAGATTGGAAAACATCTGCCGCAGCTGCTGGCCCATTTCTTCCATGCCCGGCGGGGTCATGATGTCCATGCTGGCGTTGACCGCGACTTCCAGTTCGATCTCGCGCTCGTCCAGCTCGCCATTGCGCAGCATGCGGCGAAACTTGATGCGGGTTTCGTTGTCTTGCGACGACGGCTCGTTACGCGCGGCTTCCGGATCGAAGCCAATCCCCGCTGCGCGGCGCGGCAGCAGCGCATCCAGGATGCGATCTTCGGCGCGCTCTTCGGCCTGGTTGCGCACGCGTACCTTGGCCTGCTCGCGATACAACTTGACCGAGGTGTCGGCCAGATCGCGAATGATCTGCTCCACGTCCTTGCCGACGTAGCCCACTTCGGTAAAGCGCGTGGCTTCGACCTTGACGAAGGGCGCATTGGCCAATGTGGCCAGACGTCGCGCAATCTCGGTCTTGCCGACGCCGGTGGGGCCGATCATCAGGATGTTCTTGGGCATCACTTCGTTGCGCAGTTCTTCGGGCAACTGCATCCGGCGCCAGCGATTACGCAGCGCGATGGCCACCGCGCGCTTGGCGTCGTGCTGACCAACGATATGACGGTCGAGCTCCTGCACGATTTCGCGCGGAGTCATGGTTGAGGTATCGGGATTTGGCATTGGGAAGTCGAGAATTGGGAATGGGGAATCGTGGGGCAAGAATCAAGAACCTATATCGTTAGAGTGGAGACGAAACCGCTGTTGCGATTCCCGATTCCCCACTCCCGATTCACAGCTCTTCGACCACCACATTGCGATTGGTATAGATGCAGATATCGCCAGCGATGTGGATCGCTTCGGTGGCGATGGTCTTGGCATCCAGTTCGGTGTGCGCCAACAGCGCGCGGGCGGCCGACAAGGCGTACGAACCACCCGAACCGATGGCGATGATGCCGTCTTCCGGTTCGATCACATCGCCGGTGCCGCTGATGATCAGCGAGGTCTCTTTATCGGCGACCGCAAGCAGGGCTTCGAGCTTGCCCAGGCGGCGCTCGGTGCGCCAATCCTTGGCCAATTCCACCGCTGCGCGAGTCAGCTGGCCGTGCTTGTCGAGCTTGGCTTCGAACAACTCGAACAAGGTGAACGCATCGGCGGCAGCGCCGGCAAAACCGGCCAGCACCTGACCCTCGCGGCCAAGCCGGCGCACCTTGCGCGCATTGCCCTTCATGACGGTATGGCCAAGCGTGACCTGGCCATCGCCGGCAACGGCGACATGCCCACCACGCCGAACCGAAATGATGGTGGTGGCGTGAACGATGTTGGGATTCTGGCTGGGGTCCATGGGTCCTCCGGGGGTTTCCAATGAGGTGGGGACGCCCCTGCCGGGTTCAAGCATGCTTCGCGCATGTGCTGCGGGCGGCTGATGCAGCGCGCTCAGACGGCAGGAGTGCGAGCGCACTGCTTGGACATGTCAGTGTGCGCGCGCTTCGCCCGCACTCACTCATCTCGGCGTTGGCGCAGGAAATCCTCGATGACGTTGAGCGGCGCTGGCGCTCGTACCCTCACCCCAACCCCTCTCCCGCCGGGAGAGGGGCTTAACAGCGTCATGCGTGCGGTGGTCGCTCAGCGACGTGCATCAACTGCACGCGACTGCACACAACTCAATCGGCGACCTCCTGCGCTGCACACCACTCAATCCGCGGCTTCCGGCACTACGCACCACTCACTCCGCAGCTTTCTTACGCTTGGCACGCGGATGCGCGGCGTCGTAGACCTTGGCCAGATGCTGGAAATCCAGATGCGTGTAGATCTGCGTGGTGGCGATATCGGAGTGGCCGAGCAACTCCTGTACGCCGCGCAGATCGCCGGACGATTCGAGAATATGGCTGGCAAAACTGTGCCGCAGCATATGCGGATGCACGTCCTTGAACATGCCCTGGCGTACCGCCAGTTGCTTGATGCGGATCTGTACCGCGCGTTGCGAAATCGCACCGCCCGCACGGCCGGGGAACACATGCGTTTCGGCACGCCCGCCGCTATCGCGCAGCCACGCGCGCAGTGCGGTAATCGCATGCGACCCCACCGGTACCAGGCGCTGCTTTTCGCCCTTGCCCAGCACCATCACCAGGCCGCTCTCCAGATCCAGATCGCGCCAGCGCAGCGCGCATAGCTCACTCAAGCGCAGGCCGGACGAATAGAACAGCTCCAGCAAGGCGCGGTCGCGCAAGCCCAGCGGCGCATCGGTCGGCACTTCGACCAGGCGCACCGCCTCATCGGCATCCAATACCTGCGGCAATTTGCGCGGCGCCTTGGGCGCACGCATCGCTGCTGCCGGGCTGGCCGCAATGCGGCCATGCTTGAGCAGCCAGGCGTAATAGCTACGGCATGCCGAGAGCCGGCGCTGCAGGCTCTTGGGCGACAGACCGCGTCGATGCTCGGCAGCGACGAACTGACGCAACTGCGCGCTGGTGAGTTGCGCGCTGTCCAGCAGCGCAGCATCCAACGGCGCGCCATCTTCACTCTTTTGCTCGGCCGCCCAGCTCACCAACGCGGCCAGATCGCGCCGATAGGCATCCAGCGTGTGCGCAGACACCTGCCGTTCGATCTGAAGATATGCAAGAAAGTCTTCGACCGAAGACATCTTTAAATTCCTCGCTGCCGCGCCATCGGAGCAACCATCCACTGCAGGTCGCTCGCATCGGCGCGCCCTGCGGTGCGCATCATGCGTCGAAGCGTTGCAGTGCGACGCTCAACGATTCGCCCATCATGCGCAGAAACAGCGTCCCCATGCCGGGATAGAAACGATTGGCATCGCTGCTGCCGACCGCGATCAGGCCGATGCCGGGCAACGGCAGCAGCGCAGTCGATTGCACCTCGGCGGCTTGCTCGGCATACAGCAGTGCATGTTTTTCGGTCTGCAGGCGGCCGCAGATCGGCTCGCCGTCGCTCAGACAATCGCGGAACGGCGCCAAGCGCGCGTCATCGGCGGCGATGACCTGCAGCCAGTCGGCGTCCAGTCCGGCAACCGGCGTCAGCAACACCAGCCGCACCAGTTCGCCATTGAAATCTTCTGCCAGCGAGGCCGCCATCGCCTTGAGCGTGTCGGCCGCGCTGGTCTGACGCATCAGCGCCAGCGTCAGTTGATGCGTGCGCACCGCCAGGCGTTCGTTGTCCTGGGCGTTGTGACCAAGTTCGTGCAATCGCCGCGACAGCTCACGATTCTTGTCGCGCAACACTTCCAGCTGATAGGTGGCCAGCGAGGCGGTCGGGCCGTCGTCGCGTGGTACCAGCAAACTCACCGCCAGATCCGGGAACTGTTTGAGGAAGGTCGGATGGCGTCGCAACCACGTGGCCACTTCGTGCGCGCTGAATTTATCCACGCTCTCGCTCATCAGTTCCACTCTCCATCGAAAACGAACACGGCCGGGCCGGACATCACCACTTCCTGCTGATCGCCGGCCCAGCGGATGCGCAGCTCGCCACCGGGCAAGGACACGCGCACATCGCGTTCCACACGGCCGCGCTGCATCAGCACCACGGCAGCTGCGCATGCGCCGCTGCCGCAGGCCAGGGTTTCGCCGACGCCGCGCTCGAACACGCGCAGACGCACATGCGTGGGCTCGACAACTTGGACGAAACCGACGTTGACCGAATCGGGAAACGCGGCATTCTGCTGCAACAATCCACCCACACGCTCCACCGGTGCAGCATCCACGCGACCCACCTCGATCACGGCGTGGGGGTTGCCCATCGACACCGCGCCAAAGCGCACGGTCTCGCCGTGCACCGGCAGCGCGTATTCCTCGCGCGCATGTGCAAAGCCGGCCAACGGGATCTGCGTGGGCTCGAAGTGCGGCACGCCCATCGCCACCGCATAGGTGCCGGCGTCCAGACGCTGCACGCGGTGCGCAGTGAACGGGCTGTCGATGACGAAATCATCGCCTTGCGCGGCGCCATCGCGCACCAACCAGGCGGCGACACAGCGCGCGCCGTTGCCGCATTGGCGCGCGGCCGAGCCGTCGGAATTCCAGATGCCGTAGGCGGCCACCGCCTCGCTGCTGCGTGGCGCTTCGATGGTCAGGATCTGGTCGCAGCCCACGCCGAAGTGGCGGTCGGCCAGACGTGCGGCCAGCGCGGCATCCGGCGGTGGCGTGCCGTCGCGCAGGTCCAGCACCACGAAATCGTTGCCGGCGCCATGCATTTTGGTGAAACGCAGACGCTCGCTGCGACCGTCAGCGCTCATTGCCGCGGCTAGCGGGCTGGTCGGTGGTGGGCGCGGGCTGGGTGTCGGTGTTCACCGGCGCAGGCGCCGGCGTCGACTCGTCCAGCGGTTGCGGCGCATCCGGCGGCTGCGGCACGGGCTGGGCTTCCACCGGCACCGGCTTCTGCGGCATCACCAGCGGGCCCTTGTTACCGCAAGCGGCAAGCAGGACAAAGGTCGCACCAACCAGTGCGAGGCGAACGGATGGTCGGGACAGAATACTCATGCACCGAAGTATAGCCAGAACACCCTGACTGCCGTGCGCTCAGGGCACGGTGGGCAGCGCGCGCGGTGGCGGCTCGGGGCGCAGCCACAGCCAGATCGCCACCACCGCCATGCTGCCGATCGACAGGCATTTGACCCAGAACACCGGCACGCACCACAGCATGATGCCGGCGCAGACGGTCATGGTGAGCGTGGCCATCCATTTGGCCTTGCGGCTGACCGCGCGATAGGTCTGCCATTCGACAATGGCCGGGCCGAAGCGCGGATGCGAGAGCAGCCAGTTGTGCAGACGCTCCGAGCCATGCGAGGCGGCCCAGGCGGAAATAAGAATGAAGACGGTGGTCGGCAACCCGGGCACGAAGATACCGACGATGCCGGTGGCCAGGCTGGCGTAGGCCAGCAACCACCAGGCCCAGCGGAATCGAGTCGGTCGCGTCATGGGTAAATGATACGACCAGTGGGCGTTGAGGTGGTCAGCGCATCCCCTTCTCCCACCGGGAGAAGGTGCCCGAAGGGCGGATGAGGGTACGTCTACACGCAGGGATGGGAGACACGTGCCCTTACGAATCCCCAATCCCAAACCCCAAATCCCCGCCCCTCACCTACTTGACCCCAAGCTGATCCAGCACAAACGCATACGACTCGGCCGCCTCGCGGTAGCGACGGAAGCGGCCGGACTTGCCGCCGTGGCCGGCTTCCATGTTGGTGCGGAACACGATCGGCTGGGTGCCGGTGTTGTCGTCGCGCAGTTTGGCGACCCATTTGGCCGGTTCCCAATACTGCACCTGCGAATCCCACAGACCGGTGCCGACGAACAACGCCGGGTAGGCCTGTTTCCGCACGTTGTCGTACGGGGAGTACGACAGCATGTAGTCGTAATAGGCCTTGTTTTCCGGGTTGCCCCACTCGTCGTATTCGTTGGTGGTGAGCGGGATGCTGGCGTCGAGCATGGTGGTGACCACGTCGACAAACGGCACCTGCGCCACCATCACGCGGTAGTCCTGCGGGGCCATGTTGGCCACGGCGCCCATCAGCAGGCCACCGGCGCTGCCACCGGAGGCGGCGACGCGATCCTTGGCTGCATAGCCCTGCGCAACCAGCCCACGCGTGACATCGACGAAGTCTGTGAAGGTGTTCTTCTTGTGCAACAACTTACCGTCGTCGTACCACTGCCGGCCCATCTCCTGCCCGCCGCGGATATGCGCGATGGCATACACCACGCCACGGTCCACCAGGCTGATCGCCGGCAGATTGAACGCCGGGTCCATCGACATGCCGTAGCTGCCATAGGCGTACTGGAACAGCGCGGCAGTGCCGTCCTTCTTGAAACCCTGCTTGTAGACCAACGACACCGGCACCTTGACGCCGTCGCGCGCGGTCACCCAGACGCGCTCGGTGACGTACTTGCTGGGGTCGTAGCCGATCACCGGCTGCTGCTTGAGCAACTTGCGCTCGCCGGTCTGCGTATTGAGTTCGTACGTCGTTGCCGGCGTGGTCAGCGAGGTATAGCTGTAACGCAGCCATGCGGTGTCCGACTCGGAGTTGATCGCCAGGCCCATCGAATACGCCGGCTCATCTGCCTTGACGTACTCATGGCTGCCATCGCGCTTGAGCAGGCGCACGCGTTCCAGCCCACCGGAGCGCTCTTCGATCGCCGTAAAGCCATCGAACAGCTCGAAGTTTTCGATGTAGACGTTGTCGTCGTGCGCCACCCAATCGGTCCACTGCTTGCGCGTGGTCGCATCGGTAGGCGCAGTCACCAGCTTGAAGTTCTTGGCGCCATCGGCATTGGTGCGGATCACCCAGCGGCCATCGAAATGCTCGGGGTGATACTCCACATCGCGCTCGCGCTTGGCCAGCACCGTGAAGCGCTCGGGCTTGTCGGCCGGTGCGTAGCGCGATTCGGACGACACCGTGCTTTCCACACCGATGACGATGTACTTGTCGTCGCGGGTACGGCTGATGCCCATGTAGAAGCTGTCATCCTTCTCCTCATAGACCAGCACGTCGCTCTTGGAGGGCGTGCCCAGCACGTGCTTCTTCACACGAACGGTGAGCAGTGTTTCCGGGTCGTTTTCGATATAGAACAGGGTCTTGTTGTCGTCGGCCCAGACCACGTTCGCGGCAACACCTTCCACGGTGTCCGGGTAGATCTCGCCGGTGTCCAGATTCTTGAAACGGATCGTGTACTGGCGACGGCCCACGGCATCGTCGGCCCAGGCCAGGATGCGATTGTCCTGACTGACTTCCGCATCGCCGACACTGAAATAGCCCTTGCCTGCGGCCATCTGATTGACGTCGAGCAGGATCTCTTCCGGCGCCTCCATGCTGCCCTTGCGGCGCGCCTGGATCGGGTAATCCTTGCCGGCTTCGAAACGGGTGTAATACCAGTAGCCACGTGCGCGATACGGCACGCTGGCGTCGTCCTGCTTGATGCGCCCGACGATCTCGGTATACAGCGTGTCTTCCAACGGCTTCAGCGGCGCCATCACCTTGTCGGTGTAGGCGTTCTCGGCGTTGAGGTAGGCCAGCATCGCCTTGTCTTCGCGCTTGTCGTCGCGCAACCAGTAGTAATCGTCGTTGCGGGTGGCTCCGAACGGGGCCTTGACCACATGCGGGTGCTTGGCCACGTCCGGCGGCGACGGGAGAGCTGCAAAGGCGGAAGGAACAGAAGTGGTCATCAGGCTGGCGATCAGAAGAGTCAGGACAGGCTTCATCAGATTGGGGTCCGTTGGATGAACGCAATGCCATCCCAGCGCCCGAGTGTAGAAGAGACCGGCGCGCAGCGTCATGTGCCAGGAGTCTGGTGCCGCGCGGGATAGCGATGTTGCGATTTCCGGGGTCTGGATGATCCTGTGCTGCCTTGCGGCAGGCAGGGAAGCGAGCGCTCGATCCCGATGGCCGTGCGTATCTGCGCGCAAGGACTGCGCTCGCATTCGGCGGGCACGCACCTGGTCCCGATAGTTATCCATGGTGACGCACACGCCCGGACGCGCGGTGATCTTTGCCGCGCGGTAACAAAACCTGTGCAATGACTGGTCTACCATCCTGCCGATGGATACCACGCCTCCGCACTCCTCCGGTTATAGCCGTCGCAGTCAGGACATCGCGCCGTTCCATGTGATGTCGCTGCTGGCGCGCGCCAACGCGCTCAAACAGGCCGGCCACGATGTGATCCACCTGGAAATCGGCGAACCGGATTTCACCACCGCCGCACCGATCGTTGCCGCCGGACAGGCCGCATTGGCCGCCGGGCACACCCGCTACACCGCCGCACGCGGCCTTCCTGCACTGCGCGCAGCCATCGCTGGGTTTTATGCGCAGCGCTATGGCTGCGACATCGATCCGGAACGCATCCTGGTCACGCCCGGCGGTTCCGGCGCCTTGCTGCTTGCCAGCAGTCTGTTGGTCGACCCGAACAAACACTGGCTGCTCGCCGACCCCGGCTATCCGTGCAACCGTCACTTTCTGCGCCTGGTCGAAGGCGCCGCACAACTGGTGCCGGTCGGCGCGGACACCGATTACCAACTGACGCCCGGCCTGGTGGACGCCTGCTGGAATGCCGATAGCGTCGGCGCACTGGTCGCCTCGCCGGCAAACCCTACCGGCAGCGTGCTGTCGCGCGAGCAACTGGCTGCGTTGTCGCAGACCTTGCATGCGCGCGGCGGCCACCTGGTGGTGGACGAGATCTATCACGGCCTGACCTATGGCATGGATGCGCACAGCGTGCTGGAAGTAGACGACAGCGCCTTCGTATTGAACAGTTTCTCCAAGTATTTCGGCATGACCGGCTGGCGCCTGGGCTGGCTGATCGCCCCACCCAGGGCGGTGCCCGAGTTGGAGAAACTCGCGCAGAATCTGTACATCAGCGCCTCCACGATCGCCCAACACGCCGCGCTGGCCTGTTTTACGCCAGAAAGCATCGCCATCTTCGAAGCCCGCCGGGCCGAGTTTCAGCAACGTCGCGATTATTTACTGCCTGCCTTGCGCGCATTGGGTTTCAAGATCGACGTCGAGCCGCAAGGCGCGTTTTATCTGTACGCCGATATCAGCGCATTCTCCGGCGATGCCCAGGCCTTCTGCGCCCACTTCCTGGAAACCGAACATGTCGCCTTCACGCCCGGCATCGACTTCGGTCATCACCGCGCCAATCAGCATGTGCGGATTGCATATACGCAGAGCTTGCCGCGGCTTGAACAGGCAGTAGAACGGATTGCGCGTGGGTTGCGGCATCTTTGATTTCGCGACGCGTGATTTGCACGGTCAATCTCTGCAGCTGCATTTAGCCGCAGCAGCACACTCATTGCAGTCGATATAGACAGCCATAGCTGCTGTTTTTCTGCCTCTGAGCTTTTTTGTTCTTTTGCTTTTGCGCTTCTGTTTTTGCGCTTTTGCTTTCTGGCTGCTGGCTTGTGCCTCCCCTCGCCCTAGAGCGAGCCGAGCACCGCAGCCACGCGTGGCCGAAGAGGCACCCTGTCTGAGCGTAGCGAGTTTGGGCGCCGTGCCGCGTGTGGCGAGGAGCGCAGGGCACCGGTGCGGCTCCATCGCACCGGATCGCGTCGGGCGACATGGTTTTGGTTACTTTTGCCGAAACAAAAGTAACCCGCGCCGCAAGGCGCGGAAGCCTTGGCTTTGGCTTTGGATTTGTCTCAAGCCTCTGTTCGAGACTCTACTTCTGAAGTTGCTTCATTGAGCAATGCATCAACTATCGCGCGCAAACCGTACCCTCATCCGCCCTTCGGGCACCTTCTCCCGCAGGGAGAAGGAAGCATAAAAAAGCCCTGAGCCAATCGACCCAGGGCTTTCTTCAGAGTAGGACACAACGAAAGCAACTCGACTTACAGAACCACTTTCGGCCGGCGCCTCAATCGGCCAACCGCTCCCACAGGAAGCTGTAGGCCAGCGCCGCCATATGCGCCGCCTGCGCATTGTTGGCCGCACCGCCGTGGCCACCTTCGATGTTCTCGTAGTAGGTCACGTCCTTGCCGGCCTCGATCATCTTGGCTGCCATCTTGCGCGCGTGGCCCGGATGCACCCGGTCATCGCGGGTGGACGTCAGGAAGATCACCGGCGGATAGGTCTTTTTCGGGTCGAACAGGTGATACGGCGAAAAAGTCTGGATGAATTTCCAGTCGTCGGTATCCGGGTTGCCGTATTCGGCCATCCACGACGCGCCGGCCAGCAGATGGCTATAGCGCTTCATGTCCAGCAATGGCACCTGCACCACTACCGCACCGAACAGCTCCGGATACTGGGTGAGCATGTTGCCGGTCATCAGGCCGCCGTTGCTGCCGCCCTGCACGCCCAGATGCTTGGTCGAGGTGATCTTGCGCGTGACCAGGTCCTTGGCCACCGCAGCCATGTCTTCGTAGGCCTTGTGGCGGTTCTGCTTGAGCGCGGCCTGGTGCCAGCGCGGGCCGTATTCGCCACCGCCGCGGATGTTGGCCACCACGTAGACGCCGCCCTTTTCCAGCCAGGCGCGGCCCATTGAGCCGGAATAATTCGGCGTCATCGAAATCTCGAAACCGCCGTAGCCGTACAGCAGCGTCGGTGCACTGCCGTCGAGCTTCAGGTCCTTGGGACGCACCAGGAAATACGGCACGCGGGTGCCGTCCTTGCTGGTGGCAAAGTGCTGTTCGATGCTGTCCTTGCCGGCATCGAAGAACGCCGGCATGGTCTTGAGCGGTTGCGGCGCGCTGCCCACCTCCACCCACGACAACGTGGTCGGGGTCAGATAATCGGTGACGGTCAACCACAGCGCGTCGCTGTCGTCGCTGTCCACCGCACTGACATCGACGGTACCGAACGCCGGCGCGCCGACGAAGGCGCTCTTCTTCCAGCCATCCTGCGAGGGGGTGACCACGCTCAGGCGATTCTTGACGTCCTCCAGCACGTTCAACACCAGGTGCGACTTGGTCCAGGCGATGCCCGCCAGCGAGGTGGTGTCGGTGGGCTCGAACAGCACATCGAAGTTGCGCTTGCCCGCCATGAAGTCGTCAAACCGCGTCGCCAGCAACGAGCCGGCCTTGTAGGTCTTGCCGCCCACCGTCCACGGGTCGCGCAGTTCCAGCGTCAGCCATTCGCGCTTGACCGCCTTGCTGGCCGAGTTGGGCGCATCCACCTTGACCAGCTTGCCGTCGGCACCCTTGAAATACAGCTCTTCGTTGTAGAAGGCCAGCGTGCGGCTGACGAAATCGCGCTCGAATCCAGGCGTGTCGTCGTGCATCGCGGCGATGTACATATCGGTCGGCTTGCCTTCGTACACCACCGTGGCTGCGCTCAGCGCATTGCCGCGCTTCCACTGCTTGGCGATGCGCGGGTAGCCGGAGCTGGTCAGCGCGCCGGGGCCGAAATCGGTGTAGACGTAGACGGTGTCTTTATCGACCCAGCCCAGGCCGCCCTTGGCCTCCGGACGGAAGAAGCCGTCCTTGACCCACTGCTTGCCGGCCAGATCGAACTCACGCGTGACATCGGCATCGGCGCCGCCGCGCGACAGCGCGATCAGGCAGCGCTGGTACTCCGGGCGCAGGCAGTCGGCGCCGTGCCAGACCCAGTTCTCGCCTTCGGCCTTGTTGAGCGCATCCAGATCCAGCACGGTTTCCCACTTGGGCGCCGGCTTGCGGTATTCGTCCAGCGTGGTGCGCCGCCATAGGCCGCGCTCATGCTGCTTGTCCTTCCAGAAGTTGTAGTAGTACGGGCCGATCTTCTGGACGCCCGGAATCTTGGCATCCGAATCCAGCACTTCGCGGATGCTGGTTTCCATCTGCGTGAACGCCGGTGTGGCAGCCAGCCGCGCTTCGGTCTTGGCGTTTTGCGCCTTCACCCACTCCAGCGGTTTGGCGCCGGTGACATCTTCCAGCCAGGCGTAGGGATCGTTGGACACGGCGGTTTCCTCTGCAGAGACGGCGCCAGCGGTGATCAGGCCGGCAACCAGGCAGATCGAGGCGAATTTGGACATGAATTTTCCGGGAGAACGAGCGGACGGCCGGACCGTAGCACAGCCCTCCGCCCGCTCGACCCTGCCGAAGGTCAGGCCGCGCGCACCTGTGGCGCGGTTCGCGAAGCGTTGCGTCGGCGCTGCGCCTGTGGCCCGCGCCGACGTGGCGCAGCCCGTCGCGTGCCGGGCCGCAGCAGGGTCGGCAACGCGAACCGGTGCAGGCTCCACCAGGCCAGCATCGGCATGCCGACCAGCCACAGCGGCAGCCAGCCGATCCACTCGCTGTGGCCGCGCGCGGCCGGCCACACCAGCACCAGGGCCAGCCCGGCCAGGGCAATCTGCCGGACCGGGCGCAGCACGCGCGGGTCGGGACGTTCGGAACGAGCGGTAGGACGATGCGACATGGCGGCACTCCGTGGCAGGTAAGGATCACAACAGGCCGGCAGGATTGCCTGCGTCCATCTCACCGACTGCGACCTGGGCGCGGCGCGGCGGAGACGGATGCGATTGCCGCCACCAATCCGGGCACCTGCGCCCCCCACTCAGGCGGGCAACACGCAGCCACCGACGCCAGACACGACCGTTGACGCGAACTTGCCCCCTGCATGAGGTAGTGTGCTGACCCAACCGCCCCTTTCGTGATGTTGCGATGCGCCTGACCGTTTCGATCGCCCTCGCTTTCCTGCTCGTCCTCGGCCTGCCCGTGGCGCATGCAAAGGACACACCAACCGACGAACCAGCGGTCGATCTGTCCAAGATCATGGGCACCTGGTATGTGATTGCGCGCATGCCCAATCCGGTGGAACGCGGCCATGTCACCAGCCGCGACGAGTACACCCTGGTCGAAGACGGCAAGGTGGCGGTGCGCTATCTGTATCGCGACGGTTTCGGCGAGCCTGAAAAAGAAGTCAGCGCACGCGCCTCGGTAGACGCAGAGAGCGGCAACCGCGACTGGCGGGTGTGGTTCTACAAGGTCATCCCGGCCAAGCAACGCATTCTTGAAATCGCACCGGACGGTTCCTGGATGCTGATCTCCTACCCCGGCCGCGACCTGGCCTGGATCTTCGCGCGCAAGCCGGACATGAGCCGCGACCAGTACCGCAAGCTGGTCGACAAGATGCGCGACGATTATTCGATCTACACCGACAAGCTCAAACGCGTGCCGCAGTTGCGCGAGCAGGTGGACCGCCTGGGCTTTGAAGTGCCGAACAAGCGCTGAGTGCACGCGTAGGGCGGTGGTTTCTGCACGCCGTCCGCAGCCGCTTGACGCGTGCGCGTTACGTCCTTCGCGCCATGCTCAGTCGTAATTGCTCAGCGCCAGCGACAACAATGCCTTGGCCTGTTCGCGCAACGACACCGGCTCGACGATTTCCGCATCCGAGCCGTAATGCAGCACGTCCATCAGCAGTTCGCGTGAGTTGCTGTACGGTACTTTGAGCTCGTAACGGCCGTCGGGCAGAAAGCGCCCCTGCTGCTTGGAATGCCAGTGCTCGTCGGCAACCCAGCGCGCGGCCTTGGCACTGAAGGCGATCGTCGCCCAGCCTTTTGGCGCGCCCGAGAAAATGCCGTAGCTGGCCGCCAACTGCTCGTCCAGCTCGCTGTCGGGCACATCGCGCGGCACGGTTTCGAGCAGGCGCGCGTGATTGATGCGGTCCACCGCAAAACTGCGTACGCCGTCGCGGCCGTGATCCCAGGCGTCCAGATACCAGTTGTCGCGGTAATGGGTGATGCGCTGCGGGGAGACGATGCGCTTGGTCGATTCGTCGGTGGAGCGCGCGCGGTAGTCGAAGCTCAGCTGCTTGCGCTCCAGCACGCCAGACGCCACGGTGCGGAAGCTCGCCTCGTCCAGCTTGCGCCCGCGGTGCGGAATCACCCGCACCCGATCCACCGGCCATTGCGAGACACCGGCCTGGGCGGCCAGCAACCCCTCGATGCGTTGCTGCAGCGGCGCCAGCATCGACGACAGCACCCCACCACCGGTGCGCGCGAGCAACTGCTGGGACGCCAGCAACGCGTGCAGCTCTTCCGAGCTCAACCACAGGCCGGGCAACTCGAATCGGTCGCTTTCGCCGGACAGATAGCGGAAGCCGGATTCGCCATCGCCCTCCACCGGCGCCATCAGCGCATCGCGCAGAAACGCCAGGTCGCGGTACACGGTTGCGCGGGAACAGCTCAGCTCATCCTGCAGCCGCGCCACCGTGACCGGGTAGCGTGCCGATTTGAGCAAGCGATGCAGGGAGTTGATGCGTTCGTAGCGGTCCATGCGTCGATTATGTCCGAGTCTTTGCGTGGCAGGGTGAGCGTCGATTGGCAGACTGCACGAAATCGCCGCACGACGGATCAAACGCTGCAACGGCGAGGCGCCAACTGCGCGTGGCGACCGGCTCACCCTTGCGATGCGGTCGCCTGGCCCTGGCTGGGCGCACGCTGCCACGTCCGTGCGGATGGTCATGGGTGCGATGCCAGCCATTGGCCGACTGCATTCGATCGCGTGATACCGCCGATGGCCTGCTGACGGCGATAAGCCCTTGCAATGGCTTGCCGCTGATGGCACGGCACAACAGAGATGGTTTCTGTCCAGGGTCTCGGCGGCCAGCGACCGAACCGCCAATGAAGCACGGCGTTCACCTAGTCATGACGTAGCCGCCCAGTCCGTTATCATGAAATCGCTTCCACCCTCTTTCGCCCCTGCCTTCCAAAGCGAGCCGCCCATGCCCCGCCGTGCCCCGTTGTCTGCCCTGCTGCCGCTGTTGTTGATCACGCCCACCGTCTGGGCCCAGGCAGTCGCACCGGCGCCGGTGGATCCGGCTGCGGCCTTGATGCCCTCGCCCTGGGGTGGAAGCAGTGGCGAGCTCGGCTATGCAGCCGCCCACGGCAACAGCACCACCGACAGCCTCAACGGCCGGGTGCGGTTGCGCTACACCGACGGCGACTGGATCCACAGCCTGGATGCCACCGCGCTGCGTTCCAGCTCGGAATACACCAATACCAACGACGACGGCAGCACCGAACGCGAGCGCCAAACCACCGCCGAGCGCTACACCGGCAGCGTGGGCAGTGCGTTGCAGCTGGGCGAACACCGCCAGCTCACCGCCACCGGCCGTTACGAACACGACGACTTCGCCACCTACGATCGTCTGGCCACCTTCGGTATCGGTTACGGCACGCGGCTGATCAACGCCGACCGTTTCTATCTGGATGCACAGGTGGGCCCGGGTATCCGCCGCGCGCACAACAGCGACGAAGATCGCAACGAGACCGGCCTGATCGGGCGCGGCCTATTCGATCTCAAATACACCGTCACCGACAACACCGATCTGATCAACACGCTGCTGGTGGAATCGGGCGAATACAACACCTATGCGCAGAACGATTTCGGCGTGCAGGTCAGCATGAACTCGCACTTCGCGCTCAAGGCCGCGTGGCAGATGCGCCACAACAGCGAGGTCAGCGAAGGCGACAAGAAAACCGACACGCTGACCACGGTCAACCTGGTCTACACGTTCAAGTAAGCGACCGCGAAGGTAGGAGCGGCCTTGGCCGCGAGGGTTTTACCGGTAAAGCCTCTCGCGGCCAAGGCCGCTCCTAAGAGGAGCAGGCGTTGCGTGAGAGCGGGCATTGCGTGCGTGGTGGCGACTTTGGAGCCTGCGCAGGTGTCGATGCAGGCCGCGTTACAGCTCAACGCTTGCGTCGGAGGTTGCCGGCCGCGTTAGAGCTCGGCCAACAACTGCGCGGCGCCCTTGTCGAACAGGCCCTGCGCGACCAGGCGACCGAGTGCTTCGGTGTCCTCGGCGCTGCCGTGCGCCTCGGCGTGGATCAGGCGTCCGTCGCTGGCGCTGCCGACCATGCCCTGCAGAAATAACCCGTCGCCTTCCCAGCGCGCGAACGCGGCCACCGGCACATGGCAGCTGCCATGCAACGCACGATTCATTGCCCGCTCGGCTTCCACGCAGGCGCGGGTGCGGCCGGCATCCAGCACCGCCAGCAGGCCGTGGATGTGCGCATCGTCGCCACGGCATTCCACTGCCACTGCGCCCTGGGCAGGTGCTGGCAACCACTCCGGCACGTCCAGCCGTGCGGTGATGCGCGCATCGAAACCCAGCCGCTGCAAACCGGCGCAGGCCAGCACGATGGCGTCGTAACCGCCGTTATCGAGTTTGGCCAGGCGGGTGTTGACGTTGCCGCGCAGGTCGATCAGTTCCAGATCCGGGCGCGCGGCGCGCAACTGCGCCTGGCGACGCAGCGAAGAGGTACCCACACGTGCGCCCAGCGGCAGCGCCTGCACGGTGGCGTAAAGGTTGGACACCAGCGCATCGGCCGCATCGCCACGCTCCATGATCGCCGGCAGCACGAACGGCGCGTCCAGTTCCATTGGTACGTCCTTGAGCGAATGCACCGCGCAATCGGCCTCGCCGCGCAGCATCGCCAGCTCCAGTTCCTTCAGGAACAGGCCCTTGCCGCCGATCGCGGCCAGCGAGCGGTCCAGCACTTCGTCGCCGCGGGTACTCATCGGCACCAGCACGACCTCCAGCCCGGGATGGTGCTGACGCAGCGCGGTGGCGACGTGTTCGCTCTGCCAAAGGGCGAGCGGGCTCTTGCGGGTGGCGATGCGGAGCGTGGTCATCCCGCCATTATCCCGGACCGGGCGCGTAACGCCTACCTGGAGCGCAAGCGGGCACCACGCGGCATCCGCATCGCTGACGGCCAACGGATCTCATCACCAGCGGCATGACGCGCCCTAACGCAATTGCTCGCGCAAACTGGCCACGCAGCGGCGGCTCACTTCCAGGGGTTGCGGCACATTGCGCAGCACTGCGTGCACCTGGCCATCGCCGCTGCGGCGCAGTTCCACCAGCTCGGCGCGCGCGACCAGGCAGTTGCGGTGGATGCGCACCAGGCGGTCGGCGAATTCGTCTTCCAGCGATTTGAGCGACTCTTCGATCAGGTCCTCGCCACGGGTGTGGTGGACGATGACGTACTTCTCTTCGGCCTGTAGATAGCGGATGTCGCCGATGGCGATCAGCCGCAGACTGCCGCGCAGACGGGCACACAAATGCGTGCGTAGCGGTGGCGGGGTGGCGCTGGGCGCGCGCCCGGCCAGAAAGGTCGCCACCTTTTCCAGTGCGGCGGCCAGACGTTCCGGGCGCACCGGCTTCATCAGATAATCCAGTGCGGCGGCGTCGAAGGCCGACAGCGCGTGCTGGTCGTAGGCGGTGCAGAACACCACCGCCGGCGGTTGCTGGCCTTGGCGCAGCAGGCGCGCGGTTTCCAGGCCGTCGACGCCTGGCATGGCGATGTCCAGCAGCACCAGATCCGGATGCAGGTGCTGGCATTGCTGCAGCACCTGCTGGCCGTTTTCGGCCTCGCCGATCACCTCGACGTGCGGATGCTCGCCCAGCAGCATGCGCAGGCGCTCGCGCGCCAGCGGCTCGTCATCGGCGATCAGCACCCGCACTTGCGTGGCCGTCATGGACTCCCCCTCGCTGCCGTGACTTTCCCCTCACGGCAGCGGCAATGTGATCTCACAGGCATAGTAGCCCTCAGCCCAGCTGGCCGCCATCCGTGCCCCGGCCCCGAACTGAAACGCCAGCCGGTGCGAGATGCTGGCCTGGGCGTGCCCGGCGCCGGCAAGCAGCGGCAACTGGGTGCCCGGCTGCGGGGCCGGATTGACGATGCGGATCTGCAACTGGTTGCCGCGCTGGCGCAACGACAGGTACAGCGTGCCGCCCTCGGGCAGGCGCGAAATTCCGTGCAATACCGCATTTTCCACCAGCGGCTGCAGCACCAGGCGCGGCATCGGCAATTCCCACAGCAAGGGTTCCTGGCGATGCCAGCGCACCTGCAGGCGTTCGCCCAGGCGCAGCGATTCGATCGCCAGATAGCGCTCGGCCAGTTCGCATTCGGCGCGCAAGGTGGACAGGCCTTCGCCGGCACCGAGCGCGGCACGGAACAGATCCGACAGATCCAGCACCGCCTGCTCGGCCACCACCGGGTCGCGCCGCAACAGGCTGGCGATCAGATTCATGCTGTTGAACAGAAAATGCGGGCGGATGCGCGCCTGCAAGGCATCGGCCTGCGCGCGCGCATTGGCCTGCACCTGCGCTTCCCAGCGGTCGCTGACATAGAAATAGCGTAGCGCCAGCGCGGTGATCAGCACCACCGTGGCGGCGCTACCGAGGGTGAACCGCCAGAAGCCCACCAGCGGCCCCAATGGCGCCTGCCCGAGTACCGCATACAGGCCGTGCACGATGCCGGCGCCGAGCATCGCCACGACGGCGGCGATCGATAACGCAGTCAAGCCGCCCAGCTTGGGCGGCAGCCGCGACAGGCTGGGCCGCAAGACGCATAGCAGCACGGTGACGGCCAGCGCCAACCACAACGCCAACCCGCTGGCCGACACGAAACGCGACAGCGTGATGCTACGCGCCGCGCCGGCATCGGGCACCAGCGTCACCACCAGCACCACCAGTTCGGCCAGCCCCAGCATCGCGCCCAATCGTGGCAGCCGGCACAGGTCCGGCATCCAGGCGATCTGTGGCGCGCGCGGGGCCATGCACTCAGGCGGCGGTGAAGCGCGCCTGCATCCAGTTGCGCAGCGCCTCGATCTCTTCCAGGCAGACCTGATGTCCCATCGGGTAGGTGTGCCATTCCAGTTCAAAGCCGAGCGTGCGCAAGGTCTGTGCGCTCTGCTCGCCGGCACCGAACGGCACCACCGGGTCGGCGCTGCCATGCGCCATGAACAACGGCTGGCGGGTGGCAGCCGGCTGCACCTGGCTGGCGGCGGCTGTTGGGTCGGGCAGATAGGTCGACAGGGCGATCAGCCCGGCCAGCGCAACGCTGCGCTGCAGACCGACCGCCAGGGTCACTGCGCCGCCCTGCGAGAAGCCGGCCAGCAGGATGCGCTCGGGCCCGATGCCGCGGGTCTGCTCATGGGCGATCAACGCCTCGATCTGGGCCACCGATTCGGCGATGCCGGCCTTGTCGGCACGATGTGCGAAATCCATGCCGACGATGTCGTACCAACCGCGCATGCGCACGCCGTTGTTGATGGTGATCGGGCGGATTGGCGCGTGCGGGAACACGAAGCGCAGCGCCGGCCAGTGCGGGCGCACCAGTTCCGGCACCATCGGGGCGAAGTCGCTGCCATCGGCACCCAGGCCGTGCAGCCACAGCACGGTCCACTGCGGGTTCGGTCCGGTCTCGCGTTCGATCACTTCCAACATGGTCCAGCTCCGCTTGCGGGCTGGGCATTATGCCTTGCGACATCGGCCGACCCGATCACGCAGCGGGCAAGCCACGCGTGGCGATCGGTCCGGGCGTGCCTGGCGCGGCCTGACAGGCACGAGCTGCATGCGCGGCAGGCCGCGCGCAGCGTGCCGTGCTCAGATCAGCGAGGGCTCCAGCGCGGCGGCGCGGCGCAGTTCGGCCGCACGCACCAGCACCTTGGGCGGGTCGAGTTCTTCGGGAATGCAGAAGATGCCGGCCCGCCGCAGACCCAGGCCGGTGCGGCGCAACGAGGTCAGTGCCACCACCGGAATGGACAAGGCCATACCGATGATCACCGGCGCCATCCAGGCCGCCAGCGACGGCGAGACCACATAGGCCATCGAGCCCATGAACAGGCCGAATATGGTCAGCCCGCCGTAGCTGCGCAGCAGCGCCGGCCATGCCAGCTTGCCGTCGTCGCGCACCTGTGCGTCCCAACCCGAATCCTTGCCGGCCAGCACTTCGAACACGCCGCGCGACTGCAGATACATCACCACCGGCGCCATCAGGGCCGCCAACACGGTTTCCAGCAGGATGCTCAGCATGGCGCGAAACGCACCGCCGCAGGCACGCAGTTCGCGCGGGTTGAGCAGCAGTGCGATATAGCCCAGCAGCTTGGGCGCGAGCAGCACGAACATGGTGCAGGCGAAGATCCAGATCGCGTTGCCTTCGCTGCTACCGTGCCAATAGCGCGCCGGCGAGAACGGCAGGCCCTGGGCCAGGTCGATGCCGGCCCCGGCCAGCGGAATGCCGATGCCGATCAGCATCAACATGCCCCACATCGGCGCGGTGAAGTAATGCCCGATGCCGATCATCATGTGCATGCGGCTGATCCAGTGCAGACCCTTGGCGCCGACGACCTTGGCGTGCTGCAGGTTGCCCTGGCACCAGCGACGGTCGCGGATCAGCAGGTCGGTCAGCGTGGGCGGGCCTTCTTCGTAGCTGCCCTGCAGGTACGGCACCATGTGCATGGCCCAGCCGCCGCGCCGCATCAGCGCCGCTTCGACAAAATCGTGGCTGAGCACGTGGCCGCCGAACGGCTTGCGCCCGCGCAGCGCCGGCAGGCCGGCGTGATCGGCAAAGGCCTGGGTGCGGATGATGGCGTTGTGGCCCCAGTAATTGCTCTCGGCGCCATGCCACCAGGCCACGCCGAAGGCAATGATGGGCCCATACACGCGGCCACCGAACTGCTGCATGCGGGCAAACAGGGTCTGCCCGTTGACCACCGCCGGCAGGGTCTGGATCAGCCCCACGTCCGGGTTGTTTTCCATGCCGGCGACCAGCCGCACGATGGTGTCGCCGGTCATCACGCTGTCGGCGTCCAGGATCAGCATCTGCGGGTAGCTGCCGCCGAAACGACGCACCCAGTCGGCCACGTTACCGGCCTTGCGCGCGGCGTTATCGGCGCGGCGCCGGTAGAAGATGCGCCCATGCCCGTCGACGCGATCGCACAGCTCGTTGTAGACCAGTTCTTCGGCAGCGCCGATGTGTTCGCGGGTGGTGTCGCTGAGCACGAAGAAGTCGAAATGTTCCAGCTGGCCGGTCTCGGCCACCGATTCGTAGATCGCCTGCAGGCCGGCCAGCAGCCGGCGCGGGTCTTCGTTGTAGGTGGGCATCAGCAACGCGGTGCGGGTGTGCAATGTCGGCAGCGGTGCATCCGGGTCGATGCCAAGCTTGCGTCCGGCGCGCGCCACCACGGTGACAAAGCCGGCCACCGCGCTGGCGAAGGACATCGCGATCCAGGCAAACAACAGTATGAACAGCCCGAGCAGGCAGCCTTCCAGCACGCTGATGCCGCCGGGCCACAGCACGCTCAGCATCACCCATACCGCCACGGCAGTGGTGGCGAAGGTGCCGCCGATCAGATAGAAACGCCGCACGCCGATACCGACCGGCGCAGTACGCTGATGCGGCACCTGCAGGCTGCCTTTGCGTAGGTCTTGTTCGGGCATCGCCAGCGGCCCTTCAGGCGGCAGCGTGGGCTGGCCGGCGTCGAGGGCGGAGATGGAGGGAAATTCGGTAGGTGCGGGAGAAGAAGTCACAGTGCCGTCCATCAAGGCTGCCCGTCGCGCAAAGGCGACAGCGCGAGCTGAAACGGGAGATCCATCCCCGCTATGTAAAATGCCGTTGCCACACGCACCGTGTCGTGGGCGAGCCCGACGGTGTGCGACCACGTCGCAGGTTTGGCAGCTCTAAGACCACTCCGATGCACAAGCTCTCCTGGCTGCAACTTCACGTCGCGGCTCATCCTAAAGAATCGATCGTTAAGGAAGCGAAGGCCGCTTTCTGCCGTCTTCGCCCCACCCGACGAGGACAGCGCGGCAGACTACGCCGCAGCGACCGAACACAACCCCAACAGATTGCAGCCTGACGCACGCGCTGTCACGGGCGGCGAACCACGCAGTCACGTAAGACAACTGCAAGTGATGTGCCAGGAAGTGCAATCGTTTGCATCGCCAGTGGGCTGACGCTGGCGATCGCGGCGGTGACGCTGACTGGAGACGCTGACTGGAACTGAAGGCGGCGTGCGCGTCATGATGTATCGGAATCAGCGATGTGGGTCCTGCACCAACTTCAATGCAGGCCACGAACCGTGCGTTCCGCGCAAGCTCATCACTTCAAGACAACCAGGATTTCGAGTCGTTGCGTCGTTTAGGTGCGATCAAAAGCTTGGTTAGTCGAGGGCGCGGTGCCCTCACCGCTCGCGGGACACGCCGCAAGTACGTCCATGTAGGCTCGGTGGCGGCATCCATGCCGCCACACGGTCCCGCAATCG
>NZ_JBEOLS010000015.1:0-84554 GCF_040279205.1 Xanthomonas hortorum
CGATGAAGCACTATCGATAACGCTTCATCGCGCGCAAGCGCGCTCCTACGCAAGCGTGAGCGGCCTGGCATCACAGCTGCACCGTGTCAGTGGCCTGGTGCCGCCACACGGCAAGCACGTCACAGCGCGACTCACCGCGCTACATCGCGAGTGGCTGCGTCCGCGCTTGTCGGGTGCGGCGCACGCGGATCACAATCGCCGCTTCTCCAGCCTCTGGTGCGCGCATGCTCCGGTCCTTGCACGCTGTGTTTCCTCGCTTTTCGCTGTCTGCCATTGCGCCCGTGCTGGTGTGCTGGGGACTGTTGCTGGTCTGCGGCGTGGCAAGTGCACAAACACCACCGCCCTCGATCGTACCCACCGACCGCTTGCAGGAAGCCTGGTGGGCGCAACGACACGCGCAGGTGCTGGAGCAGGTCAAACAGCATGCCGACACGCCGCTGCTGTTGATCGGCGATTCGATCACGCAGAACTACGAAAAAGCCAAGGCGCCGGACGAAGAATTCCAGCCGACCTGGCAGACCTTCTACGGCAGCCGCGGCGCGCTCAATCTGGGCTTCAGCGGCGACGGCACCGAGAACGTGTTGTGGCGGCTGGCCAATGGCGAGGTCGACGGTCTGCAACCCAAGGTTGCCCTGGTGCTGATCGGCACCAACAACACCGGCCATCTCGGCCAGACCGCCGAGCAGACCCAGCTGGGCATCGATGCGGTGGTCGCGGCGATCGAACAGAAGCTGCCGCGCACGCACATCCTGTTGGTGAGCGTGCTGCCCAGCGATATTTCCAGCGAAAAATCGCGCCGCGATGCGCAGGTCAATCAAGGGCTGGCAGTGCGTTACGGCGACAACCCACGGGTGACCTATCTGGACGTGGGGTCGATCTTTCTGCGCGACGGCAAGCTGCGTACCGAGTTGTTTTACGACACGCGCTTCCGGCCGCCAGCCGGCGCCTTGCATCCGGACACGCAAGGCCAGCGCATGCTTGCCGAAGCGATCGAGCCGACCTTGGCCCGATTGTTGGGCGAGTCGCCGGTCAAGCCGGTCGCCGAACTCGGCCGCGAGTTTGCGACCTCGCTGATTCCGGTCGACTGGCTGGAGCAAGACTCGTACGACTGGTACGCCCGCCACCATGCGGCGCTCGCCGCAGCGCGCACATTGAAGCCGGACGTGGTGATGATCGGCGATTCGATCACGCATTTCTGGGCTGGCCCACCGCAGGCCACGCGCGTCAGTGGCGCGCAATCGTGGCAGTGGTTGTACGGCACGCGGCCGGTGCTGAACCTGGGCTTCGGCTGGGACCGCACCCAGAACGTGCTGTGGCGGATCCGCCAGGGCGAGCTCGACGGTCTGGATCCGCACTGGGTGGTGCTGCATCTCGGCACCAATAACCTCACCGGCACCGCGCAGTCGCGCGCGAGCACGCCGGCCGAGGCCGCGCTGGGCGTGGAGGCGGTGGTGAACGAAGTGCGTCGCCGCTTGCCCAGCAGCAAGCTGATCCTGATGGCGATCATGCCGCGCGGCCGCCATGCGGGCGATGCGCAACGCGCACCGATCGCCGAGACCAACCGCTTGCTGGCCGCGCGCTATGCCAAGGACCCGTCAGTGCGTCTGGTCGATATCGGCAAGCAGCTGCTGCAGCCCGACGGGACCTTGCCCGAGGCGCTGATGCCCGACGGCACGCACCCCAGTGAGGCCGGTTATGCGATCTGGGCGAAGGCCTTGCGCGAGGCGGGCATTACGGCCTCGCCGTAACGAGATGAGGGCAGCGGCATCGCATGGGGCTGTTGTCGGTTGGGCTATCGCTTTGAATGGCGCGCTGGCTGAGATGGCGCAGCGGCTTTTATCGCTTGCTTTGAATCGCTGGCTGCTCCGGTATCAGTCACGGCCGCCATCCAGTCAGCAGTCCGGCAACTCAAGAACAGCACTCAAGCATTCTCAGACCCCAGAAACCAGAAGACCCCCGATCGCTCGGAGGTCTTTTTAAACTGGTGCCCAGAAGAGGACTCGAACCTCCACGAAGTTGCCCCCGCTAGCACCTGAAGCTAGTGCGTCTACCAATTCCGCCACCTGGGCAAGGTGAGCCGCGAATTTTGCAGGCTCCTGGCGGCCTTGTCAACGGGTTAACACGGCGATCTACGCCTGGACGGGCCGGCTTTCAGCCCACATCGAGGCCGCACGGGGTAATATGATGGCAATGACCAAGAAAAACACCCCAGATTCCGATCGGCCGAGTCGCCGCAATTCCGCCAACACTGGCGAGCCCACCACCGCCGAAAAACAGAAGTTGCCGGGGTGGATGCCTGACTTCTTGGTTCGCGCCGCCGCTGGCGCCTCGACCAAGTCCGCAAACAAGCGCGCTGCCGATAAAGCCGCGCAAGCCTCGCCGGAGCTGCAAGTAGCGCCGCCGCTGCCTGAGCCGCCGGCTCCGCGCGCACCGCATCCGCGCAAGAGCGGCCCGCCTGCGCCGCCGCCGGAACGCCTTCAGTCCGTCCAGCCTGCAGCTGTCACTGCTTCTCCCGCTGCCGCCGCTGAGTTCAAGGATCCGCACGCCGATCGCGAAGCACTGCGCTATGCCGAGCCGATCGCCAGCCGCGAGGCCATCCTGCAGCTGCTCGAAGCCTGCGACGGCCCGCAGACCGCCGAAGAAATCGCTGAACAACTGCATCTGAGCGACCGCATCGACGCGTTGGGCAAGCGGCTGTCCGCGATGGTGCGCGAAGCGCAGCTGGTGCAGAACCGCCGCGGCGGCTACGCACCGGTGCAGCAGACCAGCCTGATCGCCGGCGTGGTGATCGCCAATCCGGAAGGCTTCGGCTTCCTCAAGCCGGATGAAGGCGGCGACGACCTGTTCCTGCCGCCGTACGAAATGCGCAAGGTCATGCACGGCGATCGTGCGCTGGCCAACGTCACCGGTATCGACCGCCGCGGCCGTCGCGAAGGCGCGATCGCACGCGTGCTCGAACGCCGCATGTCGCGCATGCTCGGGCGTTTCTTCTACGAGCATGGCGTGGCCTACGTCGACCCCGACGACAAGCGCGTGCAACGCAATGTGCAGATCGCACCGGACGGCATCGGTGAAGCGCGCGAAGGGCAGTTGGTGGTGTGCGAGCTGATCGCGCCACCGGATGCGCGTCGTCCGGCGATCGGCAAGATCATCGCGGTGCTCGGCGACAAGCTGACCCCGTCGCTGGTGGTGGAAATGGCCATCCACGGCCACGAGCTGCCGCACGAGTTCTCGCGGGAAGTGCTGGACGAGGCCGCAGCGGTGCCGCTGGTGGTCGAGCCGCAGATGATCGGTGGGCGTGTCGATCTGCGGCAGATGCCGCTGGTCACCATCGATGGCGAAGACGCCAAGGATTTCGACGACGCGGTGTATTGCGAACCCAACGCCGACGGCTTCCGTCTGGTGGTGGCAATCGCCGACGTCTCCAACTATGTGCGTCCAGGCACGCCGCTGGACGACGAAGCGCAGAAGCGCGCTACCTCGGTGTATTTCCCGGGGTTCGTGGTGCCGATGCTGCCGGAGACGCTGTCCAACGGCATCTGCTCGCTGATGCCCAAGGTCGACCGCATGTGCTTCGTCTGCGACATGCAGGTGGGCCGCGATGGCGAAGTCACCGGCTCGCGCTTCTACGAAGCGGTGATGAACTCGCACGCGCGTCTGACCTACAACCAGGTCTGGAAGGCGGTCGGCGAAGACGATGCCGACACCAAGGCCTTTATCGGCCCGTTGCTGCCGCAGGTGCAGCGTCTGCATCAGCTGTACAACGTGCTGTCGAAGGCGCGCACGCATCGCGGCGCGATCGAGTTCGAGACCTCCGAAGTGCGCTTCGTGCTCGACAACACCGGTGAAGTCACTCAGGCCGGCATGCTGGTGCGCAACGATGCGCACAAGCTGATCGAAGAATGCATGATCGCCGCCAACGTCGAGGCCGCACGCTATCTGCTGAGCATGCATGTGCCGGCGCCGTACCGCGTGCATGAGCGGCCGCCGGAGAGCAAGTTCGAAGACCTGCTGGAGTTCCTCAAGGAATTCCAGCTGAGCCTGCCGGCATGGAGCAAGGTGCGTCCCGGCGACTACACCAAGTTGCTGAAGAAGGTGCGTGCGCGCCCCGACGCAGCGTTGCTGGAATCGGTGCTGCTGCGCAGCCAGAGCCTGGCGGTGTACTCGCCCGACAACAACGGTCACTTCGGTCTGGCGTTGGAGGCGTATGCGCACTTCACCTCGCCGATCCGGCGTTACCCGGATCTGCTGGTGCACCGCGCAATCAAGCATGCCTTGACCGGCGCCAGCCCGGAAAAATATATCTATACCCCGCGCCAGATGTCGGCATTGTCGCTGCAGTGCTCCGAGCGCGGACGGCGTGCCGACGAAGCCGAGCGCGAGGTCGACGAGCGTTATCGCGCCGCGTGGATGGAAAAGCATGTCGGCGGCCAGTTCGATGGCGTGATCAGCGGTGTGACCGGCTTCGGCCTGTTCGTCGAGTTGAACGAATCCAAGGTCAACGGTCTGGTACATGTCACCCAGTTGCCGCAGGACTATTACCAGTTCGACCCGATCCGCAAGACGCTCAGTGGCGAACGCCGCGGTCGCGCCTTCCGCCTGGGCGACCCGGTGCGGGTGCTGGTGCTCAAGGCGAGCATGGAAGAGCGCAAGATCGACTTCCGTCTGGCCGAAGATGGCGCAGCGCCCGAAGCGCCGTTGCCGCAGCGCGAGAAGCCGGCCAAGCGCAAGAAAAAGCAGTACTAAGCGCGACGACACCATCGCGAGTCGCTGCCTGGCGGCGGCTCGCGATGCGTGCGGATCGCAAGATATGACGCTACGGTTCCTTGCGAGTCACAAGCTCGCAACGATCTCCGGTCATCCGTGTTCAACAGCGCTGAGGCAACGATGGACGCAGCACTCGAGTACAGCGGTGGCTGCCAATGCGGCGCGGTGCGTTTCCGCGTGCGCGGCAGGTTGTCGGACGCTTCGATCTGCCATTGCCGCATGTGTCAGAAAGCCTTCGGTGCCTACTACGCGCCGTTGGTTTCCGTGCGCGGCACCGAGTTCAGCTGGACACGTGGCGAGCCGAAACGCTTCGCTTCTTCCTCGCTGGTGTCGCGTGGATTCTGTGCCGAATGCGGCACGCCGCTGACCTATGAAGCGCCGGATGGCATCGCCATCGCCGCCGGTGCGTTCGATACGCCCGAACGGTTGCCACCGCTGATCCAGTACGGTGTGGAGCGCAAGCTGCCCTTCGTCGATGCAGTGGGTGATCTACCGGCGCGCACCACCGAGGACGATGTCGCTGCATTGGCGTTTCTGGCCAATCTCGTTTCAAGGCAGCATCCGGATCACGATACCGAGCAGTGGCCGGTGTGAGTTCGCGCCCGCTGGCATGAGCGCACCTCGCACCGGTTCGCGACGGCCAGCGAGCGTAGGTGTCGGCAGCATCACCACGGTGCGAGCGTGATCTTGGCTCATCGCGATTCGCTCCACCGCGAGCTCCTCGTCGGCACCGCCATCCGCGCTCCGGCCGTGACGTGGCAGGCCGCAGGCCCTACCATTCCCCTTTATCTCTTCGTATGCCCGCGCAATGAGCAAGCAGAATCAGTGGATCGTCGGCGTCAACGCCGTTGCCTCGTCGGTGGAGAACGACGCCGACAACGTGCGCGAGGTGTTGATCGAAGCCGGCAGCAAGAATCCGCGCCTGACCGAGATCGAGGAGCAGGCGCGCCGCAAGGGCATCGAGGTCCGTCGCGTCAACACGCAGGCGCTCGATGGCGTCGGTGGGCAGGTCCGCCACCAGGGCGTGGTCGCGCGCTACGCAGCGGCGCGGCTGTGGGCAGAAAACGAGCTCGAAGCCTTGGTGACGGCAGCCGAAGGACGTGCGCTGTTGCTGATCCTGGATGGCGTGCAGGACCCGCACAATCTCGGCGCCTGCCTGCGCAGCGCCGCCGCCGCCAGTGTCACTGCGGTGGTGATTCCCAAAGACAAGTCGGCAACCGTCAATGCCACCGTGCGCAAGACTTCGGCCGGTGCGGCCGACCGGATTCCGGTAGTCGCGGTGACCAATCTGGCGCGGTGCCTGCGCGATCTGCAGAAGCAGGGCGTGTGGCTGTACGGCCTGGCCGGCGAAGCCGAGGCGTCGTTGTACAGCGTGGACCTGCGCGGCAATGTCGGGCTGGTGCTCGGTGGCGAGGCCGATGGCCTGCGCCGGCTTACGCGCGAGCATTGCGATGGCCTGGTCAAGATTCCGATGCCGGGCGATATCGAAAGCCTCAACGTGTCGGTGGCGGCTGGTGTGACCTTGTTCGAAGCCGTGCGCCAGCGCCTGGGCGCGTAATCGCATTCGCGCTTAGAGACATACGCGCGGATTGATCGCCAAACCCAAGCCGTCTCGTTCAACACGCACGCGTCGCATGTACCCGTAACAATCGTGCAGTTGCGCGCACGATTGCGCAGATGTCGATCGCGAAGTGTTGCCGATCGCAGACGCAACGCTTGTGCATCAGCACTTTCGACAACACGCCTATCGATTACCGACGCGCGCATGCGTTATTGCCTACCATATCGTCAGCAAACGGTGTGTTGTGTCCGATGAATCATGGGGTGGGCGCCTGTCGTACAGGCCAGAGCACGTGCGCCGTCAGAGCGCCGGCACGAGGAGATAGACAGTGGCAGCGCTGGCTCAGTGCCGGTGCCTGCCTGCTGCTGGTGGCGTTATGCGCGTTCGCCGCGGCTGCCGCACCCGCTGCAACGGCGCAATTGCGCGACTACGCGATCGATAGCTGGAGTTCGCGCAATGGATTGCCGCACAACTCGCTGCGCGATATCGCCCAGACCCACGACGGCTACCTGTGGTTCGCCACCTGGGAAGGCCTGGTGCGCTACAACGGGCTGGAATTCAGCGTGATCGATCGCAGCACGCGCCCCGGCTTGCCCGATAACGGCGTCGGTGCGTTGTATGTCGATCGCGACGGCGCACTGTGGCTGAGCGATGCACGCGGCAATCTGGTACGTCACAGCGCCGATGGGCAATGGCGGCGCTGGGAGCGACGAGGACAATGGCCGCAAGCGCTGATCCACGCCATGACCATGGATGCGCAAGGTCGCATGTGGTTGTTGTTCGAAGGGCACGGGCTTGGTTGCCTGTGGCCGGATGGGCGCTTCGAGTATTTCCCCCCGCGTGATGGCGTGCCGCTGCAGAGCAGCTTTCCGCGCATGCTGTTTGACGACCAGGGGCGGTTGCTGATCGGCACGCTCGACGGGTTGATCTACCGCGAACTGGATGGACACATGCATCGCGCGCCTGCGGCGTTCGGCCTGTCGCCCGGCCTGGCATGGCCGTATCGCGCCCCGGACGGCACGCTGTGGGTCGTCGCGGGCGAGCAGTTGTATCGCCTGCAGGGCGAGCGCGCCGAGCTGGTGCATCGCGTGCCGGGGCAGGGACACTTCACCGCGATGTTGCAGGATCGCCATGGCGACCTGTGGCTGGGCAGCGAAAATCAGGGTCTGTTGCGCATCGGCAGCCACGGTGTGGAGCATCTACCGGCCGGGCGCAGCCTGCCCAGCGGGCGTATCGTCAGCCTGCGCGAGGATGCCGAAGGCAGCATCTGGGTCGGTGCCAATGGCGGCCTGTTCCGGCTGCGCGAAACCTTGTTCAGCAGCTACAGCCAGCGCGATGGCTTGAGCGGGGACTACGCCCGCGCGGTGCTGGAAGACCGCGACGGCAGTCTGTGGATCGCCAGCACCGCAGGCTTGGATCGCATGCTGCCGGACGGGAGCATCGTGCCGGTGCCGGTCGCCATCCCGTCCGGTCGACGGCTCTCGGTGCTGAGTCTGGCGCTTGATCGGCACGGCGACCTGTGGGTGGGCACCTATGCCGATGGCGTCTTCGTGTTGCGCGACGGGCGCGTGCTGCGGCACTACGGCGAGGCCGAGGGCATTCCCAGCGGGCATATCCGCGCCATCGTGATCGACGACTACGCCGCCGACCACGCAGTGGTGTGGCTGGCCACGCAGCGCGGTGTGGTGAAGTTGGTGGACGGCAAGCGAGTGACGTTGACGATCGATGGCCTGCCCGACGGTGTGGTGACCGCGCTGGCGCGCATCGATGGTGCGCTGTGGATCGGGTCGGTCGATGGCGCCGCAGTGCTGCGCGACGGCAAGCTGCAGCAGTTGGGATTGGAGCGACTTGGCGGGGCCCGCAGCGTGTTCGGTTTTCAGAGCATCGGCAACGCTGTCTGGATCTCGACCGACCGCGGCCTGTATCGCGTGCGCCAGGGCGCGCTCGCACGCGTGGGCCTGGAGCAGGGCATGCCGGTGGATACGGTGTTCCAGCTGGTCAAGGACCGGCTTGGCAACGCGTGGATCAGCAGCAATCGCGGCGTCCTGCGCACCGAACTCGGCACGCTCGACGCGGTCGCCGATGGACGCGGCCAGCTCGCCATCGAACGTTATGGCGAGATCGATGGCATGGGCAACGCGCAGGCCAATGGCAGTTCCAGCCCGAGCATGATCGCGCGCGCCGACGGCTCGGTGTGGGTGGTCACTGCAGGCGGCATCAGCACGGTCGATCCATCGCGGTTGCAGCGCTTTCGCGAGCGCCGCGCGCCGCCTGCATTGATCGAGAGCGTGCAGCAGGATGGCCACCCGCTGGCCTGGCGGCAGCAGGCAAAGCTGCCCGGCGGGCATCGCTTGAACGTGTCCTACGTCGGCATGAGTTTTCTGTTGCCGGAGCGGATCGAGTACCGCACCCGCCTGGAAGGCCTGGACAACGACTGGACCGAACGTGGCCGGCAGCGCAGCGTGGAATTCATCGGCTTGCCGCCCGGCCGCTATCGTTTGCACGTGGCGGCCCGGCACCCTGGAGGTACGTGGAGTCCGCACGAGGCGATGTGGGCGTTCGAGGTCTTGCCGCTGTGGTGGCAACGCCACGACGTGCGTTTTGCGGCAGTGCTGGCTGCGCTGCTTGCGCTGGCCTTGTTGTACCGGTTGCTGCTGCATCGCTACAAGACCCACAACGCACGCCTGGCCGAACTGGTGCGCAAACGCACCGAAGATCTGCAATTGCAGGCGCAGCGCCTGCTGCAGGCCAACCAAGAAAAGAGCGAGCTGCTGACGCGGCTACGCATCAAGTCCGACGTGTTCGAGCGCCAGGCGCACGAAGACGCACTGACCGGGCTCCCCAATCGTCGCCACTTCGACGAAGCGCTGGCGCGCGACATCAGTCGCGCACGCCGCAGTGGGCGCTCGCTGGTACTGGCGATTCTGGATATCGATCACTTCAAGCGCATCAACGACCATTACTCGCATGCCAGTGGCGATGCGGTGCTGCACGAAGTGGGTGTGCTGCTGATTGCCGCCGCACGTGCCTCGGATCTGCCGGCCCGGCTGGGCGGCGAAGAATTCGCCCTGCTGCTCGCCGACACTTCGCTGGAAGAGGCGCAGGCGCTATGCCTGCGTATCCGCGCGCTGTTCCATGCGCGTCAAGACTGGGGCGGCGTGGACGGCCTACAAGTGACCTTTAGTGCCGGCGTGGCCGAGTTGCGCGATGACGACACCGGCTCATCACTGATGCAACGCGCTGACCATGCCTTGTACGAAGCCAAGAGTGCAGGGCGCGACCGGATCTGCGTGGGCTAGGGCGGGGATTCGGGATTGGGGATTAGGGATTCGCAAAAGCGAGCTAACTAGCGCTTCCCTTCTCCTACGGGAGAAGGTGCCCCGCAGGGGCGGATGAGGGTACGGCCGCACGCAATGGCGCCGCCAAATGCAAATTTTTCAAGCAGAGGGCCACATGCTTTTGCGAATCCCCAATCCCCAATCCCAGCTCAAACAGGCCCCGGCCAGGCATTGGCAATCTTGCAAAACAACCGCGCAGTCTGCTCGGTGTCGTACACTGCGCTATGCGCATCGGCCGCATTCCAGTCCAGGCCCGCAGCTTGCGCCGCGCGCGCCAGCACGGTTTGCCCGTACGCCACACCGGCCAAGGTCACGGTGTCGAACACGCTGAACGGATGGAACGGGTTGCGTTTGTGGCCCACGCGCGCGACGGCCGCGTTGAGGAAGTTCAGATCGAAATGCGCGTTATGACCCACCAGGATCGCGCGCTGGCAGCCGTACTTCTTCACCGCCGCACGCACTGGCGCGAACACATGATCCAGCGCGTCTTTCTCCTGCTTGGCGAAGCGGAACGGGTGATCGAGCACGATGCCGGTGATTTCCAGCGACTTCGGGTCGATCTCCAGGCCCGGTGCAGGCACCAGATGCGCGCTGGCGGTTTCGCCAGGGAAAAAGCGACCGTCGGCATCCATTTCGATCGGCACGCAGGCGATTTCCAGCAGCGCGTGCTTGTTCCAGTCGAATCCACCGGTTTCCACATCCACCACCACGGGCAGATAGCCGCGAAAGCGCCGCGACATGGGCAAAAAGGAGGAAGCAGGCTGCAGGTCGACCGGTTCGTTCATCGGCATAGCCTAGCAGGTCGCACGCCGTGCTCGATCGTAGCCAGGTGCAGGCCGCACATGCCCTGCGCGCGCAGCGCTCCGGCAAACAAAAGCCCAACCCGCGTTGCCGCGGATCGGGCCAGTTTGACGACGCATCTGACGGTTCGGCTTAGCGACCGGCGACCACGCTTGCGATCAGGCCGGTGGCCACTGCAATCAGCACGTAGGTGTTGTCCACCTGGCGCCATTCGTGCCCGCGCGGCGGCTTGTTCAGATGATGCTTGTGGTAATCGGCGACGCGATTGCCGCGATGGTCCGGCGCCAGGCGCTCGCCGCGCCGGTAAGGCGGGCCGCGGCGGTCGTTGCGGTGATCGTCGTTATGGGTGCTGCGGCGATCGTCGCGCTTGTCGTCGTGCCTGTCATCACGATGGTCGTCGCGGCGGTCGTTGCCGCGATCATCGTGACGCTGCGCAGTGCGGTCGCGATCATGATCGCGGTCATCGTGTTGCTGAGGCGCAGCGAACGCTGCAGCGGAGGTCAGCAGCGACAAAGCCATGAGAGATCCAATGATGCGTTTCATCTGCGTACTCCTGCTTCACAGGAACGGCCTGTGTGATTTCACCCTAGGCTTGATTAGCTGAATACGTAATGAAATAAAGCGTTTCGGCTAGTTTCAGCGTGTCGGTGGTTGTTGCCACACGCGTCTTGAATCAAATGACGCGAGTAGTGTCGTCGCGCTTCACTCGCGGCGGCAGCGGCTGTTCGCCATGCACCAGGAACCACACGTTCTCGGCGATGTTGGTCGCGTGGTCGCCGATGCGCTCCAGATTCTTGGCCATGAACAGCAGATGCGTGCAAGGAGTGATGTTGCGCGGGTCCTCCATCATGTAGGTCAGCAATTCGCGAAACAGCGCGGTGTACTGCGCATCCAGGCGTGCATCTTCATCGCGTACGCGAATCGCCGCATCGGCATCCTTGTCGCGGTAGGCCTGCACGGCCTCGCGCACGGCATCGGCCGCCATCTGGCCCAGCGCACGCAAGCCCACGGTCTGTGGCAGCGGCGGTGCGGAATTGAGCGCGATCGAGCGCTTGGCCACGTTGGCAGCGTAATCGCCGATGCGTTCGATGTCGGCAGGAATACGCAGGCCGGCCAGGATCTCGCGCAGATCGCGCGCCATCGGACCGCGCAACGCCAGGCGCATCACGTCGTGGCTGATCGCATGCTCCAGCGCATCGATCGCTTCGTCGTTGACCACGATGCGATGCGCAGCGTTATCGTCGCGACGCTCCACCACATCCAGCGCGGCTTCCAGCTGCGCCACCGCCGTGTCGCCCATGCGCACGATCTCGGCGACAAGACGGTGCTGCTCCTCGTCGTAGCTTTTGACGATATGGTCGTTGAGGTGCTGGTTCATCGTGATCTCGATTCGTGTCAATGGTGGATGTCCGCCGTGACCCTGGCGACATCGCAGGTGATGCAAATGTCGTGCCGGGCGGTGCGGCCGAGCTGCGTCAATGCGGCGTTGCGATGGGGCGCCTTACATCAACCGAACCGACCGGTGATGTAATCCTCGGTCTGCTGCTTGGACGGCTGGGAAAAAATCGTCTCGGTGCGGTCGTGTTCGATCAGGTCGCCCAGATACATGAAGGCGGTGTAGTCGGACACGCGCGCGGCCTGCTGCATGTTGTGGGTCACGATCACGATGGTGTATTCGCGCTTGAGTTCTTCCACCAGTTGCTCGATGCGGCTGGTGGAAATCGGATCCAGCGCCGAGGTCGGTTCGTCCAGCAACAACACATCCGGCCGCAGCGCCACCGCACGCGCGATGCACAGCCGCTGCTGCTGGCCACCGGACAGACCCAACGCGCTTTGCCCCAGTTTGTCCTTGACCTCGTCCCACAACGCGCCCTGGCGCAACGCCTGCTCGACACGGTTCTGCATGTCGGCCTTGGACAGTTTTTCGTGGTGACGAATGCCGTAAGCGACGTTTTCGAAGATCGTCATCGGAAACGGCACCGGCTTCTGAAACACCATGCCGACCTTGCTGCGCAGCCGGTTCATCGGGTACTTGGGCGAGAGGATGTTTTCACCGTCCAGCAGCACTTCGCCGCGCGCTTCCATCTTCGGATACAGCGCATAGATGCGATTGAAGATGCGCAGCAAGGTGGACTTGCCGCAACCCGAAGGCCCGATCAGCGCAGTGACGCGCTTTTCCGGAATCTCGATGTTGATGCTCTTGAGCGCGTGGTACTTGTCGTAATAGAAATCCAGATTGCGTGCGGCCACCTTCACCGGCGCCTGCGCCGTCGGCGCCCCCTTGGCGGCCGGAACAGCGATGCGATGCATCGGCTTGGCGTTTTGGAGATCGTTCATGTCGGGTGTCCGGAAGGAAAGGTCAGTCATTGGAAATCTTGTTGCGCAATAGCAGCGCGCGTGCGCCCAGGCTCACCAACAACACGAACGCGGTCAGTACCAGTGCGCCGGACCAGGCCAGGGTCTGCCAGGTCTCATAGGGGCTGCCGGCGAACTGATTCATGATCACCGGCACGCTGGCCATCGGCTGAAAGATATTGCTGTTCCAGTATTGATTGCCGAAGGCGGTGAACAGCAGTGGCGCGGTCTCGCCGCTGATGCGTGCCAGCGCCAGCAGGATGCCGGTGAGAATGCCGGCCGAGGCGGCGCGATACAGCACCTGCACGGTGACCTTCCACTGCGGGATGCCGAGCGACAATGCCGCTTCGCGCATCTGCGCCGGCACCAGACGCAACATTTCGTCGGTGGTTCGCACCACCACCGGCAGCACGATGAAGGCCAGCGACAACGCACCGGCAAACGCCGAGAAGCGCCCGCCGGTCTGCATCACGTACAGCGTGTAGACGAACAGGCCGAGCACGATCGACGGCGCCGACAACAGAATGTCGTTGACGAAACGCACCACCAAACCGGTCTTGCGCGCGTTGCCGTATTCGGCCAGCCAGGTGCCGGCGGCAATGCCGAGCGGGGTGCCGATCGCCAGCGCCAGGCCGCACATCACCGCGCTGCCGAAGAAGGCATTGAGCAGGCCGCCTTCCTGCATCGGCGGCGGTGTCATCTTGGTAAACAGGTTGACGTCGATGCCCGGCACGCCCTTGGACAACAAGGTCCACAGGATCCAGGCCAGGAAGAACAGGCCGAACACTGCGGTGACGCAGGACAGCAACAGTGCGATCGCGTTGGTCACGCGGCGGCGGTTGTACAGCGATTGCGAGACCGAGGACATCAGTTGCCCTCCCGACGCGACAGCTGCATCAGCATGAAGCGTGCAATCGCCAGCACGATGAAGGTCACGATGAACAACACAAAGCCCAGCAGCAGCAATGCCGAGCGATAGGTTTCTGTGGCCTCGCCGAAGTCATTGGCGATCAGCGCGGCGATGGTGGTGCCGGGCTCCAGCAGCGATGGCGACAGCCGCACCGTGTTGCCCACCACGAACGCCACTGCCATGGTTTCGCCCAGCGCACGGCCCAGGCCCAGGAACACGCCGCCGATCACCGCAGAGCGGGTGTAGGGCAGCACGATGTCCCAGCTGACTTCCCACTTGGTCGACCCCAGCGCATACGCCGATTCCTTCAGGCGCGTCGGCACGGTAAGGAACACTTCGCGCATTACCGAGGAGATAAACGGAATCACCATGATTGCCAGTACGAAGCCTGCGGTCAGCAGACCGATTCCCAGCGGCGGGCCCTGAAACAACGGGCCGATCAACGGCAGCGTGCCCAGGTGATCGTTGAGCCAGGGCGTCACGTGCTCGGTCATCACCGGCACCAGCACGAACAGGCCCCACATGCCGTAGATGATCGACGGGATGCCGGCCAGCAATTCGATCGCGGTACCGACCGGGCCACGCAACCAGCGCGGCGCCACTTCGGTGAGGAAGAATGCGATGCCGAAACTCACCGGCACCGCAATCACCATCGCGATCAACGCGGTGACCAGGGTGCCGTAGATCGGCGCCAGCGCACCGTATTTGTTTTCCACCGGATTCCAGTCGGCGGAATAGAAAAAGCTCAGGCCCTGCATCTGCAAGGCATGGCGTCCGCCCCACAGCATCGACAGCGCGGCGCTGCCGAGCGCCAGCAGGACGAAAACGACGGTGGCGGCCAGCGCAAGCTTGAACAGGCGATCGGCACGCGCATCGCGCAGATCGCGGCCGCGTGGTGCGGTCATCGCTTCGGGAATGGCGGTGGCATTCATTCGATTGGACTCGTCACCCGCGCAATCGCGGGAGCGTGAGACAACAGGAACGGCGAGGCGCCCGCAGGCACCTCACCGCAGCGCAACCCGCCACGACAGCGGGTGCAGGGCATCACTTGAACTCGCTGGCCCAGTAGGCCTGGATCTGCTTGACCAGTTCCGGCGGCAGCGGCACGTAATGCAGTTCGCTGGCCTGGGCCTGGCCGTTGTCCAGCGCCCACTTGAAGAAGTCCAGCGTGGCCTTGCTGCGCGCCGCATCCTTGGGCTGCTTGTGCATCAGCATGAAGTTGGTCGCGGTGATCGGCCAGGCCTTCTCGCCCGGTGCATTGGTGATCACCAGATTGAAGTCCTTGGCATTGGCCCAGTCGGCGCTGGCGGCCGCAGCGGCGAAGCTTTCCGCATTCGGCTCAACCCACTGGCCGGCTGCATTCTGCAGCGAGGCGTAGGGCATCTTGTTCTGCAGGGCATAGGCCAGTTCGACATAGCCGATCGAACCCTTGATCTGCTGCACGTACGAGGCAACACCTTCATTGCCCTTGCCGCCCACGCCGCCCGGCCATTGCACGGAGGTGCCTTCGCCGACCTTGCTCTTCCACTCCGGGCTGACCTTGGACAGGTAGTTGGAGAAGTTGAAGGTGGTGCCCGAGCCATCCGAGCGATGCACCAGGTTGATCTTGGTCGCCGGCAGGGTCACGCCCGGGTTGGCCGCGACAATCGTCGCGTCGTTCCACATCGTGACCTTGCCCAGGAAGATGTCGCCCAGCAGCGCGCCGGTCAGACGCAGCTTGCCCGGTGCGATGCCTTCCAGATTGATCACCGGCACCACGCCGCCGATCGCCGACGGGAACTGGCCCAGACCGGCCTGGGCAAGCTCGGCGCTGTCCAGCGGCTTGTCGGTCGAACCGAAGTCCACTGTGCCGGCCTTGATCTGCGCGATACCGCCGCCGGAGCCGATCGATTGGTAATTGACCTTGTTGCCGGTGGCGGCGTTGTAATCGGCCGACCACTTGGACACCAGCGGGTAGATGAAGGAGGCACCGGCGCCGGAGATTTCAGCGATCTTGCTGTCCCCGGCGGTGGCGCCTGCGCTGGGAGCGCCCTTGGCGGTGTCGCCGGACTGCGCATCCTTGCCGCCGGGCGAACACGCGGCCAGGGCGAGGGCGATGGTGAGAGACAGGGCGGTCAGGCTGGCCGACTGCAGTTTCATGGAAGCTCCGAGGCTGGATTGGCCGGGTGTCCGGCAGACGACGCTATGAAATGATGTTTTTGTTACACACGCATGACAGTGCCTTCTGGAGAAGGCATCACAAAAAAGACGCGACCCCGAAAGGGCCGCGTCCCGGTGCCGACGCCGGGGAGAGAGACGGCGTCGTTCCTGTTGCTATGGCTCTCTCTTTACTTGGGCAGATTCTTGGCCCAGTAGCCTTCGATCTGGGTCACCAGGCTGTCCGGCAGCGGCACGTAGTCCAGCTGCTTGGCCTGCGCATCGCCCTTGCTGTAGACCCAGCGGAAGAAGTCCAGCGTGTTCTTGAGGCCTTCCGGGCTCTTGGGCTTTTTCTGAACCAGGATGAAGTTGGTGGCAGTGATCGGCCAGGCGTTGTCGCCGGCGGCGTTGGTCATCACCAGATAGAAGTCCTTGCTGTTGGCCCAGTCGGCGCTGTTGGCAGCGGCGGCGAAGGTCTCATCGGACGGTTGCACGAACTTGCCGGCGGCGTTCTTCATCGCGGTATAGGCCATCTTGTTCTGCAGCGCATACGACAGCTCGACATAGCCGATGCCGCCCTTGATCTGCTTCACATAAGCGGCGACGCCCTCGTTACCCTTGCCGCCGATGCCGGTCGGCCACTGCACCGCGGTGCCTTCACCGACCTTGCTCTTCCAGTCCGGGTTGACCTTGGACAGATAGTTGGTGAAGTTGAAGCTGGTGCCCGAACCATCCGAGCGATGCACCACGGTGATCTTGCCCTCGGGCAGCTTCACGCCCGGATTGAGCGCGGTGATGGCCGGATCGTTCCAGGTGCTGACCTTGCCAATGAAGATGTCGCCCAGGGTCTTGCCATCCAGCTTGAGCGCACCGGGTGCGATGCCCGCCACGTTGACCACCGGCACCACGCCGCCGATCACCGACGGGAACTGCGCCAGACCGGCCGCAGCCAGTTCTTCCGGCTTGAGCGGCGCATCGGACGAGCCGAAGTCCACACTGGCCGCCTTGATCTGGGCAATGCCGCCGCCCGAACCGATCGATTGATAGTTGACCTGCTTCTTGGTGGCCGCGTTGTAGTCGGCCGACCACTTGGACATCACCGGGTAAATAAACGACGCACCGGCGCCGGTGACATCGGCGGCCTGGGCGCACAGCGCCAGCGAGGCGGCAAGCACGCCCACGGCCAGACGGGTCTTCAAAGAGTGGATCACGGAACAGCTCCTGTAGCGAAGGGATAAGGACGTCCCGCGTGCATGCCATTGCAGGGCAGCGGCATGACCGCGCGATGTCGGAGAGATGACATGACCATGACGGCGTTGCGCCGAGGCGTTTTGCCGGGTCTGGCGAAGGCGGTTGCCGCCGCCGCGCGCTCAGCCGAGCGCGCCACGGCGGCCAAACCGTCGCTCACTTACCAATAGAACTGCGCACGTGCCTCGATGATCGACGGGTTGTCGTCGACCAGGCCACGCGTGGCGCTGCTGTAACGGGTGCTTTCCACCTTCGCGTAGTCGAGTGCGAACTTGAAGTTGGAGCGCCAGTACCAGTTGGCACCGATCGTCCACACATCCATCTTGCCGCCCAGCACGCCGTCCACGAACGGGGTGCTGCCGTTGGAAACCAGATGGCCGTCGTTGAGATCCAGCGTGTCGTAGCGCACCGCCAGCTGCCACAGGCCGGAGGCCGGCGCGTTTGGCAACGGGGTGGTCGGCACGCCGGCCTTGTAGCCCCAGGTCTCGCCGGTGATGTTCCAGACGCCGCTGACGTACCAGCCATCGCTCTTGTAATCGTTGGCGTTGTTGCCGATGCGCTTGGCGTTTTCCTGGAAAAATTCGCTCTGCAGCTTGAACGGGCCGGTGATCCACATCGCCTCGGCACCGGCCACACCCACGCTGTCCACGTTGGTGATGGCGCCGCTGTCGATCAGGCGGATGGTGGTCAGGTCGGCGTCCGGGCGCGCGCGCAGGCGCAGGGTGTCATCGTCGGTGTCGTAGCCCAGATAGCTGAGGCCGAAGTGCAGCACGTTGCCGCTTTCGTTGATCGGCGCCCAGGTGCCGCGCGCGCCGTAGCCGCTGCCATGAGCCTGATTACGGGTCAGTTCGCGACCGAACGCACTGGCAGTGATGCTCCAGTTGTTGTCGCCCATGCCGTAGGCCACGCCCAGCCGGCGCGAGATGCCGTAGGTATTGGTCACCGCGGCCTTGGAGACGAAATCGTTGTTCTTGGTGCTGGAGAGTTCTTCCAGGCTGTTGGGCTGCTTGAACTGACCGATCTGCAGGTAGTTGTTGGCGTTGCCGGCGAACTTGTACTTGATGTTGTTGTCGAGGAAGCGCCCGGTGCTGCGGATGGTGGTGCCGCGGATGGTGACTTCCTTCAGCACGCTCGGGTCATACCCGGCCACCCACTCAAAGTTGCCCGGACCCTTGCCCTTGAGCACCAGCTCGGCGCGACGGATGCTGAATTCGGAATTGTCGCCGTTGGCGCCGATCGGGCCATTGAGGTCCTGCACATCGTTGTGGAACCAGTTGCCGTCGGCCTGGACCAGGCCTTCCAGCGAGACTTCGGAGCCGCCGATCACATCGATGGCGATTTCGGCATGCGCAGCGGGCGCGGCCAGCGCCAGCAACAAGGCCGAGCCGAGCAGGGTAGGAGAAAGTTTCATGGGTGCCTTGCGACCTGACGAGAAAGTGAGCGCAGGCTAGGGCGTGAAAGTTGCGTTAATGTGACAACTTCGGACTGCGTCGCAATTTGATTTTTGCCAATAAAGACAAAGATTTACGCGTGTTTAAACTTTGTCAGTGTGTGTCATAAGTCTGAACGACGGCCGGTTTATGACAGTTGCGATAGCGCTTCTTTACTTGCCGCTGGCGGGCTCAAGCTTATGGCGACCTGAATCGATGCCATGAAATGCCGGCCAATCAAGTGCTTTGTGCGTCGCACCACTTGCGCAGGCGCGTTCTAAATTGTTAGTTTCGAGGCCATGTTTCCTCGATTCCTCCAATTGCTGTTGGTCTGCCTCCTCGCGCTCACCGCGTGGTCGGCAGCCAATGCGCACGATCGCATCCACGATGCGCTTGTGGGCGACGGCTTGGCGGTGATGGTGGATGCTGGCGAAGAACGTGACGCAGCTGAAGATCTGCAGGACGACGGGGACGCACAGACCCAGGTCGATCCCTATTCTGCAGACGACATCCCCTTGCTCTCCCAAGCATGGCCGGTGGTCGCACGCTATTTTCCCTCTTGGTACGCGCACTACGCGCCGGCATCTCAAAAACGCGACCTGATCCCGCAACTGCGTCCTCCTAACGCACTGCGCGCCTGATCCTTCGTTTGTCGCGTCAACCGGTGCTGCGCACCGGACTTATTTGATTTGTTCGTCTTTGCACTTCGCGGTTTGCGCCGTGGATTGCCATCCGTTGCCTAGAGGTATCTCCCATGCAAAGCTTGCTAGATGGTTTTCGTCATTTCCGTAAGGAAGTGTATCCGCGCCAGAGTGCGCGCTTTCAGGAATTGGCCGGTGGCCAGAGTCCGCACACGTTGTTCATTACGTGCGCCGATTCGCGCGTCATGCCGGAGCTGATCTTCTCCGCCCAACCTGGCGAATTGTTCGTCTATCGCAACATCGGCAACGTCGTGCCGCCTTACTCGCAACACGTCAGCGGCGTTGTCGCTGCGATCGAGTACGCTATCGCCGTGCTGGGTGTGCGGCATATCGTGATCTGCGGCCATACCGATTGCGGCGCCATGAAGGCGGTGCTCAAGCCGGAATCGCTGGAAGATGTGCCGTCCGTGGCGGCGTGGCTCAAGCACACCGACTCGGCGCGCCATGTCACCGCCCATCATGGCCACGATCCGCACAGCCAGGACGCGCTGGACTGCATGACCGAAGAGAACGTGGTCTCGCAGCTGGACCATCTGCGGACGCAGCCGGTGGTTGCGGCACGTCTGGCCGCTGGCACCTTGCGTATCCACGGCTGGATCTACGACATCGCCCATGGCGAGATCCGCGCCTTCGATGCCGAGAAGGGTGGCTTCCGTCCGTTGTTGGCGGAAAACACCCCCGAAGCCACCCCACGTCCGCGACTGCAGCAAGTCGTGCGCGCTGAACTGGCCTGACGGAGCACATCATGAACACATCAGGTATCGGCGGATATTTCCGTCAGGGACTGTTCGGGCGTGATTTATTGGCGTCTGTCGTTGTCTTCCTCGTCGCGCTCCCGTTGTGTATGGGCATTGCGATCGCATCCGGCATGCCGCCGGCCGCAGGTCTGATCACCGGCATCATCGGTGGTCTGGTCGTTGGCTTTGTGGCGGGTTCTCCGTTGCAGGTGAGTGGGCCTGCCGCCGGCCTGGCTGTGTTGGTGTTCGAGCTGGTCCGGGAGCACGGCATCGCCGCGCTCGGGCCGGTGATCCTGTTGGCCGGTGCGATTCAGTTGGTCGCCGGTCTGTGCCGTGCAGGCGTGTGGTTCCGCATGACATCGCCGGCCGTGGTGGCCGGCATGTTGTCCGGTATCGGCATCCTGATCGTGGCCTCGCAGGCGCATGTGTTGATGGATGCCGCACCCAAGGCGCGCGGTCTGGAAAACTTCGCTGCATTGCCGGCCGTGTTGTGGCAGGCGATCAGCGAAGGCACCGGCCGCACCGCGTTGTTCGTGGGTCTGGCCACCATCGGCATCATCCTGGCGTGGGACAAGCTGCGTCCGCAGCGTCTGCGGTTCTTGCCGGGTGCGTTGATCGCGGTGGTGGCGGTCACGGCGGCGGTGCAGTTGCAGGGCTTGAACGTTGCCAAGGTCGATGTACCGACCAACCTGTTCTCTGCGATCAGCATCCCCAGCATCTCGGACATCTTCGGCGTGTTCAACGCGACCTTGCTGGTGTCTGCAGTGACGTTTGCCTTCATCGCCAGCGCAGAAACCTTGCTGTCGGCGGCAGCGGTGGATCGCATGCATCAGGGCGCACGCACCAACTACGACCGTGAACTGGCGGCGCAGGGCGTGGGCAATATGTTGTGCGGTTTCCTCGGCGCATTGCCGATGACCGGCGTGATCGTGCGTAGTGCGGCCAACGTGCAGGCCGGTGCGGCCACGCGCATGTCCACGGTGCTGCATGGCAGCTGGTTGCTGGTGTTCGCGATGCTGCTGCCGTGGCTGTTGCGGATGACGCCGGTGGCCTGTCTGGCCGGCATCCTGGTCTACACGGGCGTGAAGATGATCAAGATCGGTCAGGTCAAGGAGCTGGCGACCTATGGTCGTGGCACCGCGGCGATCTATCTGGCCACCACCTTCGCGATCGTGGCCACCGACCTGTTGACCGGTGTGTTGATCGGCTTTGGTCTGTCGCTGTTCCGTCTGGCCCTGCATTCTTCGCGCCTGAAGGTGGACGTGCGTGAGCACGAGCACAAGAAGGACGAGATGCATCTGACGCTGCAGGGTTCGGCAACGTTCCTGAAGGTGCCGGCAATGGCGCGTACGCTGGAAAGCGTGCCGCCCAATACCGCACTGCATCTTGACGTTGCCAAGCTGCACCATGTCGACCACGCCTGCATCGAGTTACTGCGCGACTGGAGCCGGAATGCGGCCTCGCGCGGCTGCGAGTTGGTGGTGGACTGGAACGAGCTGGATCGACGCGTGGAAGGTCAGCCAACGGTGGAAAGCGTGCTGGTCGAACAGCGCGTCGAACAAGCCAAGGCGGCGTAAACCTGCTGCAAACCGCCCGGCGTTCGCGCCGGGTGACCCCTGTCGTGTCCGGATGATGCATGGCGCCGTAAGACGCATCATCCGGTCGCGATTTTTTTCGGCCGGGATTCGGGATTTGGGATTGGAGATTCGTAAAAAGCCTGGGTTTGCGGTGCCGATACGATGCAACTGGTGCGGCTGGGCGCTGCGCAGTCGTCGATGGTCTTGCTAGATCGTCTCAGCCACGTTTGAGTGGGAGCACCTCAGCTGCGCAAAGGTGCTGGCCGCTCGGCAGGCGCCACGGTCTTGTCGCGATAGCGGCACAGGTCGTGGATCACACAGGCCGGGCAATCCGGTTTGCGTGCCTTGCAGACGTAGCGGCCATGCAGGATGAGCCAGTGATGCGCGTCGTGCAGAAACTCCGCAGGAATGACCTTCACCAGTTTGTCTTCGACCACGCGCACATCCTTGCCCGGCGCAAGTCCGGTGCGATTGGCTACGCGGAAGATATGCGTGTCCACCGCCATGGTGGGCTCGCCGAATGCGGTATTGAGCACGACATTTGCGGTCTTGCGTCCGACGCCGGGTAATGCTTCCAGCGCGGCGCGGTCGTGCGGGACTTCGCCAGCGTATTGCTCGAGCAAAATACGGCACGTGGCAATGACGTTCTTGGCCTTGGCGTTGAACAGACCGATGGTGGCGATGTAGCGCTTCAGGCCTTCTTCGCCGAGATCGAGAATGTCGCGCGGCGTATTGGCAACCGGGTACAGCTTGCGGGTGGCCTTGTTGACGCCGACGTCGGTGGCTTGCGCCGAAAGCAGCACGGCGATCAATAACTCGAACGGGGTGGTGTATTCCAGCTCGGTAGTCGGGTGCGGGTTGAGTTCGCGCAGGCGCTCGAACATTTCCTGCACTTCGGGCTTGCGCATGATGCTGCCGCGACGTGCCGGCAGGGTGGGGCGGATCGCGTTCATGGTTGTGTTCCACCTGCGGCCTTGGCCTTGGCGCGCGCCAGGATGGCGGCGGCCAACGGCGGCAATGCGGCAGCGACGGGTTGGCTGGGTGCTGGTGCGGGCGTGCGGCGAGCATCGCGTTCGGCAGCGCGGCGTTGCAGGCGCGCTGCGCGTGCGCGGTAGCGTTCGCGTGCGGCCCAGGCATCACGCAGGCGCTGTTGTGCGGCGAGCAATACGGCGCGTAGCTGCGGGCAGGCCGGGTCCAGCAGGTCGTCGTGTGGATCGGGCAGGTACTCCATCAGGCCGAGCGCCAGCGCGCCGTCGAGATCGTCGGCTTGCACGCAATCGAATAGTTGCAGCGGCAGGGGACGTGATACCGGTATGGGGTCAGACGTCATGGCGAATCGATCAGCGATTGAGAAAGTGTGCGGGGCGTTTTTCGAGAAAGGCGCGGGTGCCTTCGCGCATGTCGTCGCTGGCGAACAACAGCGCAAACTGTGCGGTTTCCAGCTGTAAGCCTTCTTCGATCGCGCATTCGCCGCCGAACACCACCGCATCCAGAATGCCGCGCAATGCGAGCGGTGCAGCAGCGGCCAGGCGCTGGGCCAAGGCGAGTGTTTCTTCCTGCAGCGCCTCCGGCTCGACCACGCGGTTGAGCAGGCCCAGCTGCAATGCGCGCGCTGCATCAATCGGCTGGCCAAGCAGACACAGTTCAAGCGCAGCAGCACGACCGGTCAGGCGCAACAGCCGCTGGGTGCCGCCAAAGCCGGGGATCAGGCCGAGATTGATTTCCGGCTGGCCCAGGCGCGCGGTGGCTGCGGCAATGCGTAGATGGCAGGCCATCGCCAACTCCAGTCCGCCGCCCAGCGCAAATCCATTGATCATCGCAATCACCGGCTTGGGCATGCGCTCGATCCGGCGCATCAGCTGCTGGCCGAGCAGCGAGAACTCGCGCCCCTGCATGGCCGACAGATCGCGCATTTCGGCGATATCCGCGCCGGCCACGAAGGCTTTCGGGCCCGCGCCGGTGAGAACCACCACGCGCACGTCATCCGCGCTGGCGGCATCCTGAAACGCCTGATCCAGCGCCCGCATCGTGTCCTGGTTCAAGGCGTTCAGTTTGTCCGGTCGATTGACCGTGATCGTCCGTACACTGGCGTGATCGGCGATCAGAATGACGTGATTGGACATGGAAATCCTTACGAACGTAAAAAATTAGTAAATACGGAACTTCCGAAAGCCTTGCTGGTCATAGCTTTCGTGATAAGTAGCGGTTCGGTATCGCGGCCGCTATCCTAGCGCGTCATCTCAGGCGGCAGACCCGTCCTGTGCCACCACCCTGGAGAATTGTTTGATGAAGTTGCGTTCTATCGCGGTCGCTGTGGCGGCCCTGGCCCTGACGGGCAATGCACTGGCCCAGGACACAACGTCCGAGAAAGGCAAGTTGAGCTACTACTTCGGCTATGACTACGGCAACAACCTCGCCGAGCTCACCGGTCGCGGCGAGCAGCTCGACATCAATGCGGTGGTGAAGGGTCTGCAAGACGCCTATGCCAAGAAGCAGCCGTCGATCACTGCCGATCAGCTGAAGCCGGCCGTCGAGGCGTTCCAGAAGCGTGAGCAGGGCCGTGCCCAGCAGGCCAAGGCCGAGTACGACAAGGCTGCCGCTGCCAACAAGACCAAGAGCGACCAGTTCCTGGCCAAGAACAAGGGCACCGCCGGCGTGCAGACGCTGCCGAGCGGCGTGCAGTACCGCGTGATCGAAGCCGGCAAGGGTGCCAAGCCGACCCAGGCCAGCACCGTGCAGCTGGAAGTGGCCGGTCCGTTCCCCTTCGGCGATCGCGAGAAGGCACGTCCGGCGCAGCAGATTCCGGCCATCAAGGTCAGCGAAGTCGAGATGCAGGCCATGCGCGATACACTGCTGCAGATGCCGGCCGGCTCGAAGTGGGAAGTGACCCTGCCGCCGGAGAAGGCCTATGGTGCCGACCCGCGTACGCCGTTCCCGCCGAACGTGGCCGTGCAGTTCGAGATCAAGCTGGTCAGCGTCAAGTAATTGCGTTTGATGTTGCTGTGACAACGCCGGCCACCAGGCCGGCGTTGTCGTTTGGGTCCACCGGACATGCGCGAGCGCAAAAGTCGGTTGGAGGTCTTGACGATGCGGGGCGGCAGGAGCGAGCGATGACCGACACCGATTCGAACGACGGCAGTCTGCCCAGCCCATGTATCGGTGTATGTTCGTTGGACGCGCAGTCGCACTGTGTCGGCTGCCTGCGCAGCCTGGATGAAATTGCACGCTGGATGAGCATGAGCGACGCCGAACACCAGACATATCTGCAGACGGTTCTGCCTGCGCGCGCACTGGCGGCACGGCTGCCCGAATGCGCGCAGCTGCGGCGTGCCCTGTATCCGCTGGACACCGCGCCCGATGGGCCGGGTTGGAACCATGCCGAATTGATCGATCTGACCGAAGGCGGCGCCTCTGCCGAAGCGGCGGTGTTGTGCGGTCTGATTCCACGCGAGCACGGCAGCATGGTGCTGCTGACCCGACGCACCGACAGCCTGCGTCATCACGCCGGGCAGGTCAGTTTTCCCGGTGGGCGGATTGAGCCCTCCGATGCCGATGCGGCGGCTGCGGCGCTGCGCGAGAGTTGCGAAGAGATCGCGCTCGGCGCAGATCAAGTGCATGCGTTGGGTTATCTGGATCCGTTTTTGACCGTGAGCGGGTTTCGCGTGACGCCGGTGGTTGCAGTGATCGACCCGGCGTTCGTGGCGGTGCCGCAGCCGGACGAAGTGGCCGATGTGTTCGAAGTGCCGTTGGCGTATCTGATGGACCCGGACAATCTGCGCAGCGTGGAGCTGGAGTTCCGCGGCCGGCCACGCCGTGTGCTCGAGTACGATTGGCCGGGCCAGCGTATCTGGGGCGCCACTGCGGCCATTCTTCTCAATCTTCGTCGTCGCCTGGAGCAGGTTGCATGAGTGCCAATCCCGACTGGACCACGCTGGTCGATAGCGCCACCTTGGCGGCCGCGCTGCACCATCCACAGCTACGGCTGCTGGACGCCCGCGCCGCGCCGCCGACTGCGCCGGACCCGGATGCAGCGCGCAACGCGTATGCGCAGGGACATTTGCCGGGCGCACATTACGCCGATCTCAACGATGATCTGGCCGATCTGTCGCGGCCTGGTCAGGGGCGGCATCCGCTGCCGCACAGCGCGGCCTTCGCCAAGCGGCTGGGCGAATGGGGCATCGATCCCGACAGTCAGGTCGTGGTCTACGACGCTGCCGACGGCAGCATGGCCGCCGCGCGTGCGTGGTGGATGCTGCGATTGATGGGGCATCGTCGCGTGGCGGTACTGGATGGCGGATTGGCCACGTGGCGCGCTGCCGGATTGCCGGAACGTACCGAACCGCCTGCATTGCACGCTGGCGCGGCGTATCCGGGCAGTTTCGACAGCGATGCGGTGGTCGAGGCCGAGCAACTTCTGGCGCGTCTGGATCAGGCGCCGGGATGGCTGCTGGATGCGCGTGCCGGCGAGCGTTTTTGCGGCGAGGTGGAGCCGGTCGATCCGGTGGCCGGGCATGTGCCTGGTGCGGTGAGTCGCCCATTGGGTGTGAGCCTGCGCGATGGCCGTTTCAAGCCGGCAGACGAATTACGTGCGGAGCTGTCTGCGCTGCTGGGTGCAACTCCACCCGAGCACGCGGTGGTGATGTGCGGATCGGGCGTGACTGCCTGCCATTTGCTGCTGGCATTGGAAGTGGCCGGTCTGTCTGGCGTGCGTGTCTACGCCGGCTCGTGGAGCGGCTGGGTGCAGGACCCGGCACGTCCGGTCGCGACCACTGCCTGACCGATTGCAGGCACAATAGCGACAGGAACGGTGACCTGTGGGGACGCAGGTTCGCTGCGCGGAGCGCAGTTTCTCGCAGTGTTGGGTGACTCATGCGGTTGCAGTTACAGATCGGCGCACTCTGCGTCGCGGCGTGGTCGATGGCTGCGTGCTCGGCGGGGTCGACCACTGGCGTCAACGATGCGCGTCTGGCCGGTCGCGGACAAAGCGATGAGAACGCGGTGTATCAGGTTGCGCTTGAACGTGCGCGTGCACAGCGTTTGACGCAGTTGCGGGCCCCCGACGGTTGGTTGAGCTACACCGGCTCCGGTCGCGTGCGGGCTGGCCAGTACCGGGTGGGCAGCGATCCGCAGAGCGACATCGTGTTGCCGGCCGGTCCCGCGCAGTTGGGGCAGCTGACGCTGGACACCGATGGCCGTGTGCACTTTGAAGCGGCCGCCGGTGCGCCGGTGACCTTGAACGGGAAGCGCATCGATCGCGTCATGTTGGAACCGGAGCGGGCAGGGCAGCGTGGCGATCGCCTGGACGTAGAGGGCCGGCAGTTCTATCTGGTGCAGACCGGCAGTTTGTTCGGCTGGCGTTTTCGCGATCCGGCTGCGCCGGCGCTGACCCAAGTCGATGGGCTGGACTATTTCCCAACCGATCCGCGGTGGCGCCTCCAGGCGCGCTGGGAGGCCTATTCCACGCCACGCACGACCACCTTGTTGACCTCGATCGGCACCCCGCTCACGGTCGATATACCGGGCGAAGCGGTGTTTTCGCGCCATGGCCACGAGTACCGCCTGCAGGCGCTGGCGCAGGAGGACGGAGAAGGCCTGTTTTTCCTGTTCGCCGACCGCACCAGCGGCAAGGAAAGTTATGGCGGTGCGCGTTATCTCTACACCGACGCGCCACGCGACGGCCGCATCGTGCTGGACTTCAATCTGGCCGAAAATCCGCCCTGCGCGTTGACGCCGCACGTGGTCTGCCCGATCGCGCCACCGGAAAATCGGCTGGATGTCGCAGTGAATGCAGGCGAGAAAACCTACCGCGTGCCGGAGCGCTGAGCGCAGCGTTTAGCGCGGCGTGTGCGACCACGTCACGGCCGCTTCGATGCGCGGCCATGGAAACATGGGGCCGGGGTCGAGCTTGCGCTGGATCTTGCGCGACGGATCGTCGCTGGCCGCTTCCTGGGTGGTGTCCAGTGCCTGATGACCGGCGATGCGGCTGACCGATGGCAGCTGCTGTTGTAGCCATTGCAGCAGGGTGATCAGCGCGACGATCTGGGCGTTGGAATAGGGCTCGGTCATGACCTGGTAACGCGAGTCCAGCCAATGCGGATAGCGGCCGCTATTGACCAGTTCGATGCCCAGCGTATGCGGGTTATGGCCGCGCACGTGATGTGCCACGCGCTCGAGCGCGACGTATTGCTGGATGCTGCCGTTGCGGTCGATGTAGTAATGGCCGCTGTTGCCTGTGCCGCTGTCGTAGAGCACGCGTTCGCCGTATTCGCGCGCCATCGCCATGTCGGGCAATTCGGTACAGTGGATGACCACCATGTTGATCTGTGTGAGCGCGCGTCGCGCCAGTCGCGATTCGTAGGACAACGGCGCGTAGGTGATCGGCGGAGACGGAAGGACGGCATCGGACATGGGGCGGATGCTAGCATTCGACGATGGCTTTGAATCCCGACAGCCCTTTGGGCAAATTGATGGCAACGCTGCCGCAGATCGGTCAGGTGACCTGGATCGGTGTACGCCCGGCACGCGACGTGGACATGATCGCGGTGGATGCGGCGCAGGCCACCACCGGTATTGGTTTGGTGGGCGACCGCTATAAAGGCGGCAGCGGCAAGCGTGGGCTGACCTTGATCCAGGCCGAGCATCTGCCGGTGATCGCCGCCCTGGCCGGTCACGCGACAATCGCGCCGGCCACGTTGCGGCGCAATCTGGTGGTGTCCGGCATCCCGCTGATCGCCTTGAAAGGGCGGCGCTTTCGTATCGGCGAGGTCGAGCTGGAAGGCACCGATCCGTGCGACCCGTGCTCGCGCATGGAAGATGCGCTGGGTGCGGGCGGCTACAACGCGATGCGCGGGCATGGCGGGCTGTGCGCGCGCATCCTGCGTGGCGGCGTGCTGCGCATCGGCGATACGGTGCAGGCGCTATGAGCCGCGGTCATTGCATCCTGTCGCACGGGTTCGAAAGTGGCCCCGACGCGCTGAAAGTCACCGCACTGGCCGACGTCGCCGAGCAGTTGGGCTGGACCCACGAGCGCCCGGATTACACCGATCTGGATGCGCGCCGCGAGGTGAGTTCGCTCGGCGATGTGCAGGGCCGGTTGCAGCGTTTGCTGCAGATTGCGCGTGCGGCGTCCGACAAGGGGCCGCTGGTGTTGGTCGGATCCAGCCTGGGGTCGTATATCGCTGCGCAGGTGTCGTTGCAGGTGCCAACGCGCGGGCTGTTTTTGATGGTACCGCCGACCAGGATGGGCCCGTTGCCGACGCTGGATGCGGCGGCCGTGCCGATTTCGATCGTGCATGCCTGGCGCGATGAACTGATTCCCGCTGCCGATGTGATCGCCTGGGCGCAGGCGCGCAATGCGCGCTTGTTGCTGGTCGACGACGAACACCGGCTGGCGTCGCATGTGGATGCGTCGGCGCGCGCGTTCGCCGAATTGTTGCAGAGCCTGTGATGCGTTCGCACTCGATTGCGTGCTGCATGCGGAGTTACCGATGGATGTATTGATCCGCGAAGCGAGCGACGGCGATGCCGCAGCGATCGAACTGCTGACGATGGTCGCGTTCATGCGCTCCGAACACAGCCGCCATGACGAGCAACACGTGATTGCCGCGTTGCGCAACGACGGCGCGCTGGCGTTGTCGTTGGTGGCCGACCACGACGGCTATGTGGTCGGGCATCTGGCGGTATCGCCGGTGTCGTTGTCGGACGACTCGCCTGGCTGGTACGCGCTGGGTCCGCTGGCGATCGGGCCGGGGCATCAGCGCCAGGGCCTGGGCACGCGCCTGGTGCAATCTGCACTGGCGAACTTGCGCGAGCGCGGTGCAGCCGGTTGTCTGGCACTGGGCGAACCGGCATTTTTTAAGCGTCTGGGGTTTGCGGTGGAGCCGGGCCTGGTGTTGCCCGACGTCCCGGTGTCCGAGCTGCAGGCGCTGGCATTCGGCGATCGGTTGCTGCCGCTGGCCGATGTGTCTTATCACCCGGCCTTCGGGCTGGGTTGAGTCGAGCCTCTATCGACCCGTTGCCGAGATCTGCGCCAGTGCAGTTCGCTCGGCGGCATCTTCAATCGCTATCGAGACGCCAGGACGCCGGCAGGGATCGCAGCATTGCGGGAGCTGCAATGGCGCTCTCCTGTCGAGGTGGAAGATGCAACGCGATGATGAAGACCTGGGTCAGGCCACGCATGCGGGCCGACTGATTTCCCACGGTAGCGATCACCAGGACGATACCGCTTTGCTGGCATCAATCAAATCGCGTCTGCGTCAGACCGGCGATCGATCCGATGCGGTGGTTCAACGTTTGATCGGTCTGGTCGATGCGCTCTGGTCGATCGAGTTTGGTCGGTTTCTGCTCAGAAATCGTGGGCTGAATGCCTATTGGACCCATCAGATGGTGACGTATCGCCCTGATGCACAGCCGAGCGATTCGATGTCGGCGATGGAACGTCATATCTTCGAGAAGGCGCCTGCGGCGCTGGCTACCCGCGAACGGTTCGGCATCTTCAGGCAGCAGCTGCAGGGGCTGCTGCGGCCAGGCATGACGCTGGCATCGGTGCCCTGTGGGTGGATGGGGGAGCTGTTGACGCTGGACTACCGTGAGTGCCCGGACGTGCGCCTGATCGGCATCGACCTGGATCCGCAGGCCTTGGAAGGGGCGCTCCAACTCGCACGGCAGCATGGGCTGGAGGGGCAGCTTTCGCTGCGTCTTGAGGACGCATGGACACCCGGCCCTGGCGATGAGGTGGATGTGCTGACGAGTAATGGTCTGAATATCTACGAGCCGGACGACGGGCGCGTGATCGCGCTGTATCGCGCCTTTTTCGAACGACTGACGCCAGGTGGCGTGCTGGTCGCAAGTTTTCTGACTCCGCCGCCGAGCATCTCTGCCGAGTCGCCGTGGAAGTTGGAGAACATTGACGCGGAGGCACTGACCCTGCAGAACCAGATATTCGCCGAGATCGTACAGGCGCGCTGGGCCTCGTTCCGGACCCATGCACACACCCGTCTGCAGCTGGAAAGCGCCGGGTTTACCGATATCCGGTTTATCGACGACGCCGCCAGCATATTTCCGACGGTGATGGCGCAGAAGCCATTGGCTCGATGAGTCGGCAACATCGCGTACTGCCCCGGGTTCCGTTTGCAGGGAGCGCTGACTTAAACTCTGCTGCGTTGTCCACTGTCTGAGGATTGGTCCAATGCGCCATTGATGCCGCCGTCGTGATGACGGCCTGACCCGCTGCTGGTCCGGTTGGATCGGCGCGTGTGCTGGCATGCAATGGAGACACGTATGACCTGTTCGTCGCTGACGCTGGAAAGCGTTGCGTATCTGCTGCCCGATGGCAGCCCGCTGTTTTCTGATCTGACGATTCACATCGACCAGCGCCCTACTGGCCTGGTCGGGCGCAATGGCGTTGGCAAGAGTGTGCTTGCGCGCCTGTTGGCCGGTGAGTTGCTGCCCAGTGCCGGGCGCTGCGTGCGCAGCGGCAGCGTGCATTACCTGCCGCAGCGGGTGAGCGTTGCGCCTGGACAAACCATTGCCGAGTTGGCGGGCATTGCGCCGCTGCTGGACGCGCTGGACAGGATCGCTGCTGGCAGCGTGGCGCCAGCCGATTTCGACCTGGTTGGCGAGCGCTGGAGCGCGCATGCGCAATTTGCCGCAGAACTGGAGCGACAAGGCCTGGGCGGGCGCGATCCATATGCACCGGCGGCGCAACTCAGCGGCGGCGAAGCGATGCGCGTGGCGTTGGCCGGTGCATTTCTGACCCAGCCGGACCTGTTGATTCTGGATGAGCCCAGCAATCATCTGGATGGCCCGCAACGCCAGCGGCTGATGGATCACCTGCAGGCGTGGAGCGGTGGCCTGGTGGTGATCAGCCATGACCGCAGCTTGCTCGAGGCGATGCAGCGCATCCTGGAACTGTCGCCGCACGGGCTGCGCAGTTATGGCGGCAATCACGCGTTCTATGCCCGGCAACGCGCGCTGGAACGGCAGGCGGCCAGCGATCTGCTGGCCGAGCGCAAACACGCACGCGCACGCGGCGAGCAGGCGCTGCGCGAGCAGCAGCAGCGTCAGCAACAACGCCAGGCACGCGGCGCGCGTGCTGCCGGTCAGGCCAATCAAGCGGCGATCCTGCTCGGCGGGCAGAAGCAACGCAGCGAAAACAGCGCCGGGCGGCTACAGCAGCAGCGTCAGGCCGAACAGGCACGGCTGAGCGAGGCGGTGGTGCAGGCCGCAGCGCAGGTGGAGGCCGATCCCGCGATCGCCGTGTTGGCGCCGGCAGCGCCCGCCGGCGCGTCGCGACGGTTGGCCACGCTGGAGCAGGTGGAACTGGCCGACGATCGGCTCGGCGGGCGTCGGGTGGATCTGTTGTTGCAGGGGCAGGCGCGGATTGGCCTGGTCGGCCCCAATGGCAGCGGCAAGTCCTCGTTGCTGCGCTTGTTGGCCGGGCACCTGCAGCCGAGCGCAGGACATTGCGAGGTGCATGTGCCGGTGGCGTATCTGGATCAGGACCTGGGGCTGCTGGACCCGGCGCGCTCGGCCGCTGCGCAACTGTACGCTGCCAACCCGGGCGCACCAGCCCACGCACAGCGGCTACGGCTGGCACTGCTGGGGCTGGACCAGACGCGTGCCGACCTGCCCACCGGCCAGCTCAGCGGCGGCCAGCGGCTCAAGGCGGCGCTGGCCTGCGTGCTGTACCGGGCGCAGCCGGCACAATTGTTGTTGCTGGACGAGCCGACCAACCATCTGGATCTGGCCTCGGTGGAGGCGGTCGAAGCGCTGCTGCGCGGCTACAACGGTGCGCTAATCGTCGCCTCGCACGATGCCGCCTTCCTGCAGCGGCTGGGTTTGCAGCAGCGCCTGGATACTGCGCAGCCACAATGGCGGCTGGCACCGTGGTGAACCGCACAGCGGGCGATCCGGCCGCCGGGCTGGTAAAGCCGGCGCCGATGGCCGACCATTTGCGCCCCGCCCGCAGCGGCCACGGCATTGCCCTCTAAGGCGCCGGCCCAGCGTCCTGCTCTCACGCTCGCCACGACGGCCAGCGTCTCCATCGATACCTGCCTACGTGAAATTCTTCGCATCCTGTGCCAAGGGCCTGGAATACCTGCTTGCCGACGAGCTGCTGTCGCTCGGCGCCAGCAAGGCCACCGCCACCATCTCCGGCGTCAATGTCGAAGGCGAGATGCGCGACGCGCAGCGCGCCGTCCTCTGGTCGCGCCTGGCCAGCCGCGTGCTGTGGCCGTTGAACGAGTTCGATTGCCCGGACGAAGACGCGCTGTATGCCGGCGTTTCCGAGTTGCCCTGGGACGAGCATCTGTCTGTCGGCCATACGCTGTCGGTGGATGCGCATGTCTCCGGCACTGCGATCACGCATGCCCGCTATGCGGCGCAGCGCATCAAGGACGCGGTGGTCGACACCATGCGCCGGCAGGGCCTGGAGCGCCCGTCGGTGGATCTGGAGAGCCCGGATCTGCGTCTGAACTTGTCGCTGCGCAAGGGCCGCGCCACCATTTCGGTGGATCTGGGGGGCGGCCCGCTGCATCGGCGCGGCTGGCGCATGGCGCAGAACGAAGCACCGTTGAAGGAGAACCTGGCGGCGGCCGTGCTGCTGCGCGCCGGCTGGCCGCGCGCCTACGCCGATGGCGGCGGCTTGCTGGATCCGATGTGCGGCAGCGGCACCTTGTTGATCGAAGGTGCGCTGATGGCGGCCGATGTCGCGCCCGGCCTGCAGCGCTATGGCAGCGATATCCCAAGCCGCTGGCGCGGCTTCGACCGCGAGGGCTGGCAACAGCTGGTGAGCGAAGCGCGCGAGCGCGACAGTCTCGGCCGCGCCGCGCTCAAGCAGGTGATCCACGGCAGCGACATGGACCCGCATGCGATCCGCGCGGCCAAGGAAAATGCGCAGGTGGCCGGCGTCGCCGAGGCGATCTGGTTCGGCGTGCGCGAGGTGGGCGATCTGCAGACTCCGCCGCAGGCCACCGGCGTGGTGGTGTGCAATCCGCCTTACGACGAGCGTCTGGCCGCCGATGCGGCGCTGTATCGCCGCCTGGGCGATACCTTGCAACGCGCCGTGCCGCAATGGCGGGCCAGCCTGCTGTGCGGCAACGCCGAGCTGGCGTATGCCACCGGCCTGCGTGCGGGCAAGAAATACCAGCTGTTCAACGGCGCGATCGAGTGCGCGTTGATCGTCTGCGACCCGATCGCGGTGCCGCGGCGCACCCCGTTGGCCGCACCGACCGCGCTCAGCGAAGGCGCGCAGATGGTCGCCAATCGTTTGCGCAAGAATCTGCAGAAATTCAAGAAGTGGCGCGCGCGCGAAGGCATCGAATGCTTCCGCGTCTATGACGCCGATCTGCCGGAATATTCCGCCGCCATCGACGTGTATCAGCAAGCCGATGGCGATCGCCGCGTGTTTCTGCATGTGCAGGAATACGCCGCGCCGGCGACGATTCCCGAAGCCGATGTGCGCCGTCGTCTGGGCGAACTGCTGGCCGCCGCGCGCGAGGTGTTCGAGGTGCCGGGCGAGCGTGTTGCGCTCAAATCGCGCGAGCGTGGCAAGGGCGGCAGCAAGTACGGCCGCTTCGAGCAGCGCAATGAGGTCATCAATGTGCGCGAGCACGGCGCGCTGCTGCGGGTGAATCTGTTCGATTACCTGGATACCGGGCTGTTTCTGGACCATCGCCCGTTGCGCGGCACCATGGCCACGCAATCCAAGGGGCGGCGCTTCCTCAATCTGTTCTGCTACACCGGCGTGGCCAGTGTGCAGGCGGCGGTGGCGGGTGCGAGCTCCACCACCAGCGTGGATCTGTCCGGTACCTATCTGCAGTGGTGCGCCGACAACCTGGCCCTGAACGGCCAGGCCGGCAGCAAGCACAAGCTGGTGCAGGCAGACGCGCTGGCCTGGCTGGAAGCCGAGCGCGCGCATTTCGACGTGATCTTCTGCGACCCGCCGACCTTTTCAAATTCCGCACGCGCGGAAGACTTCGATATCCAGCGCGAGCATGTGCGCCTGTTGCGCGCTGCAGTGGCGCGGCTGGCGCCGGGTGGGGTGCTGTATTTCTCCAACAACTTCCGCCGCTTCAAGCTGGATGAGGAATTGGTGGCCGAGTTCGCGCAGTGCGAGGAAATCAGCCCGCGCACCATCGACCCGGATTTCGAACGGCATGCGCGGATTCATCGGGCGTGGCGGTTGACGGCGTGATGAAGTGGCCTGGTCGCGTCTGACCGGGCGGTGTGCGCATTGCGCGCCTGGTATCGCCGGCGCTTGGCTGGCTGCCGTGCGCCGCACCACCGGCGGCGCCTGATCACGCAGGCGCAATCGCGGCCGGGCATGCGAGGGCAGGGCGTGGCCGCAACAAGCCCGGCACAGCGCTGCGGTATGCTGATTCGCATGCTTTGGAGTCAACGATGACCGCACCACCCCGCATCGCCTTTCTCGCCAGTCACGCCGAGCCGGCAGTGACCGCGCGCGCCCGTCTTGTGCAGCGCTATGGCGATCATCCGCTGGCCACCGCCGACATCGTCTGCGCCCTGGGCGGCGACGGTTTCATGCTGCAGACCCTGCACCGGCATGGCGCTGCCAGCAAGCCGGTGTTCGGCATGAAGCTGGGCTCGGTCGGGTTTTTGATGAACCAGTACCGCGACGACGAAGACGACCTGCTCGCGCGCCTGCAACGTGCCGAGCCGGCGCATCTGCGCCCACTGGAAATGCAGGTGCAGACCGAGTCCGGTGCCAGCACGGTGTCGCTGGCCTACAACGAGGTCTCGCTGCTGCGACAGACCCGCCAGGCCGCGCATCTGAGCGTGGATCTCAATGGTCAGACCCGCATCGCCGAGCTGATCGGCGACGGGGTGATGGTCGCCACGCCGGCCGGCAGCACCGCGTACAACTATTCCGCGCACGGGCCGATTCTGCCGCTGGGCTCGCACACGCTGGCACTGACGCCGATCGCCCCGTATCGCCCGCGTCGCTGGCGCGGCGCCATTCTCAAGGCCGATACCGAAGTGTGCTTCCGCGTGCTGGACCCGTACAAGCGCCCGGTCAGCGTCACCGCCGACTCGCACGAGATCCGCGATGTGGTCGAAGTGACCATTCGCGAATCCACGCAGCGCCAGGTGACGCTGCTGTTCGATCCCGAACACAATCTGGAAGAGCGCATTTTCAGCGAGCAGTTTGCGGTGTGAGGGGCGGGGATTGGGCATTCGGGATTCGGGATTGGCAACAGCCAGAGCGCTGCATGCAGCCGAGCCTGCGCGTGCCCACGGTACGATGCGGTGCACGTAGCGATCTCAACTCCAAAAACCTTCGTTGTTGCTCCAAACCAATCCCGAATCCCTAATCCCGGCCCCACAATGACTGACAACTCCCCCAGGCTCCTGACCGTCGCGGTGACTTCGCGCGCGCTGTTCGACCTCGAAGAAGGTCATGCGCTGTTCGAGGCCGATGGTGTGGAGGCGTATTCGGCGTTCCAGCGCGAGCATGAGGACGACATCCTGGAGCCGGGCGTGGCATTCCCGGTGGTGCGCAAGCTGCTGGCGCTCAACCACGATGTACCCGAAGACGCGCCGCGGGTGGAAGTGATCCTGCTCTCGCGCAATTCCGCCGATACCGGCTTGCGCATCTTCAATTCGATCCAGCACTACAACCTGGGCATCGTGCGCGCGACCTTCACCTCCGGTCAGCCGACCTGGCCATACGTGAAGCCGTTCGGCACCGATCTGTTTCTGTCGGCCAATCCGGAATCGGTGCGGCGTGCACTCACCCATGGCATTGCGGCGGCGACCATCATGCCGCGCGCGCCGGGCGAACGCGCCGAAGCCGCAGCGGCGATCGTGGACAACGACGAGAGCCGCTTGCCGACGCAGCTGCGTATCGCCTTCGACGGCGATGCAGTGATCTTCGGTGACGAGAGCGAGCGTATTTCGCGCGAGCAGGGCGTGGAGGCGTTTGGACGCCATGAACGCGAACGCGCGCGTGAGCCGCTGTCGGTCGGCCCGTTCCGCAATTTTCTGTCTGCGTTGCACACGCTGCAGGCGGCATTTCCGCCCGGCGAGGCCTCGCCGATCCGCACCGCGCTGGTCACCGCGCGCTCGGCACCGGCGCATGAGCGGGTGATCCGCACCCTGCGCGAGTGGGGCGTGCGTCTGGACGAGGCCTTGTTCCTGGGTGGGCGCCACAAGGGGCCGTTTTTGGAGGCGTTCGGCGCGGATATCTTCTTCGACGATTCGCAGCACAACATCGACAGTGCGCGCCAGCATCAGCATGTGGCCGCCGGTCATGTGCCGCATGGCGTGGCCAACGATCCGCCCAGCAGGTGAGCGACGTACCGAAGCCGTCTGCACGTGCCGCGCTGCGCTCCAGCTGGCGTCAGTTGGAGCTGTATTTCGCCGACGACACCGTGCAGACCCGCATGTCGCGCTGGGCGCCGTCTCGGCTGATGCTGCCGTACACGCGCGGCATGCTGGCTGCGTTATGGCTGCAGCCGCGTCCCGAGCGCATCGGCATTATTGGATTCGGCGGCGGCGCGCAGGCCAAGTTCTGCCATCGTTATCTGCGCAGCACGCGCATCGAGGCGGTGGACGCCGATGCGCAGGTGCTGGCGTTGCGCGATGCGTTTGCCGTGCCGCGCGACGATGCAAGGCTTGAGGTCACGCACGGCGATGGTGCGCAGTGGATCGGCACGCGTGCCGGGCGCTACGATCTGTTGCTGCTGGATGCTTACGATGCCGACGGCATTCCGCCCGCGCTGTGCACGCCCGAGTTCTACGCCGATTGCCGCGCTGCGCTGACACCCAGCGGTGTGCTGGCGTTGAACCTGTTCCAGGTGCCGCTTGCCGGGCATCTGGCCAAGCTGCGCGATGTCTTCGATGGGCGGGTGCTGCTGTTGCCCGAACCGGATCTGCGCAATCAGGTGCTGTACGCCTGGAATGGCAAACGCACGCCGGGCACTGCGGAACAGGCATTGGCGTCGTTGCCGTGGTCGGCGCGTCGGCAGTTGCGGCCGGCGATGCTGCGGCTGCAGGCGGCGTGGATGGAGCGGGCCTGGCGGTATGCGTAAGCCGCTGTAGCTGGGCGGTTTGACACTCGTTGCAAGCGTGCGCGATGTCGAAAGTTACAAGCGCGCCTGCAAGCGCACCGTTACGGGGTGAGCGGATTGCCGGCGTCAGCCAGCGGCAACTGGATATCGGTCAGCCGCCAACGCAAGCCTTGTCGGGTCAGTACGAAGACTACCGGCGCTCCGGTTGCGGTGCGCGTGGTGGCGGTGAAGCGGCGGGTGGATTCGAAGCGCTGCTCGGCGCCTTGCAGCGGACGCGCCGGCGCTGGCGCCGCATAGGTATCCGGGCTGACGGTCTCGCCAGTGACGCGATTCCACACGCTATGGCCTTGCAGTAGCGCACCGATGCCCAGCGGCGTCACCAGCGTGTCCACGCCGGCGCCGCTGATGCCACTGGCAAGCTGCAACGCGAACCCACCGAGCAGACTCGATTGCATGCTGCTGCCGGCCTGGCGAATCAGATAATCGTCCAGTTGCGCCTTGAGGTTGACCCGCAGGCTGGGGAAATCCACGTGGCGTTCCAGCTGCCCGGCATCGCGATTGGCGACTGCCTCACTGATGCCGCGAATGGCCAGATATGGGCCTGCCACCACGTAACTGGCCAGTAGCAGCACGGCCAGCACAGGCACTAGCAACCAGCGTTTTTTCATGGTGCGCAGTCCATTGCTGGTGGTGGCGGGGAAGACGTCGCTACATGCGAACACCTAGCGAAAAAACCCCGCCGCACTCCGCTTGCCGGTGCAGTCGCGATCGCTGTCTGCGCTGCGCGCTGCATCAAAACTCCAGATCCAAGGCGGCGCACAGATAATCGACAAACGGCGCCAGCACCACCAGATCCGCTTCGATGGTCTGGCGCAGGCGCGGGCCGGTCATGATGGTGTCGTCCAGATGCCGCAGATAGGCCCAATTGCGATGCTTGAGATCGTCGATGAATTCGAAATCGTTGGGAAATCCGCGCGGTGCGCGCACCAGTTTTTCGCTGTCGTCCAGCGCGAACTTGCGGCGCAGTCTGGGTTCGTATGCGGCCGCTTTCCAGTTGGCGGGATTGTCGAAAATGAACTGGCGCAGTTTGCGCTGGGTATCCGGCTCCGGGTGCCACAACCCCGCACCGACAAAGCTCTCGCCCGGCTGCAGATGGAGGTAGAACGAGGGCGCCGGAACCTGGCGGCGGCGCTCATGAAACAGGCGCGCACCTTGCCAGTTCTTGTACGGCGATTTGTCGTTGGAAAACCGCGCATCGCGGTAGATGCGAAACAGCGAACCGCCCTGGGTCTTGGGATCGGCGCGATAGTGTTCGCTGACCTCGGCCAACGCCGGCTGCAGGTCGGTGATGAGCTGCAGAAACGGCTGGCGCACGTGCGCCTCGTACTGATGCCGGTGGTCGTTGAACCAGGTCTTGTCGTTGTGGCGCGCCAGAGCGCGCAGAAACTTGAAGCTGGCGTCGGAAAAATAGGTGGTCATAGCGTGCGTTGGAGGTCCAAACCCCAGGCGGCGAGCTGGTCGAGTAGGGCTTGCTTGGTAGCATCGTCGGGGTGAGCAAGCCGTAAATCCGCGATCTGCGCATGGAACTGGTCGAGCGTGACTTCGCCCAAACCACGGTCTTCTAGCAGGCGCTGGCGGCGGTACACGTTCCAGCGTTCCTGCTCTTCGAACGACAGCGTTTGCGGCCAGTTGCGCGCGCGGTAGCGGAACAGCAGCTCGACCAGGCGCGGGTCGCGAAAGCGCGATTCCAGCGCGCCCAGTTCGGCCGGCGCGCTAGCACGCACCTGCGCCAGCAGGCGCTTGTCGCCTTCGGCCAGGAAGCCGTCGTAGAGCGAGGCATCGGCGTCGTTGACCGCTGGTGCCCCAGCGCGCTCGTTGCCATACACCTGGCGCACTTTTTCGGCGAGCTCGGGGCCGAGTTCGCGCAGGCGCGCGGCTTTGGCCAACACCGCATCGTGGTCGATGCCCAGGCGCTGGAAATCCGCTTCCCGCAAGTGTTGCCAGGCCACCAACGCCGGCGACTTGTTCAGATGCACTTCTTTCAGCGGAATGCGCTGCTCGCCTTCTGGCAGGTCGGCGGCGCGGATATACAACCGGTCGGCGATCTCATCCGGGCTCAGGCGCAACAGCACCTCCGGGTCGCCGTCCAGGTCAAATACGATCACGCGGCTGTCGATGCGCGGATGGCGCGTCAGCGGCAGCACCGCGGCGGCGCACATGCGCGAGGCGGGATAGCGCTGCGAAATATGCAGCACCGGCTGCATGGCGATGACATCCAGCAACGTCGCCGCAAAGCGCTTGTCGCGCAGACGCAGCGCGTACTCCCACAATTTCGGTTGATGTTGCTGGAATCTGCGCGCCATGCCGATGGTGGCGTACACGTCCGACAGCGCCTCGTGCGCATCGCCTTCGCGCACCGCGTTGGCATCGGCCAGGTGTTCGAGCTTGAACGAGGTGGCGCCGTCTTCGCGCTGCGGCCAGATGATGCCGTCCGGGCGCAGTGCATGTACCAGCCGCAACACATCGAGCAGATCCCAACGCGAATTGCCGCCGCGCCACTCGCGCTCGTAGGGATCGTAGAAATTGCGGAACAGACCGCAGCGCACGAACTCGTCATCGAAGCGGATCGAGTTGTAGCCCAGCGTGCAGGTCTGCGGCCGGCTCATCTGTTCGGAAATGCGCGCAAACGCCTCGGCCTCGCTAATGCCTTCGCGCAGCGCGTGCTGCGGGGTGATGCCGGTGACCATGGTCGCGTACGGGGAGGGCAGCAGATCGTCGGCCGGCTGCACGTAGAAACTGATCGGTTCTTCGATCACGCGCAGTTGCGCATCGGTGCGCACAGCGGCGAACTGCGCGATGCGCGTGCGGCGCGGATCCTGGCCGAAGGTTTCCAGGTCGTAGAAGAGAAAGCTGTCAGGCATGCCGTATCAAATCCAGATCCGCGGCGCGCTGCGGAGGGCGCCGCCAGTGCTGGCTAGTATCTCTCATCCGCGCGCCGGCTCGCTGACGCCGGCCTGTGTGCGACGATCAGTGCAAGGGATCAGTGCGCGCCTTCCAGCGGCTGCAGACGCGCATGCACGACCGCTTCCAGCGCTGCCCAGTCGATGCGCGACAGATCGGTGTGCCCGCGCGTGGCTTCGACCAGGATCTCGCGCTGGATCTCGCTGCGCGCCAGGGCGATCGAATAGCGCGTGCGCAGGAAGGTCACCATCGTGTAATGCGGCACGAAGCGGGTGGGCCAGCGTGTCTGCAGTTCCTGTTCCAGCGCGCGTTGCAGCAGGAACGCGGCATCGCCGACGCGGTCGCGCATTTCCAGGTAGTTTTCCAGTGCCATCTGCTGGATCGCTGCCGCATCGTCGCGGCGCGCCGCTTCGAACGCGGCAAACGCGGTTTCGAGATCGTCGTGCGCGTCCAGCTGCTCTGCCAATGCCACGCAGTCTTCGAAGGCGCAATTCATGCCCTGGCCGTGGAACGGCACCATCGCATGCGCGGCGTCGCCGATCAGCAATGCGCGGCCGTCCAGATGCCAGCGGTCCAGCGTCAAGGTGCCGAGCAGCCCGGGCGGATGTTCTTCCCAATGCTCCTTGAGCTGCGGAATCAGCGGCAAGGCATCCGGGAAGTCGCGCGCGAACAAGGCCAGCGCTTCGTCGCCGGTGCGCGTGGTGGCAAAGCTCGGCTCGCCCGTGTTGGGCAGAAACAGCGTGACGGTGAAGGTGCCGCCATCGTTGGGCAGCGCGATGCACATGTAGCGCCCGCGTGGCCAGATGTGCAGCGCGTTGCGTTCGATGCGGAAACCGCCGCCGGGCAGGGGCGGAATTTCCAGTTCCTTGTACGAGTGGTCCAGAAATTCGATGCGCTCGCCCAGCGGCGATTTGCGCTGCATCGCCGCGCGTAGTGCAGAGCCGGCGCCGTCGCTGCCGATCAGGCTCTGGAAGTGGATCTCGTGCGGCTGGTCGTCGCGGTCGTCGATGAAGCGCGCGTAGCCGGCATCGAAATCCACCGTGTGCAGGCGCCGATAAAAATGCACACGTGCACCGGCCTGTTCGGCCAGATCCAGCAATGCGACGTTCAATGCGGCGCGGTGGATCGACCAGATCACTTCGCTGTCGTCGCGCCCGTAGCGTTGCAGCTGCGGCTCGCCAACCAGCGGATGCACCATGCGCCCGCGCATCATCACCGCCTTGCCCATTACTGCGTCTTCGGCGCCGGCCTGGCGTAGCGCGTGGCGGCCGCGTTCGGCCAGCGCCAGGTTGATCGAGCGGCCGGACTCGTAGCCCTTGACGCGCGGATCGCCGCGGCGCTCATAGACGGTGACCTGCCAGCCGCGACGCGACAGCAGGATAGCCAGCAGGCAACCGGCCAGACCGGCGCCGATCAGTGTCAGGGAACGAGGAGAGACTGCGCTCAATGCGGTATCCGGCAGCGGCCGGACGCGGGTGCCGGCGAAGAGGGAAAAGGTGAAGAGGGAAAAGGTGAAGCGGCTGGCAACAGCGCAAGCCGGTCAGCCAGGTGCGGGCTTGGAGTGTACGTGCGCGTGCGCCGGTTCCGGCTCACGTGCACACCTGTTCGATGGCACAGTCTGTGCCGTACGTGCTCAGGCGGCGGCCCAGGTTTCTACCTGCTCGACCAGCCGGTGCAGATCGCAGAAGCGGTTGTACAGCGGCACAGGTGCGATGCGGATCACGTCCGGCTCGCGCCAGTCGCCAAGCACGCCGACCGACTGCAGATACTCGAACAGCGAGCGCCCTTGCGCCCGCCCGCCGGCCACCCGCAACGACAACTGGCAACCGCGCTGCGCCGGCTCGGACGGGGTGACAATCTGCAGCACCTGCGGCACGCGGGCGTGGATCAGCTGTTCCAGATGGCCGGTGAGCTGTTCGGATTTCGCCCGCAATGCCGGTATGCCGGCCTGGTCGAACAACTCAAGCGACGCACGCAGCGGCGCCAGCGCCAGCACCGGCGGATTGCTCAGCTGCCAGCCTTCGGCACCGGGCGAGGGCACGAACTGCGGGTCCATGCGGAAGCGGGTCTGCTGTTCGTGCCCCCACCAACCCGCCATGCGCGGCAAGTCGCTGTTGGCGTGGCGTTCGTGCACGAAACAACCGCCCACCGCACCGGGCCCTGCGTTGAGATATTTGTAGTGGCACCACACCGCGAAATCCGCGCCGTCGTCGTGCAGCGTCAGCGCGATATTGCCGACCGCATGCGCCAGGTCGAAACCCACCATCGCGCCCTGCGCGCGTGCCAGCCGCGCGATTTCGCCCAGCTCGAAGGCCTGGCCGGTGCGGTACTGGATGCCGGGCCACAGCACCAGCGCCAGCCGCGGACCGTGCCGTGCGATGGCATCGGCGATCGCCGCCATCGATACCGTGCCATTGGGTTGGTCGGCTTCCACTTCGATCAGGTGTGTGGCCGGATCCAGCCCATGCAGGCGCAGTTGCGATTCCACCGCATGGCGGTCGGAAGGAAACGCACCGGCTTCGATCAGGATCGCGCCGCGCTCGGGCGTGGGGCGGTAAAAGCTGGCCATCATCAGATGCAGATTGACGCTCAGCGTGTTCATCGCGACGACTTCGCCGGGCAGTGCGCCGACCACACGTGCCAGGCCATCACGCACCAATTGGTGATACGTCAGCCATTGCGTAGGGCCGGTGAAGTGGCCTTCCACTGCGAGTGCGCCCCACTGGTCGAGCACTTCGTCCACCATTGCGCGCGCGGCGCGCGGCTGCAGGCCCAGCGAATTGCCGACGAAATAGGTCTGATCCTGGCCTCCATGCTGCGGGAACACGAACGCATCGCGCAGGCGGCGCAGCGGGTCGGCGGCGTCCAGTGCAACGGCATGGGCGCGGGACAGCGGGTCGGTCATCGTCAAGGCTCGCAGCGCGGGTCGGTGAGGTCAGTTTACCCGCCGGCGGTGGGTGCGCCGTCGTGCACGGCCGGTGCCTCTGCAGAGGTACCGGTAGAAGCTGGTCGGGCCGGGCGCAACAGATGGGTCAAGGTGCCGATGCTGTCGGTGATGCGGTCGACGGTGTCGGCCAGTGCAGCGGTGGTGGGCGAGCTGTCGGGCAGCGCGGCCAACGCATCGGACAAACGGCGCTCGGCGCTGCGCAAGGTGGCCGCTGCGGGGATGCCGCCGTGGATCAGGCAGTCGATCAGGTCCGACAGCGCCTGATCGGCCTGTTCCGCAAATGCGGGCAATGCCGCCAGCGTGGGTAAGGGGTGGCCATCGCGCAGCACCGCTTCCAGCGACAAGGTGGCGCGGATCAGACGGTTGCCGTTGGCCAGTAGCGATTCGGCAAGTTTGAGTTCGTGCAGATTGCGCCGGCTGCGTGGCTCGCCGCGTAGCCGTTCGATCGAGGCCTGCGCATTGGTGCGTGCCACACGTGCGGCGGCGCGGGTATCGCTTAAATCCTCCATCTGGCCAAGCAACAGATGGCGCAGATGATCGCGATACGCGCTGAGCAGTTGCGCCAGCGATGCGCGGATATGCCGGCGTTCGCGCGTGGGCCACAACGCGTAGGCGATCAACGCCCATGCGCTGCCAGCTACCGTTGCCTGCAGACGCGCACCGATGGCGTCGCCGGGCGCCACGCCTTCGAACGACAGCAACAGCACCAGCATGCCGGTCAGAAACGCGACACCGATACCGTAATTCACCTGCGTCAACAAGCGGAAACCCAGGCAAAACAGCGCCAGCAACGCCAGCCGGATGCTGGCGCCATCCATCGCAAAATGGGCGAGTAACGTGGCCACCAACAAGCCGACGAAGGTACCTGCCACGCGCAAGGCGCCGAAGCTGAAAGTGCCGCCGAAATCCGGCTTGAGCACGATGGCGGTGGTCATCGGAATCCAGAAGCCGTGCGGAATCTGCTGCCAACGCTGGAAGGCGATCGCCAGTGCCAGACACACGCCGCAACGCAACGCATGCCGAAACGCCACCGAGGACAGATCCAGATTTGCGCGCAAGGTGGCCAAGGTCGCCGCTGGCCGCAAGGCTGCCGGTAAACGGGCTTCGGCCAACTGCGCCTGGATCTCGCCACGGCTGCTGGCCCAGTGCGCATTGCGGATCAGGGCGCGCAACTGGCCGCCCAGGCCTTGCGCGCGCGCCACCGCCACCCGCACCAGCCGGCGTTCGCGGGTATCGGCGTTGTCGTGCTGAAACTGCGCCAGGGCCGCGACCAGATCGTCGAAGCCGGTCATCGAGGAATCCGCCGCTAACGGGTCTTCGCCCACCGTCATTGCGTGTGCGAGTTGTTCCAGCACGATGGCGCTGCGTTCGAGCACGCGTTCGATGGCCGGGCGCGCCTGCGAGTCGGTCAGGCGGGTGTCGGCATCGGCCAGCGACAGCAGCTCCAGCCGTACCCGATCGCAGAGCTCGGCAATGATGCGAAAGCTCTGCACGGCGATCGCGCGCGAGCGATGTTCGCCGTGCAGCATCACCATCGCATCGAGCACTTCCTGCGTTGCCGGCGGCGCGGCGCTGGCTTCCGGGCGCTGGCGTGCAATGCCTGCCAGCTGGCGCATCAGATCGGCCAGTGCGAAGCGTTCCGGGCGATAGCGTTGCAGCGGCCACGCGGCCAATGCCAGCACGACCTGAAGCAGGCCGCCGGCGAAGATCAGCGCGGCCACGCCCGGTGCCTGCTCGATCGGCAAGCGCATATCGGCGCTGACCACCAGCAGGATCATGCTGGTCAGGCCCACGCGCGCGGCCACCGGGCCGAGCGCCACCAGCAGCCCGCCGCCCAGGCCGAGCAACAAGCCGGCGACCACCAGGGCAGGGGTGTTATGGCCGACCCAAATGCCAAGCAACGCGGCCGCACCGGCGGCCAGCGCGGCCATCAACATGCGTTGCAGACGCGCGCGATACGGGCCAGGCTGGTCGGTGAACATGGTGTTGAGCGCGCCGGTGCACACTGCCAGACCCGCAGCGACATGCCCGGTGGCCACGCCCACCGCCAGCGGCAGCACCACTGCGGCGGTGTTGCGGAGCGCGACGCGCAGTGGCACGTCGCGCGGTTTGAGATCGATCAGTGCGCGCAGCATGGCATCGGTGGCAGTGCGTTCGAGCGGCATGCACGTTGCGCGTCTGCGCGGATGAAAGTTGCGCGGATGACAGACAGGCGTGTTGTTGGCCGGCGTGCGGTCGCTGCGTCGCCTGCCATTGCAACCTCGCCGCACGACGCGCGCACCAGCCACGGTCGTTCGAGCGCCGTCGAGCGCCTCCCGCTTCGCGTGTTCTGCATCGTCACCCTCTGCGCCACTTACGCCTCAGTTGCGGCATAACGCTCTGGCGCCGGATGCACGTGCCCGCACTGGGTGCAGGTGCGCAGCGCAAGCGAGCGGTAGAAATGATCGAACACCGGCGGAAAATCGGTTTCGATGTTCTGCAGCGGAAACATCGCCTCGTACAGTTTGTGATTGCACTGCGGGCAATACCACTGCAGGCCGTCCTGTTCGTTGGGCAAGCGCTCGCGTTCGATGACCAGGCCGATCGAGCCGGCCGCGCGCTGCGGTGAGTGCGGCACCTTCGGTGGCAGTAGAAAGATTTCGCCGGCGCGGATCGGGATGTCGCGCGCCACGCCCTCGTCCTGCACCTTCAGCACCATCTCGCCTTCGAGCTGGAAGAACCACTCCGGGCCCTCATCGTAGTGATAGTCGGTGCGCGCATTCGGCCCGCCGACGATCATGATGATGAAGCCGTCCTGCTGGATGCATTTGTTGCCCACCGGCGGTTTGAGCAGGTGGCGGTATTGCTCGATCCAGGCATGCAGGTTGATCGGCGGGACCAGCATCGACGTTCCTCGGCAAAGAAGACGTCCAGCATAGCCAACCGACGGCGCCGATGGGCGCCGCGGCTGGATGGCGTGCGGGTGCCGCTCAGCGTTCGGCGTGATCGGCCTGGATGCGCGCCAGTGCGACGTCGTAACGCTCCTGCAGCAGCTCGGAGCGGTCGATCGACATGCCCAGGTCGTGCACGCGGCCATCGCGCAGGCTGTAGACCCAGCCATGCACGCACAGCTCCTGGCCGCGTTCCCATGCATCGCGCACGATGGTGGTGCGGCAGACATTGACCACCTGCTCGAGCACGTTGAGCTCGCACAACCGCGCGTGCTGCGCCGGCAATTCACCGGCATCGTGCAGACAGACTTCATGCTTGTCGGCCACATCGGTGACGTGGCGGATCCAGTTGTCGACCAGGCCCATGCGCTTCTGGGTGAGGCTGGCGAAGACGCCGCCGCAGCCGTAATGACCTACCACCAGCACGTGCTTGACCTTAAGCACGTCCACCGCGAACTGGATCACCGACAGGCAATTCAGATCAGTGTGCACCACCACGTTGGCGATATTGCGGTGCACGAACACCTCGCCCGGCGCCATGTCGATGATCTGGTTGGCCGGCACGCGCGAATCCGAGCAGCCGATCCACAGATATTCCGGGGTCTGCTGGGTGGACAGCTTGGAGAAGAATTCCGGGTCTTCGCGACGGATGCGCTCGGACCAGGCCTGGTTGTTTGCGAGTAAATGGTTGAGCTCGTTCATGCGCGCAGTATTCCAGAGGAAAGAGGGCAGGGTGTGTTCGAGAGAGGAGCCATAAAGCGGTGGTGCAGAAATCGACTGTGTGCCGTGCCGGTCAGGCGGTGCCATCGCGTGCGCGCAAGGCATCGCGCATCAGCGTGGCCAGCTCACGGGATTCGCTGGAGGCTTGTTGTTCCAGCGCATCGCTGACCGCAGCGACATTGCCGGCCGGATGGTTCTGACTGAGCTTGAAGGTGAGCTCGATGCGGCTGGGCACGAAGCGAAAACCGACCAGGCCGCGCAGTTGCCGGCGGTGACTGTCGCGCTCCATCTCGAACAACCAATCGCTGCCCACACGCTGTTCGAAATGCGCGCTCATGCGGCCGATCAGATCGCCGACCTCCCGCTCATCGGTGATCTGGCTGCAACGGCCATGCAGATGCGCCACCGCGTAATTCCAGGTCGGCACGCGCGCGGCAGGCTCCTTGTCCAGATACCAGCTGGGCGACACGTAGGCGTGCGGTCCCTGCACCACGATCACCGCATCGCCGGGCTGGCGTGCCTGCGGGTTGGGGCGCGCCCAGTGGCCTTCGATGATTACGGCCTGCGCATCGCGTTGGTACAGCACCGGCAGATGCGTGATTGCCGGCTGGCCGTCCTCGCCCTGGCTGATCAGGGTGACAAACGGGTCGCGCGCGATCAGCCAGTCCAGCAAGGCCAGATCGGTCTGCACAAACGCGCGTGGGGCGTACATGTCAGGCGCGGCCACCCAGGGTCACGACCATGCGTTCGCGCAGATCCGCATCGTCTTCGCCGCGCGGCGGCGAGATTTCGTTGAGCGAGAAACCGCGCATCAGCGCGTCTTCTTCGTCCAGCCCGTCGAGCGAGACGAATTCGGCATCGAACAAGGCCGCACGGGCACTGTCTTCGCTGTCGTAGGGCAGCGTCTTGCCGTCGCTGTCCAGCACCTCGGCGGTGCCTGCCTCATTGACGCGCAGGCGTGCCCAGATCAGCGTGCGGCCGATCGTGGCCAGCCACCAGGAATCCTGTTCGCCCTGGGCAGTGTCTTCGTACGTGTTCATTGCATTACCTTGGAAAGCAGGCCGAGCAGGGCCGCCATGCCCAGGCCGAAAAAGATGGTGAGCAGCGACAGCCAGGCGGGAGTGGCCAAGCCGGACAGCGCGCTGTCGCGGTGGCTGCGGTAGCGCCGCGTCAGCAACCAGCGCAACGCCGTGGGACTGATGAAGGCCGGGTCGCCGAAGCTGGCCAATGCCTCCGGGTGACGGTCGCGCATGTGTACCAGCGTCAGCGGCCAGAAAATCAGCAATGCGGTGAGCCCGGCCACTGCGACACCGACAAAACACAGTGCGAAGAACAGCGTCATGTGGAGTGCTCCTGGGGCGGGGCGTCGAAGCGGCAGATGCGTGCAGTGATGTGGGCCACGCACGTCTGCTTCCCTGGTGGACGGTGTCTGATCGCCAGGGGCGCAGCAGTCGTCACATCAGAACTCGGCGCTGCCCGGCGCGCGCGGATACGGGATGGCGTCGCGGATATTGCTCAGCCCGCACACGTACACCACGAGCCGCTCGAACCCCAGGCCGAAGCCGGCATGCGGCACCGAGCCGTAGCGACGGAAATCGCGGTACCAGCTGTAGTGCTCCTTATCCAGGCCGAATTGCGCCATGCGTGCATCCAGTACATCCAGGCGCTCTTCGCGCTGGCTGCCGCCGATGATCTCGCCAATGCCCGGTGCCAGCACGTCCATCGCAGCGACCGTCTTGCCGTCGTCGTTCAGGCGCATGTAGAAGGCCTTGATGTGCTCTGGATAGTTGGTCACCACCACCGGGCGGCCGATGTGTTCTTCGGTCAGCCAGCGCTCGTGTTCGGTCTGCAGGTCCAGGCCCCATTCGACCGGAAAGTCGAACTTCTTGCCGGAGTTCTGCAGCAGCTTCACCGCCTCGGTGTAGTCGATCTGCTCGAACGGGGCATTGATGAAGGCTTCGAGTTTGGCGATCGCGTTCTTGTCCACGCGCTCGGCCAGGAATGCCAGATCGTCGCCACGCTCATCGAGCACCGCGCGGAACAAGTACTTGAGGAACTGCTCGGCCAGGCGTGCGTCTTCGGCCAGATCGGCGAAGGCGATTTCCGGCTCGATCATCCAGAACTCGGCCAGATGGCGCGTGGTGTGACTGTTCTCGGCGCGGAAGGTGGGGCCGAAGGTGTAGACCTTGCTCAGCGCCAGGCAATACGCCTCCACATTGAGCTGGCCGGACACGGTGAGGAAGGTCTCCTTGCCGAAGAAGTCGCGGCTGAAATCCACCTCGCCCTTCTCGTTGCGCGGCAGGTTGGCCATGTCCAGGGTCGAGACGCGGAACATCTGCCCGGCGCCTTCAGCGTCTGACGTGGTCACGATCGGGGTGCTGATCCAGTTGAAGCCGTTCTGATGGAAGAAGCGGTGCACAGCCTGCGCCAGGCAGTTACGGATACGCGTGACCGCACCGAACAGATTGGTGCGCGGGCGCAGATGCGCTACCTCGCGCAGGAATTCCGGCGACATCGGCTTGGGCTGGATCGGGTAGGTCAACGGGTCCTCGACCCAGCCGACGATCTCGACACCGCTGGCCTGGATCTCGAACGACTGGCCCTTGCCCTGCGACTTGACCAGCACGCCCTTGGCGATCAGCGAGCAGCCGCTGGTCAGACGCTTGACCTCGTCGAAATTGGGCAGGGTGTCATTCGCCACCACCTGGATCGGAGCGAAGCACGAGCCATCGGTCACGTTGATGAAGGCCAGTCCGGCAGATCCGCGCAGCGTGCGCACCCACCCCCGTACCGTGACTTCGCCGCCTTCGGGGAGTTTCCCCGCAAGCGCATGTTCAACGCTGACCACCGTCATGACTTGTCCTCGCCGTAGCGACTTTGAATGGTCTGCGAGTTTACTGGCTGCGGGCGCGCTGGCGCGAGCCATCTGAACCGCTTGCGGGTTGAGGTGCTTGTCGCAGGCCTGCTGTGTCCCCATTTCAGGGGGGTGGCGCAGCTGAGAACGCCGCCGCCGCAGTTGTTGCTGCCTCGCTATACTTGCCACCATCGTTTTCGGAGCACCTCCCATGGCCATCAGCCTCACCCCCGCCGCGCTGGAGCGCGTGCAGCGTTTCGTGCAGCAGACCCCGGGGACGCTGGGCCTGCGCTTCGGCGTGACCAAGACCGGTTGCTCCGGCTGGGGCCACATCACCGACCTGGCGCGCGACCAGCGCGATGACGACGCAGTATTCGAGCAGGACGGCGTGCGCATCTTCGTCGACCCCACCAGCCTGCCGCTGGTCGATGGCACCTGCATCGACTTCGGCAAGCACGGGCTGAGCGAGACGTTTACCTTCAGCAACCCAAATGCCACCGCCGAGTGTGGCTGCGGCGAGAGCTTCACGACGGCAGCCGAGCACCGCTGATCCCTTCTCCCCTCGGGAGAAGGTGCCCGAAGGGCGGATGAGGGTACGGGCGAAGCCTCGCGTGGCTGAACGACACGAGTGGCTTTGCCCCGTACCCTCACCCCAACCCCTCTCCCGGCGGGAGAGGGGCTTAAGCAGTCGCCGCGCAGATATCACGCTCGTAAGCTTGGCTGCTGGCGTGGCCCGGTTGCGGCTAAACGCCTGAACTGCCATACTTTCCTGCTTCCTGCCCGGTTCCGGGCGGGAATCCTTGCTCCACCGGCCGCCTTGCGCGGTTTACCGGGGAGCTGTCCGGCCCACGTGGCCACATCCGAAAGGTAATAACAACATGAGTCGTCATTACGAAGTCGTGTTCCTGGTCCACCCGGATCAGAGCGAGCAGGTCCCGGCCATGATCGAGCGCTACAAGTCGCTGATCGAGGGCGGTAACGGCACCATCCACCGTCTGGAAGACTGGGGCCGTCGTCAGCTGGCCTACCCGATCCAGAACCTGGTGAAGGCGCATTACGTGCTGCTCAACATCGAAGTCGACCAGGCCGTGCTGAGCGAGCTGGTGGAAAGCTTCCGCTTCAACGATGCGGTGCTGCGTCACCTGGTCGTCAAGCGCGATGGCCCGGACACCGAGCAGTCGTTGATCATGAAGAGCAAGGACGAGAAGGGCGACAAGCCCGAGCGTAGCGAGCGTCGTCGTCGTGATGACGATGAGGGCGATGCTGCACCTGCCGCCACCGATACCGACGGCGACAACGCCGAAGCCGCTTAAGGAGCGCTGTCATGTCCAAGTTCTTCCGTCGTCGCAAGTTCTGCAAGTTCACCGCCGAAGGCGTGAAAGAGATCGATTACAAGGATCTCAACACCCTGCGTCAGTACCTCACCGAGAACGGCAAGATCGTGCCGAGCCGCGTGACCGGTACCAAGTCCAAGTACCAGCGTCAGCTGGCCACGGCCGTCAAGCGCTCGCGTTTCCTGGCGCTGATCCCGTACACGGACAATCACGACGTTTAATCCGAGTCCCTCGGAAGAGCCCGCACATCCATGTGCGGGTTACTAAAAATATAGAGGCCGGTCATTCGAGATGCGGTGTTGATCGTGCTCTTGCGATTCCCAAATCCCGATTCCCGAATCCCCGTCTTTTCGGACAGCAAACGTTGCGTCGGCCAAAGCGCCGGCGCTAACGAATAACGGAGCACCACCATGGATCTGATTCTTCTGCAGAAAGTGACCAACCTGGGCAACCTGGGCGACAAGGTCAGCGTCAAGCCGGGTTACGGCCGTAATTTCCTCGTGCCGCAGGGCAAGGCCGTTCCGGCCACTGCTGCCAACGTGGAAGCGTTCGAAACCAAGCGTGCCGATTACGAAGCCAAGGCCAACAGCATCCTGGCCGATGCACAGAGCCGCGCCACCAAGTTCGAAGGCGCCAGCGTCACCATCGGTGCGCATGCGTCCACCGAAGGCAAGCTGTACGGTTCGGTCGGCCCGCGCGACATCGCCGAGGCGTTCACCGCCGCCGGCCTGCCGCTGGAAAAGAGCGAAGTGATCCTGGGCGAAGGCGCATTCCGCAATGTCGGCGAGTACGACGTTGTGCTGCACCTGCACGCCGATGTGGAAACCTCGGTCAAGGTCATCGTCGAATCCGACGCCTGATCCACGCCGCATGCTGTACCCGAAGGGCGCCTTGTTAGGCGCCCTTCGTCTTTATGGCGCCGCCGCCAGCGATGGCCGGCCCGTTATACTCGTGCTCCATTGCCGGTTCCACGGCCTGCTGATCTTGTGGATCAAGGGTTTAGGGACTGGCTTCACAGGAAAAAGCGCCTGCCGGCTTCGTCCGCGCGGTGCCCGGAACCTCCAGTCCCATGCGCCTGTCCACGATCAAACTGTCCGGTTTCAAGTCGTTCGTCGACCCGACCACGTTGCACCTGCCCACCAACATGACCGGCATCGTCGGCCCCAATGGTTGCGGCAAGTCCAACATCATCGATGCGGTGCGCTGGGTGATGGGCGAAAGCTCGGCCAGCCGCCTGCGCGGCGACTCGCTGACCGACGTGATCTTCGCCGGCTCCTCGGCGCGCAAGCCGGTGTCGCAGGCGACGGTGGAGCTGATCTTCGACAACTCCGATCACACCATCACCGGCGAGTTCGCCTCGTTCAACGAGATCTCGGTCAAGCGCCTGGTCAGCCGCGACGGCAGCAGCGCCTACTATCTCAACGGCACCAAATGCCGCCGCCGCGACATCACCGATCTGTTCCTGGGCACCGGTCTGGGGCCGCGCAGTTACTCGATCATCGAGCAGGGCATGATCAGCCAGATCATCGAGGCGCGCCCGGAAGATCTGCGCGTGTATCTGGAAGAAGCCGCCGGCATTTCCAAGTACAAGGAGCGCCGCAAGGAAACCGAAACGCGCATTCGCCATACCCGCGAAAATCTCGATCGCCTGGGCGATCTGCGCGAAGAAATCACCAAGCAGCTGGCGCATCTGCAGCGCCAGGCGCGGCAGGCCGAGCAGTATCAGGCCTTGCAGGAAGAGCGCCGGATCAAGGACGCCGAGTGGAAGGCGCTGGAATACCGCGGCCTGGATGGTCGGCTGCAGGGCCTGCGCGAAAAATTGAATCAGGAAGAGACACGCCTGCAGCAACTGATCGCCGAACAGCGCGATGCCGAAGCGCGCATCGAAACCGGCCGCGTGCGTCGCGAGGAAGCCGCCGAAGCGGTGGCCAAGGCGCAGGCTGATGTCTATCAGGTCGGTGGTGCATTGGCGCGCATCGAGCAGCAGATCCAGCATCAGCGCGAACTCTCGCATCGCCTGCACAAGGCGCGCGATGAGGCGCAGAGCCAACTGCAGGAACTGACCCAGCACATCAGCGGCGACTCGGCCAGATTGGCGGTGCTGCGCGAGGCGGTGGACGCGGCCGAGCCGCAACTGGAGCAGCTGCGCGAAGACCACGAATTCCGCCAGGAGTCGCTACGCGAGGCCGAAGCGCGTCTGGCCGACTGGCAGCAGCGCTGGGAAACCCATAACCGCGACACCGGCGAAGCCTCGCGTGCCGGCGAAGTGGAGCGTACGCGTGTCGATTATCTCGATCGCCAGTCGCTGGAAGCCGACCGCCGCCGCGAAGCACTGGTCAACGAGCGCGCCGGGCTGGATCTGGATGCGCTGGCCGAAGCGTTCGAGCAGATCGAGCTGCGCCATGAAACGCAGAAGACCTCGCTGGACGGGCTGACCGAGCAGGTCGAAGCACGCAAGCACGCGCTCGGCGGGCTGCAGGAACAACAGCGCGCCAGCCAGGGCGAACTGGCCGAAGTCCGCAAGCAGGCGCAGGCCGCGCGTGGTCGCTTGTCGTCGCTGGAAACCCTGCAGCAGGCCGCGCTCGGCCAGGAGCAGGGCGCGGCGGTGGCATGGCTGAAATCGCGCGGGCTGGATTCGGCCGCACGTGTCGGCGAGCGCATCACGGTCGAAAGCGGCTGGGAAAACGCGGTGGAAGGCGCGTTGGGGCAGTTGATCGAAGGCGTGCTGGTGGATGCGCCGGAACAACTGGTCGATGCGCTGGGCGAATTGGGCGAGGGCCGCATCGCGCTGGTGTCCGGTGCCAGCGACAACGCGAGCTTCGCGCCGACCTCGCTGGCGGCCAAGGTGCAGGGGCCGATCGCGATCCGTCGCCTGCTCGCGCGCCTGCACGCGGCCGAGGATCTGGAGGCCGCGCGCACGCTGCAGCGCAGCCTGCCCGAGGGTGATTCGGTCATCACCCGTAGCGGCGAGCGGTTGGGCGAGGGCTGGGTGCGGGTGTCGCGCTCCGGTGCCGCCAAACAGGGCGCCTTGCTGCGCGAGCGCGAGATTCAGGAGCTGCGCGCACAGATCGAAACGCTGCAGGAGCGCGAGGCCGAACTCGAGCAGCGCCTGGGCAGCTTCCGCGAGCAATTGCTGGCGGCCGAACAGCAACGCGAAGATGCGCAGCGCCAGTTGTATATGGCGCACCGCAGCGTGTCCGAACTGGCCGGTCAGCTGCAGAGTCAGCAGGGCAAGGTCGATGCCGCGCGCACGCGCATCGAACGCATCGAAGACGAGTTGTCGCAGCTGCTGGAAACGCTGGATACCAGCCGTGAGCAGGCACGCGAAGCGCGCGCCAAACTCGAAGACGCGGTGACCCTGATGGGCGACCTGCAAGGCACCCGTGCGGCTTTGGAAAACGAACGCCGTCAGCTCACCGAAGCGCGCGACCAGGCCCGCGATGCCGCACGTGGCGTGCGCGATGCGATGCACGCTTTGGCACTCACGCTGGAATCGCAACGCACGCAAATCACCTCGCTCAGCCAGACACTGGAGCGCATGGACAGCCAGCGCGGCCAGCTCGATACGCGCCTGGAAGACCTGGTCGCCCAGCTCAGCGAAGGCGATTCGCCGGTGGAAACGCTGGAGCACGAGCATCAGGCCGCCTTGAGCGAGCGTGTGCGCACCGAGCGCGTACTGAGCGAAGCGCGCACCATGCTGGAGAGTGTCGACGGCGAACTGCGCAGCTACGAACAGACCCGTCAGCAGCGCGACGAACAGGCACTGGGCCAGCGCGAGCGCATCTCGCAGCGTAAGCTCGATCAGCAAGCCCTGGTGCTCAGCGCCGAACAGTTGGAGGCTGCGGTGGTGAAGGCCGGCTTCGTGCTCGAAGACGTGGTCAACAGCTTGCCCGAATCGGCCAATCTGGCCGAGTGGGAAGCGGCGGTCGGCCAGATCGATGGGCGCATGCGGCGGCTGGAACCGGTCAACCTGGCCGCGATCCAGGAATACGGCGAAGCGGCGCAACGCTCCGAATATCTCGACGCGCAAAACCTGGATCTCAACACCGCGCTGGAAACCCTGGAAGAGGCGATTCGCAAGATCGACCGCGAAACCCGCGGCCGTTTCAAGGACACCTTTGACCGGGTCAATTCCGGCGTGCAGGCACTGTATCCGCGGCTGTTCGGCGGCGGGCATGCCTATCTGGAACTCACCGGCGAAGATCTGCTCGACACCGGCGTGACCATCATGGCGCGCCCGCCGGGCAAGCGCGTGTCCAGCATCTCGCTGCTGTCCGGTGGCGAAAAGGCGATGACCGCCGTGGCGCTGGTGTTTGCGATCTTCCAGCTCAATCCCGCGCCGTTCTGCCTGCTCGACGAGGTCGACGCGCCGCTGGACGAAGCCAATGTCGGCCGCCTGGCCAACATGGTTCGGGAAATGAGCGAGAAAGTGCAGTTCCTGTTCGTCAGCCACAACAAGGCGACGATGGAGGCCGCACGTCAGCTCTCCGGCGTGACCATGCGCGAGCCGGGCGTCAGCCGTCTGGTCAGCGTGGACCTGGAAGAAGCCGCACGTTTGGCGGGTGCGGCATGACGTGCCATGCTTGTTGGAATATCGACACCTGTCACTCTTATGCGGAGGCACGCTGAATGTCCGACATGGCCATGATCCGGATCGGGATCCTGATCGCTGGACTGCTGCTGGTCGCGGCCATCTTCCTGTTTGGTCGCCCGAAAAAATCGCCGCAAGGGCGCCGGGTCGACAAGGACGAGGGGCAGCCGCGCGAACGCCGCGAGCCGGTGATTTCCGGCGAGCCGGGCGTGGAGGGCGACCGGTTCGAGCGCACTGAAGGTGCCGAGCAGAGCGAACTCAATCTGGACGATGCAGATGCGGCTGGCGGCAACGATGTCGGCAAGCGTCCGAACCAGGATTTCGACAAGATCGTCTCGCTGTTCGTGGCCGCCAAGGCCGGGCAGGTGCTGCGCGGCGAAGACGTGGTTGTCGCTGCCGAAAAGACCGGACTCGTCTTCGGGCATATGAATGTGTTCCACCGTTTGGTGGAAGGGCACCCGGAGCGCGGGCCGATCTTCAGCATGGCCAGCATCCTCAAGCCCGGCAGTTTCGACATGGCCAACATCCGCGAGATGCAGACCCCGGCGATTGCGTTCTTCCTCACCTTGCCGGCACCGATGACCGCGCTGGATGCCTGGGAAAAAATGCTGCCGACCGTGCAGCGCATGGCCGAACTGCTCGATGGCGTGGTGCTGGACGACAGCCGCAATGCGCTGGGCCGCCAACGCGTGGCGCATATCCGCGACGAACTGCGCGCCTACGATCGCCAGCATCAGGCGCCGCCGCTGACCAAGTCGCCGCGTTGGTGAGTTGAGCGATGTTGAGCCTGCAGGGCGTGTTGGCAGTCGCGTTGTTGCTGGTGCTGTGGGCGATCTTGGCGATGCCGTTGTTGTGGATCTTTACAAGGATCGCCGCGCGCCTGCGTAAGCGCCCGCGTCGTTCGCCCTGGCTTGAGTACGGTTTCGCAGCTGCGATGACGCTGCTGGTTGCGCCGGTGCCAACGCCCTTCATCAGCGTGTTCATGCCGCACGCCATCGCGCTGTTGGATCGCCGTTACTACACGCACCTCCTGCAAGGCCCGCCGATGCTGCGCGAGCTATTGCTATGGAACGCCGGCTCGATGGCACTGACCTTCGTGATCAGCTATCTCTGGCTCGGGCGCACGCTGCGCGCTCCGGAGCCAGAGGTGTTGGATCGCTAGAAACTTAAAGCCCCTCTCCTGCGGGAGAGGGGTTGGGGTGAGGGTACGGGGCGAAGCCCTCGTGCAACCGGACAACACCAGGCTTCGCGCGTACCCTCATCCGCCCCTCCGGGGCACCTTCTCCCGAGGGGAGAAGGGATTGCCACTCAGTGCTAAGTGCTCAACGTTTCGCCTTGGCAAACGCCTCGCGAAACCGCAGCATCTCTGCCTCGGTGCCGACGCTTACGCGCACGCGCTTGGGCCAGATCGGCCAGCTGCGGCCGACGATGACGCCCTGTTTCTGCATCGAATCGGCGAATACGCTGGCGTCGCGCTTGACGTCGAGCAGGAAGCAGTTGGCCTGCGTGGGCAGGCAGGTGTAGCCCTTGGTCTTGAGCCAGGCGATGGTGTCGTCGCGCACGCGCGCATTTTCTGCGCGCCGGGTCTGCACCAGTTGCGGGTCGCGCAGGCTGGCGACGCCGGCGGCCATTGCCGGGACCGACAACGGGTTGCTACCCAAGCTGGCGAGCTTGGTCTGCAGCCCCGGCGGTGCCAACGCAGCGCCCAGGCGCAGGCCGGCCATGCCGTAGAGCTTGGAGAAGCTGCGCAACACGATCAGGTCCTGGCGCTGACGCACCAGATCGGCCACCGACGGCTCGTTGCTGTAATGGATGTAGGCTTCGTCGACCACCAGCACCGCGCTGGCCGGCTTGTTGGTCAGCAGCCACTCGATCTCGGCACGCGGGGTGATGGCGCCGGTGGCGTTGCCGGGGTTGCACAGATAGATCAGGCCGGCGGTTGGGTCGGCCTTGGCCATCGCCTTGACGTCGTGCGCGCCATCGGCCCGCAGCGGGACCTTGCGCACCGGCACGCCGCGCGCGTTTGCGCTGTCGACGATCGGATCGAAGCTCGGGTCGGCCACCACCAGCCCGGCACGGGCCGAGGTGAACAGGCTGCCGGCACGATTCAATGCGTCCCTGGAACCGGGAAACAACGCCAGATGGTCGCCCGGTAGCTGCAACTCGCCGGTCATCAGATTGCGCAGGTCCTGCTCCATCTCGAACAGGTAGCGGCCAGAACGCGCCAGCGAGCGCGTCGCGGCATCCAGCGCGGCCGGCGCCGGCCCGAGCGGATGCTCGTTGAGGTTGAGATACACTGCACCGGCGGCCGGCGCCACGCTGGGCGTTGCCGCTGCGGCTGCGCGCTTGCGGGCTGCCTCTGCCGCAGGTGCCAGTCCCAATGCGGACACCGCCACGCCAACGCTGGCGAGGCTGAGAAACGAACGGCGCGAGACGGGCAACGACACGGGTGAACTCCAGACGGGTGAGCGGCAGAGGGCGCCACGCTATCGGGTTTGTGCTTGTCTGCCTATCGGGAAATACCCGTAGGGCTTGCTGTAGACGGCGCCTGCGTGGTCGCGGCAGTGGCCGGGCCAGCTCTTGTGCATCGGCACGGCCCGTTAGAATAGGCGGCCCCTCAAGCCAGCCCAGCGATCGTATGACTGTCAGCCCGGATCCCGCGCAGCGTATCGACGCCCTGCGTCATCGTCTCGAGGACGCCAACTACCGCTATCACGTGCTCGACGAGCCGCAGATGGCCGACGTCGACTACGACCGCCTGATGCGCGAACTGGAGGCGTTGGAGGCCGCGCATCCGGAGTTGGCCAGCGCCGATTCGCCAACCCAGCGCGTCGGCCATCTGGCTGCCTCGCGCTTTGCCGAAGTGCGGCATGCCTTGCCGATGTTGTCGCTGGGCAATGCCTTCAGCGATGAGGAAGTGGCCGAGTTCGTGCGTCGCATCAGCGAGCGGCTCGAGGTCAAGCAGCCGCTGTTTTCTGCCGAGCCCAAGCTCGATGGTCTGGCGATCAGCCTGCGCTACGAAAACGGTGAGTTCGTGCAGGGCGCCACGCGTGGCGACGGTGCCACCGGCGAGGATGTCAGCGCCAACCTGCGCACCGTCAAGGCGATTCCGCTGCGTCTGCGTGGCGAAGGGTGGCCACACATTCTGGAAGTGCGCGGCGAGGTGTATATGCCGCGCGCCGCATTCGAAAGCTATAACGCGCAGATGCGGCTGCATGGCGGCAAGGTATTGGCCAACCCGCGCAACGGCGCCGCCGGTTCGCTGCGGCAGCTGGATGCGCGCATCACCGCGCAACGCCCGCTGAGTTTCTTTGCCTACGGCATTGGCGAAGTGAGCGAGGACGCATTACCGCAGACCCATTCGGCGATCCTGGCGCAGCTGCGCGAATGGGGGTTCCCGGTCAGCGCCCTGGTCGAGGTAGTGCAGGGCAGTGACGGGCTGTTGGCGTATTACCAGCGCATTGGTGCCGCGCGCGACGGGCTGCCATTCGATATCGATGGCGTGGTCTACAAGCTCGACGATCTGGCCGGGCAGCGTGAGATGGGCTTTGTCTCGCGCGCGCCGCGCTGGGCGATTGCGCACAAATTCCCGGCGCAGGAGCAGTCCACCACGGTGGAGGCGATCGAGATCCAGATCGGGCGTACCGGTGCGGCCACGCCGGTGGCGCGGCTGAAACCGGTGCATGTGGCCGGGGTGATCGTCACCAACGCCACGCTGCACAACGCCGACCAGATCGCGCGGCTGGATGTGCGCGTGGGCGATACGGTGATCGTGCGGCGTGCTGGCGATGTGATTCCGGAAGTGGCTGGTGTTGTCGCCGATCAACGGCCACCCGGCACGCAGCCATGGCAGATGCCCACGCAATGCCCGGTGTGCGGCTCTGAAATCGTGCGCGAGGAGGGCGAAGCGGTATGGCGTTGCTCCGGCGAGCTGACCTGCCCGGCGCAGCGCAAGGAAGCGTTCCGGCATTTCGTCTCGCGCCGCGCGATGGATGTCGATGGCCTGGGCGAAAAATTCATCGAGGTGCTGGTCGATAGCGGCGTGGTGCAGGGCGTAGCCGATCTGTATCTGCTCAACGTGGACCAGCTGCTGCAATTGCGTCTGATCAGCACCGCCGAAAGTCCGCATGCGTTTTTGCGCGAAGCGCGCGAGCATCTGGCCACCGGCGCGTATGCGCAGCTGGAAAAAACGGTAGTCAGTATCGGTGTGGATCTGGCCGGCGAGCGCGAGGCGCCGCAAACCTGGCAGGCCGATCTATTGCGCGCCGGTCTGCCGGCCTTCGACTGGAACCGCAAGAAGATCGCCACCAAGTGGGCGGAAAACCTGATCGAGGCGATTGAAAAATCGCGCGACACCACGCTTGAGCGTTTCCTGTTTGCGCTGGGCATCGAGCATGTCGGTGAGAGCACGGCCAAGGCCTTATCGGCCTGGTTCGGCGATCTGGAATTGATCCGCCATCTGCCGTGGCCGCTGTTCAAGCGCGTGCCGGATATCGGTGGCGAAGTGGCGCGCTCGCTCGGGCACTTCCTGGATCAGCCCGGCAATCAGCAGGCCATCGACGATCTGCTGCAACGTGGCGTGCGTATCGGCGATGCACATCCGCCTTCGCCCAAGCTGCGCGACGCGCTGAGTTTTGCCAGCGTGCTGGAAGACATGGATATCCCCAAGGTGACGCCGGTGCGTGCGCAGCAACTGGCCACCGCAGTGGACTCGTTCGATGCGTTGCGCAGCGCGAGTGCCGATGCCTTGTTGCAGGCCGGCGTGCCTGCGGCGGTCGTCGCTTCGGTGCAGCAATGGCTGGAGCGGCCGGAAAATGCGGCGTTGGCCAGCGCAGCGCAGCAGGCGATGGAAACGGTGCTCTCGCGCCTGCCCGAAGCCGATGCGCTGCAGACCGGCCCGCTCGACGGCCAGACCGTTGTCATCACCGGCACCTTGGCCGCATTGACGCGCGATGCGGCCAAGCAGCGCCTGGAAGCGCTGGGCGCGAAAGTCGCCGGCAGCGTCTCCAAGAAAACCGCGTTTCTGGTCGCCGGCGAAGAAGCCGGTTCCAAGCTCGACAAGGCGCAGTCGCTGGGCGTGGAGATCTGGGACGAAGCGCGGCTGCTGGCGTTTCTCGGCGAGCACGGCCAGCAGCCATGAGCGCGGCGCAGATCGATCTGGCCGCGTTGCAGTTACGCGCGCGGCTCAATGCGGTGATCCGCGCGTTCTTCTCCGAGCGTGGCGTGCTGGAAGTGGAAACGCCGGTGCTCTCGGAGGCCGGCAACACCGAGCCGAATATCGACAGTTTCAGCACGCGCTTCAGCGGGCATGTGGATGCCGGCGCACCGCTACGTTGGCTGCGCACCTCGCCGGAGTATCCGCTCAAGCGCCTGCTCGCGGCCGGGGTGGGCGATTGCTACGAGCTGGGGCGGGTGTTCCGCAATGGCGAAGCAGGCGGCCGCCACAATCCCGAGTTCAGCATGCTCGAGTGGTACCGGGTGGGCTGGGACGATCGCGCCTTGGCGCAGGAGACCATCGCGTTGGTGCAGCAGGCGCTTGCATTGGTCGAGCGCGAAGCGCGCGTGCAGGTGCTGAGCTATCGCGATCTGTTTCTGCAGCAGTTGGGTATCGACCCATTGCTCGACCCCATCGAAACGCTGCGCGCACCGCTACACGACATCGCCATCGATCCAGCCGGCCTGACCCGCGACGATTGGTTGGACCTGCTGATGACCCATCGCATCCAGCCCAGCTTTGCCAGCGACACCTTGACCGTGGTGCACGACTGGCCGGCCAGCCAATGCGCATTGGCGCGCATCCGCCACGACAGCCCGCCGGTGGCCGAGCGCTTCGAGCTGTATCTGGGCGCCTACGAGGTGGCCAACGGGTATCACGAGCTCAACGATGCGCAGGAGCAACGTGCACGTTTCCTGCGCGACAACGCGGTGCGTGCCGCGCGCGGGTTGCAGCAGGTGCCATTGGATGAACGCCTGCTCGCGGTGTTGTCGCAGCTACCCGATTGCGCCGGTGTGGCGGTCGGTGTTGACCGCTTGTTGATGGCGTTGCGTGGCACCGCGCAGATAGCGGATGTGCTCGCGTTCGAGTTCGCCCGCGCCTAGCGCCGGCGCAGCCTGCTCGGGCTGTGCCGCGGACTCCATGGCGTATCGCAGGCGCGAAGTGCCATCCAGTTGTCATCGGCACCGTATTGCTTTCTTCACATCGATGATGCTCTCATCCTCACGTCCACGGGGCGCGGCGCAGAGTGTGTTTGGGTGAGGAGTGTCGGCATGAAGTGGCTGGTCAGCTTATGCGGTTTGTGGTGCTTGCCGCTGCTGATGCTCGCCGACGCGCGTGCCTCGGATCGCGCCTCCGGCGTGGTGCGTTGCGAGTCCAAGGACATGGCGCGTACGCACTGTGCGATGGATACCGAACACGGCGTGCAACTGGTGCGCCAGCTGTCCGAAACCAGTTGTATTCGCGGCAGCGAGTGGGATGTGGAACGCGGCGGCGTGTGGGTCGAGCAGGGCTGCCGTGCGGAGTTTGCCTCTGCACGCGTGCCAGCCTCCCCGCAGATGCGCCGGGTGGTGCGCTGCGATTCCAACGGCGGCAAAGTGGCCTGCCCGGTGATCCTGCGCGGTGCGCCAGTGCGGTTGTTGCGTCAACGCTCGATGTGGCCGTGCAAGGAGGGCCGCACGTGGGGCACCCGCCGTAACGAAATCTGGGTGTCACGCGGTTGCGATGGCGAGTTCGAAGTCGGTGCCGAAGATGGTTCCGGCTTTGTGGCCGTGCCGCGCATGATCACCTGCGAATCGAAGAAGAGCTCGCGCCGCACCTGTGGGGTGTCGGTGGAGCGCCAGGTGCGTGTGGGCCGGCAGATCTCCAAAAAAGAATGCGTGGAAGGCCAGACCTGGGGCTGGAGCCGCGACGGGGTGTGGGTGAACGACGGCTGCCGTGCCGAGTTCATCGTCGACTGAGCGGCTGACGAACCTGCTGCGTATTGGTCTATTGCAGAGCGGTGGATCTTGGCTTTCGCTGCACAGGGCGGCTGATCTGCGGTTTGGCTGCAGGGCCCTTGCCCGCGCACCATCGCGGGACACGCCGCAAGTACGTCCGTGTAGGCTCTTACGCGGCATCCATGCCGCGTAAGGTCCCGCGACGGTGAGCGGGCAAGGACCAGTGGAGATGGTCGGTGTGCATGGTGCAAGCAATGCTTTAGCTGCTTCTATTGGCTTGCTCTCATGGAGTTGTATGCCCCGCACCAGAACGCTAAAGCACCCGCTAGACGGCCGCTTTTCACCTAACAGCCGACTAACTTTCGGGTGCGGTGCCCTTGCCGCTTGCGGGACCGTGTGGCGGCATGGATGCCGCCACCGAGCCTACATGGACGTACTTGCGGCGTGTCCCGCGAGCGGCGAGGGCACCGCGCGCTCGACCAACCAGGCTTTTGCGCTTGATGCATTGCTGCGCTCGGACGACGGGCTGAGCAATGCCGGTCCACTGACTGGGCTGCCCGCGCGCCTTACAATAGCGCCATGAACGACAGCGCCCACATCGATTACGCCCGCTACGACCACATCCGCCCATTGCTGTGGACCGGCGATGCCCTGGAATTGCTCGACCAACGCAAGCTGCCCTTCGTGGTGGAGCATGTGCGTTGCGAGAGCAGCGATGCGGTGGCCGAGGCGATCCATTCGCTGGCGGTGCGCGGCGCGCCGGCGATCGGGATTGCGGCCGGGTGGGGCGTGGTGTTGGCCGCGCGCGACATCGATGCCGATGACGGCAGCGCGGCATTGCAGAAGCTCGAACCGGCGCTGTTGCGGCTCAATGCCGCGCGTCCGACCGCGGTCAATCTGGCCTGGGCGCTGATGCGCATGCGCCGCGTGCTGGGCGCTGCCGGCGCCGACTGGCGCGCGGTGATCGCGCGCGAGGCGCAGGCCATCGCCGATGAAGATCTGGCAGCAAATCGGCACATGGGCGCACTCGGCGCTGCGCTGATCGCGCCGGGTAGTGGCGTGCTGACCCATTGCAATACCGGCTCGCTGGCCACCGCCGGTTTCGGCACTGCGCTGGGCGTGATCCGCGCCGGCATGGCGCAGCAGCGCATCGGCAAGGTGTTTGCCGGCGAGACCCGGCCGTGGTTGCAGGGCGCGCGGCTGACCGTGTGGGAGCTGCAGCAGGATGGCATCGACGCGACCTTGATTGCCGATTCGGCCGCCTCGCACCTGATGAAATCCGGCCTGGTGCAATGGGTCATCGTCGGCGCCGACCGCATCTGCGCCAATGGCGATACCGCCAACAAGATCGGCACCTATCAGCTGGCGATCGCCGCGCGCCATCACGGCGTCAAGTTCATGGTGGTGGCGCCTTCGTCGACGGTGGACATGGCGACCGCCAGCGGCGAGCAGATCGAGATCGAGCAGCGCGACCCGGGCGAATTGTTCGGGGTGGGCGGGGTCAGAACGGTGGCCGATGGCATCCATGCCTGGAACCCGGTGTTCGACGTCACCCCCGGCAGCTTGATCGATGCGATCGTCACCGAGCGCGGGGTGATTGCGCAGCCCGACCTGGCGCAGATGCAGGCCGCATTCGGCGCCTGAGCCCGGCGCGGTGCGATAACGCTGCCAACACCGCGCAAACGCCCTGCAAGTGCTTGTTTCTGGCTGGTAAACCGGCGGCATCGGGCTGCCCCTTCGTGGTACAATCCGGGGCTTGAATCGATCGGCGGGAGCGTGGGGCCGGCAGCCTGTTACAGGGTGCTCCCGACGCGGCTTTCCGGCTCGCCCGCCACCTCAAAATTACGGAACCCGAATGGCAGAAACCGCCAAGGAAATCATCCAGGTCAATCTGGAAGACGAGATGCGCAAGAGCTATCTCGATTACGCGATGAGCGTGATCGTGGGCCGCGCACTCCCCGATGCCCGTGATGGCCTCAAGCCTGTGCATCGCCGCGTGCTGTTTGCCATGCACGTGCTGGGTGCGCACAGCAACAAGGCGTACTTCAAGTCGGCGCGTATCGTCGGCGACGTCATCGGTAAATACCATCCGCACGGCGACCAGTCGGTGTACGACACGTTGGTGCGCATGGCGCAGCCATTCTCGCTGCGCTACATGATGGTCGACGGCCAGGGTAACTTCGGTTCGGTCGATGGCGACTCTGCCGCGGCGATGCGTTACACCGAGTCCCGCATGTCGCGTCTGGCGCATGAGCTGATGGCCGACATCGACAAGGAAACCGTCGATTTCCAGCCCAATTACGACGAAAAGGAACTGGAACCGACGGTCATGCCGACCCGGTTCCCGAGCCTGCTGGTCAATGGCTCGGCCGGTATTGCGGTGGGCATGGCCACCAACATCCCGCCGCACAATCTGACCGAAGCGATCAACGCCTGCATCGCCTTGATCGACACGCCGGAGCTGGATGTCGAAGGCCTGATGGAATACATCCCGGGCCCGGATTTCCCCACTGCCGGCATCATCAACGGCACCGCCGGCATTGCCGCCGGCTACCGCACCGGGCGTGGCCGGGTGCGCATGCGCGCCAAGGCCGACGTGGAAGTGGCCGACAACGGCCGTGAAGCGATCATCGTCACCGAGATCCCGTATCAGGTGAACAAGGCGCGGTTGATCGAAAAGATCGCCGAGCTGGTGAAGGAAAAGAAGCTCGAGGGCATCAGCGAGCTGCGCGACGAGTCCGACAAGGACGGCATGCGCATCTACATCGAGGTCAAGCGCGGCGAGTCGGCCGAGGTTGTGCTCAACAACCTGTATCAGCAGACCCAGATGGAGTCGGTGTTCGGCATCAACATGGTGGCGCTGATCGACGGCCGCCCGCAGTTGATGAACCTCAAGCAGATGCTGCAGGCGTTCATCCGCCACCGCCGCGAAGTGGTCACCCGCCGCACCATCTTTGAGCTGCGCAAGGCGCGTGCGCGTGCGCACGTGCTGGAAGGCCTGACCGTCGCGTTGGCCAACATCGACGAGATGATCGAGCTGATCAAGACCTCGGCCAACCCGCAGGAAGCGCGCGAACGCATGCTGGCCAAGACCTGGGAACCGGGTCTGGTCGGTGCGCTGCTGGGCGCCGCCGGTGCCGAAGCCTCCAAGCCGGAAGATCTGGCCCCGGGCGTGGGCCTGGCCAACGGCTTCTATCAGCTCAGTGAAGTGCAGGCCTCGCAGATCCTGGAAATGCGCCTGCATCGCCTGACCGGGTTGGAGCAGGAAAAGCTGACCGACGAGTACAAGCAGTTGCTCGAGGTCATCCAGGGCCTGATCCGCATCCTGGAAAACCCCGACGTGCTGCTGCAGGTGATCCGCGACGAGCTGATCAATATCCGCGAGGAGTACGGCGACGAACGCCGCACCGAGATCCGTCACAGCGAAGAAGATCTGGACATCCTGGACCTGATTTCGCCGGAAGACGTGGTGGTGACGCTCTCGCATGCCGGCTATGCCAAGCGCCAGCCGGTCAGCGCGTATCGTGCGCAGCGCCGTGGTGGCCGTGGCCGGTCTGCGGCGGCGACCAAGGAAGAGGATTTCATCGACCAGCTGTGGCTGGTCAATACGCACGACACGCTGCTGACCTTCACCAGCAGCGGCAAGGTGTTCTGGCTGCCGGTGTACCAGTTGCCGGAGGCCGGCTCCAATGCGCGTGGCCGTCCGATCGTCAATTGGATTCCGCTAGAACCCGGCGAGCGTGTGCAGGCGGTGCTGCCGGTGCGCGAATACGCCGACAACCGCTATGTGTTCTTTGCCACGCGCAACGGCACGGTCAAGAAGACCCCGCTGAGCGAATTCGCGTTCCGCCTGGCACGCGGCAAGATCGCGATCAACCTCGATGAGGGCGATGCGCTGGTCGGTGTGGCCTTGACCGATGGCGATCGCGACGTGTTGTTGTTCGCCTCCAACGGCAAGACCGTGCGCTTTGGCGAATCCACCGTGCGTTCGATGGGCCGTACCGCCACCGGCGTGCGCGGCATCCGTCTGACCAAGGGCGAAGAAGTGGTCAGCCTGATCGTGGCCGAGCGTGCCGGCGGCATCGAAGGCGATGTCGAGGACGAGGGTGTCGAGGACGTGGTGGAGAGCACGGACGGTGTCGAGGCGGAGGTGATCGACGTCGCCGAGAGCGACGACATGGCCTACATCCTCACCGCCACCGAGAACGGCTACGGCAAGCGCACCCCGCTGACCGAGTACCCGCGCAAGGGCCGCGGCACGCAGGGCGTGATCGGCATCCAGACCACCGAGCGCAACGGCAAGCTGGTGCGTGCGGTGCTGCTGGGCGCCACCGACGAAGTGCTGCTGATTTCCGATGGCGGTACGCTGGTGCGCACCCGCGGTTCGGAGATCTCGCGCGTGGGTCGCAATACCCAGGGCGTGACCTTGATCCGCTTGTCCAAGGGCGAAAAGCTGCAGGCGGTCGAACGCCTGGATGCCTCGCTGGATGAGGCCGAGGACGTGCTGGACGATGCAGCGGTTGCACCGGCAGCAAGTGCAGGCGACCTGCCACCGACCGAAGCGTGATCGCATCTGGCGAGCAACGCAGCTGAAGAAAAACGCCGGCGCACAGCCGGCGTTTTTTATTGCACGCGGTGACATCTGCAACGCAGTGTTTTTCGACGGCGTTCGCAAAGAACGCGGTTTTTTCACCGCGGCGGGTCGAAGGTTGGGGGTGGTGCGGCGGCGTTGCGTCGCCGCAGATCGAAGAGGAACAACTGATGACGACATTGCATCGTCCTTCCCGTCGCGGCCACTGGGCGCTGGCGACGTTGGGAGGCGTGATTGGAGTGCTGGGCGCCGTGCTGCTGGCAGGCGGCGTGTGGCTGGCCGCGCTGGGCGGCTCCTGGTATTACGCGCCTGTGGGCGTGGCCTTGCTGATCGCCGGCGTATTGCTGTTTCGCGGTCGCAATGCGGGCGCGTGGTGGTTTGCCGCAGTGGTGGCGGCGACGTTGCCGTGGACGTGGTGGGAATCGGGCAGCGACTACTGGCGTTGGGTACCGCGGCTGGGCTTGATCGTCGGCTTGGCATTCGTGCTGGCGCTGCTGCTGCCGAAGCTGGAGCGCCCGGTGTCGCGTGCGGTGTCGCGCAGCGTGGCCGGCGTTCTGGCGGCGGTGTTCGTGGTGGCCTTCGCGCTCGCCTTCGTGCCGTTTGGGGTGACCGAGGCCGATGGCGCGCTGGCACACGCCGCCGGCATGGCCGCGGGCCTGGTCAAGCGCAGCGCGTCTGCAGCGCCGGCCGCCGCCGACGGGCAGCCGGGCAATGCGCCTGCCGACGACGACTGGGCCGCGTATGGACGCAGCCAGGCCGGGCAGCGCTATTCGCCGTTGCAGCAGATCAACCGCGACAACGTTGCGCAATTGAAGCAGGCCTGGGTCTTCCACACCGGCGACCTGCCGAGCAAGCGCTGGGGTGCGGAAACCACGCCGCTGAAGGTGGGCGACAGCCTGTATCTGTGTACTGCGCGCAATCAGGTGATCGCGCTGGATGCCGCCAGTGGCAAGGAGCGTTGGCGTTACGATCCCAAGGTCAAGGACGAGGCGATTCCGTATACGGCCGCCTGCCGTGGTGTGTCGTACTACCAGGTGCCGGTGGCAGCCAACGACGCCGCCGCAGTAGCGGCAGCGGAGGGGGCGCCGCTGTGCCGCACGCGCATCATCGAAGGCACGCTGGATGGCCGCCTGATCGCGCTGGATGCGCGTAGCGGCAAACCGTGCACGGATTTCGGCAACAACGGCCAGGTCGACATCACCGTCGGCATGGGGCAGACGCCGCCGGGCTATGTGTCGATCAATTCGCCGCCCGCCATCGTGCGCGGGGTGGTGGTCACCGGCCATCAGGTGCTGGACGGGCAGAAGCGTTACGAGCCGTCCGGTGTGATCGAAGGCTTCGATGCGGTGACCGGCCAATTGCGCTGGGCCTGGGACATGACCCATCCGGACTGGAACGGCGCACCGCCGCCGGGCCAGACCTGGACGCGTGGCACGCCGAACATGTGGACCACCGCCGCGGCCGACGAACAGCTGGGCTATGTGTATCTGCCGATGGGCAACTCCACCGCCGATTACTGGAGCAGCTCGCGCACGCCGCAGGAGAATCGCTATGCGACCTCGCTGGTGGCGCTGGATGTCACCACCGGCAAGCCGGTGTGGAATTTCCAGACCACGCATATCGATGCGTGGGATTACGACCTGGGCTCGCAGCCGAGCCTGATCGACTTCCCCAAGGACGGCGTCAACGTGCCGGCGGTGTTGTTGCCGAGCAAGCAGGGCGAGTTGTACGTGCTGGATCGGCGTACCGGCAAGCCGCTGGTGGGCGTGGAAGAACGCGCAGTGCCCGGTGGCGGTGTGGAGCCGCAGATGCGCGCCAGGACCCAGCCGTTCTCGCTGTATCACACCTTGCGCAAGCCGGATCTGACCGAGCGCGACATGTGGGGGATGACGCCGATCGATCAGCTGGTCTGCCGCATCCAGTTCCGCAAGGCCAGCTACAAGGGCATCTACACGCCGCCGGAAGCCGACCGCCATTCGATCGAATACCCCGGCTACAACGGCGGTTCGGATTGGGGCAGCGTGTCGGTGGATCCGCAGCGCGGGGTGATCGTGGCCAACTACAACGACATGCCCAACTACAACCTGCTGGTGCCGCGCGCCAAGGCCGACAAACTGGGCTGGGCACCGCGCGATGAAGCGCGCGGCGATGCAGGTGGCGCGGAAGGTGCGGGCGATCCGCAGGCCGGTACGCCGTATGCGATCAACGTCAATGCCGGCTGGCGCCTGCCGTTCACCAAGCTGCTGTGCAAGCAGCCGCCGTATGGCGGCATCCGTGCGATCGATCTGGCCAGCGGCAAGACCCTTTGGGATCGTCCGTTCGGCAGCGCACGCGGCAATGGTCCGTTCGGCATCCGCTCTGGTCTGCCGATCGAGATTGGCACGCCCAACAACGGCGGTTCGGTGGTGACGGCCAGTGGCTTGATCTTCATTGCCGCAGCCACCGACGACCTGATCCGCGCCATCGATCTGTCCACCGGCAAGGAGCTGTGGCATGCCAAGCTGCCGGCCGGCGGCCAGGCCAACCCGATGGTCTACGCCTACAACGGCCGCGAGTATCTGGTGATCATGGCCGGCGGCCACCACTTCATGGAAACGCCTGCGGGCGATTCGTTGGTGGCGTATGCGTTGCCGCAGAAAAAGCCTTGATTTGAGCTGTTATCGGACCTGCTCGCCAGAGTTCGTTAGCCGTTCCTAAGGCTTGAAACAAAAAAAGCGCACCGCAAGCGGTGCGCTTTTTTTATGAGTAGTCGCAAGTACGTTTTAGCCAACGATGCTCATCGATACGCTGTCAGACAGCCATGTATCTACGTGTTGAGCTAACAGAACACCGCGCCCACGCTCTTGCGAATCCCGATTCCCGAATCCCGAATCAAGCCACATTCGCCGCAACTGCTTCTTCCATCACCGCATCCTGCGCGTCCTGCGCCAGCGTGGCCTTGACGATGATCGAGCGGATGGCGTCGGTGGCATCGGACAGTGGCACATCGCTGCTCAGCCGCTGAAAGGTGTCGCGGCTGTTATAGCCGGAGCCGTCTTTCAAATAGTGGTCGTACATCGACAGCAGGTCCTGGCAGGCCGTGATCAATGCGGCGACGTTACCGCGCACCAGCGCATGGCCGATCTGGTCGAAGCTGTGCAAGCAGTCCGCCAACCAGTGCAGGTCGTAGCGGGCGGTGTTCGGTTCCGGCGCATTATGGCCGCGGCTGTAGGCGCTATAGCGACGCAGGCTGCGCGCAACGCGCGCCACGTGCGCAAACAAGGTGCCGATTTCGTTGGCGATGTCCAGTTGCTGCACCATCACCATCGGAATCACCTGGGCCGTGGTCGCCTGTTGCTCGGCCGCATTCTGTTCCTGCTGCTCCAGCGACTGTTTGAGCACCGCGTAGCTGCGCTGCAGCGATTCCAGCTCCAGCGTGCTGGCGGCCGCGCGTGCCTTCAATTGCGACAGCGCAGCCTGGTAGCGGGCAAGACTGTCCTGGGTGTTCGCAAGCTGGCCGGACTCGGCACGCAGTTGCCGGCCACGCACGAACGCCAGCCCGGTGGCGATGAGCGCCCAGAGTGCGAATGCAGGCACCAGGTAGATCAGGATGCCCATGGAGGCTCCTCGAAACGTTGCATACCTTGTCGGCCTGATCCCGGCAGTCTTGAGGGCAATTGTCGAGAATGTGACGGGCTACGGTGGTTTTGCCGTCAAAGCAGGCCGCCGGCGTGCAGGTCCGCGCACCCCTGACGAAAGACATGTTGCGAGCGGTATCCCTGCATGCTCGAATCAACGTACTCGCCAGCCCAGAGTTCCGCATGCGCAGATGGAGTGATTGCTGGCTGACCACACTGCGGAACATGCGCGCAGTCGCACTGATCTGGATGTTGTTGTGCGCCACTGCGCATGCCGCGCCACCCACACCGCCATCGACGTACGTCCAGGTGGGTTACAGCGAAGCGACGGATCTGTTCAACCTGCTGGATAACCTGTCGGATTGGTTGCCGGGCTTTACGGTGCCCGTCTACCGCAGCTACATGGAAGCCCATGGCGGGCTGGATCAGGCGGACCGTGCCGCGCTTGCCGCCTATGCGGATTTCCGCCGCCGCACCTCGGGGCTGGCAAAAGACGACGATCTGGAGGTGGTCGACCGAGTCTTTGCGCCAGACGTCACCCATGACGCGGATCCGTTCTCCCGACATTTCCTGGGGAGCGAAGACTTCGAGGCTTCAGCGAACGCCGCCATTGCAGAGCAGTCGGCAGATGACCAGAGACTGTTGCGCGCGTATTTTGCGCGGTTCGTTCCGCGTGCCAGTCGTTTGATCGCAGTTGCATCCCGTTTCGAGCAACAGATACGCGTGCTGAGCGAGGAGCTATCCAACCCGGCCGTTTCCCGCCTGGCATTGCAGATGCGTGATTTCTTTGCGGTGCCGGAACCTCCGGTGTTCGAGGCACGATTCGTGTGGTGGCCGGAGATGGATACCACCCAGGCCAAAGTGCGTGGACGCACGATGCTGCTCTATTCGCAGCACGATGCGCTCACCGGCACGGCATCAATGGACTGGACGCCGATCCTGTTGCACGAGTTGAGTCATTACTTGTCTGCGGGGCAGCCATCCGCGCGTAAACGCATGCTTGCTGCCAACTTCTTGCGGCTGTGTCCGAGTGCGGCCACCTTGCGTAACCCGCTCAACGCGCTGGAAGAGCCATTGGCGATTTACTGGGGACAGTATCGATTCGAACACGCGGTACGTGGACGTGCGTTGCCGATGGCGTCGCAGTGGTATATCCAGGCGGATGCAGATCGCGCGGCGAAGGCGATCGCAGCTTCTTACCCAGCAAGCGGGGCGGTGCCGCTGCTCGATGACAGCGCATTGCTGGCTGCTGCTGCATCGGCCTGCAAGCAGATAGGGATGGAAACCAAAGCCGATTAGAGCGGCTAACAAAACGCGTGTAGAGCGGTTGATTTGTGGCTTGGCTGTGGGGTCCTTGCCCGCCCACCGTCGCGGGACACGCTGCAAGTACGTCCTTGTAAGCTCTTACGCGGCATCCATGCCGCGTAAGGTCCCGCGACGGTGGGCGGGCAAGGACCAGTCGGGATGGTCGGTGTGCGTAGCTATTCTCAAAGCAACCAGCAAACTGTCTGGTGAGGACATCGCGCCCTCGACTGACCCAGCTTTTGACCTAAGCTTTTGACTGCGTTTAACCGCCGCCGCGACCGAAATCTCGGTTGTCCCTGGAGTAGTTGAACAGTGCGGCGGATAGATCAGTTGTAGAGCTGATGTCTGCAGCTTGGCTGGTGGGCCCTTGCCCGCCCACCCTCGCGGGACACGCTGCAAGTACGTCCTTGTAAGCTCTTACGCGGCATCCATGCCGCGTAAGGTCCCGCGACGGTGGGCGGGCAAGGACCACTCGAGATGGTCGGTGTGCATGGTTGCGAGCAGTGCACACAGCCTGCCGACAGCGTGCGGTATACCGCGCTGTCGGAGGGCGAACTCAGCCAAGAATTCCCGGTAAATCCAGCCCTTTTTCTTTCGCGCAATCGGTGGCGATGGCATAGCCGGCATCGGCGTGGCGCATCACGCCGGTGGCCGGGTCGTTCCAGAGCACGCGTTCGATCCGCTTGTCTGCTGCTTCGCTGCCGTCGCAAACGATGACCATGCCGGCGTGCTGCGAGAACCCCATGCCGACGCCGCCGCCGTGGTGCAGCGAGACCCAGGTGGCGCCGCTGGCGGTATTGAGCAGGGCGTTGAGCAGCGGCCAGTCGGAGACGGCATCGGAGCCATCGGCCATGGCTTCGGTTTCGCGGTTGGGCGAGGCGACGCTGCCGGAATCCAGATGGTCGCGCCCGATGACGACCGGCGCCTTCAATTCGCCGCTGCGCACCATCGCGTTGAAGGCCAGACCCAGCCGATGCCGATCGCCCAGGCCGACCCAACAGATGCGCGCAGGCAGGCCCTGGAAGGCGATCTTTTCGGCGGCCATGTCGAGCCAGCGATGCAGATGCGCATCGTCGGGAATGAGTTCCTTGACCTTGGCATCGGTCTTGGCGATGTCCTGCGGATCGCCACTGAGCGCGACCCAGCGGAACGGGCCGACGCCGCGACAGAACAGTGGCCGGATGTAGGCGGGCACGAAGCCGGGGAAGTCGAACGCGTTGTCGACGCCTTCTTCCAGTGCCATCTGGCGCAGGTTGTTGCCGTAATCCACGGTGGGCACGCCCAGCGCGTGGAAGGTGAGCATGGCGCGGATGTGGCTGGCCATCGACTCGCGCGCGGCGGCTTCCACTTCCTTGGACGCGCTCTCGCGTTTTGCGTCCCATTCTTCCACGCTCCAGCTCTGCGGCAGGTAGCCGTTGACCGGGTCGTGCGCGGAGGTCTGGTCGGTCAGCAGGTCCGGCTTGATCCCGCGTAGCAGCAGCTCGTCCAGCACATCGGCGACATTACCGAGCAGGCCGACCGACAGCGGCTTCTTCGCCGTGCACGATTCCTCGATCAGGCGCAGCGCCTCGTCCAGCGAGTCGGTCCAGGTGTCCAGATAACCGGTGCGCAGGCGCATGTCGATGCTGGAACGGCGGCATTCCACCGCCAGGCACGAGGCGCCGGCCATCACTGCGGCCAGCGGCTGCGCGCCACCCATGCCGCCGAGGCCGCCGGTGAACAGCCACTTGCCGGCCAGGTTGCCGCCGTAATGCTGGCGGCCCATCTCCACGAACGTTTCGTAGGTGCCTTGCACGATGCCTTGCGCGCCGATGTAGATCCAGCTGCCGGCAGTCATCTGGCCGTACATCGCCAGACCTTTTTTATCGAGTTCGTTGAAGTGGTCCCAGGTGGCCCAGCGCGGCACCAGGTTGGAGTTGGCGATCAGCACGCGTGGCGCATCGGCATGGGTGCGAAACACGCCGACCGGCTTGCCGGATTGCACCAGCAAGGTCTGGTCGTCGTCCAGGCGGGTGAGTGCGGCGACGATCGCATCGAAGGATTCCCAATCGCGCGCAGCGCGGCCGATGCCGCCATACACCACCAGCTCCTGCGGGCGCTCGGCCACGTCCGGGTCCAGGTTGTTCATCAGCATGCGCAGCGGCGCTTCGGTGAGCCAGCTCTTGGCGGTGAGCGTGGTGCCGGTGGCGGCGCGGATGACGCGGGTTGCATCGTGACGGGTCATGCCGGGTTCCTTGCAATCAACGGTGCGCCGCAGGCGGCGTGGTGTCGGAGGAGGGGGGTGTGGCGTTGGCGAAGTGCAGGCAGGTCAGCAGCACGTGCCGCAGCACAGCGCGTAATGCCACTGCGTGCGCGGGCTGCCAGGGCGTGGGCCAGGTGTCTGGGGTGATGTCGTCGGGCTCGCGCATGTAACCGCGGCAGGCCAGCTCCATCTGCAGCGTATGCACACCGCGCTCGGGCTGCGCGTAGTGGCGGGTGATCCAGCCGCCCTTGAAACGCCCATTGCGTACGGTGCTGGAGCCACTGCTGCGGCACAGCCGTTCCACCGCATCGACCAGGTCTGGATCGCAACTGCGGTCGTCGTTGCTGCCGATGTTGAACTGCGGCAACTCGCCGTCGAACAGGTGCGGAATATGCGAGCGGATCGAATGCGCATCGTAGACCACGATCTTTGGGTGTTGCGCGTGCAGGCGCGCAATCTCGCTAGCGAGCGCAGCGTGATAAGGATCGAACCAGCGCGTGCGGCGTAGCTCGATCTGCGCCTGATCAGGTGCGTCACCGTCTGCGTACAACGGTTGATTGTCGAAGGTGGTCAGCGGGCACAGGCCGGTGGTGTTCTGGCCCGGATACAACGATGCGCCGCTCGGGTCGCGATTGACGTCGATCACCGAGCGCGAGATCGCGGTACGCACAGTGGTGGCACCGAGCGATTGCGCGAAGTCGTACAGCTGATGCACCCACCAATCGGCATCGCGGCGCGCCAGCCACGGCGACACGAATCGATCGGCCACGTCGTCCGGCAGCTCGGTGCCGGTATGCGGGAAGCTGACGATCAGTGGCGCATCGCCGCGGTGAACTTCGAGCCAGGGCAGAGCGCTCATCGTTGCCTACCTTGCATCGGTGCAATCGCCGAGACGTATTGATAGCGCGATTGCGTCTTGTCGGCCTGCCGATTCATGCGTCCTGCTCCACACCCGGCAATGCCATCGCCACCGCGCGCGCCAGTGCACCCGAGCGCACCAGCGCACTTGCAGCCAGCATGTCGGGATGGAAATAGCGGTCGTCCTGCAGCGTGGGCACCTGCGCACGCAGCAGTGCGCGTGCGGCTTCCAATGCGGCGCTTGAGCGTAGCGGCGCATGGAAGTCGCAGCCCTGCACCGCAGCCAGCAACTCGATGCCGATCACATGCGTGGCGTTCTCTGCCATTGCCAACAAGCGGCGTGCGCCGTGCGCGGCCATCGACACATGATCTTCCTGGTTGGCCGAGGTCGGAATCGAATCGACACTGGCCGGATACGCGCGCTGCTTGTTCTCCGACACCAAGGCCGCAGCGGTGACCTGCGGAATCATGAAGCCCGAATTCAAGCCCGGGCGCGGGGTGAGAAATGCCGGCAGGCCAGACAACGCCGGGTCGACCAGCATCGCGGTGCGGCGTTCGCTGATTGAGCCGATTTCGCAGACCGCCATCGCCAGCATGTCGGCCGCAAACGCCACCGGCTCGGCGTGGAAATTACCGCCCGACAACGCCTCGCCGGTATCGCTGAACACCAACGGGTTGTCGGACACGCCATTGGCTTCGATCTCCAGCGTGCGCGCGGCCTGACGCATGATATCCAGCGCCGCGCCCATCACCTGCGGCTGGCAGCGCAGACAGTACGGATCCTGCACGCGCACATCGCCCAGCCGGTGCGATTCGCGAATGCTCGAATCGGCCATCAAGGCGCGCAGCGCTGCAGCGGTGGCGATCTGCCCAGGCTGCCCGCGCAGGGCATGGATGCGCGCATCGAACGGCGTATCCGAGCCCTTGGCCGCTTCCACCGACAAGGCGCCAGTGACCAGCGCGGCCTGCAGCACGGTTTCGATCTCGAACAAACCGGCCAATGCGCAGGCAGTGGAAAACTGGGTGCCGTTGAGCAGCGCCAGGCCTTCCTTTGCGCCGAGCACGCGTGGCTGCAACTGCGCCTGTGCAAGCGCCTCGGCGGCAGGCAAACGTTGCTCGCCGACGAAGGCTTCGCCAACGCCAATCATCACAGCGGCCAGATGCGACAACGGCGCCAGATCGCCGGAGGCGCCGACTGAGCCCTGGCACGGCACCACCGGGGTGATGCCCAGACGCAGCATCGCGTCCAACAGCGCCAAGGTGTCCGGCTGCACGCCGGAGGCGCCTTGGGCCAGGCTGGTGAGCTTGAGCGCCATCATCAGCCGCACGACCGGTACGGGTGTGGGCTCGCCGACACCGGCCGCATGCGACAGCACGATATTGCGTTGCAGGGTCTGCAGGTCCTCGCGCTCGATGCGCACGCTGGCCAGTTTGCCGAAGCCGGTATTGACGCCGTAGACCGGCTCGCCGCGCGCGACGATGGCCTCCACCGTCTGCGCGCTGCGCAGTACGGCGGCTGCGCAAGTGTCGTCCAACACGACCTCGGCGCCGCGATACAACGCACGCCATTGCGCCAGGGTGACCTGGCCGGGCTGCAAGACAACAGAACTCATGACGACTCCGGATTCAGCAGGAATGCCCGCGCCAGACGCGGGCATGAAGTGGGTTGAAGCCCATGCGGTAGACCAGATCGGCCGGCGCGTCGATGTTCCAGATCGCCAGGTCGCAGTGCATGCCGGCGCGCAGCCGGCCAAGCCGCTCGCCGCGCCCGAGCGCGCGCGCGGCATCGCGGGTAAAACCGGCGATGCATTCGTCCACGGTCATACGGAACAAGGTGGCGGCCATATTCATCGCCAGCAACGGACTGGTCAGCGGCGAGGTGCCTGGATTGCAATCGGTGGCCAGGGCCAGCGGCACGCCGGCGGCGCGCAACGCGGCGATCGGCGGCAGCTGGGTGTCGCGGGTGAAATAGAACGCGCCCGGCAACAGTACCGCCACCGTGCCGGCGCTGGCCATCGCGGCAACGCCGTCGCTGTCCAGATATTCGATGTGATCGGCCGACAGCGCGCCATAGCGTGCCGCTAACGCTGCACCGTGCTGATTGCTCAGTTGTTCGGCGTGGATCTTGATGCCCAAGCCGTGCGCTTGCGCGGCGACGAACACTTGTTCGGCCTGCGCGGGCGAGAACGCCAGGTGCTCGCAGAACACGTCCACCGCCTCGGCAAGACATTGCGCGGCAATCGCCGGAATCATCTGCGTGCAGACCGCGTCGATATAGGTCTGTGCATCGCTGCCCGGTGGCACCGCATGGGCGCCGAGAAACGTTGGCACCACTTCGACCTTGCGCAGCGCGGCGAGCTGGCGTGCCACGCGCAGCTGTTTGGTTTCGTCCTCCAGCGTGAGCCCGTAGCCGGATTTGATTTCCAGCGTGGTCACGCCTTCGGCAAGCATGGCGTCCAGGCGTGGCAGGCTGGCGGCCAGTAACGCTGCATCGTCGGCAGCTCGAGTTGCGCGCACCGTGGCCACGATGCCGCCGCCGGCCGCAGCGATCTGCGCATAGCTGGCGCCGCGCAGGCGTTGTTCGAATTCGTTGGCGCGATTGCCTGCATACACCAGATGGGTATGGCAATCGATCAGGCCGGGGCTGATCCAGCGGCGCCGGCAATCGTGCGCAACGTCCGGCGTCAGCGCCGGGGCCTGCGCGGCCGGGCCGGCGTAGGTGATGCGGCCGTCCTGGCAGGCCAGAACGCCATCGTCCACGATGCCCAGGCCACCATCGGCTGCGTCCAGGGTCATCAGCTGTGCGTTGTGCCAGAGGACGTCGCAATGCATGGCGCAGGCTCGTGGTGTCTGATATGTATATACAATAGAACCGGCAATCGAGGGTGTCCAGTGGCAGACCAACAGGTGCAGGCGATGTGGGCAGCGCGGGCTCTCTTGCCCGATGGCTGGGCAAGCGGTGTGCGGATCGCGCTGGCACAGGGGCGCATCGCCTCGGTGCAGACCGATACTGCGGTGGCCGCCACTGATACCCGTGTCGAGGTGCTGCTGCCCGGGTTGGGCAATCTGCACAGCCACGCGTTCCAGCGCGGCATGGCCGGCTTGACCGAGGTGGGTGGGCGCAGCGGCGACAGTTTCTGGAGCTGGCGCGAGTTGATGTACCGCTTTGTCGACCGGCTGGACCCGGATAGCCTGCAGGCGATCGCCGAACAGGCCTATGTGGAAATGCTCGAAAGCGGCTTCACCCGCGCCGGCGAATTCCACTATCTGCACCACAACCCCAGCGGCGCGGCGTATGCGCACGCAGGCGAAATGTCCGAGCGCATTGCCGCCGCCGCTGCCAACACCGGCATGGGCCTGACGCTGTTGCCGGTGTTCTATGCGCATTCGGATTTCGGTGGTGTCGCGCCGAGTACAGCGCAGCGTCGTTTGATCCACGACATCGATGGCTTCGCACGCTTGCTGGACGACTGCACGCGCAGCCTCAAAGCCTTGCCCGATGCAGTGCTCGGGTTGGCGCCGCACAGCCTGCGCGCGGTCACACCAGAACAACTGGCTGCGCTGGTGCCGCTCACCGATGGCCCGATCCACATCCATATCGCCGAGCAGCAACGCGAGGTCGATGCGTGTCTGGCCTGGTCAGGGCAGCGCCCGGTGCAGTGGCTGCAGGCTAACGCGTCGGTGGATGCGCGCTGGTGTCTGGTGCACGCCACGCATGTGGATGCGAGCGAACTGCAGGCGATCGTCGATAGCGGTGCGGTGGTCGGGCTATGCCCGATCACCGAGGCGAATCTGGGCGACGGGCTGTTCCCGATGCAGGCATTTGCCGCTGCGGGCGGGCGTTTCGGCGTGGGTTCGGATTCGAATGTCTTGATCGATGCGGCCGAAGAACTGCGCCTGCTCGAATACGGCCAACGCCTGCAATTGCAGGCGCGCAATGTGCTGGCACAAGGTGGCGTTTCCAGTGGGCGCTGGTTGTTCGGTCAGGCCGGCGATGGCGCGGCGCAGGCCTTGGGTATTGCGCACAGCGGCATTCGTGTCGGCGCCTCGGCCGATCTGATCGAGTTGGATCTCACCCATCCGGCGCTGCTGGCGCGCAGCGACGATGCCTTGCTCGACAGTTGGCTGTTCGCCGCACGCGGCAGCGCCGTGCGCACTGTCTGGCGCGCCGGGCAACAGGTGGTGCGCGACGGGCAGCATGTGGATCGCGCACGCATTGCCGCCCGTTTTGCCGGCGTTTTGCGATCGCTGCTGAGCAACTGAGCGGATGCGCGCACAATGCGGGTCTGACCGGAGACCTGCTTTGACCGCCCACCCCATTGCCGCGCCCGGCACCCTGCATCAACGCATCCGTCAGGATCTGGAACAACGCATCCACAGCGGCGACTGGCCGCCCGGTCACCGCGTGCCGCCCGAACACGAGTTGATGACGCAGTACGGCTGTTCGCGCATGACGGTCAACAAGGTGCTCGGGCTGCTCGCCGACGCCGGCATGATCGAACGTCGCCGCCGCACCGGCTCGTTCGTGGCGCGGCCGCATCCGCATCTGGAACAGGTGGCGCTGTCGATCCCGGATATCGAAGTGGAGATGACCGCGCGCGGCCATGCCTATCGGTTTTCGTTGCTGTCGCGGCGACTGCGCAACCTGCGTCAGCGCGTGCCGCAGGAACGCGCCCTGGGCAGCACCGGCAAGGTCCTGGCGCTGGAAAGCGTGCACCTTGCCGACGGCAGCCCGTTCGCGCTGGAGCAACGCGTGATCGATACCACCACGGTGCCGGAGGCGTTATTGCAATCGTTCACCGATGTCGCGCCGGGCAGTTGGCTGTTGCGCAACGTGCCATGGACGCGCGCCGAACACCGCATCAGCGCGGTCAATGCCGACGCCGCGCAGGCGCAACGCCTGCAGGTGGACGATGGCGCCGCATGTCTTGTGATCGATCGCCATACCTGGCGAGGCGATCAGCCGGTCACCTACGTGCGTCAGTGGTTCCTCGGCGGCTCGTACGATCTGGTGGCGCGGTTTGCGCCGGGAATGCGCTGAGATTCGCAGCGGCTGACCAACGCGCCAATCACCCACTCAAATCGTCGTGCATTGACGCCAACGCACCGGCTCGTCCACGCCTGCGCGCGGATTGAGTTGCACGCGCACGGTGCGCAGGTACGGGTAGCGTTCCAGTTCGCGGCAGATCAGCGGCCATGCGGCGGCGTCTTCGACCGTGCGGTCCACCGCCAACGTTGCCTGAGTGATCCAGATCCCGCGGAGTAGACCGGGCGTCTGGGCGAGCGCTTTGGAAACCTCGCGTTGATAGCCTTGCATGGTCGCTGCATCCGGTTCCTTCCCGCTTGCGAATGGCATGGCTGCCGGGGTCGATGCAGTTGTGGGCGCTGCCTGCGACGTAGCAGTAGCCGGGGCAGCGGAAGGCGCAGCACGCACGGGTGCGGCAACCGGTGGGGGCGGTGCAATTGCAGTCTGCGTCAGCGCCGCTTCCGGCAGCGCCGGCTGCAGTGCCAGTACAGCGACCAGCGCCAAGGTTGCCAACGCCACACCGGCGATGACGCTGTGGCGGATCGCGCGGCGCCTTGCCATGCCGACCACGCCGGTTTCCATGTCGCCGGGCAGGTAGGGTTTGAGCAGTGGCCACAGGCGCGCGCCGTCCAGCACTTCGATGGATTGCTTGTCGGCGGCCGCGATGCCTTCGCGCTCCATGCGGCCCTCGGTCACCATCACGCCGCCGCCAGCACCGGCCAGCCGCGCCATCGCGCCCAACTCGTTGACCGCCGCCACGCCGATGCGATAACCGCGCCCGTGCTTGCAGGCAACCAGGCGGGTGCCGTGGTCGGTCTGCATCATGAAATCGGCGGTGGGCAGGCCGTCCTGCGGCAACCGGGTCGGTTGCCAACCGCGTTGGTCCTGCAGCACGCGCAGCACCAGGGCGGAAAAATCACGCCAATGCATCGCGGCCAGGGCGCGCACGCCCTCGGTGGTTTCGTCGGCGCGACGCCGCACCAGCCAGACATAAGCGCACACCGCCAGCCACAGCAAGAGAGCGGCCAACAGCGCCAAAATCCAGGAAGGCATCAGCATAAAACGAAGTTATGGCGCGTATAACGAAATGGTGCGCCTAGAAGAATCCCTCGCGGCAGATTCGTCAATGGATCGCGGGCGGCGAACTCACAAGCCGTGATCCAGATAGCGAAAGACCCGCCAGTCCGAAGCCGTGAGGGGAGGGGAGCAAACGGACTTCGTGTTACAGGACTGGCGGGTCCTTCTCGATTGTGTGGAAAATCATGCTGCTTTGCAACATTGTCCGGGTGCCAGGCTTATTCGCCGTCGAACGCAGCCGTGTTTCCGGTCGAGGTGCTGCCCGGTGTGGTTGACGATCCAGTGCCGGCCGTGTCGCTAGTGGCAGCCTGCGCGGCTTGATTGGCGGTGCGGTTGGCGCGCTTGGTGGCGGCGGTATTGGCGCGCACCTGGGCCTTCAACGATTCCACTTCTCGACGCAGGTTTTCCAGCTCGTCCTGTTCGGGGATGTTGAGGGTGCGCAGCACGCCCTTGACGCGCTCGTCGAAAGCCTTGCCCAGCCGGTCCCAGCCACGCACGGCGGTGTCGCGTGCCTGCTCGAACTGGGTCTCCACCTCTTCGCGCAGTTCGTCGACGCTTTCGCTGGCCTTCTGCTGGCCCGTGCGCTCATAGGCCGCGCCCTCGCGAACCAGGGAATCGAACAATTTGCCGCCCTCGGTCTGGACGCGACCCAGCGCGCCGAGCCCGGCCAACCACACCGTCTGTGCCGATTCGCCAAGCCGGCGCGAAATCTGCTCTGCCTGCGCCTGGAACCCATGGGCCGCGTTGTCGCGGTTGCCGTTCTGATCGTATCCGGTCGTCATGCGATGCTCCTGTAGGTTGCTAAAGCGACGTTGCCTTCACCCTAGTGCCGACGCTGCATCGGGCAGGTGAAGCATTGCCTGCTGGCGTCCATCTAGGTCATGTGTGCGCGAGACGCGTTTTCAAGCATCCGCGCATCCAGCGTGATGCGGGTGACTTGACGCTGAAGGGCCGGCACCTCCAGCGCGGCCTGCTCAAGTTCGCAGGCCCCAGGCCTGGCCCGATTGGGGCAAGGACGATCAGACCGGCCTGCTCAGGCGAGTTTTTCGCTCAGCAACCGACGGATTTCCGATTCCACCATCGGCTGCACCGCCGACAACAGAAAGCCAAGCTCGGCGGTGACATGCACCTGCTGCGGCAGCAAGGCGATCGCCCCGTCCACACCGGCACGCGCGATGCGCAAGGTGTCGCCTTCCCAGTGCGAAGCGATGCCGTAGCGATCGGTCAGTTTGCGTGCCGCCTCGTCGATCGCTGCGCGGGCCTGGGCCGGCGTCAAGGAATGGTCGTGGCGGATATCGATGCTGGACATGGCGTGGATAGGTGAGACGAAAGGAGCGCGCATTGTGCGCATGCGCGGGCCAGGCTCCAAGTGCGGATGGTTGCAGCGGACCAGGAACGACGCGCAAACACTGCGCCTGTTGGGCGGACGCCGGTCACGTTGTTGGCCGCTGCAAGGGGCAGACCTGCTAGGCTACGGCGGGTGCGCGATCTGCAAGTTCATTTCACTCACCGGCAGCAGCCGGATCATTCTCTCAAGCCCGGCGTCCACCGGATCGTCCGTCATGCCTCGGGCAGCGTGCGGGTGGTGGACGATGCGCAGGGCGCGTTGCTATTGGCGCAGTTCTGCCTGGACCAGCGCGGCCTGTGGTTGCAGGTGGCCAACGGAATCCGCGGCATCCATGTCAACGGACGCCCGGTACGCCGCATGGCACTGCTGCGCCCCGGCGATGCGATCTACGCCGATGGCGTGGAGATGCTGCTGCGCAGTGCGCCGTCGAGCGCGCCGGCCAACGACGTGCCAGAGGACGACGCCGGCCTGAGCGAGGTCTGTCTGTTGTTGCGCGGGCTGGGTGGTCGTCATCACGGGCGCAGCTTCACGCTGGATCGTTCACGGCTGGTCGGCAGCGACCCGGCGGCGGATATCGTCATCGACGACCCGGCCTTTGCGGCCCAGCATGCGCGCCTGGAACGCCACGGCGACCGCGTGCTGATCCGCGATCTGGGTTCGGAAGAAGGCAGCTGGATCAATGGCGTGCAGGTGCGCGACGGCTGGCTGCAGGCCGGCGACCAGGTCGTATTCGATGCCCGCCACCGGTTCGTCGTCGAGGTACCGCGTACCCATCACGGCACCACCTGGGATATCCCCGACACCGAGCCGTTGCCACCGCCGCGCGCCACCACCGAACCGACGCGTGCGCCGGTCAAGGTCGCGCGCTGGCCGTGGCTGCTGCTCAGCGCGGTGTTGCTGGCGGCGGCGCTGAGCGCCTTGCTGTGGTTCGGCGCGCGCTGAGTTTTTTCCAGACCCGCCAGCCCAGCAATACCGCGAGGATGCCGGCATACAGCGCCGGTTCGCGGATATCGGATTTCACCAGCCACCAGAAATGCAGCACTGCCAACAGCCCGGTCGGGTAGATCAGCATGTGCAGGCGGCCCCAGTTGCGCTTGAGCCGACGCATCCAGCCCTGGGTGGAGGTGATCGCCAACGGCAGCAGTAACAGCCAGGCCGTGAAGCCGACGGTGATATAGGGCCGTTTGATGATCTCTTCGAAGATCTGCGTCCATAAGCCGCGCAGATCCAGGCTCAGGTAGGCCGTCAGATGCACGCTGGCGTAGAAGAACGCGTACAGCCCGAGCATGCGGCGGAAGCGGATCAGCACCGCCTGGCCGGTGAGCTGGCGCAGCGGCGTGATTGCCAAGGTGATCAACAGGAAGCGCAGCGCCCATAGCCCGGTGCGGTGCTCGATCTCGGCGACCGGATCGGCGCCCAGCGCGTCGCTGCCGGTTTGCCACACCTGCCAGAACTGCCAGCCGAGCAATGCGATCGGCGTCAGCGCGGCCGCATGCAGCAGCGTCTTGGCAGCGATCAGGGAGGTGGATGTCTTGGCCATGCGATCTCGAAGAGGGGAGCGTGCTGCGCGGTGCCATGCATGCATCGTAGGAGCGCACCCGGGCGCGACGGGCTTTCCTGGTAATGCC
>NZ_JBEOLS010000016.1:0-78802 GCF_040279205.1 Xanthomonas hortorum
GGCTCTACCGGGACAGCCCGTCGCGCCCAAGGGCGCTCCTACGACACGCGACATGCTGCGGACCAGGAAAGCTTGCTGACATCACTGTAGGAGCGACCCTGGTCGCGAGGGCGTTACCGGGAGGGCACATCGCGCCCGGGTGCGCTCCTACAACACGCTGGGCAATCCGACGACATGCTGCGGATCAGGCAAGGTCGCCACCTGTAGGAGCGCACCCGGCGCGAGGGCTTTACCGGGACGGCCCATCGCGCCCAGGTGCGCTCCTACGAATCCGCCCGCGCCCGGCCCTCTCGCTGCGGACAGGCGACCGACCACCGCGTCGGAAAGCCGCCACTCGTCCAAACCTCCAATCGATTGCACGACGCCAGCCGTTTCGAGGCTTTGCGGGCGCTCCACGCTCAACCTCCCACCCGCCAGCGCATCCACCCGCACAGTGGATGCCAACACATCGCGCCCCGAGAGAAAGTCAATCAAACCAGTGACTTGAAATCTTGCAGCCGGGCCGATCGCACAGCTCCAGCCTGTCCCAACCTTCCAGATCCCCGCGCCGGAACCCCGGCACCGCGTTTTGGCACGCCGCGTGCATTAGCTCTGGCGAGACCGCAGTCAGCTTGATCGCTGCGGGGCGAGCAGCAGCACTTGGAACAACCGAACGGGACAGGCAACTCATGACGCTGGCAACACACCCACATTTATCGCGCACCCGTCCGGCGTCCGGCGGGTCCCGTTCCTGGAGGCACTTCGCATGAAAATCAAACGCTTCGTTGCCCCGGACATGCGCACCGCATTCCGCATGGTGCGTGAAGAACACGGCCCGGACGCAGTGATCCTGTCCAACCGCCGTACCGCCGAAGGCATCGAGATCGTCGCTGCCAGCAACTACGACGAAGAACTCGTGCAGCGCGCTCTGGAAACTGCGCGCTCCGAGACTCCGGCGGCTTCGGCACAGATCGAACAGGCACCTGCCCAACATGCGCCGGTCCAGCAGGCCCCGGCCAGGCCGGCCGCGCCGTTCCACGCCCCGCTAAAGCCGGCCGGCGACACCGGCAGCAGCCAGCGTCAACGTGTTGCCAGCGCCGCAGACGACATGATCGCCGCGATGGCGCTGCGCCAGCCGGTCAACGTGCCGCGCTCGGCGCCGGTCGCCGCACCGGTGCGGACTGCTGCGGCCCCGTCTGCCGCCGCTCAAGCATTGGCCCACGCCGTTGCAGTTGCCGCCGCACCGCGCCAGGAACATGCGCTGTCGGCAGTGCCGGAACAGCTGTTCGCCGACTTCCTGACCACCGCACCGGTGCAGGCTCCGGTGCACGCTGCCCCGGTGCAGGCACGCACGCCGATCATGGCCGCCGCGCTCGCCACCCACGCCTCTTACGGGCAGGACGACGACGAGCAGGACGACGACGGCTTCGACATGGACGACGCGCTGCCGCAGATCCTGCCGCCGGCCGCATTGCCGCCGCTGGTCGCCGCCCCGGTCGCCCTGGCCGCCGTGCCGGTCGCCGCCGCCCCGGTGCCGCAGAACGACGAAGAACTCAAGCAGCTGCGCGGTGAGCTGGCGCTGATGCGTCAGATGATCGAGCGCGAAATGAACCGCCTCACCGACGAGCGCCTGCGTGGCTCACCGGTGCGTGCGCAGGCCCTGGAGCTGATGGACGACTACGGCTTCGATGCCGGTCTGATCCGCGATGTGGCCCTGCAGATTCCGGCCGATACCGAATTGCACCGCGGCCGCGGGCTGATGCTGGGCCTGCTGTCCAAGCGTCTGCCGGTGGCTCCGATCGACCCGCTGGAACGCGGCGGCGTGATCGCCCTGGTCGGCCCGACCGGCGCCGGCAAGACCACCACCATCGCCAAACTCGCGCAGCGCTTCGCCGCCCAGCACGCCCCGCGCGACGTGGCCCTGGTCACCACCGACACCCAGCGCGTCGGCGGCCGCGAGCAGCTGCACAGCTACGGCCGTCAGCTCGGCATCGCGGTGCACGAGGCCGACAGCGCCGAGAGCCTGCTGGAACTGCTCGAGCGCCTGCGCGACTACAAGCTGGTGTTGATCGACACCGCCGGCATGGGCCAGCGCGACCGCGCCCTGGCCGCACAGCTGAACTGGCTGCGCGCCGCGCACCAGGTCACCTCGCTGCTGGTACTGCCGGCCAACGCCCATTTTTCCGACCTCGACGAGGTCGTACGCCGCTTCGCCCACGCCAAGCCCCAAGGCGTGGTGCTGACCAAACTCGACGAGACCGGCCGCTTCGGCAGCGCCTTGTCGGTGGTGGTCGACCACCAAATGCCCATCACCTGGGTGACTGACGGACAGCGGGTCCCCGACGACCTGCACCGCGCCAATGCCGCCAGTCTCGTTCTTCGCCTTGAAGATTTGCGGCGCGCTGCCGATAAGCCCTGTACTCCGGAGCACAACCATGCAGTCGCGTGAATACGCCAAGCTGACCAACGCCTTCCCCCTGACGGCGACCCGTCCCGAGCCCCTGGGCCCGGTGCGCACCATTGCCGTGACCGGTGGCAAGGGCGGCGTGGGTAAAACCAACATCTCCGCCAACCTGGCCGTGGCCCTCGCCGAGATGGGCAAGCGCACTTTGCTGCTCGACGCCGACCTTGGCCTGGCCAATCTCGATGTGGTGCTGGGCCTGTCGCCCAAGTACACCCTGGCCGACCTGATCGCCGGCCGCTGCACGCTGGACGAAGTGATCATCGAAGGCCCGGGCGGCGTGCTGGTGGTTCCGGCCGCCTCCGGTCGCCGCCACATGGCCGAACTGGCCCCGGCCCAGCACATCGGCCTGGTCAACGTGTTCTCCGAACTGGAACGCGACCTGGACGTGATGGTCATCGACACCGCCGCCGGCATCACCGACAGCGTGCTGACCTTCTGCCAGGCCGCCCAGGACACCGTGGTGGTGGTCTGCGACGAACCGGCCTCGATCACCGACGCCTACGCGCTGATCAAGGTGCTCTCGCGCGAACGCGGCGTGGACCGCCTGCAGATCATCGCCAACATGGTGCGCGACCCCAACGAAGGCCGCCTGCTGTACGACAAGCTGTCGCGGGTCTGCGAAAAATTCCTCGGCGACGTGTCGCTGAACTACCTCGGCCACGTGCCGCAGGACGACTGGTTGCGTTTGTCGGTACAGCGCCAGCAACCGGTCATCAAGGCCTACCCCGCCAGCCCCTCGGCGCTGGCCATCGCAGAAATCGCGCGGCGTACCTCGCGCTGGCAGGCCCCCACCGTGCCACGCGGCAACGTCGAGTTCTTTGTCGAACGCATCATCCAACGGGGGGTCGCCGCATGAGCACCGCTACCGCAACCGCAACGACGGCCACCGCGCAGTACCGTGCAGTGCAACGCAACAACGCCAACGACATCGTCACCCAGCATGCCGATCTGGTGCGCCGCATCGCCCACCATCTGGCCGCGCGCCTGCCGGCGAGCGTGGAAGTGGACGACTTGATCCAGGCCGGCATGATCGGCCTGATCGAAGCCTCGCGCAGTTACGACTCCGAGCAGGGCGCCTCTTTCGAAACCTATGCCTCGATCCGTATCCGCGGCTCGATGATCGACGAGATTCGCAGAGGCGACTGGGTGCCGCGTTCGGTACACCGCCGTGCCCGCGACGCTGCTGCTGCAGTACGCAAGATCGAACAGAACACCGGCCGCGCCGCCGCCGCCACCGAAGTGGCTGCCGCGATGGAAATGCCGTTGCCCGATTACCTGCGTCTGATGGAGGACGCCGCGCGCGGCCAGGTGCTGAGCCTGGAGTCGCGCATCGAAGATCACGGCGAGCTGGACACCACCGCCAAGGGTGGCCCCAACCCGCAGCAGATGATGGAGCGTGGCGAGTTCGGCCGCGAGCTGGGCAAGGCCATCGGCCAGTTGCCCGAGCGCGAGCAGCTGGTGCTGTCGCTGTACTACGAACAGGAATTGAACCTGAAGGAAATCGGCGCCGTGCTCGGTGTCAGCGAATCGCGCGTCTGCCAGATCCACGGCCAGGCCGTGGTGCGTCTGCGCGGCCGCCTCAAGGTCTTCGAACTGGCCGATGCCGGTGTCGAAATTGACGAATGATTTTTTCGCGTATTTTTTAGTGTTAGGAGCTTGATGTGAACAAGAACATGCGGATTTTGATCGTGGACGACTTCTCGACGATGCGACGTATCGTCAAGAATCTGTTGGGCGATCTTGGCTTCACCAATACCGCAGAGGCCGAAGACGGCAACAGCGCATTGGCGGCGTTGCGGGCCGGCCCGTTCGATTTCGTGGTCACCGACTGGAACATGCCCGGCATGACCGGTATCGACCTGCTGCGCAACATCCGCGCCGACGCCAAGCTCAAGCACCTGCCGGTGATGATGGTGACCGCCGAAGCCAAGCGCGAGCAGATCATCGAAGCGGCCCAGTGCGGCGTGAATGGCTACATCATCAAGCCGTTCACCGCGCAGACGCTGGAAGAAAAGCTGGGCAAGGTGTTCGAACGTCTGGCGGCGACCGCCTGATGAACGCCACCGTGGAAACCAATGCCGAACGCGCTGCCTTGATCGACCGCCTGCAAGGCGCGCTCGATGCACTGGAAAGCGGTGACGAAGCCGCATGGAAGCGCGAGGTCGACCACCTCGCCGCCTTGCGCACCCGTCCGATGATGCAGGGCCTGAGCCGGCTCGCACGCGAACTCGGTCAGGCGCTGGGCGAACTGCCCACCGTGCCCGAAGAAGCCGGCGAGCTGGACGATGCGTGTTCGCGCCTGGACCACGTGGTGGAAATGACCGAAAAGGCCAGCCATCGCACGCTGGATCTGGTCGAAGAATGCCGTGAGCTGGCCAACCAGCTGCGCGACGGCGGTCTGAATCAGGACCAGGGCGCGCTGATGGACAAGATGCGCCACAACCTGACCGAACTGTCGCTGGCGCAGAGCTACCAGGACCTGAGCGGGCAGATCATCCGGCGTGTGGCCGGCATCGTGCGACGCGTGCACGAAGGCTTCGGTGCGCTGGGCCTGCCGCCCAAGAGCACCGAGCCGAAGAAAGACGACGGCGGTCTTGCCGGTCCTGCAGTCAAGGGCCTGGACCGTCACGCGGTGTCGCAGGACGACGCCGATGACCTGCTGTCCGGATTGGGGTTGTAACCATGAGTGCTGTTCCAGACGATATTGCTGCCGATTTCATCGTCGAGGCCCAGGAAATCCTGGATCGCCTCGGCGAACAGCTGGTCGCGCTGGAACAGGCACCGGACGAAGCCGACCAGCTCAACGCGGTGTTCCGCGGTTTCCACACGCTCAAGGGCGGTGCCGGCTTTCTGGCGATCAAGCCCATGGTGGAGCTGTGCCACGCCGCTGAAGAAACCCTCGGCATGGCGCGCTCCGGCCAGGCGGTGTTGCAGGCGCATCACTTCGATGCCGCGCAGCAGTCGCTGGATTATCTGCAGGCCATGCTGGATGCGATGGGCTCGGGCGAAACCGTGCCGCATGCGCCGGCCTCGCTGATTGCACAGTTCGATGCCAAGAGCGGCCCGCCGGCGGTCAAGGCCGCGCCTAAAGCCGCATTGGCTGCGGTGGCCACACCTGCCCATGACGACGGCCACGCACCGGCGCCCGGCACCAAGGCCGCGCCCAAAGCCGCCGCAAAAGGTGCCGAAGCCGAACAGACCGTGCGCGTTGACACCAAGCGCCTGGACGCCATCGTCAACCTGATCGGCGAACTGGTGCTCTCGCGCAATCGTCTCAAGACCCTGCGCACCCGCTTGCGCGACGAAGAACTCGATCGCGCGGTCAGCGTGCTGGATATCGCAACCGCGCGTTTGCAGACCGCGGTCATGCGCACCCGCATGCAGCCGGTCAGCAAGGTGTTCTCGCGCTTCCCCAAGGTGGCCCGCGATGTCGCGCGCACCTTGTCCAAGGAAGTGGAGCTGGAACTGATCGGCGCCGAAACGGAATTGGACCGTAATCTGGTCGAAGCCCTGGCCGACCCGCTGGTGCATCTGGTGCGCAACGCGATCGACCACGGCATCGAGTCCCCTGCCCTGCGCGAAGCCACCGGCAAACCGCGCAGTGGTCATGTGCGTCTGTCCGCGCAGCAGGAAGGCGACTACGTCAGTATCGAAATCCAGGACGACGGCGCCGGTATCGACCCCGAGCGGCTGCGCGAAATCGCCCGCAATAAAGGCCTGATCGACGCCGAAGCCGCTGCCCGTCTAAGTACCGACGAATGCCTACATCTGATCTTCATGCCGGGCTTCTCGACCAAGGCCGAAGTCACCGACATCTCCGGCCGTGGCGTGGGCATGGACGTGGTGCAATCGCGCATCCGCGAACTCAGCGGACAGATCCAGATCCAGTCCGAACTGGGCCGCGGCAGCCGCTTCATGATCCGCGTGCCGCTGACGCTGGCGATCCTGCCCACCCTATTGGTGCAGGCCGGCGAAGCGGTCTACGCCTTGCCGCTGGCCCGCGTGGTCGAGGTGCTGCACGCCCCGCAGACCTCGTTGGGCTGGTTCGACGGCCGCGCCGTGCTGGACCGCCGCTCGCACACCCTGCCGCTGATCGACCTGCGTCGCTGGCTGGGCGTGCCCGCCGAGCAACCGCCGCTGCTGACCGTGGTGCTGCTGCAGGCCGGCGAAACCCGCTTCGGCCTGGTGGTGGACCAGGTGCGCGGCCGCGAGGAAGTGGTGATCAAGCCCCTGCCCCGCGCCCTGCGCGGCCTGCCCGGCTACGCCGGCGCCACCCTGATCGGCGACGGCCGCATGGCGCTGATCCTGGATGTGGATGGATTGCGCTCCAGCGATCATTGATTTTGGGGATTGGGGATTCGGGATTGGGAGAATCGGGAATCGGGAATCGGGAATCGGGAATCGTCATTACGATCCTGGTCGCATGAGTTGATGACAACGGCTGCGTATTGCAGCCGTTGTCGTTTCCACGCGTCGCCTTGCCGAGAACCTAGGCCGCCACACGCGGCTGCACGTTGCGCTCGATCTCGCTGCGGTTGGGCAAGGTCTTGAGTTCATACGTGGCCTGCAGCACGAGCCAGGACGCCGCATCGCCACCGAAGTGGCGTGCAAGCCGCGCTGCGGTATCGGCGCTGATGGCACGCTCGCCATGCACGATGCTGTGGATGCGCGTTGCCGGTACATCCAGCGCCTGCGCCAGGCCGTTGATGGTCAGCCCCAGCGGCAGCATGAAATCTTCCCGCAGGATTTCGCCAGGATGGATGGCGCGCAGTTTGTTGGTGAGTCGCATGGCAACACCTCAGTGGTAATCGACAATCTCAACGTGCTCGGGGCCGGCGTCAGTCCAGACAAAGCACACACGCCATTGGTCATTGATGCGGATGCTGTGCTGACCTGCACGCGTACCCGCCAACAGCTCAAGCCGATTGCCCGGCGGGCTGCGCAAGAACTCCAGCGTCTGCGCCGAATCCAGCAATTGCAGCTTCCGTTCGGCCGCTGCCTGCATGGACCGGAATTGCCGCGGGCTAGCGCCTTCGAACAAGGCGCGTGTGTGCTTGCATCGAAACGACTGGATCATCCTGATCACCCTCATTACGTCAGACGGAATATATTACGCATCGCGTAATAGCGCAAGGGTGATCCATACTCTCACCCCAATCCTCGCGCCACGGCCCGGCCCGCGCTTACTGCGCGGTCGCTTCGAGGCACGCGCGCCAATGGAGCGCAAATCGTGCCTTCTCGCCCCGACGGGAGATGGGCTTCAAGCAACTTCTTCATCACCGCATTCATGCCTTCTCGAAGTCACGGCAACAAAGTACCGAGGCGGTAACGTGGCCGGGGATTGGCGGAGAGCGGCACACGGATGTGCCGCGCGGCGAGTCAGACAGGATGTCTGACCGAGCCGAGGAGCCGATCCCCGGCCGCGCTGCCGCCGCTTACCGAAGCCGGCGACTAGCAGGCGAGGGCCTGGTCGTACCCTGAAAAACCGTACCCTCACCCCAACCCCTCCCCCGGCGGGAGAGGGGCTTTAAGCCAGCAGGACATGGGCCTTCAGCCCCAAACGACAACTTTCTGGCGCTTCAACCAAGCGCGCCTATCAAGTCCGCCGCGCTTGGGCCGATACCGCTTGCATGGACAGACTTAGCATTATCGGACTGCTGCTCGCGATCGTGGCGATCGTGGGCGGTAGCGTGTTGAAAGGCGCCGGTATTTCGTCGCTGTGGTCGCCGGCTGCCTTCCTGATCGTGATCGTCGGTACCGTGGCGGCGATTTTGCTGCACACCTCCCCGGCAGTTTTCCGGCGCGCCTTCAAGATCCTGCGTTGGGTGATCCAGCCGCCGGCCAGCGACCGCCCGCAGTTGCTGTCGCGCATTGTCGAATGGAGCAACATCGCCCGTCGCCAGGGCCTGCTGGGCCTGGAAGACGAGCTCCCGCGCCAGGACGACGCGTTCCTGCGCAAAGGCCTGCAGATGCTGGTCGATGGCGTGGAGCCCGAATCCATGCGGCATATGCTCGAGATCGAAGTGGACAACCAGGAGCGTCAGGATCTTGCCGCGGCCAAGGTGTTCGAAGGCATGGGCATCTATGCGCCCACGCTGGGCATCATCGGCGCGGTGCTCGGCCTGATGGCGGTGATGAAGAACCTGGCCGACCCGGCCATGCTCGGGCACGGTATCGCGGCTGCGTTCACCGCCACCATCTACGGCATCGCCTCGGCCAATCTGTTGTTCCTGCCGGTGGCTGCCAAGCTCAAGAGCGTCATCCATTGCAGCACCAACGAGCGCGAAATGGCGATCGAAGGCTTGATCGCGATCGCCCAGGGCGAGAACCCGCGCAACATTGAATCGAAATTGGCCGGATACTTGCATTAAGCCCGTCATGGCCCGCCGTCGCAAACATCACGAAGAACATGGCAACCACGAAGCGTGGGCGATTCCGTATGCCGATCTGATGACGCTGCTGCTGGCGTTCTTCGTGGTGATGTACGCGATCTCCTCGCTCAACGAGGGCAAGTACAAGGTCATGGCGCAGGCGCTGACCACCGCGTTCGGTGGCTCGTCCAATGCCGCCAGCCCGGTGCAGATCGGCAAGACCCAGACCCTGGGGGCGGACTACGACCGCCCGTCCGTGATCAAGGCCGGCGCACCGATGGCCGCCTCCAACGGCCCCACCGACCCCACCCTGCTGCCATCGATGGCCGCGCAGATGCGCATGCCGGTGTCGCTGCGCAACCAGGCGCAACTGGCGCGGGCGCAGCGGCAGATGGATGCGGTGGCCCAGCAGCTGAGCAAGACGCTGGCGCCGCTGATCGACAAGAAACTCATCACCATCCGCCGCAACGATCTGTGGATCGAAGTGGAGATCAACAGCGACATCCTGTTTGGCACAGGCTCGGCCGCATTGGCCGGCACCGCCCGCGACACCCTGTCCACCCTCGCCTCGGTGCTGCGCGATGCGCCCAACGGCGTGCGCGTGGAGGGCTATACCGATAACCAGCCGATCGCCACCGCGCAGTTTCCCTCCAACTGGGAACTGTCGGCCGCGCGTGCCGCCAGCGTGGTGCACCTGTTCGCCGACGATGGCGTTGCCCCGCAGCGATTGGCGATGGTGGGCTATGGAGAATTCCGCGCACGTGCCGATAACAGCACTGAGGCGGGACGGAATGCGAACCGGCGTGTGGTGTTGATCATCCTCGCTGATTCGGCTGGCTCACTCGCACCCGATCCGCCATCGCAGATGCATGCGACCGCCGCCGGGGCGCCGAAGCTTCCCAAGTCTGACGGCGGCCAAACGGCCGTCACCACCGAAAGCGGCACAAGTTCCGTCCCCGCCGTAATTCAAGGAGTGCAGTGAGATGCGTATCTGGGCAATCGCCAACCAAAAGGGCGGCGTGGGCAAGACCACCACGACGCTGGCACTGGGTCGCGGCTTGGCCGCGCTCGGCCACCGGGTGCTGTTGGTCGACCTCGATCCGCACTCCTCGCTCACCCGCGCGTTCGGCGTGGCGGTGGACCCGCCGCCGCGCGGGGTACTGGACCTGTTCGGCACCCCGCCAAGCGACCTGGCCAGCCTGTTGCACGAAAGCAGCATCCCTGGCCTGTCCTATGTGTGCGCGCAAGCGGCACTGGCCACGCTGGAACGTCGCAGCGCCAATCAGCCCGGTCTGGGCCTGGCCCTGCAGAACGCCATGACCCGCCACGCCGGCCAGCACGACTACATCCTGCTGGACTGCCCGCCGACCCTTGGCCTGCTAATGATCAATGCCCTGGCCGCCTGCGACCGCGTGGTGGTGCCGACCCAGGCCGAGCCACTCGCCCTGCATGGCCTGGCCAGCATGGTGCGCACCGCCGACATGGTGCAGCGCTCGCGTCGCCGCCCGTTGCCGGTGTCGATCCTGCCGACCTTGTTCGACCGCCGCACCCGCGCCGGGACCGAGACGCTCAAAGAAATGCAGGCCACCTACGGCGCAGTCGTCTGGGAAGACGCGGTGCCGGTAGATACCCGTATCTGTAACGCTGCGGCGCTGACCGTTCCCGCCACCGGCGGCGACTATCAGGGCCGTGGCTTGTCTGCTTATCGCCGCGCGCTGGAATGGGTGCTGGCCGATGACGCGATGCCCATGGAGCAAGCCGCATGAGCAACCACACCGCCAACGGTGAGCTCGACGATTATCTGGAAGGCCTGCTGCACGATGCCGGCGTGGATGTCCCCGCTGCCGTGACTGCCGCTGCTGTCACCGCTGCGGTGGCGACTGCCGACATCGCCGCGGCACCGGCGCTTGCCGACACCGACGCAGACCTCGCGCTGGCAGAGCCACCCGTGCAGGCCGTCGCTGTGCCGGAAGCGATCACCCCCGTGCTCAGCGCCGAAGCGATCGCTGCCGATTTTCTGGCCGAAATGGATGCCGACCCCGCCTTCGGCCCGCCAGTCGTTGCCGCGCCGAGCGCTGCAGACATCGCCGCCGATTTCCTCGCCGAAATGGATGCCGACCCCGCCTTCGGCCCGCCGGTCGTCGCCGCGCCGAGCGCTGCAGACATCGCCGCCGATTTCCTCGCCGAAATGGATGCCGATCCGGCCTTCGGCCCGCCAGTCGTTGCCGCGCCGAGCGCTGCAGACATCGCCGCCGATTTCCTGGCCGAGATGGATGCCGACCCCGCCTTCGCCACCGCCGCGCCCAGCCCGTTCATGAGCACGGCCGATCTGATGGCCGAAATGGACGCAGACCCTGCCTTCGGCACCGCCGCCTCCAGTGCCGACTTGTTGGCTGCCGATCTGTTGTCGGAGATGGATGCGGACCCGGCCTTCGGTCTTGCCGCACCAGCCGCGCCGGCACCTGCGCGCCCGGCGCAAGCGCCGATCGCACCGCACCGCGCGCCACCGCCTTCGATCTATCCGCAAGGCCTTGAAGCGCTGCTCGCACCCGGCCAGGCCGAACGCATCCATGCCGAACGGCGCGCGGCCGAACGCAGTACGCGTTGGCTGCGCCTGCGCTGCGGCGAACAGACGTATGCACTCGAATTGCTCAAGGTGCAGGAAGTGGTCTTGCCGGTGCCGCTGCTGCCATTGCGCGGCACCCCCAGCGCAATGCTCGGCATCATGAATCTGCGTGGCCAGGTGGTACCGGTGATGGATCTGGGTATCCATCTCGGTGCATCGGCGGTGGACATGGATCTGCACACCCGCGTGGTGGTGCTGGAAGAAAACGGCGAAACCATGGGTCTGCGCGTGTCGGCGGTGGAAGACGTCACCAGCCTCACCGATCAGCAGATCGAGCCGCCAGACAACGCACGCCTGTGCCGCATCTCCAACAACCTGTTCCGCGGCGTCGCGCGCCTGGGTCATCAGCCGATGATCCTGCTCGATGCCAGCCATCTGCTGCATTGATGCGCCGCATAGCTGACGCGCGCATGCACGCGCAGCGATTCAACGTTAAAGCTTTCCCGCCCCCCGCCGTTAGTACGCATAGAACCGTCCGTTCGGAGCAACGATGAGCACAGTGACATTGGGTGAGGATCTCGGCATCGAGACCAGCACCGACCTCAAGCAAAAGCTAGCCGCAGTCCTCGCGGAGGATGGCGATCTGGTGCTTGACGCCGGTGAAGTCCGCCGCATCCACACCGCCAGCGTGCAGTTGCTCTGCGCCTTCGTGCAGGCCCGCCGCCAGGCCGGGTTGAACACCGAGTTCGATGGCTGCAACGACACTTTTAGAGATGCGGCCCGTCTGCTCGGCGTCACCGACGCGCTCGGACTTTCCGCATCCAATGACAACCTGAAATCTGTGGAGAACGCCGCATGAGCGCACGTATCTTGGTGGTGGACGATTCGGCGTCAATGCGCCAGATGGTCTCTTTCGCCCTCACCTCTGCCGGCTTTGCCGTCGAAGAAGCCGAAGACGGCGCCGTTGCGCTGGGCCGCGCGAAGGGCCAGCGCTTCAATGCGGTGGTCACCGACGTGAACATGCCCAACATGGACGGCATTTCGCTGATTCGCGAACTGCGCCAGCTGCCGGATTACAAGTTCACCCCGATGCTGATGCTCACCACCGAATCGGCGGCCGACAAGAAATCCGAAGGCAAAGCTGCCGGTGCCACCGGCTGGCTGGTCAAGCCGTTCAATCCAGAACAGCTGATCGCCACCGTCCAGAAAGTTCTGGGTTAATTCTCTCTCGCTTCACCATCGGATTTCGCACCCATGAGCATGGACCTGCAACGTTTCCACGCCACTTTTTTCGAGGAAAGCCGTGAAGGGCTCGACGCGATGGAGGCCGGGCTGCTGTCCCTTGAAGAGGGCAACCGCGACCCGGAAATCATCAACTCGGTGTTCCGCGCTGCGCACTCGATCAAGGGTGGCGCTGCCACTTTCGGTTTCGAGGCCGTCGCCGGCCTGACCCACGTGCTGGAGACGCTGCTGGACGAACTGCGCTCCAACAAGCGCCAGCTCGCCCCCAATGCGGTCGATGCCATGCTTGGCTCGGTCGACGTACTGCGCGCCCTGCTGCGCGAAGCCGAACACGGCACCCCGGCCGACCCGGCTGCGGTCAAGGCCGTGCACACACGCTTGAACGCGGTGCTGGCTGGCGAAGCACCTGTAGCTGCAGTCGTTGCCAAGCCGAAGGAAGAAGAACCCGAAGCCTGGCACATCGGCTTTACCCCGGCGCCGTCGCTGTTCATGAGCGGCAACGACCCGCTGCGCATCATCCGCGAGCTCGAGCACCTGGGCCCGCTGCAGATTGCTGCCCGTCTTGAGCGCATGCCGGGCTTTGAAAACATCGACCCGCTGGAAGCCTACCTGGCCTGGGATCTGGGCCTGATCGGCAAGATTCCGCGCAGCAAGATCGAAGACACCTTTGCCTGGGTGGTGGACGATTGCGAGCTGGATATCCGCCCGATGGCCGTGCCCGGCCCGCCGCCGAGCCTGGCGGTCGACGCGGCTGACACTGCCGCCGTCGTGGTTGCAGCAACCGCCGCTGCAGAACCTGCTGCCGCCGTTGCCACGCCTGCCAAGGCCGCCGCTGCCGAAGCCGAAAGCTCCATCCGCGTCAGCGTCGACAAGGTCGATGCCCTGATCAACCTGGTCGGCGAACTGGTCATTACACAGGCCATGCTCAAGCAGGTCTCCACCGGCCTGGACCCGGCGCATGCCGAACAGTTGTTTGCCGGTCTGGATCTGCTCGAACGCAACACCCGCGATCTGCAGGAAGCGGTCATCGGCGTGCGCATGCTGCCCGTCGATGCGGTATTCCGCCGCTTCCCGCGTCTGGTGCGCGACCTCTCCAGCCGCCTCGGCAAGCAGGTGCGTCTGCGCACGATTGGCGAAAGCACCGAGTTGGACAAGGGACTGATCGAAAAGATCGCCGATCCGTTGGTGCACCTGGTGCGCAACTCGATCGACCATGGTCTGGAAATGCCCGATGCGCGCCGCGCCTCCGGCAAGGACGAGACCGGCACCATCACCCTGGCGGCATCGCACCAGGGCGGTCACATCGTGATCGAAGTCAGCGACGACGGCCGTGGCCTCAATCGCGCCAAGATCCTGGAAAAAGCGGCCGAACGCGGCATTGCCGTGCCGGACAACCCGACCGATGCGCAGGTGTGGGATCTGATCTTCGCACCGGGCTTCTCCACCGCCGATGCAGTGACCGATCTCTCCGGTCGTGGCGTGGGCATGGACGTGGTTCGCCGCAACATCCAGGGCCTGGGTGGCGAAGTGCAGCTGGAAAGCAGCGCCGGCAGCGGTACCCGCGTGCTGATCCGTCTGCCGCTGACCCTGGCCATCCTGGACGGCATGACCGTGTCGGTTGCCGGCGAAACCCTGATCCTGCCGCTGTCCTACGTGCTCGAAGCGCTGCAGCCGGCGCCGGAAGATGTCCGCTCGATGGCCGGCGACGGCCGGGTGCTGCGGGTGCGTGGCGAATATCTGCCGATCCTGTCGCTCACCAATTACTACGGTTTCGGCGGGCAACAGTCCTCCAAGGAATCGCTGGTGGTGGTGGTCGAAGGCGACGGCCAGAAGATCGCGCTGGAAGTGGACGAATTGCTTGGCCAGCAGCAGGTCGTGGTCAAGAACATCGAAAACAACTATCGCCGTATCCCGGGCGTCTCCGGCGCCACCATCCTCGGCGATGGACGGGTCTCGTTGATCGTGGACATCGGTGGCCTGGTGCGTTCGTTGAAAGTGCCGCAGGCGGCGTAAGACGCAAAGCCGCAGAAGAAGGCACTAAGAGCGGCTAACAAAACCTAGCGAGCGCCTGTCAGTGACTGCAGTGGTTTTGTCGGCCGTCTCTTGGTGGATGCAGTCAGAAGTCCAGATCAAACACTGAGTGGGTCGAATGCGCGGTGCCCTCACCGCACCAGAGAGTCTGCTGGTTGCTTTGTTTAAAACCATGCATACCGACCCTCTCGACTGGTCCTTGCCTGCCCACCGTCGCGGGACCTTACGCGGCATGGATGCCGCGTAAGAGCCTACACGGACGTACTTGCGGCGTGTCCCGCGAGGGTGGGCGGGCAAGGGCCCTGCAGCCAGACAGCAGATCAGCCGGCCTGCCTGGCGTGACGTAGTTTTGTTAGCCGCTCCAAACCGCGAAGGCCGCCGATGTTGTGCGGTAACGACAAAGCCCTGGCAGCGATGCCGGGGCTTTGTCGTTACCACGCACCCACTCGCCACACGCTGGCAATGCCGCCGTTGCCGCCCGTGCCTGTCCCCATTGCACGACGCAACGCAACGCCTCATACGCAGCGCACGCGCCGCAACGACGATGAACGCAGACGCATCGACGAACGCGCATCAGCTCAAGAAAACCCGCCAGCGAACGCTACCGCTGTACCTCTTTTCCTCCCTCCTCCCCGAGAACACCATGAAATTTCTGCATTCGCTCAATGTCGGGCGACGCCTGGCGTTGGCCTTCACCTTGTTGATCGTTTTATTGGCCGGCTCCACCAGCCTGGCGTTATACGAATTCAAGACGGTCAGGAACCAGGTCTCCATCATTATCGAGATCAATAACCGCAAGGCGCAACTGCTCAACCAGATGCGCGAGAGCAATATGCTGGGCGAGCGTTATATCCGCGACTTCATGCTGGCCACGCCGCAGCAACAGCCCACGATCGATGCGCAGCTCAAGGCCAATCGCGCGCACTACGCCCAGTTGTGGGCTGCACTGAAACGCCTGCCGACCACTGCAGATGGCATGCGTGCACGCCAGACCATCGAAGACAGCCTCACCGCCGCACGCGCCACCAACAACCGCCTGCTCGGCATGATCCGCGACGGCAATCTGGACGGCGCCAAGCAGCTGTTGAGCGGTGAAGCACAGCCGCTGCTGGAGCGACGCTCCAACGCGATTGCCGCCGCAGTGGAACTGCAGAACCAGCAGAACGCCGCCGGTGCAGCCGCCATCCTGGGCAGTGTTGCGCTGGCCAACCGCGCCCTGATCGCCTTCGGCCTGCTGTCGGCGTTTCTGGCCGCTGCACTTGCGTGGCTGATTTCGCGCAGCCTGGTGCGTCCATTGACGCAAGCCACGCAAGTGGCCGAAGCGATCGCGCATGGCAAGCTGGACAACCCGATCGGCCCGCAGCCAGGCGACGAACCCGGCCAGCTGTTGACCAGCATGCGTGGCATGCAGGAACAGCTCAAAGCCGTCTCCGCGGCGCAACAGGACATGGCCCGCCGCCACGACAACGGGCAGATCAGCTTCCGCATGGACGAAGCGGCGTTTCCCGGCGAATACGGCAGCATGGTGCGCGACACCAATGCACTGGTCGAATCGCATATTGCGGTGAAGATGAAGCTTGCACGGATCATGTCGCGCTATGCGATCGGCGATATGAGCCAGGACATGGACCGCCTGCCTGGCGAGAAGGCCGTGCTCAGCGACACCATGGATGCGGTCAAGCGCAATCTCTTGGCGATGAACAGCGAAATCAAATTGCTGGCGCAGGCCGCCGCCAATGGCGACTTCAGCGTGCGCGGCGATACGCAGCGCTTCCAGTACGATTTCCTTGCAATGGTGGAGAGCCTCAACCAGCTGATGGCCACCGCCGACGGCAATCTGGGCGCACTGTCCAAGGTGCTGCAGGCGATTGCCGCTGGCGATCTGACCGAGCGGATGCACGGCCAGTTCCACGGTGTATTCGCACAGATGCGCGACGATGCCAACGCCACCACCGAGCAGTTGTCCGGCATCGTCGGGCGCATCCAGCACGCCACCACGTCGATCAATGCCGCTGCCAGCGACATTGCCGCCGGCAACAACGACCTGTCGCAGCGCACCGAACAACAAGCAGCCAACCTGGAAGAAACCGCCGCCTCGATGGAAGAACTCACCTCCACCGTCAGGCAGAACGCCGAAGGCGCTCGCCAAGCCAACCAGTTGGCGATCGGCGCAGCGAGCGTCGCTTCGCAAGGGGGCGAAGTGGTGAGCAAGGTGGTCGCCACGATGGCCGACATCGAAGCATCGTCGAAAAAGATCGCCGACATCATCAGCGTGATCGACGGCATCGCCTTCCAGACCAACATCCTGGCCTTGAACGCCGCCGTGGAAGCGGCGCGTGCGGGCGATCAGGGCCGCGGTTTTGCCGTGGTTGCCTCCGAAGTGCGAACGCTGGCCCAGCGCTCGGCTGGTGCGGCCAAGGAGATCAAGCACCTGATCGACGATTCGGTCGGCAAGGTCGCCGAAGGCTCGCTATTGGTGAATCAGGCCGGCACCACCATGACCGAAGTGGTTGCCAGCGTGCAGCGCGTGACCGACATCATGGGCGAGATCTCCGCGGCCTCGCAGGAGCAATCCGCCGGTATCGAACAGGTCAACCTCACCGTGACGCAGATGGACGAGGCCACCCAGCAGAACGCCGCGTTGGTGGAAGAAGCCAGTGCCGCCGCGCGTGCGATGGAAGAACAGGCCGGTGAGCTGTCCGATGCGGTGGCGATCTTCAAGATCCAGGCGAACGCTGCGCTGCCGTCGGCAAGTAGCACCCCTGCCGCTCGGCGTCTGGTGGTGGTTTAAGCGTCTGACGGTGCTTTGGCATCTGACGTGGGTCTAGGCATCTGACGTTGGCTTAGGCATCAGACAGTGCTTTAAGCGCACGAGGCTTTAAGCACACTAGGCTGCGCCGGTACCCTCATCCGGCGCTTCGCGCCACCTTCTCCCGCAGGGAGAAGGGTTCATAGCCCCTCTCCCGCCGGGGCGACAAGGCACAGCTTGCGCGCCATGGGCGCGCGTGCCTCGGAGCGCCCGCGCCGCAAGCGCGGGCCGGGGCGCGGAGCGGGGGTTGGGGTGAGGGTACGGAGCGAAGCCCTGTGACAATTAAGTTGTCCACCAACTGCTCTGCCAGTTCCAGCGACGCGCTTTTTAGTGCACGAGGCTGCGCCCGTACCCTCATCCGGCGCTGCGCGCCACCTTCTCCCGGCGGGAGAAGGAAACGCACGCTGCGGTTTTACACGCTGTCATTGACGCTCAAAACGCCCCGATCCTGTCGGGGCGTTTTGCTGCGTGGCACTAAACAGCCGATCAAAACTTGCCTCGCAACACCTCTTGCGATTCCCGCGCGGCATTGCCGTTGGTCGAAAGGTGATCAAGCGCAAGCTTCTGCGGCCGATACACAGAGCAATGAGGGCAGTCTTGCCCGCGCTACGTCGAAGGAACTCCGCATGCACACCGCCAATTCCACACGCTCTGCCCGCCACATGCTGGGCTCCATGCTCGTTGTCGCGCTGCTGGCTGCCGGTGTGTCATTGCCCCCCTCGTTCGCCGCGCCGGCGGCGCCGGTCTCGGTGCTTCTGGACAACGTCCCGGTGAGCGCGCTGCAGTCGCTTGCCATCGATCTGGTGCAATTGCGCGACGACCAGCGTGCGCAGCTTGCCGCCTCGCATGACCTCGCACGCATCGATGCCTACGACGAGCGTCTTGGCAATCTGCGTCAACGTATCGCGCGGCATGCCGGTTACTTCCAGGCCACTGCACCACAAGGCGAACAGGCACGGCAGTTTGCGCTGGTGCAGCAGCAGTTGGGCCAGTATCTGGCGCAACACCGTCAGGCCAATCGTGCCCTGCACGAGGGCGATCTGCAAACCGCACAAGCCTTGTCGCTCGGCCACGACGGCGATACCCGCCACCAGTTGTGGAGCGAATTGCAGAACCTGCAGCAGTCCGTGGCAAGCGTCAGCAGCACGCAGCGCAACTAAGAGCGGCTAACAAAACTCCTGCGCATCCGCCGGACGCCTACCCCGCCACTCCTCGGTCGTGGCGGCACCGCAAGCCCATTCCAGCCAGCCCCCACGCTGCGCCGATCCACGCGACCTGACGTCCAGGTCGGCGTGCGGCGTGCGCTGCGCGGCCTGACGGTGCGCGTAACCCGCCGCAGGCTTACCAGGTCATGCGCCGGCGCGGGACCAGCACTGGCATTCAAAGAATGGCTTCAAAAAAGCACTGCAAATCACCCACACACCAGCCATCGGGCAACGCTCAACATTTCTGCAATCGGGTCGCTATCCGACATATCCCGGTCACACATCCTTTCACTGGATACCTGCCATGACGTTTAAGACCACGATCGCAAACACGCTGGCCAACGTGCCGCTCAAGCGCAAGTTCCTGTTCCAGACTGCGTTGGTGGCGCTGGGCATCATCGCGCTGGCGGTCATCGCCGCGCGCATGCAGTACGTGGATCTCACCGATACGCGCCGCGATGGGCTCAAGAGCCAGATCGAAATGGCGATCGCGGTGGTCAATGGTTACGCCGAGCGCGCTGAAAAGGGCGAGATGGATGTGGCGACTGCAAAGAGCAGAGCGCTGGCCACCTTGTCGACGATGCGCGCACGCGGCGGCGTGGATTACATCTACGTCACCGATCAGACGCCGGTGATGCTGATGCACCCCATCCGCCCGGATCTCAACGGCAAGCCGCTCAACGACGTGCTGAGCCCGGACGGCAAGCGCATTTTCCCGGCCTTCGTCACTGCGGCGCAGGCCGGCGGCGGCTACGTCGATTACGCCTGGGCCAAACCCGGCGAAAAGGAGCCGGTGCAGAAGACCTCGTACGCCGCGCTGTACAAGCCGTGGGGCTGGGTGATCGGCACCGGCGTGTATCTGGACGACACCCAGTCGCAGGCGCTGGCCTTCACCGGCGTCGTCACCCTGGCCAGCGGCGTGCTGGTGCTGCTCAACCTGCTGGTGGGCTGGCTGATCGGCAATTCGATCCTGGAGCCGGTGTCGCGTGCGCTCGCCGCCATCAAGGGCGTGGCGCGTGGCGACCTGAGCGTGCGCACCGCACAGCACGGCAGCGACGAAATCGGCCAGATGCTCAAGGCCACCGACGACATGGTGCACACGCTGGAGCGCTTCTCCGCGCAGACCAAGGTGATGGTGCACATGCACGCCGGCGAAGATGTCAGCCACCGCATGCCCACCGATTTCCCCGGTGTCTACGGCGAGCTGGCCGGCGGCATCAATACGATGATCTTCGAACACCTGGACGCCATCATCGATGCGATCGGCATCCTCAACGAATACGCGCAAGGCGACCTGTCGCGCGACGCCGCGCGCCTGCCCGGCACGCGTGCGGTGCTGCACGAAGCGATGGATGCGGCCAAGGCCAGCCTGCTGGCGATCAACACCGAGATCAAGCGCCTGGCCCAGGCCGCAGCCAATGGCGACTTCAGCCAGCGCGGCGATGCCACGCGCTTCAAGCACGACTCGGCGCGCATGATCAACGACCTCAACGCGATGATGGAAGTCAGCGACCGCAACCTGGGCAAGCTGTCCGAGCTGCTGGCCGCGCTGGCCGAAGGCGACCTCACCGCGCGCATGGACGGTCAGTTCCACGGCGTGTTCGCACGCATGCGCGACGACGCCAACACCACGGCCGTGCAACTGGCCGGCATCGTCGGGCGCATCCAGCAGGCCGCCGGTGCCATCACCGGGTCGGCCAGCGAGATCGCCGCCGGCAACAACGACCTGTCGCAGCGTACCGAGCAGCAGGCCGCCAACCTGGAAGAAACCGCCGCCTCGATGGAGGAACTCACCTCCACCGTCAAGCAGAACGCCGAGAGCGCACGTCAGGCCAATCAACTGGCGATCGGTGCGGCATCGGTGGCATCGCAAGGCGGGCACGTGGTCAGCCAGGTGGTGGACACCATGTCCGGTATCCAGACCTCGTCCAAGAAAATCGCCGAAATCATCAGCGTCATCGACGGCATCGCCTTCCAGACCAACATCCTGGCCTTGAACGCGGCGGTGGAAGCCGCGCGTGCCGGCGAACAGGGTCGCGGGTTTGCGGTTGTGGCCTCGGAAGTGCGCACGCTGGCACAGCGCTCAGCCGGCGCGGCGAAAGAGATCAAGCACCTGATCGACGACTCGGTTGGCAAGGTGGCACAGGGCTCGGCGCTGGTGGATCAGGCCGGCAAGACCATGGCCGAGATCGTGTCCTCGGTGCAGCGCGTGACCGACATCATGAGCGAGATCTCCGCCGCCTCCCAGGAACAATCGGCCGGCATCGAGCAGGTCAATCTCACCGTCACCCAGATGGACGAGAGCACCCAGCAGAACGCCGCGCTGGTGGAAGAAGCCACCGCCGCCGCCAATGCCATGCAGCAGCAGGCGCAGCAGCTCGACGAGGCGGTGTCCAGCTTCCGGGTGAGCGCAGCGGTTCCTGCACAGCGCAGCCACAGCCGCGTTGGCGCACGCGCAGGAGCCCTGCTCGCCACCGGCTGAGCAACATCCATACCGTCGCCTTCAGCAGTCACCCCCTTCTTTCGCAGCCACTCCCATGACCGTGTCTTCCACGCAATCTCGCTCCGGCGGCAGTCTGGCGTACCGCCTGATGCTGGGCACCGCAGTGGCTGCATTGCTGTGTTTCGGTCTGACTGCGGCGATCAGCTACTGGCAAAGCAGTCGCGCGTTGATCGCCTCGGCACAGACCACGATGCAGAACGCGGCACGCTATCAGGCCGAGCAGATCGGCAACGAGCTGGGGCAGGCGTTCACCACCGGCCAGTCGGTCGCCAGCGCCTTGCTGGCGCAGCGTGCCCATGGTGGGGTGAGCCGCGATGCGGCGGCGGCGATCGTGCACGACCAGTTGCAGAACCATCCCGAATGGGTGGGCATGGGGACGTTGTGGGAACCGCAGGCCTTCGATGGCAAGGACGGCGACTATGTCGATGCCAAGGGCCACGACAACACCGGTCGTTTCATGACCTACTGGGCCTATAACGGGCAGTCGCTGATCCGCGAACCGTTGGTCGGTTACGAAAAACCCGGCGACGGCGACTGGAACCTCAAACCCCGTGAGCTGGGCCGGCAGATCGTGGCCGGCCCCTACGATTACCAGATCGGCGGCAAGCCGGTGCTGATGACCACCTTGTCCACGCCCATCATGGATCAGGGCAGGTATGTGGGCGTGGTCTCGGTGGATTTCGCCCTGGCCGCGCTGCAGAAACGCCTGAGTGCGCTACGTCCGATGGACGACGGCTATGTCGAGCTGATCTCGCCTGCCGGGGTGATTCTGGCCTCGCGTGACGCTGCGCGGATCGGCAAGCCGGCCGACGGCGCCGACTATCGCGCGATGCTGGAGGCGACCAGGGCCGGCAAGGACTATCTGGATTTCACGCCGGATGCAGCCGGCACGGTCAGCGCCTATGTGCCGTTGCAGATCGGACAGGCGCAGGAGCGCTTTGCGCTGGGTGTGGTGGTGCCGTACGCGGCGATCATGCAACAGGCACATCGCCTGTTGTGGACCATTCTGGCGGTCGGCCTGGGCTCGGCGCTGGTGCTCAGCATTGCGCTGTTTGCATTGTTGCGCCGTCAGGTGGTGGGGCCGCTGGATGCCGCTGCCAAGGTGGCAGGTGCCATTGCCGCCGGCAAGCTGGACAACCAGATCACCGTGCAGCGACAGGACGAAGTCGGCCGCCTGATGGGCGCCATGCAGCACATGCAGACCGACCTGCGCCAACGCATCGAGCGCGACACGCAGATCGCCAACGAAAACCTGCGCATCCGCACCGCGCTGGAACATTCGGAGATGGAAATCCTGCTCGCCGACGAGCAGCACAACGCAGTGTTCATCACCGAAGCGCTGCATACCTCATTGAAATACGGCGAACCGGCGTTTCACGCAAAAGGCCAGCAGGGCTTCAGTGCCGATGCGGTGGTCGGCAACCCACTGGACTATGTGTTCGGCGCCGACGCCGACGGCAAGGCGCGCTCGCAGCGCCTGCAGCAGCTGCAGGCCACCACGCTGGAGCGTTACACCTTCGGCCCGGTGACGCTGGATCTGACCATGACCCCGCTGTATGCCCCCGACGGGCATCGCAGCGGCAGCATGTTGCTGTGGCGCAATGTCAGCGCCGAGGTCAGCACGCAACACGAAGTCGCTGCAGTGGTGCAGTCCGCCCTGATGGGCGACTTCGGGCAGCGCCTCGCATTGGACGACAAGCACGGCTTCTATCTGGAATTCGGCCGTCAGCTCAACGGCTTGCTGGACACCACCGCGCAGGGACTGGAGCGTATTTCCAGCCTGCTCAGCGCGCTGGCCGAAGGCGACCTCAGCGTGCGCATGGATGGTGACTTCCAGGGCGTGTTTGCGCGCATGCGCGACGATGCCAATGCCACCGTGGCGCAGTTGACCGAGATCGTGTCCGGCATCCAGACCTCTGCCACGCAGATCAATGCGGCCGCCAGCGAAATTGCCGCCGGCAACAACGATCTGTCGCAACGCACCGAACAACAGGCGGCCAACCTGGAAGAGACCGCCGCCTCGATGGAAGAACTCACCTCCACCGTCAAGCAGAATGCGGAAAGTGCGCGTCAGGCCAACCAGCTGGCGATCGGCGCCGCCGATGTCGCCTCGCATGGCGGCGCGGTGGTGGCGCAGGTGGTCACCACCATGTCCGGTATCCAGACCTCGTCCAAGAAGATTGCCGAGATCATCAGCGTCATCGACGGCATCGCCTTCCAGACCAATATCCTGGCCTTGAACGCGGCGGTGGAAGCGGCGCGCGCCGGCGAACAGGGCCGTGGATTTGCGGTGGTGGCCTCCGAGGTACGCACGCTCGCACAGCGTTCGGCCGGCGCTGCAAAAGAAATCAAACAGCTGATCGACGACTCGGTGAGCAAGGTTGCGCAGGGCTCGTCGCTGGTGCACCAGGCCGGCACCACCATGAGTGAAATCGTGGCCAGCGTGCAGCGCGTCACCGACATCATGGGTGAGATTTCGGCCGCTTCGCAGGAGCAATCCAGCGGGATCGAGCAGGTCAACCTCACCGTCACCCAGATGGACGAAGCCACCCAGCAGAACGCGGCACTGGTGGAAGAAGCCACCGCTGCGGCACGTGCAATGGAAGAACAGGCCGGCCAGCTGACTGATGCGGTCGCTGTGTTCAAGCTTACGCATGCAGCCAGGCACACGCCGGTGGCCTCCACTGCCAAATCGAGTGGCACATCGATTGCTAAATCGAGCAGCAAATCGAGCATCAAACCCGCCGTCAGTGCCGTGCCATCGCCCAAACGTGCGTCAACCGCCGGCAAGCACGTGGCAGCGCCGCAGCCTCATTCTGCGGGCAAATCGTCCAACAATGCCGGCAACGACAGTCAGTGGCACGAATTCTGATGCAGGCGTTCGCTGCGTGCGCACTGCGGCAGCGCAGGCATCTTCATGCCTGCGCGTGACACGCAATTGGCGTACCCAACCCTGCCCGCCACGGCTGCTTTTCGCGCGGCTTGAGCGCGACGCATGCAAGCCGTTCGCCGCCCCATTTATACTTCAAAAATAAAGAATCATCACTCCAGGCCGCTAGCGTGCATGACAACGCCTCTGCGCAACGCCTCCCGGAGTAAGTAATGAACAAGTTCAACGACTGGCCGATCCGCCGCAAACTGATGTTTGCCTTCTGCCTGAGCGCCGTGCTGACTGCCCTGCTGGGTGGACTCGGCTTTTCACGCATGAAGCAGATGCAGCAGGAAACCGACCTGATCAATCAGGACGTGGTGCCGGTGCTGAGCCGCCTGTCCGAGTTGCGTGGTTTCGCTGGCGAATTCCGCGTCTATGAAGTGGGCCAGTTCGTCAATCTCGACGATCCGGAACGCTATGCGATGTTCTTCAAGCGCATGGACGAGATCCAGGCCAAGTACATCGAAACGCAGAAAATCCTCGATACCAAGATCGGCGCCACCTCGCCGTTGAAGGCCGAGTACGCCAAGCTGACCGATGCCAGCACGCGCTACTTCGCGGCCAACCAGCAACTGCGCAAGCTCTATACAGACCCAGACCGCGCCGCGGCGATGGAATTTTCGCGCAAGCAGTCCGGCGAGATCCGCAAGGAACTGTTCGCCTCGGTCGACAAGCTCTATGCGCAGCAGTCCAAGGCACTGAGCGATATGGTGACCGCCAGCGCAGCCTCGTTCAAACTCACCAGCGCGGTGCTGCTGCTCGGCACGCTGCTGATGGCGGCGTTGTCGGTCACCTTCGGCTGGTTGATCGCACGCAGCATCACCACCCCGCTGTCCAAGGCACTGGGCGCGATCAAGGCGGTCTCGCGTGGCGATCTGAGCGTGCAGGTCAGCAAGACCAGCAACGACGAAATCGGCCAGATGCTGGAGGCCACCGGTGGCATGACGCAGATGCTGCGCCGCTTCAGCGACGAGACCGCGCGCATGTCGCACCTGCATGCGGCCGAAGACATCACTCACCGCATGCCGGAGGATTTCCCCGGCGTGTACGGCAACCTGGCCGGCGGCATCAACACGATGATCTTCGAGCATCTGGATGCCATCACCGATTCTGTGCGCATCCTCAATCAATACGCGCAAGGCGACCTGACCCAGGACGCACGCCGTCTGCCGGCCAGTCGCGCGATCCTGCATGAAGCGATGGATGCGGCCAAGGCCAGCCTGTTGTCGATCAACACCGAGATCAAGCAGCTGGCGCAGGCCGCCGCCGCCGGCGATTTCAGCGCACGTGGCGACGCAGCACGTTTCAAGTACGACTTCGCGGTGATGGTGTCGGATCTGAACTCGATGATGGAAGTCAGCGACCGCAATCTGGGCAAGCTGTCGCAGTTGCTCGGTGCAGTGGCCGATGGCGATCTCACCGCGCGTATGGATGGCGAGTTCCACGGCGTGTTCGCGCGCCTGCGCGACGATGCCAATGCCACCACCCAGCGCCTGACCGACATCGTCGGCCGCATCAAGCACTCCACCTTGGCCATCAACACCGCCGCAGGCGAAATCGCCGCCGGCAACCAGGACCTGTCGCAGCGCACCGAGCAGCAGGCGGCCAATCTGGAAGAAACCGCCGCCTCGATGGAAGAGCTCACCTCCACCGTCAAGCAGAACGCCGAACACGCGCGCCAGGCGAATCAATTGGCGATCGGCGCAGCCGGTGTGGCCTCGCATGGCGGCAGCGTGGTCGGCCAGGTGGTCACCACCATGTCCGGCATCGAGACCTCGTCCAGGAAGATCGCCGAGATCATCAGCGTCATCGACGGTATCGCCTTCCAGACCAATATCCTGGCGTTGAACGCGGCGGTGGAAGCGGCGCGTGCCGGTGAGCAGGGCCGTGGATTTGCCGTGGTCGCCTCGGAAGTGCGCACGCTGGCACAGCGTTCGGCCGCCGCAGCGAAGGAGATCAAGAGCCTGATCGACGACTCGGTGAGCAAGGTGGCCGAAGGCTCGGCGCTGGTGAATCAGGCCGGCAGCACCATGAGCGAGATCGTCTCTTCGGTGCAGCGCGTCACCGACATCATGAGCGAGATTTCCGCCGCCTCCCAGGAGCAGTCGGCCGGCATCGAGCAGGTCAACCAGACCGTCACCCACATGGACGAAGCCACCCAGCAGAACGCCGCGCTGGTGGAAGAGGCCACCGCCGCCGCACGCTCGATGGAAGAGCAGGCGCAGCAGCTCACCGAAGCGGTCGCGCTGTTCCGGTTGTCTGCCGAGCTGGAAGCAGTGACACGCGCCACCCCGGTGGTGCGCCACATCACCGCCAAGCGCCCGGCCGCCAGCAGCATGCCTGCCGCCAAGACGTCCGCTACCAGGTCATCTGTGTCCAAGCTGGCTGCCTCCAGGCCGGCTGCTACAAGGTCCACCGCACGCACTGCCGCTGCAGTTGCGCCGTCCAACGAATCGGATTGGGCGGAGTTCTAAACGGACATATCGTCGACATACAAGTCGCTGCAGTCCAGGCCGCGCTCTTTCGGGAGCGCGGCTTTTTTTATTGTCGCAACGTTTGGGAAGCAGCCTCAGCAATGCGACAAGGATAAACGCATATAGATAATAATATTTTACTTATGTATTGATTAGCGGGCGGTCGATCTCGACATTATCGATAGTCGGAAAACGTTAATCCTGACCGAAAAATGCTTTATTGGGCGACACCATTTTCACAAGCATGACTCGACTTATATATTTTTGGAATCGAGGTATTAAGTAATTGGCATTGCATGCCGCTACTGCGCATAGCGACGCGTCATACAGTACAGGTCGGCGCCATTCGGTCGCTCCCTTTCATCGCATAACGTCATCCAGGATCTTGTCATGACTGCACTTCTCCAACGCTACAACGTCGGCCCTCGCTTGGCGGCGGCCTTTGCTGTGCTGATTCTGTTGTCTGGCGTCATCGCCTTTATCGGCTACCGCGGCCTGAGTTCGGCCCGCTCGCTGGTGGACCAGCTGGTGCACGAGAACATGACAAAGATCCGTCTGTCCAACGACATGATCAATGCCAATTTCATTATCGGCCTGCAGTTGCGCAATGTGGTGCTGCCCACTACCGATGCGGAAAATCGCGACTTCATTGCGAAGATCCAGTCTGCACGTGCCGACTACACCAAGGCACGCGACGAATTGTATGCATTGCCGCCGTCCGAAAAAGGCAAGATCCTGCGCGCGGAGATCGATGCCCGCCGCGCCGAAGTTAAAGTCTTGAACGACAAAGTCATGGATATGGTGATGACCGGTCGCAGAGACGAGGCACTGCCCTTGCTGCTGACCAAGGCGGCACCTGCAATGCAGCAATGGCAGGACAAGATTGGCGAAAACATCACACTGCAAGACAAGCTAGCCAGCGAAGCCTCGGCAGCAGCGCTGCAATCCATGGACGGCTCGCGCAAGCTGCTGATCGGTGGTTCGCTGCTGGTGGTGTTGCTGAGCGCTACGCTGGGCCTGCTGATCACCCGCAGCCTCACACAACCGTTGAGCCGCGCCACCCGCGCCGCCGAAGCGATTGCCGGTGGCAACCTGGACAACGACGTCAACACGCAGGCCAATGACGAAGCCGGCCGCCTGCTCAAGGCCATGAGCAAGATGCAGCTGCAGCTGCGCAACCTGCTCAGCGCGCAGACCGATATGGCCAAGCGCCATGACGAGGGCCAGATTAGCTTCCGCATCGATGCGGCAGCCTTCCCCGGCGAGTACGGCCGCATGGCGCACGACACCAACAACCTGGTGGGCTCGCACATCGCGGTGAAGATGCGTCTGGCACAGATCATGGGCCGCTACGCGATCGGTGATCTGTCCGAGGACATGGAAAAGCTGCCCGGCGAAAAGGCCGTGCTCAGCGACACCATGGCGCAGGTCAAGCTCAACCTCGGCGCGATGAATACGGAGATCAAGCACCTGGCCGTGTCGGCGGCCAACGGCGACTTCAGTGCCCGCGGCGATGCCGAGCGCTTCCAGTACGACTTCCGTGTGATGGTGGAAAGCCTCAATCACCTGATGTCCACCGCCGACGGCAACCTGCAGGCGTTGTCCGGCCTGTTGCAGTCGATCGCTGCCGGCGACCTCACCGCACGCATGAGCGGCGATTTCCGCGGCGTGTTCGCGCAGATGCGTGACGATGCCAATGCCACGGCCACGCAGCTGGCCGAGATCGTCAGCGGCATCAAGGCCTCGGCGATTTCGATCAAGGGCGCCGCCAGCGAGATCGCCGCCGGCAACCAGGATCTGTCGCAGCGCACCGAACAACAGGCCGCCAACCTGGAAGAAACCGCCGCCTCGATGGAAGAGCTCACCTCCACCGTCAAGCAAAATGCCGAAGGCGCGCGCCAGGCCAATCAGCTGGCCATCGGCGCGGCTAGCGTGGCCTCGCAAGGCGGCGACGTGGTCGGCAAGGTAGTGCAGACCATGAGCGGCATCGAAGCCTCGTCCAAGAAGATCGCCGACATCATCTCCGTCATCGACGGCATCGCCTTCCAGACCAACATCCTGGCGTTGAACGCGGCAGTGGAAGCGGCACGTGCCGGCGAACAAGGCCGGGGTTTTGCAGTGGTCGCCTCCGAAGTGCGCACCCTGGCCCAGCGTTCGTCTGCGGCGGCCAAGGAGATCAAGGGCCTGATCGACGATTCGGTCGAGCGTGTCGCCGAAGGTTCTGCACTGGTGCACAGCGCCGGCAAGACCATGGGCGAAGTGGTCGCCAGCGTGCAGCGCGTCACCGACATCATGGGCGAGATTTCCGCTGCCTCGCAGGAACAGTCGGCCGGGATCGAACAGGTCAACCAGACCATCACCCAGATGGACGAAACCACCCAGCAGAACGCCGCGTTGGTGGAAGAAGCCACCGCCGCCGCACGGGCACTGGAAGACCAGGCCACCCAGCTCACCGATGCGGTCGCGGTGTTTCGCCTGTCGGCCGACCTGGAAACGGTGGCGCGCGCCAGCACGGTGGTTCGTCTGCAACCCGCGCACCGCTCTGCAGTCAAGCCGGCGGCCCCCGCCAAACCGCGTCAGGGTCAGGCGGCAAGAGCGGCCGGTGCATCCACCGCTACCGACTGGGCCGAGTTCTGATCGCCCCCTTCCAGACGAGGGGGCACAGCAACGCGTTCGGTATCGAACGCGTTTTTTTTTGCCACCACGTACCCGCTCCGGTATTAGGGCAGGCGCATGCGCGTTGACTCCATGTCTGCAGGACAACTCGATGACACCCGGTGTCATTCTGGGAATTGTCCAGCCTACTCAAGGGAAAAGTGGCAGAAAAGCGCCCTCGGCACGGCTGCACGTGTTTGCCCGAGCCGAGCGTCAAAGTCGCCTCAGTTTTCGCGTCATGAAATGACGTGATCACATCTAAATACGACAGGAAATGCCCCTTCGATTGAATTGCATGACCGCAGCTATCACATAATCGAGCTCATCTATTCATTTTTAATTATATCGGCCGTTATCTCCCATGGCGATATAGAACCTGCTCGACCTTCAGCGCCGTCCTGGGTCCTCACGACATGCCACTCGAGACTTGCCATGAACGCTTTCTTGCACCGCTACAACGTCGGCCGCCGCCTGGGCGCGGCCTTCGCACTGCTGATCCTGTTGTCCGGACTGCTGGTGGCCATCGGCCTTAGCGCCATGTCCAGCGCACGCACCGAGTTAGATCAGATCGTCAAGCTCAATGTGGAAAAGATACGTATTGCCAACGCCATGCGCGATGCCAATGCCAATATCTTCATCGCCATGGGCACCTTGTCCATGGCTACCTCGCAAGCATTGAATGACGAGGCGCTCGCGGCAATCAAGCTGCAACGTCAGCGCTACAGCGAGCAGCGCAAGGCGCTGGGGGCGTTTCCGGCCGAGGGAGCCATACGCCAGTTGCGCGATCAGATCGACGCTGCCCGCGAGGTGGCGCGCGTCCTGAACGATCAGGTCATCGCCCTGGCCTCAGCCAATAACGATGCCGAAGCACAGACGTTGCTCAGCGAAACGGCTAGGCCGGCGATGCTGGCTTGGCAAGCCAAGATCGCCGAGAACGTGACCCTGCAGGAAACGCAGACCGCCGCTGCCTATGCAACCGCCGTGCAGGCGATGGACAAGGGCAGGAGCCTGCTGATCGCCGGCGGCGTCGCGACGCTGTTGATCAGCTGCCTGCTTGCCTACGCGATCACCCGCAGCCTCACCCAGCCGCTCAGCCGCGCCACCCGCGCCGCCGAAGCCATCGCCGCCGGCAACCTCGACAGCGACGTCCAGACCCAGGCCAACGACGAAACCGGCCGCCTGCTGAAGGCGATGGGCACCATGCAGGCGCAGTTGCAGCGCTTCTCCAACGAAACCGTGTTGATGATCGAACTGCACGCCGACAAGGACATGTCGCACCGCATGCCGCCGGATTTCCCAGGCGTCTACGGCAAGCTTTCCGACGGCATCAATACGATGATGTTCGAGCACCTGGACGCGATCGTCGACGCCATCGAGGTGCTCAACGAGTACGCCAGTGGCGATCTGCGCCGCGACGCACGCCGCCTGCCCGGCAGCCGTGCGGTCCTGCATCAATCGATGGATGCCGCCAAGGCGAGCCTGTTGGCGATCAATAACGAGATCAAGCGTCTGGCCGCTGCGGCTGCCGCCGGCGACTTCAGCGCACGCGGCGACGAGCAGAAGTTCCAGCACGATTCGCGGAGCATGGTCCAGGACCTCAACGCCATGATGGGGGTCAGCGACCAGGCCCTGAGTAAGCTGTCGGATCTGCTCAAGGCGATCGCCTGCGGCGATCTCAGCGCACGCATGCAGGGAGACTTCAATGGTGTCTTTGCGCAAATGAGCGCAGACGCCAACGCCACCGCCGACCAGCTCACCGGCATCGTGAACGGCATCAAGGAATCGGCGGTGTCGATCAAGGGCGCCGCCAGCGAGATCGCGGCCGGCAACCAGGATCTGTCGCAGCGCACCGAACAGCAGGCCGCCAATCTGGAAGAAACCGCCGCCTCGATGGAGGAACTCACCTCCACCGTCAAACAAAATGCCGAAAGTGCACGCCAGGCCAATCAACTCGCCATCGGCGCCGCCAGCGTGGCCGTGCAGGGCGGCGATGTGGTGAGCAAGGTGGTCGAAACCATGTCCGGGATCGAAGCCTCGTCCAAGAAGATCGCCGACATCATCAGCGTCATCGACGGCATCGCCTTCCAGACCAACATCCTGGCCTTGAATGCGGCGGTGGAGGCGGCACGTGCCGGTGAGCAGGGCCGTGGCTTCGCGGTGGTGGCCTCCGAGGTGCGCACGCTGGCACAACGTTCTTCCGGCGCGGCCAAGGAGATCAAGCAGCTGATCGACGATTCGGTCGAGCGCGTCGGTGTCGGTTCGGCGCTGGTCCAAAGCGCCGGCAAGACCATGAGTGAAGTGGTCGCCAGCGTGCAGCGCGTCACCGACATCATGGGCGAGATTTCCGCCGCCTCGCAGGAACAGTCGGCCGGCATCGAGCAGGTCAACCAGACCGTCACCCAGATGGACGAGGCCACCCAGCAAAACGCTGCGCTGGTGGAAGAAGCCACCGCCGCCGCACGCGCGATGGAGGAGCAGGCCATCCAGCTCACCGAAGCGGTGGCGGTGTTCAAGACCGAGGCCGCGCATGTGCCTGCGCTGGTGCGTACTTCAATCCAGAGCACGTCCGTGGCGGCGCCGTCTGTACGCAAACCCAACACGGTGGCCGGCAAGAGCAGCAGCACGCTCGCGCCGCGAAGCAAGCCGGTCGCGGTTGCCTCCGATGGATCGAACTGGTCCGAGTTCTAACTTGATCGCGACATGCTGGAAACAGAAAAAAGCGCTCGGAAACGAGCGCTTTTTTTTTACGCGAGGCCGCTTGGCTCCAGTGACATCCGCATCAACAAAACCCGACAGGACATTGAACAGACAGATTGCAGACATCAAGATTATCCAAATAAATCAATGGTCCCGCCCGCCCGCGCTATCCGGGGATTGAAAGTTTGGTACGCCTGCGGCCGTTGTTGCGGCCTTCGGCAGACAGAAAATGTCTCTTCTATTCACTTCCGTGACCGCAGTTATATTTTTTTTGCATCGCAGGCATTCAGCAGTGCATACCTTGGCCGTTATCTCGCATAGCGGGACGGGTATGGCTGGAACATCATGGCTCGCGTCGCGCTCATCCACTCACGCCACTCCGTCTGGAACCTTGCCATGAACGCATTTCTGCAACGTTACAACGTAGGCCGCCGGCTGGGCGTGGCCTTCGGCATCCTGATCCTGCTGTCCGGCATGCTGGTGACCATCGGGCTGAGCACTATATTCAGTGCGCGCACCGAGATGGACAACATCGTCAAGACCAATGTCGAGAAGATGCGCTTGAGCAACGCCATGCGCGATGCAAACGCGAACATTTTCATCGGCTTGGGCACCCTATCCATGGTTACCAGCGATGAATTGAACAAACAGGCGCTCGCCACGATCAGCGCGCAGCGCGCCCGTTATGCCGATGCCCGCAAGGCGCTGGAGGCATTTCCGGCCACCGCTGCCGGGCAGAAAGTGCGTGGCGAGATCGACGCTCTCCGTGAGGTGGCACGCGGTCTGAACGATCAGGTCATCGCCCTGGCAACACAGAACAAAAATACCGAGGCACAGACGTTTCTGAGCGAAAAAGCGCGCCCTGCCATGCTCTTGTGGCAGGCCAAGATCGCCGAGAACGTCACCTTGCAGGAAGAGCAGACCGCCAGCTCCTACGACGTTGCGGTGGCTGCCATGAACAAGGGCAAGAACCTGCTGATCGGTGGCGGCCTGCTGGTGCTGGTGGTCAGCGCACTGTTGGCTTTTGCGATCACCCGCAGCCTCACCCAGCCGCTCAGCCGCGCCACCCGCGCTGCCGAAGCGATTGCCGGCGGCAACCTGGACAACGACGTCAACACGCAAGCCAATGACGAAACCGGCCGCCTGCTCAAGGCGATGAGCAAGATGCAGTTGCAGTTGCGCAACCTGCTCGCCGCACAGACCGATATGGCCACCCGTCACGATGCCGGCCAGATCAGCTTTCGCATCGATGCGGCAGCCTTCCCCGGCGAGTACGGCCGCATGGCCGGTGACACCAACAACCTGGTGGGCTCGCACATCGCAGTGAAGATGCGCCTGGCGCAGATCATGGGCCGCTATGCGATCGGCGACCTGTCCGAGGATATGGAACAGCTGCCCGGCGAAAAGGCTGTGCTCAGCGATACCATGGCCCAGGTCAAGTCAAACCTCGGTGCGATGAACACCGAGATCAAGCACCTGGCGCAGTCGGCCGCCAACGGCGACTTCAGTGCCCGTGGCAATGCCGAGCGCTTCCAGTACGACTTCCGCGTGATGGTGGAAAGCCTCAATCACCTGATGACCACCGCCGACGGCAACCTGCAGTCGCTGTCCAGCCTGCTGCAGTCGATCGCTGCCGGCGACCTCACCGCGCGCATGAGCGGCGAGTTCCGCGGCGTGTTCGCGCAAATGCGCGACGATGCCAATGCCACCGCCACGCAGCTGGCGCAGATCGTCAGTGGCATCAAGCAGTCCGCCGCCTCCATCAAGGGCGCTGCCAGCGAGATCGCCGCCGGCAACCAGGATCTGTCGCAGCGCACCGAACAACAGGCCGCCAACCTGGAGGAAACCGCCGCCTCGATGGAAGAACTCACCTCCACCGTCAAGCAGAATGCCGAAGGCGCGCGCCAGGCCAATCAGCTTGCCATCGGCGCAGCCAGCGTGGCCTCGCAAGGGGGCGAGGTGGTCAACAAGGTCGTCGTGACGATGGCAGACATCGAAGCATCATCCAAGAAGATCGCCGATATCATCAGCGTCATCGACGGCATCGCCTTCCAGACCAATATCCTGGCCTTGAATGCCGCAGTAGAAGCGGCGCGTGCCGGCGACCAAGGCCGTGGCTTTGCGGTGGTTGCTTCCGAGGTGCGTACTCTCGCCCAGCGTTCGGCTGGCGCCGCCAAAGAGATCAAGAGCCTGATCGATGACTCGGTCGGCAAGGTTGCCGAAGGCTCTGTTCTGGTGGATCAGGCCGGCAAGACCATGACCGAAATCGTCGCCAGCGTGCAGCGCGTCACCGACATCATGGGCGAGATTTCCGCCGCCTCGCAGGAGCAGTCGGCCGGTATCGAGCAGGTCAACCAGACCGTCACCCACATGGACGAGGCCACCCAGCAGAACGCCGCGTTGGTGGAAGAAGCCACCGCCGCCGCACGCGCGATGGAAGAACAGGCCGAGCAGCTCACAGGCGCAGTGGCTGTATTTAAGACTGATGCGACGCAGGTGCTGGTGCCGGTTAACGCTGCCGTGCTGCGCACGCCTGTGAGCTCTGCAGTCAAGGCCAAGGTGGCCGCGGCCGGACGCACCGCCGCGTCCAAGCCGCGTGCCGTGGTCACCGCACCCGGCAACGCCAGCAGCTGGCAGGAGTTTTAACTGAACGGAGCCGGCCCGCAGTCATGTGGGCCGGCTCAAGCCAAAGCAGACGCAGCCGATAGACTGCGTACGCCCATGAGAAACACCGATGACTATTCCGCCCGCGCTTTCGCCGCAGCCTGCCCCTCCCTCCCCGCGCCGCTGGAGCAGCCGCTGGGACGATCTGGCAATCGCAAGAAAGCTCGGCGCGATCGGTGTGCTTGCCTTGGCAGGCATGGTCATCCCGGTGCTGCTCTATCGCGGCAAGCTCAATGAAAGTGTGTCCATCAGCAGCAACGAACTGCGCAGCTATGCCCCGCTCGGGCAGATGCTGGGTTTGATCACCGACCTGCACGCCGCACATGTGGACAGCGGCAGCGCCGCCAGTAATGCCGCGCAACGCGCCAATCGCGATCTGCAACAGCTGCTCGCCACCACCGCGCGCATGCCCGGCTTCGAACGCAGCCAGAAAGAATTGCTTGCCTTGCAAAAACGCCATATCGCCGGCGTTGCAGCGGAGGGTTATACCGCAGTGAGCGAGCAGGCATTTGCCGCACTCGACGCACTGCGCGACGACAGCCAACTGGTCTACACCCCGTATATCGAGAGCTACCACCTGGTGGTCTCCACGCTGATCTACAGCCCCGATGCCACCGAGTCGCTGACCCGGCTGGACGCCGCCAACGACCCCTCGCAGGCAGCGGACAGCCGCGCCATGCTGCGCGAACAACTGGGCCAGCTCGCACGCAACCACCTGCGCTTTCGCCATGAGCTGGACAAGGCGATGGGCTTGCTGGAGCAACCCGACCCCGCCCTGGCGACTGCCGCCAAGACCGAAGCGGCGCGTGCAAGCGCGGCATTGGCTGCACTGCGCAGCGCGCTGGAAGGCAGCGATGCACAGGCCGACACGCGCTGGAATGCCGCGCTCGACGATCTTAGCCAGGCCATGCAGGACTTGAGCGGCGTGTCGTTGCAGGCCTTGCAGCGTCAGTCCGAGCGGCACCTGGTCGAAGCCCGCACTGCGATGTGGCAAGCGATCGCCGGCCTGTCGGTGCTGGCCGTGCTGATTGCAGCGCTGGGCTGGTACACCTTGTCCAAGCTCACCCGCAATGTGCGCCGCGCCGCCGCGGTGGCCGCCAACATCGCGCAAGGCCGGCTGGACGAGCGCATCGTCGCGTTCAGCCGCGACGAAACCGGCCAGTTGCTCGACAACATGCGCCAGATGCAGGACCAAGTGCAGGCGGTGTTGGCCGCACAGAGCGAGATGGCGCAGCGCCACGACGCCGGCCAGATCGGCTATCGCATGCAGTCCGAAACCTTCCCCGGTGCCTACGCCACCATGGTGCGCGACACCAATACGTTGGTCGGCTCGCACATCGCGGTGATGATGCAGTTGGCGCAGATCATGTCGCGCTACGCCATCGGCGATCTGAGCCAGGACATGGATCGCCTGCCCGGTGAAAAGGCCGTGCTCAGCGACACCATGGACACGGTCAAGGGCAATCTGGCGGCGATGAACAGCGAGATCAAGGTGCTTGCGCAGGCCGCCGCCAACGGCGATTTCAGCGTGCGTGGCGATGCGCAGCGTTTTCAATACGACTTCCGCGCGATGGTGGACAGCCTCAATCAACTGATGGCCACCGCCGACGCCAATCTGACCTCGCTCTCCAGCGTGCTGCAGGCGATCGCCGCCGGCGATCTCACCACCCGCATGCATGGCGACTTCCACGGCGTGTTCGCACGCATGCGCGACGATGCCAATGCCACCGTCATGCAGTTGGCCGACATCGTCGGGCGCATCCAGCATTCCACCGATGCGATCAACGATGCCGCCAGCGAAATTGCCACCGGCAACCAGGATCTGTCGCAGCGTACCGAGCAACAAGCGGCCAATCTGGAAGAAACCGCAGCCTCGATGGAAGAACTCACCGCCACCGTGCGCAACAACGCCGAGCATGCACGCCGCGCCAATCAACTGGTGGTTGGCGCAGCAACCGTGGCCTCGCAAGGTGGCGAGGTGGTCGGGCAAGTGGTCGACACCATGGCCGGCATCCAGGCCGCCTCCAAAAAGATCGCCGACATCATCGGCGTCATCGACGGTATCGCCTTCCAGACCAACATCCTGGCCTTGAATGCAGCGGTGGAAGCGGCGCGTGCCGGCGAACAGGGACGCGGTTTTGCTGTCGTCGCCAGCGAAGTCCGCACGCTCGCACAGCGTTCGGCCGGTGCCGCAAAAGAGATCAAGCAGCTGATCGACGATTCTGTGAGCCGGGTCGAACATGGCAACCAGCTGGTCGGCCAGGCCGGCCGCACCATGCAGGACATCGTCAACTCGGTGCGCAGCGTCACCGAGATCATGCACGAGATCAGCGAAGCCTCGCAGCAGCAGTCGCAAGGCATCGAGCAGGTGGGCCAGACCATCGCACAGATGGACCAGGCCACCCAGCAAAACGCCGCGCTGGTGGAAGAAGCCACCGCCGCCGCACGTTCGATGGAAGAACAGGCGCAGCAGTTGCGCGATGCTGTCTCGGTGTTCCAGTTACAGACAGCGGCCACACCCGCCCGGCTGGGTCGCGCGGCGTGACGTGACGTGAAGTGACGGTTTGATGGCATCACGGCGTGAGGCCGTTGCTCGCGGCATTGCATCCGTCGGTCTGATGCCGCATGTCATTACGCTAAGAGGTCCCCCACACAGATGTAGGTGGCCGCGCAAGTAACGATACTCTCTGGGTCTGCTGACCCCCAACCGGTGATTTTTACCCGGCAGTGCTCAACGCGGCACCTTCGCATCGCTCTTGAAAGCGTGATCACGACGTGAATCTGCTGATGACGGCAGCTGTTTTGGTAGCGCTCCCATCGGCGTTTCCGGGGTCGTTTGTGCACACCCACGTCACCTCAATGACGGCCGCCCATACGCGGCGGGCCGGGCGAGTTCAGCCGCAAGAATGGGGGCCGTTACAGACCACAAGCATGCATACCTGCCCTGCACTCGGTCGCGTCGTGACGACGTATCACACGCACCGGGAATCGGCTTGCCACATGCCCACCCTCGCTTCCCCTGACGTATTGCCCAACGCGTCCGCGCCGACGCGTCTTGCCCTTTCTTGCCAACTGCCTCGAGACCCCACAATGATCGCTCTTCTTCAACGGTATAACGTCGGCAAGCGCCTGACTTTCGCCTTCGGCACGCTGATCCTGCTGTCCTGCGGGCTGGTCGCCACCGGCCTCTACACACTGGCGCAGGCCCGCGAACGCATGGACACGGTCGTCAACCGCCAGATCAAGATCATCCAGCTGTCGCAGGACATGACCAACGCCAGTGCCAACATCGCCGTGCAGCTGCGCAATCTGGTCCTGGCAGACGGCCCGGAAGACGATCAGCGCTTCGTCGCACTGATCAAGCAGCAACGCGCACGCTACGAAGACACACACGACGAGTTGTACAAGTTTCCCTCTACATCCGTCGGCACCGCAATCCGCGACAACATCGACGCCGCCAATGCGGTCGCGCGTGCTACCAATGAAAAGGTGATCGCACTCGACGCCGCAGGCCAGGTCGACCAGGCGCAAGCGCTGCTGCTGACACAGGCCGGACCGGCCACCCAGAAATGGCAGGACGCGCTCGCCAGCTACTCCGAACTGCAGCGCAAGCGCAGCCAGGAGGCCTATGCAGAATCCAACGCTGCCATGGCCCGCGGCCGCGCCATGTTGATCGGCGGCGGCCTGGCAGTGGTGCTGTTCAGCGCCCTGCTCGGCTTCCTGATCACCCGCAGCCTGGTGCGCCCGCTGACCCAGGCCACCCGCGCCGCCGAAGCGATCGCCAACGGCACTCTCGACAACGACGTGCGCACGCGATCCAACGACGAAACCGGCCGCCTGTTGCAGGCCATGGATCGCATGCAGGGACAGGTCCGCAACCTCATCACCGCACAGCTGGACATGGCCAAGCGTCACGATGACGGCCAGATCAGTTTCCGCATGGATGCCGGTGCCTTCCCGGGCGATTTTGGCCGCATGGCCAAGGACACCAACGAGCTGGTTGCCGCGCACATCAAGGTCAAGATGCAGACCATCCACCTGGTGGAGCGCTACGCGATCGGTGATCTGAGCGAAGACATGCCGCAGTTGCCGGGCGAAAAAGCTGCCATCACCACGGCAATGAACCAAGTCAAGTTGAACCTGTCGACAATGAACACGGAGATCAAGCAGCTGGCACAGGCCGCCGCCAACGGGGACTTCACTGCGCGTGGCAATGCCGCGCAGTTCCAGTTCGATTTCCGCATCATGGTGGAAAGCCTCAACCACCTGATGGCTACCGCCGACGGCAACCTGCAGTCGCTCTCGGGCCTGTTGCAGTCGATCGCTGCCGGCGATCTCACCGCCCGCATGACCGGCCAGTATCAGGGCGTGTTCGCCCAGATGCGCGACGACGCCAACGCCACCGCCGAACAACTGGCCGGCATCGTGGGCCGCATCCAGCTGGCCGCCAATGCGATTGGGTCGGCCTCGGGCGAAATCGCCTCCGGCAACCAGGATCTGTCGCAGCGTACCGAGCAGCAGGCCGCCAATCTGGAAGAAACCGCCGCCTCGATGGAAGAACTCACTTCCACCGTCAAGCAGAACGCCGAACACGCAAGTCAAGCCAATCAGCTCGCCATCGGCGCCGCTGCCGTGGCCTCGCAAGGCGGCGATGTGGTGGCCAAGGTGGTCACCACCATGGCCGACATCCAGGGCTCGTCGAAGAAGATCGCCGAGATCATCAGCGTCATCGACGGCATCGCCTTTCAGACCAACATCCTGGCCTTGAATGCCGCAGTGGAAGCGGCGCGTGCCGGCGAACAGGGCCGCGGGTTTGCGGTGGTGGCCTCCGAAGTGCGCACCCTGGCGCAGCGTTCGGCCGGTGCGGCGAAGGAGATCAAGCACCTGATCGACGATTCGGTCAGCAAGGTCACCCAGGGCGCCACCCTGGTCGACCAGGCCGGCACCACCATGGCCGAAATCGTCGCCAGCGTGCAGCGCGTTACCAACATCATGAGCGAGATTTCGTCGGCTTCGCAGGAGCAGTACGCGGGCATCGAACAGGTCAACCAGACCGTGACCCAGATGGACGAAACCACCCAGCAGAACGCCGCACTGGTGGAAGAAGCCACTGCCGCCGCACGCGCAATGGAAGAACAGGCCCAGCAGCTCACCGAAGCGGTGGCCGTGTTCAAGGTTGCCGAACACGCACCGTTGGCGCGCCAGTTGTCGGCCATTGCCAATGCGCCCGCCAATGCCCGCAGCACACCGCGTCCGATCGCCCGCGCCAGCACGGCCGCGCCCGTGCGCCGCAGCACCGCTGGTGCGTCGGCAACGGCAAACGACGTGGGTGACTGGCAGGAGTTCTAAGCCGCAGCAAGCGCTGTCAGCACATCGACAGCAGTGCATGCCAGCTGCCCGCAAGCCCGCATGCACCGCGGCCAGCGTGAAATCGCACTTCACATCGTGCAAGCCCGGCTCTATCGCGCCGCCTCCAAAATCACGTTCAACGCGCTTTTTTGAGGGGAATTCCCGACATACCCCCACCAATTCCCTACCCTTTGTACACATGGCAGTCACGTGCCTGAGACCCGGCTTTACCGGCCAGCCCGGCTTGCCTCAATACAGCAGTTCTAACGCCGCTATCTGACCGACACATCACACAAGGCATGACATGCGACGCAATGCTCCAGCACTGCATCGCATGCCAGTCCACCTAACGGCACATTCGCTCAGGTCACTCCATGAATTCCTTTCTGCACCGCTTCAACGTCGGCAAACGCCTCTCCCTGGCCTTCGGCGTCTTGATCCTTCTGTCCTGCGCGCTGGTGGCCGCCGGCCTGTACACGCTCAGCCAGGCGCGCGAACGCCTGGACACCATCGTCAACCGCAACATGGCGATGATCCAGTACGCCACCGACATGCTGGACGCCAATGCCACCATCTCGTTGAACCTGCGCAACATCGTGCTGCCGGCCACTGCTGAACAAAATCGCCAATTCGGTGATGCGATCGATGCGCAGCGGATTCGCTACAAGGAAGTGCGTGACAAGCTGTATGCCTTCCCCACCGATGCCCAAGGGCAGCGCATGCGCGATGCGCTGGATCTGGCGCGCGAACAGGCGCTATCGCACAACCAGCAGGTACGCGAACTGGGCACGGCCGGCAAGGTCGACCAGGCCATGCCGATCCTGATCCAGCGCGCCGCACCAGCCACCCAGCGCTGGCAGGATGCGATCCGTACCTACTCCGAAGCGCAACGCAAGAGCAGCCAGGTCGCCTATGCGCAGGCCAATGACGCCATGGCACGTGGTCGCAGCATGCTGATCGGCGGCGGCGTTGCCGTGGTACTGCTGAGCGCCCTGCTGGCCTGGATGATCACCCGCAGCCTCACCGGCCCGTTGAACCGCGCCACCCGCGCTGCCGAGGCGATTGCCGACGGCAAGCTCGACAACGCAGTGCACAGCGAGGCCAGCGACGAAACCGGCCGTCTGTTGCAGGCGATGGACAAGATGCAATCGCAGGTACGCAACCTGATCACCGCGCAACTGGACATGGCCAAGCGCCACGACAGCGGCCAGATCAGCTTCCGCATGGATGCCGGCGCATTCCCGGGCGACTATGGCCGTATGGCCGGCGACACCAACGCGCTGGTCGACAGCCACATCCAGCTCACGCAGCGCCTGGCGCAGATCATGGGCCGCTATGCGATCGGCGACCTCAGCCAGGACATGGACGCGCTGCCCGGCGAAAAAGCCATGCTGACCGACACCATGGCGCAGGTGAAAACCAACCTGGCGTCGATGAATCAGCAGATCAAGCAGCTGGCGCAGTCCGCGGCCAACGGCGATTTCAGTGCACGCGGCGATGCGGCGCAGTTCCAGTTCGATTTCCGCGTGATGGTCGAGAGCCTCAATCAGTTGATGGCCACCGCCGATGGCAGCCTGCAGTCGCTATCGGGCATCTTGCGGTCCATCGCCGCAGGCGATCTGACCGCGCGCATGGACGGCGATTTCAAGGGCGTGTTCGCCCAGATGCGTGACGATGCCAACGCTACCGCCACCCAGCTGGCCGGCATCGTCGGGCACATCCAGCACTCGGCGACCTCGATCAATGCCGCCGCCAGCGAGATCGCGGCCGGCAATCAGGATCTGTCGCAGCGTACCGAACAGCAGGCCGCCAACCTGGAAGAAACCGCTGCCTCGATGGAAGAGCTCACCTCCACCGTCAAGCAGAACGCCGAAAGTGCGCGCCAGGCCAATCAGCTCGCCATCGGCGCCGCAAGCGTGGCCTCACAGGGCGGCGCCGTGGTCAGCAAGGTGGTCGACACCATGAGCGGCATCGAGGCATCGTCCAAGCGCATCGCCGACATCATCAGCGTCATCGACGGTATCTCGTTCCAGACCAATATCCTGGCCTTGAACGCGGCGGTGGAAGCGGCGCGTGCCGGCGACCAGGGCCGTGGCTTTGCGGTGGTGGCATCGGAAGTACGTACGCTGGCACAGCGTTCGTCCGCCGCGGCCAAGGAGATCAAGAGCCTGATCGACGACTCGGTGCAGCGTGTGGCTGACGGCTCGCAGCTGGTGGACCAGGCCGGCAAGACCATGGCCGAGATCGTCGCCAGCGTGCAGCGCGTCACCAACATCATGGGCGAGATTTCCGCCGCCTCGCAGGAGCAGTCGGCCGGTATCGAGCAGGTCAACCAGACCGTCACCCACATGGACGAAGCCACCCAGCAGAACGCCGCGCTGGTGGAAGAAGCCACCGCCGCCGCCCGCGCGATGGAAGAACAGGCCCAGCAGCTCACCGAAGCGGTGGCCGTGTTCAAGATCGTCGAGCAAGGCCCGGTGGCACGTCAGCCATCGTCGATGGTCGCTGCGCCGGTCAATGCACGCTTCGCTGCGCGCCCGGCCGTCGGTGCCGCCAGCATCGCCCCGCCACGTCGCAGCGCCATCGGCACGGCGACCGCGGTGGCCGGGCCGAACGACTGGCAGGAGTTCTAAGACACACACCGCAACCCGCAGCCCGCAGCCCGCAACACACGCCGCATCCAAGAACACCATTCGAGAGTAGTTTGATTCGTGGTCAACGAATCTTGAGGGTCGCTTCCTTGCGAGGGAGGCGGCCCTTTTTTTGTGCCGAGATGTTTCTTCACATCAGCGCCTGACCATGCTGGATGCCAACGCTGCCTGGTCGTGAAACTCACCCATCCTTAACAAATGGCAAGCTTGCGCCCCTGCTCTGGAACCAAGCGAACGCGACAATTTGTGCCTAATTCAACATAAAACATCAATTTTGAGCATAGACGGCCGCTATCGACTTCACGCATCCGTAACGCCCTCCCCCGGGCAAGGTCGATTCCTCATGCATTCCTTCAACCGGCTTTCCGTTGGCACCCGGCTTTCCGCGCTGTTGACCCTGGTCATCGCCATTTCGCTGGGCCTGCTGGCCCTGACCATTTATCGCCAGTCCGCTGGCGATATCGAATCCCAGGTCAAGGCCGAACTGCGCTCCAGCACCCGGCTGATGCAGCAGTCGGTGGCGATGTACGACGTCACCCTGACCGAAAGCACCCAGCGCCTGGGCAGCGTGTTCGACGACATGCTCCCCAGCGGCGCACGCACGCTCGATACCGCCAGCACCGTCACCATCGGCGCGCAGGCCACCCCGTCCCTGCGCGCCGGCAAGCAGGCGCTCAACCTCAATGTCAACGCGGTGGACCGCTTTGCGCAGGCCACCGGCGGTGTCGCCACGATCTTCGCGCGCACCGGCGAGGACTTCGTGCGCATCACCACCTCGCTGCGTAACAAGCAGAACGAGCGTGTGATCGGCACCCTGCTCGACCGCAAGGGCAAGGCCTACGCCGCGTTGTCGCAAGGCAAGCCTTTCACCGGCCAGGCACAGCTGTTCGGCGAGCAGTACATGACCCACTACCAGCCGCTGCGCAATGCCGCCGGCGAGGTGATCGGCGCGCTGTTCGTCGGTCGCAACTACACCCAGGGCCTGGCCGCGCTCAAGGCGCAGGTCGGCACCACCAAGCTCGGCCAGGATGGCTACTTCGTCATCGTCGACATGGCCGCGGGCGAGCATCAGGGCCAGGTCATCGCCGCCCCGCCGGGCACCCCGGCCACCCTGGCGGCACTGGTGCCGGCCGAGCAGCAGGCGCTGTTGCAATCGGTACTGGATGGCAAGCAGCCCAGCGCCAACCTGCAGTTGCGCGATGCCAAGGGCAACAGCCAGGCGTTCGAAGTCACCGCCCAGCGCTATGCACCGTGGCAGTGGGCGGTGATCGGCACCCAGCCGCGCAGCGCCATCGACGGCCCGCTGGACGAGCTGATGGGCAGCATGCTGCTGTTCTCGCTGGTGGTGCTGGCGCTGTGCATCGCGGTGGTCTTTGTGGCGGCACGCAACATGGTCACCCGCCCGTTGCTGGCGGTGGAGCGCGTGCTCGGCGATGTCGCGGCAGGCCGCCTGGACAACCCGATCGAGATCGACCGGCACGACGAACTCGGCCGCCTGCTGCTCAGCGCCCGCACCATGCGCGACGACCTGCGCGCACGTCTGGAACGCGACCACCTGATTGCCAGCGAAGCGCTGCGCGTGCGCACCGCGTTGGACGACGTCAGCACCAACGTGATGATCGCCGACGCCGATCGCCGCATCATCTACGTCAACCGCCCGCTGCAGCGCATGCTCAAGAGCGTGCAGGACGAACTGCGCCGCGACCTGCCCAACTTCGATGCCGATGCCTTGATCAATGCCAGCATCGACCAGTTCCATCGCAAGCCCGAACACCAGGCACGCATGCTCGATCAACTCACCGGCACCCACACCGCGCAGATCCATGTGGGTGGCCGCACCATGCGGCTGGTGGTCAACCCGGTGCTGGGCGCGGCCGGCGAGCGCATGGGCTTTGTGGTCGAATGGGCCGACCGCACCCAGGAAGTCCAGGTGGAACAGGAGGTCGCACGTATCGTGCAGGCCGCCGCTGCCGGCGACCTGAGCGAGCGCGTCGGCCTGGAAGGCAAGCAGGGCTTCCTGCTGCTGCTCGCCCAGCAACTCAACGCGCTGCTGGACAACAATGCGGACGGGCTGTCGCGCGTGTCCGCCCTGCTCTCTGCGTTGTCGCAGGGCGATCTGACCGCGCGCATGGATGGCGACCTGCAAGGCGTGTTCGCCACCATCCGCGACGACGCCAATGCCACCGCCGACCAGCTGGCCGGCATCGTGCGCCGGATCAAGGACTCCTCGCTGGCGATCAACTCGGCCGCCACCGAGATCGCCACCGGCAATGGCGACCTGTCGCGTCGCACCGAACAGCAGGCCGCGGCCCTGGAAGAAACCGCCGCCTCGATGGAGGAGCTCACCGCCACCGTCAAGCAGAATGCCGACAACGCCGACCAGGCCAACCGCCTGGTGCTGGACGCCGCCGGCGTGGCGGCCCAGGGTGGCGATGTGGTCGGCCGCGTGGTCACCACCATGGCCGACATCGACACCTCGTCCAAGAAGATCGCCGAGATCATTGGCGTCATCGACGGCATCGCCTTCCAGACCAATATCCTGGCCTTGAACGCGGCAGTGGAAGCCGCGCGCGCCGGCGAACAGGGCCGCGGCTTCGCCGTGGTCGCCTCCGAGGTGCGCAGCCTCGCCCAGCGCTCGGCCGGCGCCGCCAAGGAGATCAAGCACCTGATCGAAGACTCGGTTGCACGCATCGGTAGCGGTGCCGCACTCGCCTCCGAAGCCGGCAACACCATGCAGCAGGTGGTGAGCTCGGTGCAGCGCGTCACCGACATCATGGGCGAGATCACCAGCGCCTCGCGCGAGCAGGCCGCCGGCATCACCCAGGTCAACCAGACCGTCACCCAGATGGACGAAACCACCCAGCAGAACGCCGCATTGGTGGAAGAAGCCACTGCCGCAGCGCGCTCGATGGAAGACCAGGCCGCGCAGTTGGTGGACGCAGTGGCGGTTTTCCGTCTGGAACAACAAGACCAACTGAGCACTCTGCTGGCCAACGCACGCCACGCGTACCACTGATGTAAGGCAAACGTTCGGTGAGTCGAGGGCGCGGTGCCCTCGCCGCTCAGCACGACCTGTCTGCACTGTCCAATCACTTAGCGAGACAACCAAAGTTTCGAGTTGTGGCGGCGTCTAAATGCGCCCAAGCCTAGTCAGTCGAGGGCGCGGCGCCCTCGCCGCTCGCGGGACACGCCGTAAATCCGTCCCTGGAGGCTCGGTGGCGGCATCCATGCCGCCACACGGTCCCGCAATCGGCGAGGACACCGCACCAGAAAGTTGGTCGGTGGTCGCGCAAAAAGCTGTCTGTCGCGCGATGTGCATCGGACGTTGAGCCGGCGCTACGTCATCGAACAACGCGCATCACGCACTGCTCTTAATCGTGCGCACCAACCATCTGGACTGGTCCTTGCCCGCCCACCGTCGCGGGACCTTACGCGGCATGGATGCCGCGTAAGAGCCTACACGGACGTACTTGCGGCGTGTCCCGCGACGGTGGGCGGGCAAGGGCCCTGCGGCCAAGCCACAGATCAGCCGCTCCACAACCAATGCATTCCGCACCGCTCAACCACTCAAAGACAACCGAGATTTCGCGTCGTTGAGTCGCAGTCAAAAGCTTAGTCAGTCGAGCGCGCGATGCCCTTACCGCACCAGAGAGTCTGCTGGTTGCTTTGTTGAAAGCCATGCACACCGACCATCTCGGCTGGTCCTTGCCCGCCCACTGTCGCGGGACCTTACGCGGCATGGATGCCGCGTAAGAGCCTACACGGACGTACTCGCGGCGTGTCCCGCGATGGTGGGCGGGCAAGGGCCCTGCAGCCAGACCGCAGATCCGCAGCGGTGAGGACATCGCACCTGCCAACGTAGTCGTGTGCTGTGGGTGAAGCAAAAGGCCGGTTGCGCTAACTCGCGGCGAGGGCGTCCCAGTTTTGTCAGCCGCTCTTAAAGATTTGGTTTTGCCGCCGATATCAAGGCGACGCCGGGACAACCGTCCGGGCCCATTCCCGCATCCACTGTGCTGGTGCTCATGTCCCAAGGCGATACCTCAGAGCTGGACCACGACGCCGATCACCTTGCCGAAGGCGACGAGCGCTACCTGCTGCGCAACAAACGGCAGATCCGTGGCTTGCTGCGCCAACTGCTCGACCAACGCGCCGTGGTGACCATGCACGTGGCCGGCCGCGACATGGCCGTGCCCACTGCCGTGCTCGAAGTGGACGAAGACGACGACTGCGTGATTCTGGACGGCAGCCATAACGAAGCTTCCAACCGCGCCATCGAAGATGCCAAGTATCTGCTGTGCTACGCGCAACTGGAACGGGTCAATATTCGTTTCCGTCTGGAAACGCCCGACCGGCTGGAACGCGACATCCACGTCGCCTTCCGCGCTGCATTGCCAGACGCCATGTATCACATGCAGCGCCGCGAATCGTACCGGCTGGAAACGCCGATCACCGATTCGCCCATCTGCACCATTCGTCAGGACGAAGCACAAGGCGGCACTCTCAACTTGCAGCTGCGCGTGATCGACATCAGCAGCGGCGGCCTGGCGGTAGCGATCACGGACGGCATGCCGCTGCTCGAACCGCAACGCACCTACCGCAATTGCATGCTGCAATTGCCCGACAGCGCGCCGATCACGCTACCGCTCACCGTGTGCAGCCAATATAAGCAGTCACTGCCCAACGGCAGCGAAGGCTTCCGTGTCGGCATGCAGTTCAGCGATCTGCCGCGTGGCGCCGACGAAACCATTCAACGCTATATTTTTCGCGTCGACCGCCAGCGCAACGCGCGCAAGAGCGGCGTGTTCTGAACCCGCCCGTACCGTGCACAGCGCACCGCTAAAGTTGCCGTGCGCTGCGCCGATGTTGCTAGGGCAACCTCTTCCACACTCTTTTTCGCACGCTTCTGCCGCATTTCTTCAGCAATCTGACACTCAGCCGCAACGCCCGGAGTTTCCATGAACGACAAAAGCACTGCCACCGGCACCGGTGGTGAATTCCTCAGCTTCGCCTTGGGCGAAGAACACTACGGCGTGGACATCCTGAAAGTGCAGGAAATCCGCGGCTACGATTCGGTCACCCGCCTGCCCGACGCTCCCGATTACATCAAGGGTGTGATCAACCTGCGCGGCACCATCGTGCCGGTGATCGACCTGCGCCTGAAGCTGCGGCTGAAAGAAGCGCGCTACGACGCCTTCACCGTGATGATCGTGCTCAACGTCGAAGACCGCGTGGTCGGCATCGTGGTGGACAGCGTCTCCGACGTGATCCCGCTCAACGACGACCAGATCCGCCCGACGCCGGAATTCGGCGCCGCCGTCGACACCCGTTTCATCTCGGGCATCGGTACCCAGGACGATCGCATGCTGATCCTGCTGGATATCGAAACCTTGTTGGACAGCGCCGAACTCGGTCAGCAGCAATTGGCCGAAGAAGCCGCCTGACCTATAGCCACTCGGGCACGTCCCAAGCGGCCGTTATGCAGGTATAGGCAGTGCACAAAAGCCGCCGTGTAGAGCAATGCACGACGACTTCAGGCACCGAGAGAATCTGCATGACGGCCGCATGGGTGCCGGCAGTCCCTGTTACGACCATCTGGTGTCGGGAGCTTCCCGACACGAGACGTGCGCCTAGAGTGAAGTGAGATAGGAATCACGTTTTTTAGATTCAAGTTGAACGGCAGCTAGCCGATAGCTGAATAGAAGCCCGCGCACTTAAACGGGTCACCGTTCGACTTTTGATTCTGGAGAATCCCAATGAAGTTCCTGCTCTCGCTCCTCCCCGTCGCTGCTCTCGTCATCGTTGCTCCCACGCTTTCGGCTCAGTCGCAGGAAATGATTCCGCCGGAAATGGCCACCCGCTTCGTCGGCAAGGACGGCATGGTGTGCGGCAAGGTCGAAAAGGCCAAGTACGCGCAGAGCTCGGAAGGCGAACCCACCTTCCTCTACATGGGTGGCATGTTCCCGCGCCACACCTTCTCGGCCCGCATCGACGGCGCCAACCGCGGCAAGTTCAGCTTTGCTCCCGAATCCCTGGAAGGCAAGGACGTCTGTGTGCTCGGCAAGATCCAGCGCGACAGCTCGCGTGCCGAAATCGAAGTCAGCTCGCCGGCCAGCCTGAAGCTCGCCACCATCAAGTAATCGCCTCGCACATCGCCACGCCCTCGCGCGTGGCGATCTGCTGTTTGCGCTTATGCGGACTGACTTCTACGGGGAATCGTGTCAATGCAATGGATCAACAATCTGAAATTGATGCCCAAGCTGATGCTGGCATTCGGCATCGTGCTGCTGATCTTGCTGGTGCAGGGGATCATCGCTTATTCGGGTCTGGCCTCGCTCAACAACGTCACCAGTGACCTGGCCGGCAACACCATGTCCAGCGTGCGCGAAGCAGGCGACCTGCGTGGCATGCTCGGCGAATATCGTAATGCTTCTTATCAAAGTTTGGTGCGCGCAAGCGACGCGGTGAAGCAGGAAGCCAAGCTCCGCGCCAAGCGGCTCGATGGCGAAATCGAAGCGACGATCAAGGGCTATCCCCGCCTGATCGAAAGCCCGGAGCAGAAGAAGCTGTTTGCGAGCTTCGTGGCCGACTGGAAGAAGGCCTCGGCCTCCTACGCCAGCGTCAACGAAATGCTCGAACTCAATCTGCCCGACGATGCCGTCGACACCTTCGTCGGCGAGACCCGCACCCTGCACAACAAGGCCAAGGATTCGCTGGCCGCGTTGATCGCCGAAGACAACCGTCTGGCACAGGCTGCCAAGAGCAAGGCCGAAAAAGTCCATGCCACCTCGGTTTCGTTGACCGTGATGGTGCTGCTGCTCGGCATCGCCGGCGGCCTGGGTCTGGCGTTCCTGTTTGCACGTTCCATCGTCAAGAGCATGCGCGGCGCAGTCACCACCGCCACCGAAATCGCCGGCGGCAAGCTGGACGGCCAGATCAACGTGCAGGGCCAGGACGAAGTGGGCGAATTGATGCGCTCCATGCAGCGCATGCAGCGCGATCTGAAAGAGCGCATCGAGCGCGATCGCAAGATCGCCGACGAAAACCTGCGTATCCGCACCGCGCTGGACAAGTCCTCCACCGGCACCTTCATTACCGATACCGATCGCATCGTCATCTACGCAAACGAAGCGTTCCAGAAGATCGTTGCGCATTACGAAGGCAGCATCCGTCTGGCATCGTCCGACTTCGAAGCGAACAAGATCATCGGCCAGCACATCAGCTATCTTGGCTTACCTGAATCGACCGTGCGCAAGGCTGTCGCTGCACTGGAACGCGACGGCATCACCAGCTTCGAAGAGCGCTACGGCGAGTTCGTGGTGACGCAGACCGTCACCGCCATCAAGAATGAGCACGATGAGACCACCGGCGAAGTGTGCGAATGGCGCGACCGCACCATCGAAGTCCAGGTCGAAGAAGAAGTCGCCCGCATCGTGCGTGCCGCCGCCAGCGGCGACATGAGCGGCCGGGTGGAAACCGACGGCAAGCAGGGCTTCTTCCTGCAACTGGCGCAGCAGCTCAACGGCTTGCTGGATGCCAACGCTGCCAGCCTGGAGCAGATTTCCTCGCTGCTGTCGGCGCTGTCGCGTGGCGATCTGACCGTGCGCATGCACGGCGAATTCAGCGGCGTGTTCGCGCAGATGCGTGACGATGCCAATGCCACCGCCGAGCAGCTGGCCGACATCGTCGGGCGCATCAAGGTCTCCTCCACCGCCATCAACTCGGCGGCCGGCGAGATCGCCTCGGGCAATCAGGATCTGTCGCATCGTACCGAGCAGCAGGCAGCCAATCTGGAAGAAACCGCCGCCTCCATGGAGGAGCTCACCTCCACCGTGAAGCAGAACGCCGAAAGCGCCCGTCAGGCCAACCAGCTTGCCATCGGCGCCACCGGTGTGGCCTCGCAAGGCGGCGAAGTGGTCTCGCAGGTGGTCGCCACCATGTCCGGCATCGAAGCCTCGTCCAAGAAGATTGCCGACATCATCTCCGTCATCGACGGCATCGCCTTCCAGACCAACATCCTGGCCTTGAACGCGGCGGTGGAAGCGGCACGTGCCGGCGAACAGGGCCGCGGCTTTGCCGTGGTCGCCTCGGAAGTGCGTACGTTGGCGCAGCGTTCGGCCGGTGCGGCCAAGGAGATCAAGGGACTGATCGACGACTCCGTGCACAAGGTCGCCGAAGGCTCGGCACTGGTGCGCAAGGCCGGCGCGACCATGGCCGATATCGTGGCCAGCGTGCAGCGCGTCACCGACATCATGGGCGAGATCTCTGCCGCTTCGCAGGAACAGTCGACCGGGATCGAACAGGTCAACCAGACCATCACCCAGATGGACGAAACCACCCAGCAGAACGCCGCGCTGGTGGAAGAAGCCACTGCCGCCGCACGCTCGATGGAAGAGCAGGCCGGTCACCTGGCCGAAGCAGTCTCGGTGTTCAAGCTGGACGAGCCCGCCGCGCCGGTCGCACGCGCGCGCCCGGTGGCCGTGGCCTCACGTCCGCTCGCAGCCAAGACCGCTGCCAAACCGGCTGCGCGTGCAACGGCCGCGCCTTCGCGCCAGGCCAAGCCGCAGGCCGCACTGGCCGACGGTAACTGGCAAGAGTTCTGATTCACTGTCGTCACCCACATCGCCCCGGCCAAGCCGGGGCGATGTGTTTCTACGGTGTATTTCTGCCTCTGTTGCGACGCGCACCTGCGCCATTATCCCCTGCTGCCGGCGCCAAGCCGCAGCGTCATGCGGGACAAATCCTCGGCAACCGGCCCCAACCGCCCGCGACGGCGCAGATTGGTGCTTCAGTTGCATGACCACATGGCCGATATCCAGTACTAGCTAACGACGCGTACGGATATGACGACCACCTCGACTTCCGCTTCAGACACACGCGAATTTGATTTTGGCGACCGCGATTTCAAACGCGTTTGCGATCTGATCTATCAGCGTGTCGGCATCGCCCTGGCTCCGGCCAAGCGCGACATGGTGTATGGCCGGCTGTCGCGTCGTCTGCGCGTGCTCGGTCTGCGCTCTTTCCGCGACTACATCGACCAGCTCGAAGCAGGCAACGACGAGGAAGAATGGCAAGCGTTCACCAACGCGCTGACCACCAACCTGACCTCGTTCTTCCGCGAGCCGCATCACTTCGACAAGCTGCGCGAAGAATTGCAAAAGCGTGCCTCGCAGGCACCGCTGAAGATCTGGTCGTGTGCGGCCTCCACCGGTGAGGAGCCCTACTCCATCGCCATCACCGCCTGCGAAGCCTTCGGCTCGCTGACCCCGCCGGTGAGCATCATCGCCACCGACGTCGACACCCAGGTGCTGGAAACCGCCTCGCGCGGCGTCTATGCCATCGACCGCGTCGCCTCGCTGGATGCATCGATCAAGCGCAAGTACTTCCAGCGCGGCAGCGGCCCCAACGAAGGCAAGTGCCGGGTCATTCCGGCTCTGCGCCAGCTCATCGAATACAAGCAGTTGAATCTGCTGTCGCCACGCTACGACGTCGGCGGCCCGTATGCGGCGCTGTTCTGCCGCAACGTGATGATCTATTTCGACAAGCCCACCCAGCGCGGCATTCTGTCGCGTCTGGTCAGCCACATGGGCGATGACGGCCTGCTCTACACCGGGCACTCGGAGAACTACCTGCACGCGGCCGACCTGATCCAGCCGTGCGGGCGCACGCTGTATCGGCGCGCTCCGCGCGCGGGAGCCGCTACATGAGTACCGCTGTGCAGGTCGACGATGTCATGCGCTACCGCGATTCGCGGTTCCAGACCATCACCGCCAAGCTGCTGCCCACCCAATACCTGGTGGTGGACGACGACACCGCGTTGACGACCACCTTGGGATCGTGCGTTGCGGCCTGTCTTCGCGACCCGGTGTTGAAGATCGGCGGCATGAACCATTTCCTGCTGCCGGAAGGCCAGGTTGGCGATGGCGCACCCGCGCGCTACGGCAGTTATGCGATGGAGTTGCTGATCAACGACATGCTCAAGCGCGGCGCGCATCGCAAGCGGATCGAAGCCAAGGTCTTCGGTGGCGCCAACGTGCTCAAGGGCTTCACCAGCAACCCGGTGGGCACCCGCAACGCCGAGTTCGTGCGCCAGTATCTGCTGGCCGAGCACATCCCCATCATTGCCGAAGATCTGTGCGGCATCCATCCGCGCAAGGTCTGGTTCTTCCCGACGACCGGACGCGTTGTCGTGCAGCGGTTGCCGCACGCACACGAAGCCGAAGTCGCCGCTACCGAATCTGCCGTGCGCGCCCGTCTGTCCAAAGCACCGGTCACCGGTGGAGTGGAGTTGTTCGAATGACGCTGGAAACCCCTGTTCGCGTATTGATCGTCGACGACTCGGCGGTGGTGCGTCAGATGCTGACCGAGATCCTGTCGCGCGATGCCGGCATCGAAGTGATCGGCTCGGCCGCCGACCCGATCCTGGCGCGCGAAAAGATCAAACGCCTCAATCCGGACGTGATCACGCTGGATGTGGAAATGCCGCGCATGGACGGCCTGGTATTCCTGGAAAACCTCATGCGCCTGCGCCCCACCCCGGTGGTGATGATTTCATCGCTGACCGAGCGTGGCGCCGACACCACCTTGCAGGCCTTGTCGCTGGGCGCGGTAGATTTCATCTCCAAGCCCAAGATCGATGTCGCACGCGGGCTGGAAGGTTATGCCGAAGAAATCGTCAGCAAGGTCAAGATGGCCTCCAAAGCCAAGGTCAGCGCGCTCAGTCGCCCCAGCGCGCCCAAGGTCACCCTGGACATGCAGTCCGCGCCAGTGGCCGGCAGCGCCCTGCGCTTCCGCACCACCGACCGCCTGATCGCCATCGGCGCCTCGGCCGGCGGCACTGAAGCCCTGCGCGTGGTGCTCGAACACATGCCTGCCGATGCACCGGCAGTGGTGATGACCCAGCACTTGCCGGCCAGCTTCAGCACCGCCTTTGCCGAGCGCCTCAATCGTCATTCGGCCATGTCGGTACGCGAAGCCAGCGATGGCGAAGCGATCCTGCCCGGCCACGCCTATCTGCCGCCGGGCGGCCAGCATCTGCGCATCATCCGCGACGGTGCCCGCTGGCGCTGCCGCATCGACGATGGCCCGCCGGTCAATCGCCATAAGCCGGCGGTGGACGTGCTGTTCCGCTCGGTTGCCGCCAACGCCGGCCCGAACGCGGTCGGCGCCATCCTCACCGGCATGGGTGACGACGGCGCACGCGGCCTGCTGGAAATGCTGCAGGCCGGCGCGCCTACGCTGGTGCAGGACGAAGCCAGCAGCGTGGTATGGGGCATGCCCGGTGCCGCCTACAAGCTCGGCGCCGCGCAGGAAGTGGTGCCGCTGGACCGCGTTGCCGAGCGCTTGATCGCGCTGTCGGCGCAGGCACGTTGATCCGGCATGAGCGCCCTGCCCCCGTCTCCGACCGACCAGGCGGAGGTTCCCGGCGCACCGGGAACCACGTCGGTCGCTGCTGCGGATTCAACGGTAGATAGCGCGACAGCACTTGGCGCACTCGACACACCGTCGATCAAGGCCGGCCCGGTCACTGCCGGCATGGTCAAACCCGACGAACGCCCCGATGCCACGCGCTCGCGCCTGTTGGCCGAAGCGCTGGATGGCAGCAGCAGTGCGATCCTGATCTGCGATCTGCAATCGCACCTGCTGTATGCCAACGACGGCTTCCAGCGCATGTTCGGCTATACCGAGGCCGAACTGGTCGGCAAGCGTCCCTCGGACGTGCTCACCCGCGCGCACAGCGATCAGAGCGAGGTTGCGCGCATCCGCGATCGCGCCGACGCCTTGCAGCAGACCCAGGCCGACCTGCTGGTCTATCGCAAGGACGGCACGCCGCTGTGGATCTCGCTCAACTTCAATCCGATCTACGACGCCAGGCACAACCCATCGCATTACGTGGCGGTGCTGACCGACATTACCGACACCAAGATGCACGAGGTGCTGCAGCACCGTGTGCTTGAGGCGCTGGTGCAGGAGCGTCCGCTGATCGAGGTGATGACCTTGATCTGCACCGAGGTCGAACGCATCGCACCGGACGTGCTGGCCACGGTGATGAGTGCGGACAACCAGGGCTGTCTGCATTCGCTGGCCGCCCCCAGCCTGCCGCCCGAATACGCCGATGCGGTCAACGGGTTGAAGATCGCGCCCGGTGCAGGCGCCTGCGGCACCGCGGCCTGGCGTGGGCGCGCGGTCATGGTGGAAGACATCGCCACCGACCCGTTGTTTGCGCCGTACCGCGACCTGCTGCTGCCGATGGGCTTGCGCGCCTGCTGGAGCACGCCGATCCGCTCCAACAGCTCGCGCGTACTCGGCACCTTCGCGCTGTATTACCGCAAGGCGCAACGTGCCGATGCCTGGCATGTGCGGCTCACCGATCTGTGCCAACAGTTGTGTACGCTGGCGCTGGAACGCGAACAGATCCGCCAACGCGTGCATCAACTCGCGTTCTACGATGCGCTGACCGGCCTGCCCAACCGCATCATGTTCAGCGCACGCGCCGAGCAGGCATTGACGCAGGCCGAATACGCCAGCGAACCGGCCGCTTTGATGTTCATCAACATCGACCGCTTCAAGCTGATCAATGACAGCCAGGGCCATGCCGCAGGCGATGGCCTGTTGCGCGACATCGCATTACGCATTGGCGAACAACTTACCGCCACCGCCATGCTGGCGCGCCTGGCCGGCGACGAATTCGCGCTCGCCCTGCCGCAATGCAGTGCCGAACAGGCCAGTGCCGCAGCGGAGCGTCTGCTCTGCACCATCGCCGTGCCGTTGCCGGTCGGCCATATGACCGTGCATCCGTCTGCCAGCGTGGGCGTGGCGATGTTTCCCGAGGACGGTCGCGACATCAATATCCTGTTGCGGCATGCCGATCTGGCGATGAATCGCGCCAAGCAGGAAGGCGGCGGACGCTTCCGCTTCTTCAGCGCCGACATGAATCGCATGGCGCAGGAGCGCGTTGCGCTGGAAGCGGAGCTGCGCCAGGCCATCGGCCGCGATCAGTTGCAACTGCACTATCAACCGCAGCTGCACAGCGCCGCACCGCATGCGCTGTATGGCGTGGAAGCACTGCTGCGCTGGAACCACCCGCAACTCGGCGCGGTGTCGCCGGCACGGTTTCTGCCCGTGGCCGAAGAACAAGGCATGATGCCGCAGCTCAATGATTGGGTATTGCGCCGCGCCTGCCAGCAGGTCGCTGACTGGCGCCAACGCGGCGTGCCGGTGGCCCGTGTATCGGTGAATCTGTCGGCCAGCAGTTTCGAAAGTCCGCGCATGCTCAGCGACCTGCTCAGACTCATCGCCGACATGGGCGTGCTGCCCTCCGATCTCACGTTGGAAATGACCGAAAGCGTGATGCTCTCCGGGCAACCCGGCGTGCTGGAAAACCTGCATGCCATCCGCGAAGCCGGCATCTCGTTGTCGCTGGACGACTTCGGCACCGGCTATTCCAGCCTGAGCCATCTGCACCGCCTGCCGATCGACGAACTCAAGCTGGACATGAGCTTCGTGCGCGATATCGAACACAGCGAAGACGCTCGCGCGCTCACCACCTCGGTGCTGCGCATCGGCGAGCATCTGCGCAAGCATGTGGTTGCCGAAGGGGTGGAAAACGAAGCGCAGCGCTTGTTCCTCGCCGACCTGGGCTGCGAAGTGCTGCAGGGCTATCTGTTCTCGCGGCCGTTGCCGGCTGCGGCGTTGGAAGCCTGGTTGGGCGCGCAGCCTTAGCGCGGCTAACACATGTGCTTCGTGGCCATCAGAAGGGCGCCGCTATTGCACGATGCGGTATGTACCACGCGTACATGCCAGTTTTGAGTGCGCCGTCCACGCCCAGACGCCCCGTGCTCGCGACGTTTTGTCAGCCGCTTCAAGGCCGTGAGATCTCGATTATCTTCGGACGCTTGGAAGCTATGCATGCGTAGGCTGCAGAGCGGTCTATCTGTGGCTTGGCTGCAGGGTCCTTGCCCGTAGGGTCGTTGGCTGCAGGGCCCTTGCCCGCCCACCATCGCGGGACACGCCGCAAGTACGTCCGTGTAGGCTCTTACGCGGCATCCACGCCGCATAAGGTCCCGCGACGGTGGGCGGGCAAGGACCAGTGGAGATGATCGGTGTGCGTGGTGCAAGCGATGCATGACGCGCGGTGTTCGGATAACGCCGCGGCCGATCAGCTTCGCAACGCAAAACGCAACGCGATTACAGGCAGGCTTTCATCCAACCACCGACCAACTCCCTGGTTCGGTGTCCTCACCGCTTGCGGGACCGTGTGGCGGCATGGATGCCGCCACCGAGCCTACATGGACGTACTTGCGGCGTGTCCCGCGAGCGGTGAGGACACCGCGCGCCCGACCTACGTCGCTTGGGACCATCCTTCCGAGCGCGGCATTCAAGCGTACATCGCGGCATTCATGCCAACACCTTGCCCCACCGTGCGCTTCAACCAACCCAACAACTGCGCAGTGACGAACGCCGGATTCTCCAGCGACGCGATATGCCCGGCATCGGGCACCAACTCGTAATCGCAGCCGATCACCTCGGCCATCAGCCACAACTCTTCAGGCGGGCGCGGAATATCGTATTCGCCGCCCAGCAAGAACGTGTTTGCGGGGTTCAGCGCCGACAACGCCTCCAACCGATCGGCACGCCCGAAGATCAACCGGCCCAACGGCACCACCGATGCGCGCAGCTGCTCGGCCGACATCGCCGCCAATCGTTGTGCAAACGCAGCCGGCAACGCAGAGCTCGGATCGATACCGGGACGGAAAAAGATCGGCACGATTGCCTCGATCAACGCAGGCGTGATCTCCCCCGCCGCTTCGATGGCATCGAGCAAGCCGAAATAGCGCGTCTGCGTCGCCTGCGGCTCGGCGCCCAGAAACGTGTCCATCAGCACCAGGCTGCGCACACGCTCCGGCGCGCGCAACGCAAGCTCTGCGCCCCACATGCCGCCGACCGACAGACCGACCACCGCGCATTGCGGCAGTTCCAGCGCATCCAGCAATAGCAGCATCTGCTCGGCAAGATCGCCAACCGTCTGCGTGCCCGCCGGCAGCGCCGCCGATTGCCCATGTCGCCACAGCTCGGGAACGATGACCCGATAGTGCTGCGAGAGCGCATGAATCTGCGGCTGCCACATGGCCGCATCCCAGAGGTAGCTGTGGCCAAGCAGAACCGGAAACCCTTGACCGTATTGTGCGTAGTGCAGCGTTTGACCAGCGATCGTGCAAATAGGCATTGGAAATCATGAGAGCCATGGGAGCGGCGCCACTCTAGTCCCCTGCACTTCAGATTTTTGTTGCAACGCGACAGGCGAGTTAACTGCTATTGGCTTTAACTTCCGGCATCGTGCAGGCAAAGCGAAGTGACCACCCGAATAACGAAAACGCCCGGCATTGCCGGGCGTTTTCGAACACGAGATCAAGCAGCTGGATCAGGCAGCGACGGTATCGGCCACATCCTGATATTCCTGGATCTGATCGAAGTTCATGTAGCGGTAGATCTGATCGCCACTGGTCTTGATCACGCCCACATCGGCCATGTACTCATCCTTGGTCGGGATGCGACCCAGACGCGAGCAGATCGCGGCCAACTCTGCCGAACCCAGATATACGTTGGTGTTGCGACCAAGACGATTCGGGAAGTTACGCGTGGAGGTGGAGAACACCGTGGCGCCCTCGCGTGCCTGCGCCTGGTTGCCCATGCACAGCGAGCAGCCCGGCATTTCCATGCGTGCACCGGCCGCGCCGAAGGTGCCGTAATGGCCTTCCTTGGTCAGCTCGGAGGCGTCCATCTTGGTCGGCGGCGCAACCCACAAGCGGGTCGGGATATCACGCTTGCCTTCCAGCAACTTGGCGGCGGCACGGAAGTGACCGATGTTGGTCATGCACGAACCGATGAACACCTCGTCGATCGCCGCACCGGCCACGTCGGACAGCGTCTTGACGTCGTCCGGGTCGTTCGGGCACGCCACGATCGGCTCGTGGATGTCGGCCAGGTCGATCTCGATGACGGCGGCATACTCGGCGTCGGCATCGGGCTGCAGCAGCTGCGGATCGGCCAGCCACTCTTCCATCTTCTTGATGCGGCGGCCCAACGTGCGCGCATCGGCATAGCCTTCGGCAATCATCCAGCGCAGCAGGGTGATGTTGCTGGTCAGGTATTCGATGATCGGCGCCTTGTCCAGGTGCACGGTGCAACCGGCCGCCGAACGCTCGGCCGAGGCATCGGACAGCTCGAACGCCTGTTCCACCTTCAGGTTCGGCAGGCCTTCAATTTCCAGGATGCGGCCGGAGAAGATGTTCTTCTTGCCCTGCTTGGCCACGGTCAGCAGACCGTCCTTGATCGCGTACAGCGGGATCGCGTTGACCAGGTCACGCAGGGTCACACCCGGCTGCATCTCACCCTTGAAGCGCACCAGCACGCTCTCGGGCATGTCCAGCGGCATCACACCGGTGGCGGCGGCGAAGGCCACCAGGCCGGAGCCGGCCGGGAACGAAATGCCGATCGGGAAACGCGTGTGCGAGTCGCCACCGGTACCGACGGTGTCGGGCAGCAGCATGCGATTGAGCCAGCTATGGATCACGCCATCGCCCGGACGCAGCGACACGCCGCCACGGGTGGAGATGAACTCCGGCAAGGTGTGGTGGGTCTTGACGTCGACCGGCTTCGGATAAGCGGCGGTGTGGCAGAACGACTGCATCACCAGGTCGGCCGAGAAGCCCAGGCAGGCCAGGTCCTTGAGCTCGTCGCGCGTCATCGGGCCGGTGGTGTCCTGCGAGCCCACCGAGGTCATCTTCGGCTCGCAATAGGTACCCGGGCGCATGCCCTGGCCTTCCGGCAAGCCGCAGGCGCGGCCGACCATCTTCTGCGCCAGCGAGAAGCCCTTGCCGGTATCCGGCGGGTCCATCGGCAGGCGGAACAGGTCCGAGGCCGGCAGGCCCAGGAACTCGCGCGCCTTGGCGGTCAGGCCGCGGCCGACGATCAGCGGAATGCGGCCACCGGCGCGCACTTCGTCGAACAGCACGTCCGACTTCATCGCGAACTCGGCGATCACCTGCCCGTTCTTCAGCGCCTTGCCGTCATACGGACGCAGCTCGACCACATCGCCGTGCTCCATCTGCGACACGTCCAGCTCGATCGGCAACGCGCCGGCGTCTTCCATCGTGTTGTAGAAGATCGGGGCGATCTTGCTGCCCAAACACACGCCGCCGAAGCGCTTGTTCGGAATGAACGGAATGTCCTCGCCGGTCCACCACAGCACCGAGTTGGTCGCCGACTTGCGCGAGGAACCGGTACCGACCACATCGCCCACGTAGGCGACCAGATGGCCCTTGTCCTTGAGATCGGCGATGGCCTGGATCGGGCCGCGCTTGCCGTCTTCTTCCGGCTCGAAGGCCGCGCCGTCGCGCTTGTTCTTCAGCATCGCCAGCGCATGCAGCGGGATGTCCGGGCGCGTGGTCGCATCCGGGGCCGGCGACAGGTCGTCGGTGTTGGTCTCGCCCGGCACCTTGAACACGGTGACGGTCATGCTCTGCGGCACTTCCGGCTTGCTGGTGAACCACTCGGCGTCGGCCCAGCTCTGCAGCACGGCCTTGGCATGCGCATTACCGGCTTCGGCCTTTTCCTGCACGTCGTGGAAGGCGTCGAACACCAGCAAGGTGTGCTTGAGCGCTTCGGCGGCGGTGGCGCCCAGCTCGGTGTTGTCGAGCAGGTCGATCAGCGGCTGGATGTTGTAGCCACCTAGCATGGTGCCGAGCAGCTCGGTTGCACGCGTCGGGCTGATCAGCGCGGTTTTCTCGGTGCCGAAGGCCACCGCAGCCAGGTACGAAGCCTTGACCTTGGCGGCATCATCCACGCCAGCCGGCACGCGCTGGCTGAGCAGCTCGACCAGGAATTCTTCTTCGCCCGCCGGTGGAGCCTTCAGCAGCTCGATGACCTCGGCGGTCTGCTGCGCGGTCAGCGGCAGCGGCGGGATACCGAGCGCAGCGCGCTCTGCAACGTGGTGGCGGTAGGCTTCCAACATGCGGATTCTCCGAAAGACAACAGTGAATGTGTAGACGCGAAACGTGGATCAGCTTGCGGGTTTGGGAACAACGATCTTCAAACCCTTGAAGTAGTCGCGGAAAAAGCCCTCGTCGCGGGTGATCAACCCGTCGCACTGGAGCAGCGCGTGGGCGCCGATCAGGAAATCGGCCACCACCCGCTCGCGTTTGCCGCCGCGCGCGCGGAAGCGCTTGTTCATATGGCCGGCGCGCACCGCCGCCGCTTCCTGGGTGGCTTCGTAACGCACCCCGATCGAGGCCAGGGTTTCCATCAGGTCGACCTGGGTATCGAGCATGGCCAGCACCTCGGCCACCACCGCATCGCAGACCACCACCTCGTCGCGCGCCAGCGCATCGCCGATGCAGATCTCCGACACCTCGCCGTAGACCGCATCGCCGACCAGGATGTCGAGCAACACCGAGGAATCCAGGGCGATCATGGGTCGAACGGATCCCCGGGGGCGCGGCCGCGGATGGCGCGCATCGCCTCGTCGGTGCTGGTCAGCCCGTCCACCAGCTTGAACTTGCCGCGCACCTTGCGCAGCGCCTCGCTGACGTCCTTGCGCAGGATGATGCGCCCGCCGTCGAGCTCGATCTTGAGTGTGGTGCCCTTGGTCAGGCCCAGGGCATCGCGCACGGCCTTGGGCAGCGTGATCTGCCCGCGTTCGGCAACTGTGGCTTCCATGGAGGTGACCCCGGCAGAAAGTATGCGCCGATTTTACATACTTGACTTGTCGTACTCAAGGCCACATACCCTGTCCTGCAACCGAACGTACACACTGAATTGGTCACACTGTTCCAAACAGACCTACAGCCTGCAGCCATAGGAGTGATGCATGAGCGATTCCTTTTCCACCCGCACCTCGCTTGAGGTCCACGGCAAGCGCTACGAGTACTACAGCCTGCCAAAGCTGGGCGAGCGCTTCGATATCGGCCACCTGCCCTATTCCATGAAGATCCTGCTGGAGAACCTGCTCCGGCATGAAGACGGCGGTGTCACCGTCGGCAAGGATCACATCGAGGCGGTCGCAAAATGGGACCCGAAGGCCGAGCCCGATATCGAAATCGCCTTCATGCCGGCCCGCGTGGTGCTGCAGGACTTCACCGGCGTGCCGTGCGTGGTCGACCTGGCAGCGATGCGCGATGCGGTGGTCAAGCTCGGCGGCAATGCCGACCAGATCAACCCGCAGATTCCCTCCGAACTGGTCATCGACCACTCGGTGCAGGTGGATGTGTTCGGCTCGGCCGATGCGCTCGACCTCAACGGCAAGATCGAATTCCAGCGCAACCAGGAACGTTACGGCTTCCTGCGCTGGGGCCAGAAGGCGTTCGAAAACTTCAAGGTGGTGCCGCCCAACACCGGCATCGTCCACCAGGTGAACCTGGAAAACCTGGCGCGCGTGGTGATGAGCGCGCACAAGGACGGGACGCAGATTGCGTACCCGGACACCGTGTTCGGCACCGACAGCCACACCACCATGATCAACGGCATCGGCGTGCTGGGCTGGGGCGTGGGCGGCATCGAGGCCGAGGCCGCAATGCTGGGGCAGCCGTCCTCCATGCTGATTCCGCAGGTGGTCGGCTTCAAGCTCAGCGGCAAGATGCCCGAAGGCGCCACCGCCACCGATCTGGTGCTCACCGTCACCCAGATGCTGCGCAAGGCCGGGGTGGTCGGCAAGTTCGTCGAGTTCTACGGCGAAGGCTTGCAGCATCTGCCGCTGGCCGATCGCGCCACCATCGGCAACATGGCACCGGAATACGGCGCCACCTGCGGCATCTTCCCGGTCGACGAAGAATCGCTGACCTATCTGCGCCTGTCAGGCCGCAGCGAGGAACAGATTGCGCTGGTCGAGGCCTACGCAAAGGCGCAGGGTTTGTGGCACGACGTGAACACCCCGCAGGCGCAGTACAGCGCCACGCTGGAGCTGGACATGGGTGAGGTCAAGCCCTCGCTGGCTGGCCCCAAGCGGCCGCAGGATCGGGTGCTGCTGGAAGACATGCAGACCAACTTCCGCGAGAGCCTCAAGCCGTTCGTCGATGCGCGCAGCAAGCGCCTGACCGATATCAAACAGGAAGACCGCCTGAAGAACGAAGGCGGCGGCGGCACCGCAGTCGGCGCCAAGGCCTCGCAAGCCGAAGCCTCCAACGACAGCGGCGCCGGCTGGCAGCTGCGCGATGGCTCGGTCGTCATTGCGGCGATTACCTCGTGCACCAACACCTCCAACCCGGCGGTGATGCTCGGTGCCGGCCTGCTGGCGCGTAACGCGGCAGCCAAGGGCCTGAAGGCACAGCCGTGGGTGAAGACCTCGCTCGGGCCGGGCTCGCGCGTGGTCACCGATTATCTGAGCAAGGCCGGCGTGCTGGCCGATCTGGAAACGCTGGGCTTCTACGTGGTCGGCTATGGCTGCACCACCTGCATCGGCAACTCCGGCCCGCTGCCGGACGATGTGTCGGCGGCGATCGCCAAGGACGACCTGGTGGTGTCCTCGGTGTTGTCGGGCAACCGCAACTTCGAAGGCCGCGTGCATCCCGAAGTGAAGATGAATTACCTCGCCTCGCCGCCGCTAGTGGTGGCATACGCGATCGCTGGCACCACCGACATCAACCTCACTACCGACCCGTTGGGCACCGGTAGCGACGGGCAGCCGGTCTATCTGCGCGACATCTGGCCGAGCAACAAGGAAATCGGCGACACCATCGCCGCCACCGTTGGCCCGGAGATGTTCAAGCAGAACTATGCGGATGTCTTCAAGGGCGACAGCCGCTGGAACACCATTGCCTCCCCGGATGGCGCGCTGTACGAATGGGACGCGGCCTCGACCTACATCAAGAACCCACCCTACTTCGACGGCATGACCATGCAGGTGGGCCACGTCGAGGACGTGCACGGCGCGCGCATCATGGGCCTGTTCGGCGACTCGATCACCACCGACCACATCTCCCCGGCCGGCAACATCAAGAAGGATTCGCCGGCGGGTCGCTTCCTGCAGGAGCGCGGCGTGCAGCCGGCCGACTTCAACAGCTACGGCAGCCGCCGCGGCAACGACGATGTGATGGTGCGCGGCACCTTTGCCAACATCCGCATCAAGAACCTGATGTTCGGTGGCGAAGAAGGCGGCAACACGCTGTATTACCCCGCCGACGGTGGCCAGCCGGAAAAGCTGGCGATCTACGACGCGGCAGTGAAGTACAAGGCCGATGGCGTGCCGCTGGTGGTGCTGGCCGGTAAGGAATACGGCACCGGCTCGTCGCGCGACTGGGCGGCCAAGGGCACCAACCTGCTCGGCGTCAAGGCGGTGATCGCCGAGAGCTTCGAGCGCATCCATCGCTCCAACCTGGTCGGCATGGGCGTGCTGCCGCTGCAGTTCCTGGAGAACGAAAACGCGCAGACGCTGGGTCTGGATGGCTCCGAGGTCTTGGACATCACCGGGCTGCAAGATGGCGCCAGCCGTCGCGCCACCGTCGATGCCAAGAAGTCCGACGGCAGCGTCAAGCAGTTCCAGGTCAAGGTGCTGCTGCTCACGCCCAAGGAAGTGGAGTACTTCAAGCACGGTGGTTTGTTGCAGTACGTACTGCGCCAATTGGCTGCACGCAAGGCGGCCTGATCGCACAGCGCATTGCGCTTTACGCGTTCAACGACACTCCCGCCGCTTGGCGGGAGTGTCGTTTCAGGCGAGCGCTCAACGCCCGGTCGGTTCCCACTGCGCGTGATACAGCTGCCAGTCGCCGCCCTGCAATCGCCAGCCGGTGGTCACCTCATACGTCTGCGCCTGCTCGGGTAGCCAGCGCCCGCTGCCACCGGTCAGCAACGCAGTGAAACGCACGCTTGCGGTGTCACCGCGCAGCTGCACATCCACCGGCCCCAAGGTCACGCCGATCTTTTGATTGCCCAGCATCTGCAGCTGCATCAATCGCCGCAGACCGGCTGCGTCCAGTCCTTGTTCGCCGACGAAATCCTCGGCCACCGGCGCCATCGCATCGCCGATCTCGCGTGCTTCGATCGCCTGCTGCAGTTGTTCAAGCGTCGCGCGCAAGCGTTGTTCCGGCGCAGGCCGCGCGCAACCGATCAGCGCAAGCATGCACAGCACGGCGAGCCAGTAGCGCCATCGCAGTTGAATGCTGCCCTGCATCACACTTCGCCTTTTACATGCATGACGGTATGCTGCCACTTGCAGTCGTGCCGTGGAACACACCGCGTCACGCACCGAACACCCTGGAGGGGGCAGATGAATCAGGCACGTCCTTGGTTACAGAGTTATCCGGCCGGCGTCGCCGCCGAGATCGATCTTGAGCAGTTCCGCACCGTTGCGGAGGTGTTCGCCACGTCGGTCGCGCGCTTCGCCGATCGCCCCGCGTATCACAGCTTCGGCAAGACCATCACCTACCGCGAAGCCGATCAGCTGGTCGAGCAATTTGCCGCCTATCTGCTTGGCGAATTGCAGTTGAAAAAAGGCGACCGCGTCGCCTTGATGATGCCCAACTGCCTGCAGTACCCGGTCGCCACGTTCGGCATCCTGCGGGCCGGTCTGACCGTGGTCAATGTCAATCCGCTGTACACCCCACGCGAGCTGAAGCATCAGCTGATCGACTCCGGCGCCAGCGTACTGGTGGTCATCGACAACTTCGGCACCACCGTGCAGCAGGTCATCGCCGACACCCCGGTCAAGCAGGTGATCACCACCGGGCTGGGCGACATGCTCGGCTTCCCGAAAGCGGCGGTGGTCAACTTCGTCGTCAAGTACGTCAAGAAGCTGGTGCCGGAGTATCGCCTCAAGGGCGCGATCCGTTTCCGTGAAGCGCTCGCGCTGGGCCGCAAGCACAAAGTTCCGACGCTGCAGATCGAGTCCGACGACATCGCCTTCCTGCAATACACCGGCGGCACCACCGGCGTGGCCAAGGGCGCAATGCTCACCCACCGCAACTTGGTCGCCAACATGCAGCAGGCGCACCAGTGGCTGGCCGGCACCGGCAAGCTGGAAGAAGGCGCCGAGGTGGTGATCACCGCGCTGCCGCTGTACCACATATTCGCGCTGACGGCGAACGGGCTGGTCTTCATGAAGATCGGCGGCTGCAATCACCTGATCAGCAATCCGCGCGACATGCCCGGCTTCGTCAAGGAATTGAAGAAGACCCGCTTCACCGCCTTCACTGGGGTCAACACGCTGTTCAATGGCTTGCTCAATACGCCCGGTTTCGACCAGGTCGATTTCTCGTCGCTCAAGATGACCCTCGGCGGCGGCATGGCGGTGCAACGCTCGGTCGCCGAACGCTGGAAGAAGGTCACCGGCCTGACACTGGTCGAGGCCTACGGCCTGACCGAGACCTCGCCGGCCGCCTGCATCAACCCGATGGATCTGAAGGACTACAACGGCTCGATCGGCCTGCCGATTCCGTCCACCGATGCCTGCATCAAGGACGACGCCGGCGCCGTGCTGCCGCAGGGAGAGATCGGCGAGCTGTGCATCAAGGGCCCGCAGGTGATGAAGGGCTATTGGAAGAAACCCGAAGAAACCGCCAAGGTCATGGACGCCGAGGGCTGGCTGCACACCGGCGATATCGCCCGCATGGACGAGCAAGGCTTCGTCTACATCGTCGATCGCAAGAAGGACATGATTCTGGTCTCCGGCTTCAACGTCTACCCGAACGAGATCGAAGACGTGATCGCCGAGATGCCCGGCGTGCTGGAAGTGGCGGCCGTGGGCGTGCCGGACGAAAAGTCCGGCGAGATCGTCAAGGCCGTCATCGTCAAGAAGGACCCTGCCCTGACTGCCGACGCCGTGAAGGCGCATTGCCGCGCCAACCTGACCGGCTACAAGCAGCCGCGCGTGATCGAATTCCGCAAGGAATTGCCGAAAACCAACGTCGGCAAGATTCTGCGCCGCGAGCTGCGGGACGCGCCGAAGGGGTAATCCTACCTGCCATCGCAGGATCGAGACCATCCGGCCGTCACTCGACGCCCGCAATGCCGCAAGGCCTTGCGGGCGTTTGCTTTTGCACGCATAGAATCAGCGGTCGGCGCACGCTCCTCGTTCCTCTCACTCTCCGTCCGTAAGGCGGCCGGCCGGACGGTCTTCACGGAGAACCACCATGTCTGCAGTTCAACCTTTTGTTCGCACCACGATCGGTTCCACCCTACGCGTCATCGAAGAACTGCAACGCGACGTCTACTGGATTCACATGCATGCCAATCTGGACATAAATCCAGGTCGCGCCTGCTTCTCTTCGCGCCTGGTCGACGACATTACCGGCTACCAGGTCGACCTCGGCCAGCGCCTTCTCCATGCCGGTGCGACGTCCCCACACGTGGTGTTGGCATCGGACAGCGACGTTTTCAACCTTGGCGGTGATCTGGCGCTGTTCTGCCAGTTGATTCGCGAAGGCGATCGCGCCCGCTTGCTCGACTACGCGCAGCGCTGCGTACGCGGGGTGCACGCGTTTCACGTTGGCCTCGGCGCACGTGCGCACAGCATCGCTCTGGTCCAGGGCAATGCGCTGGGCGGCGGTTTCGAGGCGGCATTGAGCTGCCATACCATCATTGCCGAGGAAGGCGTGATGATGGGGCTGCCCGAAGTCCTGTTCGATCTGTTCCCGGGCATGGGTGCCTACTCTTTCATGTGCCAGCGCGTCAGCCCGCAATTGGCGCAGCGGATCATGCTCAATGGCAATCTGTACTCGGCTGAAGAACTGCTCGCCCTGGGGCTGATTGATCGCGTGGTCCCACGCGGCCAGGGTGTGGCTGCAGTGGAACAGGTGATCCGTGAGAGCAAGCGTACGCCGCACGCATGGGCAGCGATGCAGCAGGTACGCGAAATGACCACCGCCGTACCGCTGGAAGAGATGATGCGCATCACCGAGATCTGGGTAGATACAGCGATGCAGTTGGGCGAAAAATCGCTGCGCACGATGGACCGGCTGGTACGAGCGCAGTCGCGCCGCTCGGGACTCGATGCCGGCTGATGCGCCGGCCGCGCTATTCGCTATTACGGGGGGAGCACTCTTCGTCCTTGGCACGCTTCACGCGTGCGTCGAGTGCGTCCTTTCCGGCCTGCAATTGGCCGCGCAACGCAGACAGCCGCTGCCGCCACTCTGCCTGCAATTGCCAGTCGGCCATGCGCATCAATTCGCCCCCGCTACCGGCAACCTGCGCCAGACCCAGGTTGCTGGCAACGCCACGCAATGCATGCGCGCTCTCACGCAACTGCTCCCAATCCGAACGGGTTCCATCACGCTCGATCGCACCGACGCAGTTCTGCGCGTCTTCCAGGCACTGACGCACGAACTGGTGTTCGAACTCATCTCCCATACCCAATGCAGCCAGCTCGTCCAGCACACTGGCATCGAGCACACCATCGAACATGTCCGGGATCTGCACACTTGTTGTCGGCGTGACCAAGGGCCGCGTACTGACAGCCAGATCGGCCAAGGTATCCAGCAACTTCGCTGCAACAACCGGCTTGGCCAAGAACGCACGCGCGCCGGCTTGTTCGCATGTACGAATCGCGTCGGGCGTGACATCGGCACTCAGTACCACAACCGGGGTGTAACGCATTCCGCTGGCCTGCATTACCCGTAATTGCTTGAGCATGTCCAGACCACTCATGCCCGGCATGTGCAGATCGACGATGACCGCATCGAAATCTTCTTCAGCCATTGCGTCCAGCACCTGCTCGGCGCCGTTGACGCACCTCACCTTGTGCCCGGCCTTTTCCAGCAACCGCTGCAACACCATGCGGTTTGCTTCGTGGTCGTCGGCCACCAACATGCGCATGCTGCGCACGCGCGCGCGATGACGCAGAAATGGATTGGAGAACGCGATGACGTTGGAGGCTTCCAGTTCGTCTTGCGTTCCCACGAGTGCGCCGCCAGACACCTGTGCGGGTGCCGCCTGCACAGGTGCGCCGATCGCCATCGGCAGTTCGAACCAGAACACGCTACCGCTGGGCTGGTTCTCCTTGAACCCGATGCTGCCGCCCATTGCCTCCACCAACCCCTTGGCGATGGTGGTGCCAAGCCCGGTCCCCTCATAACGCCGCGACAGGCCAACGTCGGCCTGCTCGAACGCGTCGAACAGCCGCGACCGCATATCCAGCGGCACCCCGATGCCGGTGTCTTCCACATCGAACCGCAGTCGCAGTGCACTGCCGGCGGACACTCGCGTGATCCGCAGCAGCACATGGCCTTGCTCGGTGAATTTGACGGCATTGCCCACGATGTTGAGCAGTACCTGCCGCAGATGGCCAGCGTCACCCTTAAGCAAATCGGGAACGTCGGCAGCAACCTGGGTGCTGTAGTGCAAGCCTCGCGCCCTGGCCTGCGGCTGCAGGATCAGTCCAATCGCGCCGAGTAGCTCACGCAGCGAAAAATCGCGCTGGTCGATGCGAATCTTGCCGGCCTCGATCGCTGAAATGTCCAACACTTCTTCGACCAGCGAGAGCAGGCTGCGTGCCGACGCCTGGATGGTGTTGACGCACTCCTTCTGCTCAGCATCCAGGCGCGTGGTTGCCAGCACTTCGGTCATGCCCGACAGCCCATTGAGCGGCGTGCGGAATTCGTGACTCATATTGGCCAGAAAACGGCTCTTGGCCTGATTGGCATGACGCGCCTCGCGCACCGCCCGTGTCATCGCACGCAACAGCGAATCGAAGTACAGCGGCACGGCGATCAGGCCCAGCAACAAGCCCCAGCTCAGGTATGGATTGGCTTTCCAATAGGGTGAAATCAGGATGGCGCTGAGGAAGCACAGGCTGCCCATTGCCGTAGCGGCGCGCAGATAGTTGCTGCCGTAGCGCAGACCGTTGCCGATGGTTACCCACATGCACACTGCGTACAACGGTGAGGCAGGCTCGCCCTGGATCGCCATGATGGCACCGGTGCAGGTGTAATCCAGCAGCATGCCGATCAGGCGCCGCGTGTGGGACACCTGCGGTCGCAGCAGGATCGCCACCATCAGGCCAAGCGACACCACCAGTTCGCCCACCAGGATCAACCAAGTGGCAACCAGCGTGTCGCCGTGCGTATGTTGGTAGCGCCAGCCCAGGTAAGAAATAAACAGGGTGGTGATGATGATACGGACCAGATTTTGCGCGTGCTCCGTGTCCGCCCGTCCTGACAGACGTTGCTTCAACCATGGCAGTGGAAACTTCATAGACGCCTCAGACGCGCGGTGGCGTCGATGGGGTTGGGATCCTTCCGTGCTGCGTCGCAGCGTCGATACCTGCAGCGGGCGGTGGCTCAATGATCGCCTGGTCGTGCTCGCGCAGCGTACGCAACAATGACATAGGAATGACGATCAACGCACCCAGCAGCGCGATCGCCAAGCCAAGCCGACCCTGCCAATAGCTACTGTTGGCCAGCGTTGCGCCGAAGCTGAGCGTGGCCATGGCCACCGCGTTGTGCAGGGCCTCGCTACCGAACCGCAGCCCATTGCCGATCGTTATCCAAAGCAACACGACATACAAGAATGCCATTGGCGCCCCCATCCAGGTCATCGCCAGCCCGATCAAGCCGTAATCGGACAGCATCCCTAGCGTGCGACGCAGATGCGAGCGCTGTGGGTTTGCAACAATCCAGCCAAAGAGCACCAGCGCCATCCCCTGACCGATTGCGATCAGGCAGAACAGCTGCTGCAGCTGGTGCCTGGAGACCTGCCACTGCTGAGCGAAGGTCAGCGCATAGACCAGGATCAGCAGAATCAACACGATGCGCACCAGCGCCTGACCATGCTCGCTGTCGGCACGCCGGGCGAGTCGAGCGCGCAGCTGGCCAAGCACCGCCTTCACTTCACACCCCGGGTCGTGCCGATGCGGTCGAGAACTCGCCGCAGATCTGATCCAGCTGCGCGCGGCCGCGTAGCAGCGCATCCACGCAGCGTGGGTCGAACAGGCGACCGCGCTGTGCGTAGAGATAGGCCAGCGCGGCGTCCATGGTCCAGGCCTCCTTGTACGGGCGCGGCGACAGCAGCGCGTCGAAGACGTCGGCCACCGCCACGATGCGCGCTTCCAGCGGAATCGCCTCGCCCACCAGTCCATCCGGATAGCCGGTGCCGTCGTAGCGTTCGTGATGACGTAGCGCGATCAGGGCGCCGACCTGGATGAAACGGTTCTGGCTGCCGCTGAGCAGCTCGTAGCCGATGCGCGGATGCCGCTTCATGATGCTCATCTCGTCGTCGGTGAGCTTGCCCGGCTTGAGCAGCACCGCATCGGGAATGGCGATCTTGCCCATGTCGTGCAGCGGTGCGGCCATCTCGATGATGCGCACCTCTTCTTCCGACAGGCCGAGTTGCTCGGCGATCAGGCCGGCCACGTGCGACATGCGCTCCAGAAACGCGCTGGTGCCCGAATCGCGGTACTCGATGGCGCGCGCCAGCCGCGACAAGGTTTCGCGTTCGCGCTCTTCGACCTCGTTCATGCTGGCCAGCAGGCGCTGTTCCAGCGACAGCGCGCGTTGCTTGACGCTTTCGCTCTGCTGACGCAGCTGCAGCAAATTGGCGCAGCGCGCGCGCAGTTCGCGCGGGCGGATCGGCTTGACCAGGAAGTCGATCACGCCGGCTTCCAGTGCGGCCTGACGAATCGGTTCGTCACCGACGATGGTGATCAGGATGATCGGAATATCGCGATGGCTTGGCAGCCGCCGTAGACGGCGTGCGAACTCCAGGCCGTCCATGCCCGGCATGCGATAGTCGAGCAGCAGCAGATCCACGCGTCCGGCTTCGCACCAGGCAAGCGCGTCGAGCGGGTCACCGAAGTCATAGACCTTCAACTCCGGTGCGATGTCTTCGATGACGTGACGCAGCATCGTCCGCGCAGACATCTGGTCATCGACAATAACGATGTTCAATCCCAGATCCGCCTTTTCCGACCAGCTTCCCCATGTATCCGTCGACGATACACCGACCGGATTGCCTAAAACATCCTGCATAGCCGTTGCTCCTCTGTCTCGAGAACGGGAAAGCGATAACGCCGACGGTACTGCCGACTCCCCCGACGATACGCCATTCGGGGCTCCGCTCAAGCATATGCAGTATCTGTGCCGTCGGCGACCCGACGGCGCAGAGCATCAGGCTTCCGGACGCATATACGGGAACAGCAGCACATCGCGGATCGAGGTACTGCCGGTCAGCAGCATCACCAGGCGGTCGATGCCGATGCCCAGACCACCGGTCGGCGCCATGCCGTACTCCAACGCACGGATGTAATCGGCGTCGTAATGCATCGCTTCGTCGTCGCCACCATCCTTGGCCTGCACCTGCGCCTGGAAGCGCGCGGCCTGGTCTTCGGGGTCGTTGAGCTCGGAGAAGCCGTTGGCCAGTTCCTTGCCGTTGATGAAAAGCTCGAAGCGATCGGTGTAACCGGGCTCGGTGTCGCTGGAACGCGCCAGCGGCGACACTTCGACCGGATGGTCGGTGATGAAGGTCGGCTGCACCAAGGTGTGTTCCACGGTGGCTTCGAAGATTTCCAGCAGCAGCTTGCCCCAGCCGTACGAAGGCTTGACCTTGATCTTCAGGCGCTCGCAATGGCGCAGCAGCGCAGCGCGATCGGTGCAATCGGCCGCGCTGATGTCCGGGTTGTGATGGCGAACGGCCTCATCCATGCGCCAGCGCCGGAAAGCCGGCGCCAGGTCGATGTCGGCGCCATCCCAGTTCACCTGGGTGGTGCCCAGTACCGACTGCGCGGTATCGCGGATCACCTGCTCGGTCAGATCCATGATCTCGTGGTACGTGGCATAGGCCTCGTAGAGTTCGAGCATGGTGAACTCGGGGTTGTGCCGGGTCGACACGCCCTCGTTGCGGAAATTGCGGTTGATCTCGTAGACGCGTTCCAGCCCACCGACCACCAGCCGCTTGAGATACAGCTCCGGCGCCACGCGCAGGTACAGGTCCAGATCCAGCGCGTTGTGGTGGGTGGTGAACGGCTTGGCGGTGGCGCCACCGGGGATGTAATGCATCATCGGCGTTTCCACTTCCAGGAAGCGGCGCGCGTCCAGCCAGGCGCGCATGGCGCGGATGATCTTGGAGCGCTTGATGAAGACCTCGCGCGCTTCCGGGGTGACGATCAGATCGACATAGCGCTGGCGATAGCGCTGCTCCACGTCCGACAGGCCATGCCACTTGTCCGGCAGCGGGCGCAGCGACTTGGTCAGCAGGCGCAGCGCAGTGGCCTTGACCGACAGCTCGCCGGTCTTGGTGCGGGTCAGCCCGCCTTCCACCGCCACGATGTCGCCGACATCCCAGCCCTTAAAGGCGGTGTAGGCATCGCCGAGCACATTGCCCTGCAGAAACAGCTGCACGCGCCCGGACTCGTCCTGGATCTGCGCAAAACTCGCCTTGCCCATCACCCGCTTGGCCATCAGGCGGCCGGCCATCTTGACCGTGCGGCCGCTCGCTTCAAGCGCCTCGGGGGTCCAGGTCTCGGCATCGACGAATTCGGCCTGCAGGTCGCCGGCAAACTGTTCGCGCACGAAATCGTTGGGATAGGCGATGCCCTGGCTGCGCAACGCGCCCAGTTTCGCGCGACGCTCGGCGATGAGGCTGTTCTCGTCGGCGGGGATCTGCGGCGCGGGGGTCTGCTCGGTCATGGCGGGAATCGATCTGCTGTGGGTCGGGCGCGTGCCCGGTGGGGAGTGAGGAACCGGACTTGCTGGTTCCTGCTTTGTTTTACGGTGGGACTGTGACGACTGCGCGGTGCAGCAGTGTCGACTGTTGGGCAATCTGCAGCCGCTGCACGATCAGGACGCCTTGCGGCCGCAGGCGGCGCGAGGTCGATGCGCGCAGGCACATCGACCTCGCACTGCGATCAGGCATCCAGGCGTTTGGAGCCTGCCGCCAGACCGGCCTTCAGGCTGGCCTCGACGAATTCGTCCAGATCGCCGTCGAGCACCTTCTGCGTATCGCTGCGCTCGATGCCGGTGCGCAGATCCTTGATGCGGCTCTGGTCGAGCACGTAATTGCGGATCTGGCTGCCCCAGCCGATGTCGGACTTGGTGGCTTCCAGCGCGTCGCGTTCGACGTTGCGCTTCTGCACTTCCAGCTCGTACAACTTGGCGGCCAGCATCTTCATCGCATTGTCGCGGTTCTGGTGCTGGCTGCGGCCGGTCTGACAGGCCACCACGGTGTTGGTCGGAATATGCGTGATACGCACCGCCGACTCGGTCTTGTTGACGTGCTGACCACCGGCGCCGGAGGAGCGATACACGTCGGTGCGCAGATCGGCCGGATTGATGTCGATCTCGATGTTGTCGTCCACTTCCGGCGACACGAATACCGAGGTGAAGCTGGTATGCCGGCGGTTGTCCGAGTCGAACGGCGACTTGCGCACCAGCCGGTGCACGCCGATCTCGGTCTTCAACCAGCCATAGACGAACTCGCCTTCGATGCGGATGGTGGCCGACTTGATGCCCGCGACTTCACCGCCGGACACTTCCATCAACTCGGTCTTCCAGCCGCGCGACTCGGCCCAGCGCAGATACATGCGCAAAAGGATTTCGGCCCAGTCCTGCGCCTCGGTGCCACCGGCGCCCGCCTGGATGTCGACGAACGCGTTGGCGCCGTCCATCTGGCCGGAGAACATGCGCTGGAATTCCAGCTTCTCGACGTGCACCTGATACTTGTCCAGGTCGGCAAGCACCGCTACGGCGGTGTCTTCGTCCTGCTCGCTTTCGGCAAGCTCTAGCAGGTCGGCGGCGTCGGCCAGGCCGGCCAGCACGTCGGCAATGCCGATGACGGTCTTTTCCAGCATCGAGCGCTCGCGGCCCAGGGCCTGCGCGCGCTCGGAATCGTTCCACACATCGGGGTTTTCAAGCTCCCGGGTGACTTCTTCTAAACGCTCTTTCTTGACGTCGTAGTCAAAGATACCCCCTGAGCGAGAGCACGCGATCGTTGAGATCGGTGATGCGCTGGCGGATCGGATTGGTTTCGATCATGACGGACTTCCGGCAAACAAGCCCGATAGTTTAGCAAGCGGGCGGCGGCGGCGGAACGCGTGGGTGGCCATGCGGGGGTCGCAGCATTCTGTGGGCGCAGCAAGCATCGGGAAGCGCCGGTCGGTGCAGTCGGCAGCCGGGCCGGCGCACAGGTCAGGTGCCGGGGCGCTGACTGATCCAGGCCGGACAAAGGCGGCATTGCATACGCTCGGCGCCGCTCCACTCAGCCAGCCGGTGCAGGCTCGGCCCGTTGCGCGACGGGCGCCTGCCCGGCCACTGTCCGCAACGCAGCCAGATAGCGGCGGCTGCATGGCAAGACTGTTGCATCGCACAGGTGCACGCGGGCATCGCCGGATTCCAGCGGTTCGATCGCCTGCACGCGTGTCAGCTTCACCAGGTAGCTGCGGTGGATGCGCACGAACACGGCCGGATCGAGTTTGGCCTCGATCGCAGCCATGGTGCTGCGCAGCGGGTAGTCGTGGCTGCGCACGTGCAGATTGACGTAATTGCCCGAGGCCTGGACCCATTCGATATCGGCGGTGGCGACCAGGAAGTCGCGTCCCAGCTTGCGCACCAGAAAGCGTTGCGGGCGATCCAGCGGCTCCACCGACGCGCCTTCGTCCGGCGCGGCCAGCAGATGCGCCTCGCCCTGCCGACGCCGCCCATACCAGGCCAGCGTGTGTTGCAGCGCCACCAGCAAGGCGAAGGTGCGCAGATCCTTGGAGAGTTCGTACACCCACTGCAAGCGCCAGCCACCGAAGTCGTAGTGCGCCCCCACTGCGAGATAGACCAGCTTGCGCAACAGCACCATGCCGCTGACGTGCAGCAACCACCAGACCAAACCAGCCGCCATGTAAAGCGGAATGCGCCGCCGCCAGACATCGGCATGCAACGGCCAGTGCCGGCATAGCCAGAGCAACAGCGGCAGGAGCAGTAACGAGGCGGTTGCGCTACTCAGCTCCCAGGTCAGCACCTGCCATAGCAGCAACGGCTGACCATCGCGACGCGCCGCCAGCCATGCGGTCGCGGTGTTGCCGAGCGCACTGCCGTAGAAAACCAGCAACCAGATCAACGCCACCCACAGCTTGCCCGCGCTGGCGTTGCTGCCGGTATCGGGTGGAATGGCCCCGGATGCTGGTGAATTCATCCGCGCATTCTAGGCAAACCGTCTGCCTGCCGTCCCCGGTTCGTCCCTGCAGTACCGCAACTGGTCACTCAGGGACGGCGTTGCCACCCTTGGTGCATCTGCATGGGCCGGATGTGCCGAGGATGCAGGCACGCCTTCAACCGACACGACCATGACCGAGCGCCGCCACGATATCGATGCCTTGCGCGTCTTCGCCTTTGCACTGCTGATCCTCTATCACGTGGGCATGGCCTATGTGGCCGACTGGGATTTCCACCTCAAGAGCGTGCACACCGCACAGTGGTTGCAGTGGCCGATGATCGTGCTCAATCGGTGGCGGATGCCGTTGCTGTTCATGATCTCCGGCATCGCGATCGGGCTGGCGCGGCCGCAGGCCAGGCCCTGGCGTTTCGCGCTGCAGCGCTGCGGGCGGTTGCTGCCGCCGTTGCTGTTCGGCATGTTCGTGGTGGTTGCGGTGCAGGCCTATTGCCAGGGCGTGAGCAACGGCAAGGTCAACCCGGGTTTCGGTAACTTCCTGTTGCGCTATTGGCAGGTGCGGCCGTGGCCGGCCGGCAGCTTCGATGGCTGGGAGCACGGCATCACCTGGAACCATCTGTGGTATCTGGCCTACCTGCTGCCCTACACCGTGGCGTTGATGGCGTTGATGGCGTTGATGGCGCTGGTGTCGCTGACAACGCGGCTGCGGTTGGCCGAGTTGCCTCGCTTGCCCGCTGCGCTGGCAGTACCGGCACTGCTGTTGTTGCCGATCCTGTGGGAAGCGTTCTGCGTGCTGTGGGTGATGCCACTCCACCCGCCGACCCACGCGTTGGTCGGCGACTGGTTCGTGCATGCCGAATCGTTCCCGTTGTTCGTCTTGGGGTATCTACTGGCACGCCGTGAACGCTTCTGGCAGTTGGCCGTGCGACTGCGCTGGCTTACGTTGGGCGCCGCGCTATTGGCGATCGGCACCGAACTGGCAATCCGTTATGTCGGCATCCACGGACAACCGGCGCAACTGGGTGGAACGCTGGCCGCGCTGCCGTGGGAGACGATCGAACACAGCGCACGTGCCGCCTACACCTGGCTGGCGCTGCTGACGATGCTTGGCTGGGCCAGGCACCGTTTGAACCGTCCGTTCCGCTGGCTGCCGTACTGCACCGAAGCCGTGTTTCCCTGGTACATCCTGCATCAGAGCCTGATCATCGCGGTGCTCTACTGGCTGATGCCGTTGCACTTGAATGCCTGGCTGGAACCGGCGCTGGTGATTGCCGCTACCGTGATCGGCTGTCTGGCACTGCATGAATATGCGATTCGCCGCGTGCGCTGGCTGCGCCCGTTGTTCGGATTACGTGGTCGCACGCAGCGTTCGACGAGGCAGGTCGACGTCATGCCGATGCCGTCATGAACGCATTGCGCACCGATGGCGCTGTTTGGCCCGCGATTCACTGGACGGCCTATCCGCAGCAACGCAAGATGCGCGCCGGACACGCTCTTTCGAAGAACACCATGCGCCCCACCCTGCTTGCCGCCGCCTTGTTGCTGACGCCCGTTGCCGCCCTTGCCGAGGCCCCCGTCGGCATCGCCTTCGACCATGAAGACTGGACCATCGCCTGCGACAACACCCGCACCTGCCGCGCTGCCGGTTACCAGCCGGACGAAGGCGACAGCACGCCGGTGTCGGTGCTGTTGACCCGCAAGGCCGGGGCCGGGCAAGCGGTGACGGCCGAGTTGATGCTGGGCCAGTACGACGAGGTCAAGATGCCGACCTCGCTCACATTGCGCATCGACCAGCGCGATCTGGGCAAGCTGGCGCTCAATCGCGACAGCGGCACCGCGCCGCTGACCAGCGCACAGGTCACCGCACTGCTGGCCGCGCTAACACGCAGCAGCACGATCGTGGCGCTCGGCAACGACGGCCGCCGGTGGCAACTGTCCGATCGCGGCGCCGCGGCGGTGCTGCTGAAGATGGACGAATTCCAGGGCCGGCTGGGCACGCGCGGCGCACTGGTGCGCAAGGGCGATCGCGACGAAACCGCCGTGCTGCCGGCCGTGCCGGTACCGCAGATACGTGAAGCCAAACTCGCCGCGCCGCAAGCGGCCGATGCGCGCCTGGGCAAACTGCCGGCGCTCTATCAGGCGCTGCGTGCCAGCTTGCCGGCCAACGACGAATGCAAGGGGCTGGACGCAAGCACTGCGCCGGAACCACTGACGATCACCCGGCTCAGCAGCGACAAATTATTGGTCTCGACCGACTGCTGGATGGGCGCCTACAACGTCGGCACCGGCTATTGGGTCATCAATGCGCGCGCGCCGTTCGCGCCCACCTTGATCACCACCCAGGCCAGCGATCTGGATGAGGCGACCATCCTCGCATCGCACAAGGGGCGAGGTCTGGGCGATTGCTACAGCCAGGCCAGCTGGACCTGGGACGGCCGCCGGTTTGTGCCGACCTCCAAATCCACCTCCGGCCTGTGCCGGCTGGTGGCCGCAGGCGGCGCGTGGGAATTGCCGACGCTGGTGACCGAGGTCAAGAAGTCACCTTGATCGAAGCGAGGACAGTGCGCGTGTGTGCTTGCACTGTCTTGGAAGACGCTTTGACGCGGCGACGACACTATTTCGCAGCTATCAGGCGTGCGCCACTTGCCGCACACCACCGCGCACATGCCACCTGTGACTGCGCCTTCCAGTGCAGAGCGGCTGGGCCGCGGTCTGGCTGCGGGGCCCTTGCCCGCCCACCATCGCAGGACACGCCGCAAGTACGTCCGTGTAGGCTCTTACGCGGCATCCATGCCGCGTAAGGTCCCGCGACGGTGAGCGGGCAAGGACCATCGAAGATGGTCGGTGTGCGTGGTTGCTAGCAGAGCATGACGCGTGTTTCTCGGATCACGGCGCGTCCGATCAGCTTCCCAGTAAATGCCGAACAACACAGGCCTTAGAGAAAGCACCTACAGACTTGTCATCGCGAATTGCGTGGGTCACTGGAAAACAAGATGACCAATCGGCTTGCCTTGACCAGGTCATGGAGACGACAAGCCGAGGCGGCAGCGTGGCCGGGGATTGGCGGAGAGCGGCACAGGGATGTGCCGCGGCGGCGAGTCAGACAGGATGTCTGACCGAGCCGAGGAGCCGATCCCCGGC
>NZ_JBEOLS010000017.1:0-77453 GCF_040279205.1 Xanthomonas hortorum
ACGAGGACCGACCCAAAAAAGCAATCTGCGGCATGACCCCGGCTGCGTATGCCCAACATCTGGCAAACACCGATATCATCAGCCCCGGACTCTAAACCAGGCCGCTACTCAGGGCGGGGGGACGTCGGAATTGGTCGCGATACGTAACGCCCTCGATGTTGTCTTTGCAAAGATGCACGATGTTCTCGAGTGTGGGTATGCTGTTTGGATCCCACTCAAGGGCGGACTCGAGGCCATTAAGAAGTTGGGAAACTTGGATTACATAGGAATTCCAAGTGTTCTCTAGCGAAACAAACTCATGCATCTGCTTGTTCGCCATGCCGTATAGAGTCGCTACGACATGGTTCATCTCGTGAACACAGCCCTCAATCATCTCGGATCGACTGGCCGCTTCTGAAGTGCCAATGGCGTGTCCGAAGGCCACCGCCATCTCTTGTGTACGCATGTTGCCGAGGCTGGATTGCCAAGCTGCAGACTTCCCTTTACCAAGCCAGGCTTCCGAGTTGCGCGGATCAAGCTCGAGAACACGATTGAAATACGCCTCCGCCTCGGCGGCGTTTCCTGCCAAAGACGCGGTTCGCGCCATTCCGAGAAGATTAGTAACGCTTACGGCCGGCGCCGTTGCCGTCAAAAGAGGGGCTGAGATGTCTGCTCCGCAGTACATGCACTTTGAGCGATCAACGTCCGTCGGCACTTGAATGCTCTTTAGGCAGCTCGGGCACTGCGCTGAAACGAAGCTCATTTTTCCCCCTATCAGATGCGATAAAAATGTGGTGAAGCCCAACGCCTGAATTAAGCCGAGCCGCGAAGCGACTTCGGCTTGAATGAATTGTTAGAGCGCATCTGGCCGAGGGTCGTGCCATGCATTGACAACGTCCTGAGTCAGCTCCTGGCGTCGCCAATTTACAATCTGAAGATCCCGGTATAGCAACGGGAGAACTACATTGATTGCAGTGTGTATGAACTCATCACGGATAGTCATGCGGCCAGAGTTTACGGCAGGCTTGTTACAAATTTTAACTATGTCGGGATGCTCGAAGCTTGCGCTTGCCTGATGAGCAAAGACATTGCGGACCCGACGCACCGCATCTATGCGGTCGCGCTCACTTTTCGTTAGAAGTCCCATCACGAAAGCGGCTTGAGACTTTCCAGACAATGTACCAAAAGGCGCGTACGGCCCTTCGAATAAGTTCTTTGTTTCGGTGGAGTCGATAAGAACGGATTCAAGGATCCGGCGTAGACATTCTTCAATGTGTGCCGCGACTATCAGTGTTATTCCTCTGTCGCTTTCGCCCTTGGTGTGACTCATCATCTCCGCCAGTTCTTCATTGCGCTTCCAAACCACTTCTTCATCCAAGATCACCAGTCTCTCCTTCTGCGCTCTAATGCCTGAATTAAGCCGAGCCGCGAAGCGGCGTCGGCTTGAATGAATTGTTAGGCCCACTGTATCTCACCACCAGAGACAGAGGTAATGAAATCTGCTGTCTGCCGACAAAGTGATTGATCCGGAGAGCGGACCACAAGAACCAGGGGGTCTCTGGAAAGTGGATCAATGTCTACCCTTTGCTCCGGACTGCTGCGCAAGCACAAACTCAGCTCCGTCCACTGACAATTCTCTGGGGTAGCGCTGTCACCGTCTGAGTCGATATTACAACCTACGCCCCACAGGTGCTCCGCAACTTGAAAGTAAGGTGGCCGAGGGCCAGGCGCGATAATTTTCAGTAAGTAATCCATTCTTGTTTGGAAGATCGCTGAAGAGTTTTTTGTAGGCCTAACTCTGGAATTAAGCCGAGTTGCGAAGCAACTTCGGCTTGAATGAGTTGTTAGGCAGTGAGTGGCCGCGAAGGTTGGATGGTGCAACCATGCTCCCCAGCACTGCCGCCTGGACCGAGTGTGCCACAGCTTGCGGGATGGAGCTTGCCCAGCGATGCAGCGGCGCGTGATGCCACCGAAACCAAGTGCAATGAGCGCAGCGCGGCAATGACGTGCGAAGGCGGAGCGCTGAACTTACCGCTACCAAAAACGGCGATGACTGTGCTACCCGGAGCCGACCGCACGCGTGCCGGCCAACTCACCGAAGCTGCAACCACCAATGCGTTTGCTCCACCACGGCCTAACTACTATTGGACCGCCGAAATGCGGTGTTGCACGGAGTATCTTCGATCGCTGGCGCTTTGTGAATGGGGAAATCCTAGCCGCCATCAAGGGATTACGCGACGGCAAGCGGACTCTACCTTTGCGCGGTTTCTAGTTTTATCCAGCAAGGACATAGGCGTATGAAATACACCCAAAAAACAATGGCGTAACAGCACGTCCGCCGACGCGGCTGCTCGATCGAGTGCGCGACCGCTTGCGCGTTCGGCACTACAGCCTACGCACCGAGCAGGCGGATCTCAGTTGGATGCGGCGCTTCATCCTGGCCAGCGGTTCTCTACCGCAACGTACTGCGTATCGATCGGCATCACGTGTCCGACGAAATCCCTAGTATTCAATCTTGAGTAATGGCGTCACAGTGCACACCATGCAGTCACGACGCCCAACGCCAGAAACGAAAAAACCGCGCAATGCGCGGTTTTTTCGTCACACCTTTTGCCAACCGATCAAGGACGACGCGCCAGCGCCTCCACATCCTTGGCCTTGGGCAGCAGATCCTGCTTGGTCACAGCGAACGGCCCGATGCTCAGCATCGGCACTGCCACGATGATCGAGGAGATCACCACGATCACCGCACCGATCATGTGCGTCTCGGCCAGGCCTTCCATCGACTCGCCGCCGTAGATGTACAGGGCCAGTGCCGACAGGAAGAACATCACCGCGGTGATCACCGTGCGCGAGAGCGTCTGGTTGATCGAGCGGTTCAGCACTTCCAGCGGCTCCACGCGCAGCGCGCGGAAGTTTTCGCGCACGCGGTCGAACACCACGATGATGTCGTTGATCGCAAAGCCCATCACCGACAACAGGCCGGCCAGCACGGTCAGATCGAACTCGCGGCCGGTCAGCGACACGAAGGCCACCGTGACCAGCAGGTCGAACAAGGCGGTCAGGCTGGCGACCACGGCGAACTTCCACTCGAAGCGGAACGCGATGTAGATCAGAAAGCCCACCAGCATGAACACCGTGGCGTACACGCCGTTCAAGGCCAGGTCCTTGCCGACCTGCGGGCCGACGAATTCGCCCGGCTGCACGGTGGCGGGGTTCTGCTCGGTGCTGACGGCCTTGCGCACTTCTTCGGCGACGGTGGTTGCGGCATCGTCGCGGTTGTTGTGCTGCTCGCGCGCCTGCAGGCGAATCATCACCTCGTTGCCGCCACGCGCGTTCTGCACCTGGGCGTTTTCGAAGCCGGCCTTGGCCAGCTGCTCGCGCACCTGGTCCACGTCCACCGTCTTCTGAAACGAGGTCTGCACCAGCGTGCCGCCGGTGAATTCCAGTGCGTAGTTGAAGCCCTTGCCGACGATGATGCCGATCGAGGCGATCGCCAACACCAGCATCAAGATCAGCACCGGCTTGCGCAGGCGCATGAAGTCGATCTTGGTGTCGTTCGGGATCAGATGAAGCGGAAAAATTTTCATTCAAAGATTTTCCTGGAAAGTCCGCACATGGATGTGCGGGCTCTTGCGAGGGACTCGCATTAAATAGCGACAGACTTCAGCTTCTTGCGGCTGCCATAGATCAGCACCGCCAGCGCGCGCGATACGGTGATCGCAGTGAACATCGAGGCGAAAATACCGATGATCATGGTCAGCGCGAAGCCCTTCAGCGGGCCGGTACCGAACGCATACAACGCCACGCCGACGATCAACCCGGTCAGGTTGGCGTCGAGGATGGTGCCACCGGCCTTCTCGTAACCGGCCACGATCGCCGACTTGGGCGGCACGCCCAGACGCAACTCTTCGCGGATACGCTCGTTGATCAGCACGTTCGCATCCACCGACAGACCGACCGACAACGCCAGACCGGCAAAACCCGGCAACGTCATGGTGGCGCCGAACAGCGACATCACCGCGATCACGATCAGCAGGTTGAACAGCAGCGCCGCCGAGGTGATCGCGCCGAACATGCGGTAGTAAATGGTGAAGAACACCAGGGTGAACACGAACGAGAACACCACCGCAGTGACGCCGCGCTCCACGTTCTCCGCACCCAGGCTCGGGCCGATCACGTATTCCTCGACGAAATCCATCGGCGCGGCCAGCGAGCCGGACTTCAACAACTTGGCCAGGTTCTCGGCTTCGGTCTTTTCCAGACCGGTGGTCTGGAAATTCTTGCCGAACACGCCGGCGATACGGGTCGGCGACAGCGCTTCTTCCTTGACCCGCACGCTGCGCACTTCCTTGCCGTCGACCATGGTCACGGTGGGAATGCGCTCGATGTAGACCACCGACATCAGCTTGCCGACATTGGCACTGGTGTAGTCGAGCATGCGCTGGCCGGCGACGTTGTTGAGCGTCACCGCCACCGCCGGCATGCCGTTCTGGTCGTTGCTGACGCTGGCACTGACCATCTGGTCACCAGTCACCAGCGCGCGCTTGTTGAGCAACACCGGCGCATTGCTGTCGCGCAGGCGGTAGACCTTGGCTTCCGGCGGAATGGTGCCGCTGCGCACGGCGTCTTCGGCATTGCCTTCGACCACCGCACGGAATTCCAGCGAGGCGGTGGCGCCGATCAGGCGCTTGGCCTCGGCGGTGTCCTGCAGGCCCGGCAATTCGACCACGATGCGGTCTTCGCCCTGGCGCTGGATGGTCGGTTCGGACACGCCCAGCGCGTTGACACGATTGCGCAAGGTGGTGAGGTTCTGTTCGATCGCGCCGCTGGCGATCTGCTTGAGTTCGGCCTCGGGGACGTTGACGGTGATGTTCTGCCCACTGACGTTGTAGACCAGCGTCGGCTGCGCCTTGGCCAGCGCGGTGCGCGCGGCATCGGCGCTGGCGCCCTCGCTCAGGCTGACCTGGATGCTGTTGTCACCGCGACGCTCGACCGAGCGATAGGCGATGCGCCCATCGCGCAAGGTGGTGCGGATGTCTTCGGCAAAGCCGTCCAGGCGCTTTTCCAGCGCGGCCTTCTGATCCACCTGCATGGCGAAATGCACGCCACCGACCAAGTCCAGGCCCAGCACCATCGGCCGGCCGCCCAGCTTGGCCAGCCAGTCCGGCACGGTCGAGGCCAGATTCAGCGCCACCGTGTAGTTCTCGCCCAGTTGCTGGCGCAGCACGTCGTTGGCGCGGGTCTGTGCCTGCAGGTTGGGCAGGCGCACCATCAGGCTCTCGCCTTCCTTGGTGACGGCCTTGGGCGTGATGCCGGCGCTCTTGAGGTCGGCGTCGATGCGGCTACGCAATGCGTCGTCGAGTTGGGCACCGCGGCTGGCGGTGATCTGCACGGACGGGTCTTTCTGGTAGATGTTGGGAAGCGCGTACAACGCGCTGACCGCCAGCACCAGCAGGATCAGGAAATACTTCCAGCGAGGAAATTCGAGCATTGCGACAGTCCCGCGCGACACCATCCCGGCGACGCGCCTAGCAGTGAGAACGACTTCAAGCGGCCAACACACGGTCGCGAGCGGTCGTCAGGTGGATGCGGGCGGTGCCGGGACGGGAGTATTGCGACCCGCCGGTTCCCGGCGCCGACTGCGCCCGCCTGACGGTGCGCGCAGTAGTTTTGGAGCCGCTCTTAGCTGGCCGACTTCAGCGTGCCCTTGGGCAGCACATGGCCCACGGCACTCTTCTGCACGCGGATGCGCACGTTGTCGGCCACTTCCACGGTGATGAAGTTGTCGCCGATGTCGCTGATCACGCCGGCAACGCCGCCGGAGGTGATCACTTCATCGCCGCGCGCCAGCTTGTCCAGCAGCGACTTGTGCTCCTTCTGGCGCTTCATCTGCGGGCGGATCATCAAAAAATACATGACCGCGATCAGGATGATCGGCAACGCGAAGGTGGACAGGCTTCCCATCGGGCCGGCGGCCGGCGCGCCACCGGTGGCCTGCGCCTGGGCGACGGGGATCAGGAAATCGAGCAGATTCATTCAATGCATCCTAGTTTGGTGCCAGCGCGCCAAGCGGCCCGCTCGCTATTCAGGTACCGCCGAAGCGGAACAGCCGGGAATTATGCCATGCGGGTTCCAAACCGTCCGCGCAAGGGCGCGGACGGCCGGTGTCAGCTGGTTTCCCCCGGCAACGGCGGCGTGATGGCGCCGCGTGCCGCATAGAAGGACCGCCGGAACTCCACAAAGGTTCCCGAGGCGATCGCCGCGCGCAGGTCGGCCATCAATTTCTCGTAGTACCAGAGGTTGTGCAGGGTGCCCAGCATCGGCGCCAGCATCTCGTTGCAGCGGTCCAGATGGCGCAGGTAGGAGCGCGTGTAGCCGCTGCTGCAGGCATGACACCCGCAGCCCGGCTCGATGGTGTCCAGGTCGCGCTCGTACTTGGCGTTGCGGATGCGCACGGTACCGAACGAGGTGAAATAGTGGCCGTTGCGCGCGTTACGGGTCGGCATCACGCAGTCGAACATGTCCACACCACGCGCCACGCCTTCGACCAGATCCTCCGGCCGGCCCACGCCCATCAGGTAGCGCGGGCGCTCGGCCGGCAGGCGCGGATGCAGGTGTTCGAGCATGGCATTGCGCTCATGCTCGGGCTCGCCCACCGCCAGCCCGCCGATGGCATAGCCGTCGAAGCCGATGCCTTGCAGCCCATCCAGCGAACGACTGCGCAGGTCCGGATGCACCCCGCCCTGCACGATGCCGAACAGCGCCGCATCGTTACCCAGCCCGTCATGCGCGTCGCGCGAGCGCTGCGCCCAGCGCAGGCTCAGTTCCATCGAGCGCCGTGCCACCTCTTCGGTGGCCGGGTACGGCGTGCACTCGTCGAAGATCATCACGATGTCCGAATCGAGCACCTTCTGGATCTGCATGCTCTCTTCCGGGCCCAGGAATACGCGGGCGCCATCGGTTGGCGAAGAAAAGGTCACGCCCTGCTCGGTGATCTTGCGGCGATGCGCCAGCGAAAACACCTGGAATCCGCCCGAGTCGGTGAGGATCGGCCCGTCCCAGCGCGCAAACCCGTGCAGCCCGCCGTGATCGCCGATCACATCCAGACCCGGGCGCAGATACAGATGGAAGGTGTTGCCCAGGATGATCTCCGCACCCAGCGCGCGGATCTGCTCGGGCAGGACGCCCTTGACCGAGCCATAGGTCCCCACCGGCATGAACGCCGGCGTCTCGACGGTGCCGCGCGGAAAGGTCAGGCGGCCGCGGCGGGCATGGCCGTCGGCGGCTTGGAGCTGGAATTGAAGTCGGGACATTGAGGGGCCGGGATTTGAAATTGGGGATTCGGGATTGGCAAAAGCGAGAAGGCGGCGAACGGAGTGCTGTTACGAATCCCCACTCCCCAATCCCCAATCCCTGCCCCACAACAGCATCGCATCGCCGTACGAAAAGAAGCGATAGCGCTGCGCGATGGCGTGTTGATAGGCGGCGAAAATGCGTTCGCGGCCGGCGAAGGCCGAGACCATCATCAGCAGCGTGCTTTCGGGCAGATGGAAGTTGGTGACCATCGCATCGACGCTGCGGATGCGATAGCCGGGCAGGATGAAGATCTGGGTTTCGCCGGCGAATGGCAGCAGTTCGCCATCGGGTGCGGCATCGGTTTTACGCCAGGCGCTTTCCAGCGAGCGCACTACGGTGGTTCCCACCGCGATGACGCGGCCGCCGCGTGCGCGCGTGCGCCGCACCTGCTCGACCAGTGCAGCACCGACGTTGAGCCACTCCTTATGCATCACGTGCTGATCCAACGCGTCCACGCGCACCGGCTGGAAGGTGCCGGCACCCACGTGCAAGGTGACATGGCCGAACTCCACCCCGCGCTCGCGCAACTGCGCCAGCAGCGCCTCGTCGAAATGCAGGCCGGCGGTGGGCGCGGCGACCGCACCGACTTCGCGGGCGAACACGGTCTGGTAGCGCTCGCGGTCTTCCACACCCGGCTCGCGGCGGATGTACGGCGGTAGCGGCAGCTGCCCGGCCTCCGGCAGCCACTGCTGCAGCGGCGAAGGAATATCAAAGCGCAGCAGATAGAACTCGCCATCGCGGCCCAGCACTTCGGCCTGCCCACCGGCATCGAGCGCGATCAGGCTGCCGGCCTTGGGCGACTTGCTGGCGCCGATCTGCACGCGCGCCTCGCGTTCGTCGAGCAGGCGCTCGATCAAAATTTCCACCCGCCCGCCACTGGCCTTCTGCCCGAACAGGCGCGCCGGGATCACCCGGGTATCGTTGAAGATCAGCAGATCGCCCGGCTGCAGCAGCTCGGGCAGATCGCGCACCTGGCGGTCGACCAGCGCCTGCGGCGACGGCGGAACGACCAGCAAGCGACTGGCCGCGCGCTCGGCCAGCGGCGCCTGGGCGATCAGTTCGTCGGGTAGCGAATAGTTGAAATCGGACTTCTTCAAGGCCGCAGGATCGGATGGCTGAGGAGCCGGATATTGTAACTGCGGCCGGGATTAGAGATTCGGGATTGGGGATTCGCGGTGAGGCGGGGATTGGAAATTCGGGATTTGGGATTCGCAGGAGCAGGATCCGGGGACCGGAACGCGTCCGACACCAGCCAGCCCGCTGTTACGAATCCCCAATCCCCAATTTCCAATCCCGGCCCCTCACCGCTCAAACTTCGTCGACAAAATGATCGACGTCGTCGTGCGCTCCACGCCGTCAATGGCGCCGATGGCGTCGGTAAGCACGTCCATTTCGTTGACGCCGCCGACCACGCCCAGGGCGATCAGATCGTAGGCGCCGCTGACCGAGTGCAGCAGGCGCACCTCGGGGATGTCGCGCAGCGCCTTGACCACGGCCGGCATCTTCTTGGGCAGCACGGTGATCAGGATGTGCGCGCGGATGCGGCCCTGTTCGTAGGCGTCGTGGGTGCGCACGGTGTAGCCGCTGATCACGCCGTCACGTTCGAGTTTTTCGATGCGGCTTTGCACGGTCGTGCGCGACAGCCCGAGCCGGCGCGCGATCTGCGCGGTGGAGGCGCGCGCATCCTCGCGCAACAGCGACAGCAGGCGTTCGTCGGAGGGAGTGATTTTCACTTTTGCCCAAATGGTTCGTCGATTCGACGAAAATACCTGACTTCCTGCCCGGATTCACGCTGCCAAACGCCGATCTTCTGCCGATAATAGAAAGGGAACGCCACCTTGTAGGAGATGCGCCATGTCCGTCCTTGCCCCGCTCGCCCCGCTGCGTGCCCATGCCGGCCGCCGCCTGACCGATGGCCTGGACGATGCCAGCATCGTGCGCCTGGCCAGCACCCACGACGATCTCGCCCAGGCCATCGATGCGGCCGCCGCCGAATACGCGCTGGTGCGCGAGGAAGTGGCCGATCTGCTGGACCTGGACGAAGACGCCCAGATCAGTGCGGTGCAGGACGGCTTCATCAACTTCTATGCCGACGATGCGGTGACCCCGTACGTGGCGCTGGCCGCGCGCGGCCCTTGGGTGATCACGCTCAAGGGCGCGGTGCTGTACGACGCCGGCGGCTACGGCATGCTCGGCTTCGGCCACACGCCCGCGCCGGTGCTCGAGGCCATGGCACACCCGCAGGTGATGGCCAACGTGATGACGCCCAGCCTGGCGCAGCGCCGGTTGGACCGCGCATTGCGCGCCGAGATCGGGCATACCCGCGGCGGCTGCCCGTTTGCGCGCTTCATGTGTCTCAACTCCGGTTCCGAAGCGGTCGGCCTGGCCGCACGCATCGTCGACACCAACGCCAAGCTGCACACCGACCCGGGCGCGCGGCATGCCGGTGCCACCATCAAGCGCGTGGTGGTCAAGGGCAGCTTCCATGGCCGCACCGATCGCCCCGGCCTGTATTCCGATTCCAGCCGCAAGACCTACACCAAGTACCTGGCCAGTTACCGCGACGAGGATTCGGTGATCGCAATCGCGCCGTACGACGTGGCGGCGCTGCAGCGCGCCTTCGAGGAGGCCGCGCGCAATCACTGGTTTATCGAGGCGGTGTTCCTGGAGCCGGTAATGGGCGAAGGCGACCCGGGGCGCGCATTGCCGGCCGCGTTCTATGCCGCTGCGCGCGAGCTGACCCGCCTGCACGGCAGCCTGCTGCTGGTGGATTCGATCCAGGCCGGCCTGCGCGCGCACGGCGTGCTGTCGGTGGTGGATTACCCCGGCTTCGAACAGCTCGACCCGCCGGACCTGGAAACCTATTCCAAGGCGCTCAATGCCGCGCAGTACCCGCTGTCGGTGCTGGCCGTGACCGAACACGCCGCGCAGGTGTATCGCAAGGGCACCTACGGCAACACCATGACCACCAATCCGCGCGCGCTCGATGTGGCCTGCGCCACGCTGGCGTTGTTCACTCCGCAGGTGCGCGCCAACATCCGTAGCCGCGGTGCGCAGGCGATCGCCAAGCTGGAAGCCTTGCAGTCCGAGTTGGGCGGCTTGATCACCAAAGTGCAGGGCACCGGCTTGCTGTTTTCCTGCGAACTGGCACCGCAGTTCAAGTGTTACGGCGCCGGGTCCACCGAGGAATGGCTGCGCCACCGCGGTGTCAACGTGATCCACGGCGGCGAGAATTCGCTGCGCTTCACGCCGCACTTCGCCATGGACGAAGACGAGCTCGATCTATTGGTCGGCTTGATCGCGCGTGCGCTCAAGGAAGGCCCGCGCCAGGTGCAGGCCGAGGCCGCCTGAGGCTGCACATCTCTCAACGCCTGAAACGCGGAGTCCTGCGGGCTGCCGCGCTGATGGCGCGAGATTTGTGACATAGCAAGCACGATGCGAAGCGCGCTTGCGCAAGCCCCCTTCACCAGCGTGAACCGCACAAAACGCCGCGTTGAGTGCCACAGCGGGAATCATCCCGGTGCCGCCATGCAGATCCGTTCAACAGATCTGCATGGCGACCGGCAGCAATCAGATCGGCACTGCGCTCAATTTGCGACGCAGGTAATTGGTCACCGCCCGGCGCGTCGACTTGCCGCGCCACGATGCCCAGCACAGATGCGAGCCGACCGCGATCTTGCCGCCGCGGTGACCGAGCCCGAACCAGGTACGGTCCGGATGGAATGCATCGCGCGGCGGGAACACGATGCCGGAGAACTGCTCGCCATACGCGTTGTAGAAGCGCGTCAGCCCGCGCGGGCCGGAGATCATCGGAATCTGCCGGTGATCTTCCAGCGTCTCCGGCGCATGCACATTGAAGATGTGCTCGATAAAGGCGCGCCACAAAGGATGCCCTGCCTGGGAACCGAATACGGCATTGCCGATCTTGAACTGATCGTTGCCTAGCGCGCCATCCTCGATCGGCAGCACGCATTGCTGTACCAACAGGTCGGCGCTGAGCGGCTGCAGCAGCTTGTAGTCGGTGTCGAAATAAAAGCCGCCGTGCGCGTGCATATAGGCACAGCGGGCGATGTCGGCCTTCATCACGCCGAAGCGGATCGCCTCGTAACGCTCGGCGAATTCCGGGAACGCGCGACGCATCAGTTCCGAATTGTCCGCATCATCCCAGACGTAGCAGACCCAGTCCGGCAAGAGCCGCTGCAGACGGGCCTGGATCCTGCGTTCTTCCCACTGCAATTGCTTGGTCGGCGCGGTCAGATGAAACACATGGGGAATCATGGTGGTTTCTCGGGGGCTGGGGGCACCAACACCTCCATCCAGCGCCGACCTGACACCCGGCTACCCGGATGGAGATCCGGCTAACCACACCCTATGCCCATTTTTTGTGTGATTTAACTCACACTTTTCAATTGGCATACGAGGTAACCATTGGAAAAATCAATGCATCAGCGAAGTTTCCTCACATCTCCCTAACTCGGTGCGCCGAGCCGCCCCAATTCTTTCAATTTCGTCACAGCGCCCTCATTCCCAGCAGCGATCCGCCCGTCCCTTGAGCGTTGCACTGCGTGGGCAATCGCGTGGGGCGATGCGCCCTGCTTCGTGTTCGATCAACCGCTTGGCCCCGCTCGTATCGCGCTTGAGCTCGAAGGCATCGTAGAGACGTCCGGTGGCGGTACGCGACTCGTAGAGCAACTTCTGGTTATCGATGCGAAGCACCTGATACAGCTGGGTATCTTCGCCGACCGGGCGCATGGTCTTGCGGGCCATGTCCGAGAGCCGGTACTGCTTGGGCCCGGCCACCGACACCACGAACACCGGCGTCGCCTGCCCGGCCTCATCGCCGCGACGGCCGTAGGTGTGGTCGTGGCCCTGCAGCACCAGATCGACCTTGTGGCGACGGATCACCGGCAGCACCTGCTCGACCAGCTTTTCGTTCTCGCGATCGGCGCGCGGCGAGAAGAACGGTTGGTGGATCAGCACGATCGACCACGGATGCGGATTATCGGCCAATACGGTGTCCAGCCACTGCGCCTGCGCCGGGCCGGTGCCCAGATCCAGCACCGAGGTACCGTCGAGCACGGCGATGCGCACGCCCTGGTAGTCGAACCAATAGCTGGTGCGCGCGGTGGCCGACGGCCCGTTGCGCGGCAAGGCGAAGGTCACCGGCCAATGGCTGCCGAGCGTGCGCGTCGCCTGCGGGGTGTCTTCGCCCTCTTCGTGATACTCGTGATTGCCCGGCGCCGGCGCCACTGCGGTGCCTTCCAGCAACCAACGTCCGGCTTCGAACCATTCGGCCCACTCGTTGTCGTCCTGGCCGTCCTTGCCGCTGACCAGATCGCCAGCGAACAGCGCCAGCCGCGCCTCCGGCGCCGAGCGCCAGGCCTGGCGGATCACCCGCGAAACCAGGCTGAGATTCTTGTTCTGGGTATCGCCGAAATACAGCAGCGTCAGCGGCGTGTCCGGGCTGGCGGCGGTGCGGAAGTGATTCCATGCGCCCCAGGTGCTGTTGCCCTGTACGCGGTAGGCGTACAGCGTGTCCGGCTTCAATCCATCGATATCGGCGCGGTGGTGATGCGAGCTGCCGTTTTCGCTGCTCAGCGTGGCGGTGCTGGCGCGAATGCGGCGCGGCGTACCCACGTCGGGCGAGTCGCCGGCGACGACCAGTTCCAGCCACGGCTGGTTGACGCTGGCATCGGTACGCCAGGCCACCGCGAAGCCGGTGGCCGCATCCTGCGCGGGCGTGGCGACGATGCGGTCCGGAAAGCCGTCGGCGACATAGTGGGTGGAGCCCGCCGGCACCTGCGTATTCGGTTCGGCAGCCCGCTCGGCGGCGAACGATTGAGCGCTGCTCATCGCGATGAGCGAGAGCAGCGCGTATACCGACGCAGGCCCAGCGCTCATGGCGCGCAGTCTTTCAAGCGCAGCGTGCGTGCGATATCGCGCCAATCGAATGCGGCCACCGCCTGGTCGTCATGCAATGCGTAGAACACGCCACCGGGGAAGCGCGCATCGCCGCGTTGATCCAGCCACACGCCGTCGGTATTGGCGGTCACCCGGCCGGCGAATGCGCCCACATGCGCCAGGCTCTGGCGATCGAACACCTGGAACACGCTGCGGTCCTTGAACTGATCGGTGGCGATCCAGTACCCGCTGCCATCGCTGCACGCCAGCAAGGTCATGCCCTCGGCCTGCGCCTTGAACAGGCCGGTGCCGACATTGCGCCCGCGATAACGTCCATCCATGCCGTACTCGCGTAGCTGCGTGCCCACGGCCACGTCTTCTTCGGCAATCATCAAGCGCGCATTGGCTTCATCGCCGAACACCGATTCGGCAATCCGCACCGCACCCGCTTCGGTGGTATCGCCAAAGCTCTGGGTCAGCTGCGATTGCCAGCCCTGCCCTGCGTTGTTCAGTTGATAACGCCGGAAGCGCTGACCGAGGTCGGCCACCGGCGGCGGCAGATCCTTGTTGGCGGGCGACATGTAGTTGTCGCTGACCACCACCTCGTAACCGCCGTCGTGCTTGCGCACCCACAGGCCGTAAGGCTCACGCAGTTCGTCCTGGCCGAAGGCGGTCAACGGCTTGAAGTCCGGCAGCGAGAACACCTGCACACGGCGGTTGTCGCGCTCGACCACAAACAGCAGATCGTCGACCACCGAGATCCCGTTCGGGCGATCCAGCTTGCCCAGGGCCTTGCCCTTGCCGCCGACCACGCGCAGGCGCTTGCCGCTGTCGCCATCGAACACCACCAACGCATGCGTGGCCTTGGCAGTGGCGATCAGCCAGCGGCTGCCATCCGGCGCCATCCAGCTGGCCGGCGAATCCAGATTGTCGGACGGCGTGGAAGTGGTGATGAAGGCTTCCGGCACCACTTCATGCGCCACCTTGGCCTCGCTGAGCAACGGGTCTTTCAGCAGTGCCTCGTCGGCTTCGCGGTCGACCGGCGCGCTGGCGCAAGCCGTCAGCGCCAGTGCGGTGGCAAGTAACGTGGTGTGGAGCCGCGTGCGCGTTGCGATCACAGTGCCACCTTCAGGCCGAGCGCATAAGTACGGCCGTACTCTTCATTCTGCAGCGTGCGCGAGGGCACGCCCTGGTACAGCTCCAGCGGTTCGTCCAGCAGGTTCTGCGCTTCCAGATACAGGCTGACGTGGCTGTTGAATTGGTAATTCATGCTGAAATCCAGCTGGGTATGCGGAGCGACATAGATATCGTACGCGCGGCTGGCGCCGATGGTGTCCAGGTATTCGCTGCGATACACCGCTGCCACACGCGCACTGAAACCGTATTTTTCGTAACCCAGATGGCCGCTGTAGATCCGCTTGGACGAACGCGGCAAGGTGAAGTCCTCACCGGCGCGGTCGCTCAGGCCAGGATCGAAATCGCTGTCCAGCACGGTGGCGCTGGCACCGACCAACAGGCCATTCCAGCCTTCCGGCAGGAAGTCCAGGGTCTGCTGCCAATTGAACTCGGCGCCGCGTACTTTTGCGGTGTCGCCATTGATCGAGCGCGTGACCTGCAAATCCGGGAATTCCGCATCGTTGGTGCTGATCGTCTGCACGATGTAATCGTCGATCGATTTGTTGAACACGCCCAACGAGATCAGGCCGGTGCTGCCGATGTATTTTTCGAACGACAGATCCAGATTGGTGGAACGGTAAGGATTGAGATCGGGATTGCCGATGCTCACTTCCTCATCGCCGCGATTGATGCTCACGCGCGGCGAGACATCGCCGAACGATGGGCGCGACAAGGTCTTGTTGGCCGCAAACCGCAGCACCCAGTCGTTGCCGGTGTCGTAGCGCAGGTGCAGGCCCGGCAGCACGTTGGTGTAGCTGCTGGATGCCTCCCGTGGTGTCACCGTGGCCGAGCGGCCGTCTTCCGCCACGTCCACCTGATTGCCGGTGGCATTGAACTGGGTGTTCTCCACACGCACGCCGGCAATCATGCGCAGCGCCCCGATGTCCCAGGTGCCCATTGCGTACGTCGCAAACACATCTTCGGTGGCGGTGTAGTCGTCCTGCAGCGAGACCTGCTGATTGCCGCCGACATCCTGCGGACGTGCGCTGTACAGATTGCCGGAGGTGTTCCAGTAACGGCGCATGCCATCCGAGCCGATGCTTTCGCCCAAGGTGCCGCCACGGTGTTCCGGCGCGGCGGTGGTCCAGTCGCTCAAGTCGATCGCCGGGCCGCGACGCAGCTCGCGTTCGTCCACATTGACATCGCGCTCGCGCCAGCGGCCGAGCACACCCATCTTCAGGCTGGCATGCTCGCCATCGAAGCGCACGTTGACCTGCGCGCTGCGCTCGCTGTCGTCCACCCGCTTGGGCGCAAGCACGAAGCGGTCGAACACGAAATCGTCGTTGCTCTGCCAGCCATTGTCGGAGAATCCCAAACGCGGAATCCCGCTGTTCTGATCGACCGTGGCCGACAGATCGTCGCCGTCATAGTTGAAGCGCGCTTCCATTTCATCGTTCACGCGCTCGGTGGTCTTGGTGTAGCCCACCTTGTAATCCACGGTGGCCGCGCTCAGGCGATTTTCGCCGCCCACGCTCAAAGCCATGGTGTCTTCTTTCTTGGTGCGATAGCGCACGCGCTTGGAGATCGAATCGGCCGGCAGATCGGCCACGTTGTAGGTGCCATCGCCATTGGCGCTGACCTGCCCATCGGCCAGGCCGAAGATGGTGCGCTGACGCGTTTCGGCATCGTCGAAACGGCTGTACAGCGTGCGCAGGTAATAGCGGTTGTCTTCATCCGGGCGCCAATCCAGATTGAGATTCGCGCCCATGCGGGTGCGCTCGATAAAGTATTTGCGGCGCTGCACTTCGCCGGCAAACAGATCATCGGCCGCACCGCCATCGAAACTGTCGTAGGCCACTTCGGTGTTGTCGGATTCGAATTCGCGATCCTGATAGTTCACACCCACTGCCACACCGAAGGTGCCATCGAAGATATCGCTGTAGTTGAACGCGCCCTTCGGGCTGGTCTTGCCCGACAACGACTGGTGGCTGCCTTCGACCGAGCCGCGCAAGGTGCGGCCATCGCGATCGAATGCGGAGGTGGACTCCACTTGAATTGCGCCGCCGATGGAATCGCCCGGCATGTCAGGCGTTGGCGACTTGACCACCTTGAGGCGCTCGGTGGAATCGGAGGGAATCACGTCCAGCGGCGCCGAGCGCGTGCCGTCTTCCGGCGTGCCCATGGTCATGCCGTCGATGGTGACGCTGTTGAGCGCCGAATCCAGACCGCGGATCACCACGAAGCGGCCCTCGCCCTGATCGCGCGTCACGCTGACGCCGGGCAGGCGCTGCAAGGATTCTGCAACATTCTTGTCGGGGTAGCGGCCCATCGCATCGGACGCGACCGCATCCTGGATGGCATCGGAACTGCGTTTGAGATCCACCGCGCGTACCTGCGACTCCGTTTGCGGGCGCACTTCCAGCCGCTCCAGATCGATGGCCGCGGCGCTTGCTGCGCCGCCAGCAGCAGCACCCTCGGCCGCCAGCGCCAGCGGGCTCCACGTGGCCGCAGCCAACGTCAGCGTGATCGCCAGGCAGAGCGGAGTCTTGTTGAGCACGGGTGCTTCCCCAATTGGTTAAGAATGGGTGGGCACACTATGTCTACGACGTTTCACTGACATGACATCTGCAAGCGCGATCACGCGCAATGTGTGGCGACGCTGCCGCCGGCTGCGGCACACTGTGGGTCTCTCCCGCCTGTCGCTGCCCATGAAAATCGTCGAAGTTCGCCACCCCCTCGTTCAACACAAGATCGGTCTGCTGCGCGATGCCGCCTTGAGCACCAAGGGCTTCCGCGAACTGGTCACCGAGCTGGGCACGTTGCTGGCTTACGAGGCCACCGCCAATCTGGACACCGAATCGCACGTGCAACCCGGCTGGGCCGGGCCGGTGACCGTGCAGCGGATTGCCGGCGCAAAAATCACCCTGGTACCGATCCTGCGCGCAGGTCTGGGTATGTTGCCGGGCGTGCTGGCGCTGATTCCGGCCGCGCGCGTGAGCGTGGTCGGCCTGCAGCGCGACGAAGAAACCCTGCAGCCGGTGCCCTACTTCGAACGCCTCACCGGCCGCCTGGAAGAACGCGACGCGCTGATCCTGGACCCGATGCTGGCCACCGGCGGCACCCTGATCGCCACCATCGACATGCTCAAGCGCGCTGGTGCACGCCGCATCAAGGGCATCTTCCTGGTCGCCGCACCGGAAGGCCTGAAAGCGCTGGAAGCGGTGCATCCGGATGTGGAGGTGTACACCGCCGCGATCGACGATCACCTCAACGAGAAGGGCTACATCCTGCCCGGCCTGGGCGATGCAGGCGACCGGATTTTTGGTACGCGGGTGGAGTGAGCTGCTTCAGCGACCACGTCGAAAACTGATCCGCGCTGGACCAGCGCCGATGCGGTAATCGGCGAATTGAAGCCCCTCTCCCCTCGGGAGAGGGGTTGGGGTGAGGGTACGTCAAGCGAAGCAGTCGGTGATTCACTTCTGACGGCGCGTGGCGACGCGTTTGTCATTGCAGGCATTGACAACTCACTGAGGCGCACCCTCATCCGGCGCTACGCGCCACCTTCTCCCGGTGGGAGAAGAAACAGCCGCGGCATCGGGCACTGCGTCGAAAAACGCCCGCCTTACCGCGTAGACGCCTCAATCGCCGCGCTCACATACACCAGCGGCGCATTCCAGTTGATCGCCACCTCGTTGCTGGCATAACTGCAGGCGTTATCCAGATACGACAACGCCGGCAGTTTTGAGGGATACGCCACCTTGCAGTCCTTGGCATCCTGCTGCCCCGGTTGCGGGCCGCCGGCCAGCCAGCCCGGCACCGGCGCGTCGATGCCATCGGCTTCGGAGGGGCGATGGTGGATATGCAGCGGGCTGCGCAGCCCTACCCCGGTGACGAACGACAACCCGAGCGGATTGCGCCCCAGGATGTAATCCAGCTGCGACTGCGCGGCATCCAGAAATGGCCGCTGCCGGGTCAGCCGGTAGCCCTGCATCAACATCATCGCGCGGTTGAGCACGACTGCATTACTGCCCCACACGAAGTCGGTGTCCGTCATCGCCAGACGCCAGGGAAAAGACTGCCACTCATCGGCAAGACGCTGCGCCAGACCGGTGATCTCACGCGCGATGCGTGCACGGTCGGCATGTGGGGTGAGCTGGTCGCGATGCTCGGCCAGCGACATCCACGCCAGTCCGCCGACATTGCTCCAGCCCGGTACGCTGGCCGGCACATTGCGCGCGATCATCGCATCGTAGAAGCCATCCTCGCGCGTGGTCACATACAACTCCGCCGCAGCCCAGGCGAATTCGTCGTCCACCTGCGCATCGTCGTAGCCGCCGGTGCGCACGTCATCAGGCTGGCGATAAATCACATCTGGATGCTGCTGCGCCCACGCCCAGGCACTGCGCGCGGCTTTCAACATGCGTGCGGACACACCCGGATACTGCTTCTCGAACGGCGCATACACGCGGCTGGCCGCCGCCATCACCGCAGCGAAATCCAGCGTGGCCGCAGTGGCCTTCATCACCACATAGCGTTGTTGCTTGGCCTGCTCGGGCATCACCAACCCATCGAACTGCTTGTCGGTGAGCTTGTGGTACACACCGCCATCGGCCGGGTCCTGCATGGCCAGCATCCACTCAAGATTCCACCAGGTTTCTTGCAGGATGCCGGGCACGCCGGGCGCGTCGTTGGGGATGGTCAGCGCCTGCGCCTTGAACAGCGCCGGATACTGCTCGTAGGCGGCCAGCAAGGTATAGGTGCTGATGCCGGAATTGACGATGTACTTGTTGTAGTCACCGGCGTCGTACCAGCCCTTGGGCGCACTGATCACGCTGTCGGCCGGACGCGTGGCCGATGCCGCGGAAGGGTGGATACGCACCTGCGTATCCGGATGTCCGGCCGCACGCGCGTAGCGCCCGGCAAACTGCGCCGGCAGCGCAGTGCTGGCGCGATTGAAATAGAACGCCTTCAGCGATGCATCGAGCACTGGTTGATACGCGCCGGCCGCGATCGGGAACGGATCGGACGCCGGCAGCCCGTCGATTTTCAAGCGATACGTGCCTGCTGTACGCACGCCGGAAAAATCCGCCACCCGCGCCTGCTGGCCGGCCGGCGACCATGGCGCGGCAACTTGCAGCTTGCCCTCCAGCAAGCGGCGGCCCTGCGCATCTTCGACTGTGAAGCGGTCCGAGCCGGCCGCCGCGCCTTGCGGCAACCCGACGACAGCAAGCTTGGACGAACCGGGTAGATAGCCGAGCTGATTGACGTGGATGCGGCCAACGGAAGGGTCATCCGCGGTCTGGGCGGAACAGCCTGCAGAAGCAAGCGCGAGAACGACGGTCGGGATGGCGTGGAAAGGATTCATGTCCCAATGGTGGCGACATTGCATAGCAGCGACAAGCACACCTTGACGACATTGGCCGGGGCGTGCCATCGGTTGCCCAGCCACGCACCATCACCCTACCGCAGTACAGGCCGCGATCTGCTCCGATTCTGCGACCGGCTGCCGATGCGCGCAGTGCGGTATCAGCAATTCCACCGGGTTGGTCGGCCCTTTCGCGGAAACGCTGCAAACCGCTCACCGCAGGCAGCGACTTCACGTTGAAAGCCCGGCAATTGCCGTCATTTCCGCCAATTCTTTCCAGCAGCATCGATCTAACTTGGCGGTGCGGCGATGCCATGTATCCCCGCACCGCATCGACCTGCCGCACTCGCCATCCCGAGTGGCCAGGGCATGGCCTTCCTCATCATCCAAGGATCACAGATGACTACCCAGCCGATCACACGCCTCTCCCATTCCACCCGCACTGGCTCGAGGCCGTGCAGCATGCGGCGGCGTCCGCGCATAGGGAGATGCCTCGCCGCAATGCTGTCGATGGGTCTGCTGACCCTGAGTCAGACCGCGCTGGCGACCAAGCAATGGAACGCCAATGCCAACCAGACCCTCAACAATTGGATCTCCGGCATGTACACCAACATCACAGGACCGTTGCAGACGCTATTGCAGCAGTGCGAAACCGCGCCGCAGGCCACGTGCGAGGTCACGATCCTGGCCAATGGCGGGGTCCACACCAGTGCGACCGATGGCAAGCAACACTTCACGCTCCGTTTCACCGGTAACCCGGCTCCGTATCTGGCGTGCCATGTTTATCCACAGTCACCCGGCAACACCAACGACAAACGTCTGCAAGGCGCCACCTGCTACGACGCACAGCACAACGGAACCTACTTCAAGCTCAACTGATCGCATGCGGCGATTGCGCCAGTGTTGGCGCATGCGCCGCTGACAGGCTGTTGCGGACAGCGCGGGGTGGGCCGTGGCCCACCCTGCGTCACTATGCAGGCACCGACATGCGTATTGCGTCCTTCGCAATGCGAGTACAGGACATGGCCGCACTCAACGCGCCGGCGTCGCCAGTTGCACTTGCGCCTTGCCCACCGGGTTACGCGGGTCGCTGCCGCCGCTGAGCACGTTGCTGCGCTTGTCCCACTCCACCGTCTGCAGGTTGCCCCACACATGGCTGGAACCGCGGCCGCCGGCGGCGGTGTCGCCGGGCAGCTTGAGCGCGTGGCCCATCGCTTGCAGCGCCTTGGCGGTCTGCGGCGAGAACGCGTTGCTCTCGGCCTCGATCACGTCCGGCAGCCACTGGTGGTGATAACGCGGCAAGGCGCTGACCTGCTGCGCGTCCAGGCCGGCGTCATAACCCAGGATGCCGAGCAGCACCATGGTGATGATGCGGCTGCCGCCCGGGGTGCCGATCACCGCAACCTTGTCGGCCGATTCCATGAAGGTCGGCGTCATCGAGCTGAGCATGCGCTTGCCCGGCTTGGGCGCGTTGGCGGCATAGCCCATCACGCCGAAGGCATTGGGCGTGCCCGGCTTGAGCGCGAAGTCGTCCATCTCGTCGTTGAGCAGCACGCCGGTGCCCTTGGGGATCAGCCCGGAGCCGTACAGCAGGTTGACGGTCTGGGTGGCGCCGACGCGGTTGCCTTCGCCATCAATGATGGAGAAATGCGTGGTCTCGTCGTCTTCCAGCGGGGTGGGATTGCCCGACAGCAGATCGCTGGGCGTGGCCTTCTCCGGGTTGATCGTGGCACGCAGGCCCTGCGCGTAATCCTTGCTCGTCAGCACGCGCTGCGGCACGGCGACAAAGTCCGGGTCGCCCAGGAAAAAGGTGCGGTCGCGGTAGGCGCGGCGCATCGCTTCGACCACCAGATGGGTGCGGTGTGCGTCGTCTAGCTTGTCCAGATCCCAGCCTTCCAGAATCTGCAGCATCGCAGCGAGTGCGATCCCGCCGGAGGACGGCGGCGGCGCGGTGGTGATCTTCCAGCCGCGGTAATCGAACTGGATCGGCGTGCGCTCCTTCACCCGATACCCGGACAGCTCGGCGGCCTTCCATTGCCCGCCGGCCTGCTTGACGCCAGCCAGCAGCTTCTTGGCAATTTCGCCCTTGTAGAAGCCATCAAAGCCCTTGTCGCCAAGCAGCTTCAACGTATGTGCGAGCTCGGGCTGCTTGAAGATGTCGCCTTCGGCAATGGGCTTGCCGCCGCGCAGATACACCTCGCGCGTGCCGGGATAACGCTCCATCACTTCACGCCGCGAGGCATAGCCCTTGGCCATGCGCGCGTACACCGGAAAGCCCTCGGTGGCGATGCGGATCGACGGTGCCAGCGATTGCTTGAGCGGCAGCCGGCCGTGTTTGGAGGCCAGTTCCACCAGCGCGGCGGGCAGCCCGGGAATACCGGCCGACCACGGGCCGTTGACCGAGCGGTCGCGATCCAGCTCGCCCTTCTTGTCGAGGAACTGCGCCTCGCTGGCCGACTCGGGCGCGTACTCGCGCGCATCCAGCATCACGTCCTTGCCGGTCTTGGCATCGTGCAGCAGGAAGAAGCCACCGCCACCCAGGCCCGAACTGATCGGCTCGACCACCGCCAGCGTGGACGATACCGCGATGGCCGCATCGAAGGCATTGCCGCCTTCGCGCAGGATCTGCAGGCCGGCATCGGTGGCCAGGGTGTGTCCGCTGGCAATCGCCGCGCCCGGCGGATGCGCCGCCACCGGCGCGGTCGCCGCCGCCACAGGTTTGCTGCCATCGGCAGACCACGCCGGCGGTGCCAGCACGAAGGCCAGCAGCAACAGGCCGCGCGCAGAGAAATGTCGGGAAAAAATGCTCACGGGGCGGGAGGCTCCTGTTCGTACAGTTCGGGGTGATCGCGCTGCAGCTGCATGAGCTTGGCGAGCAATTGATCATGGGTTTCCGGGATGGCCGGATCCGGGTCGATGCATTCGACCGGGCACACCACCACGCATTGCGCCTCGTCGAAATGGCCCACGCACTCGGTGCAGCGTGCCGGGTCGATGACGTAGATGGTTTCGCCCATCGAGATGGCCTGATTCGGGCACGCCGGCTCGCAGACATCGCAGTTGACGCAGAGCTCGTTGATTTTCAGCGACATATCGGCAACACCATGCGATGCGCCGCAGCGCGATTCAACCGCAGGCGCTGGAACGCAACGTACTGCTGCAGGCGGGCGCAGATGGCGCGGACCAACCAAGGGACAACGCCGTGGGCGCTGTCGGAGACCGGCCTGACACGGCCGGCTCCGGTGGCATGCGAATTCAGCAGCATGCGGCTGGATCCGCATGCTGCGGCCGGATGCGCCCTCCCGCGCGTCCGGCCTGGTACGGCATTACTTGGCTTCAACGAAGGTGTATTCCACGCCCTTGGGCTGGACGATGGTCTGCACGCGCGCATTCTCGGCGGCATTGCCAATGAACAACACGCGCACGCCCTTCATCGAATCGGCCGGCACGTCCTTGAACGCGGCGTCGATCAGGTCGGCCATCTTGGTCGAGGCCGACGAGCCGAATGCCAGCATGTTGCCCGGCTGCACGCCACGCGCGAGCGCGGTCTTGACGCTTTCCAGCTGACGCTCGTAGCTGCCGGCGAACTCGGCATCGGACTCCGGCGGCAAGTAGTACAGGAACGGGCTGTTGGTGGTGGCGCCCAGGTTCTGGCCAACCACTTCCTGCAGGTACTTCTTCCAGCCGGCGTTGTCGTCCTTGGACGGTGCGGTCAGCGCAGCCGGGGCTGCGGCGGCGGTCGGTGCCGGCTCTTCCTTCTTGCAGGCGGTGACGGCCAGAGCGGCGATCGAAGCGAGCACCAGCGCGCGCATTGTGTGTTTCATGAAACTCCTCCCTTTGAAAAGCATGTGGTGATGTGACTGCTAGAGAATCAGGCCTGCGCGCGGGATTGCCGCACCTGCCGCAAGGCCTCGACGACCGAAGCCGGAACGAAACCGGACACGTCCCCGCCCAGCCGCGCGATTTCGCGCACCAGCGAGGACGAGATGAAGCTGTATTGCTCGGCCGGGGTGAGAAACAGCGTCTCCACCTCCGGGATCAGATGGCGGTTCATGCTGGCCATCTGGAATTCGTATTCGAAGTCGGACACCGCGCGCAGACCGCGCAGCAGCACACCGGCGCCCATGTCGCGCACGAAGTGGGCCAGCAGCGTATCGAAACCGCGCACCTCCACGTTGGCGTGTGCGGCCAAGGCCTCCTGGGCGAGCTCGACGCGGCGCTCCAGCGGCAGCGCCGGCCCCTTGGACGGACTGTAAGCAACACCAACCACCACCCGCTCGAACAACGGCGCGGCGCGATTCACCAGGTCGATGTGACCGTTGGTGATCGGGTCGAAGGTACCGGGATAGACAGCAGTGCGGCTGTTGGCCACGCTCATACGGAAACTACCGGGGTCGGGTCGCTGTTCAGTGTAGCAGCGGCCCGGCGATACAGCGCATAGCGCACCTGCTGGGTGGCGCCTTCGCGGTGCAGATGCCAGCCGGCCGGCACCTGCGGCGGTAGTTCGGCCGGGCCTTCCAGATACAGCCAGGCATCCGGTGTGAGGTGCGCGGGCAGGCGTTCCAGCACGCTCGGCCACAGGCCGGAGGCAAACGGCGGGTCGACGAACACGATGCTGGCCTGCGCGGCGGGTGCGCGCTCCAGCCAGCGCAGCGCATCTTCCTGCAGCACCTGCACCTGATCGGCCGCCTCCAGCCTGGCCACGTGCTCGCGCAGCCGCTGCACCAGGCCAGGGTCGCGCTCGATCAGGGTCGCATGTGCAGCCCCACGCGACACCGCTTCCAGGCCCAGCGCACCGGAACCGGCGAACAGGTCCAGCACACGCGCACCAGGCAGGCGCGGCATCAGCCAGTTGAATACCGTTTCGCGGACCCGGTCGCTGCTCGGGCGCAGGCCCGGCAGATCCGGCACCGCCAGCTTGGTGTTGCGCCAGCGCCCGCCGACGATGCGCACCTGCCCTTCCGCGCCACGCGGCGCCGGCCGTGCGGGGCGGCTCATCGCAACGTTCCTGATGGAGGACAGCAAGCGCGGGAGAGTGGCAGGACGCGTGGCGGCATGGAGCAAGGCAAGGCAAACGGGGCCGCCATGATAGCGCTGCCCGGCGCTGGCGCCGCTGGTGTCGCAGTGCGCCGACATTGCCGGATCCACCGGCTTGCCTTGAAAAAATCCCCGTGCGACCTCATCCCCCAGGCCATCGGCCGCACTGCGGCCTTGGCCACCACGGAGCACGACCCCAATGACCGTTGATACCGACAAGCAGACGCTTGGCTTCCAGACCGAGGTCAAACAGCTGCTGCAGCTGATGATCCACTCGTTGTACTCGAACAAGGAAATCTTCCTGCGCGAGCTGGTCTCCAATGCCGCCGACGCCGCCGACAAGCTGCGTTTCGAAGCACTGGTGAAGCCGGAACTGCTGGAAGGCGGCGGCGAGTTGCGCATCCGCGTGGACTACGACAAGGACGCGCGCACCGTCACCATCGACGACAACGGCATCGGCATGAGCCGCGAAGATGCGGTCTCGCATCTGGGCACGATCGCCAAATCCGGCACTGCCGACTTCCTCAAGCACCTCAGCGGCGACCAGAAGAAGGACGCCAACCTGATCGGCCAGTTCGGCGTGGGGTTCTATAGCGCCTTCATCGTCGCCGACCAGGTCGACGTGTATTCGCGTCGCGCCGGCCTGCCCGCCAACGAAGGCGTGCATTGGTCCTCGCGTGGCGAAGGCGAGTTCGAAATCGCCAGCATCGACAAGCCCGAGCGCGGCACCCGCATCGTGCTGCAGCTGAAAGAAGGCGAAGACAGCTTCGCCGACGGCTGGACGCTGCGCGGCATCCTCAAGAAGTATTCCGATCATATCGGCCTGCCGATCGAAATGCGCAAGGAGCATCACGGCGAAGACGCCGATGCGCCGGCCGAGCCGCAGTGGGAAGCGGTCAATCGCGCCAGCGCGCTGTGGACGCGCCCCAAGAGCGAGATCAGCGAGCAGGAATACCAGGAGTTCTACAAACACGTTGCCCACGATGCGGGCAACCCGCTGGCGTGGAGCCACAACAAGGTCGAAGGCAAGCTGGATTACACCTCGCTGCTGTTCGTGCCCGGCCGCGCACCGTTCGACCTGTATCACCGCGATTCGGCCAAGGGCCTGAAGTTGTACGTGCAGCGCGTGTTCGTGCTGGATCAGGCCGAGCAGTTCCTGCCGCTGTACCTGCGTTTCATCAAGGGCGTGGTGGATTCGTCCGACCTGTCGCTCAATGTCTCGCGTGAGATCCTGCAATCGGGCCCGGTGGTGGATTCGATGAAGTCCGCGCTGACCAAGCGTGCGCTGGATATGCTGGAGAAACTGGCCAAGGACAAGCCCGAAGAGTACGTGACGTTCTGGCGCAACTTCGGCCAGGCGTTGAAGGAAGGCCCGGCCGAAGATTATGCCAACCGCGAAAAGATCGCCGGCCTGCTGCGGTTCTCTTCCACGCACGACACCACCGGTGCGCAGAGCGTTGGCCTGGCCGATTATGTCGGCCGTTTGGCGGAAGGCCAGGACAAGCTGTATTACCTCACCGGCGAAAGCTACGCGCAGATCAAGGACAGCCCGCATCTGGAAGTGTTCCGCAAGAAGGGCATCGAGGTGCTGCTGCTCACCGACCGCATCGACGAATGGCTGATGAGCTACCTCACCGAGTTCGACGGCAAGTCGTTCGTGGACGTGGCACGCGGCGACCTGGACCTGGGCAAGCTGGATTCGGAAGAAGACAAGAAGGCGCAGGAAGAAGTCGCCAAATCCAAGGAAGGCCTGGCTTCGCGCATCAAGGCCGCCCTTGGCGACGACGTGGCCGAAGTGCGCGTCTCGCACCGCCTGACCGATTCCCCGGCCATCCTCGCCATCGGCCAGGGCGACCTGGGTCTGCAGATGCGTCAGCTGCTGGAAGCCAGCGGCCAGGCCGTGCCGGAAACCAAGCCGGTGTTCGAATTCAACCCGGCCCACCCACTGATCGAAAAGCTGGATGCGGAGCAGGATATGGACCGCTTCGGTGACCTGAGCCGCGTCTTGTTTGACCAGGCTGCGTTGGCGGCGGGCGATAGTCTCAAGGACCCGGCCGGGTATGTGAAGCGGTTGAACAAGTTGTTGTTGGAGTTGTCTGCCTAAATCCGTTGTGGCGGTGGGGTAAACACACAAAGACCGGCGTCATCGCCGGTCTTTGTATTTGAGTGTCTACAGCAATCTCCATAGCAAAGAGCGTCCTCCCGCGCCAATTCTTATCAGAACTGAGCCTCGTCACTGAGCGGGGCAGTTTCGACAAGCCGCTGCTATTCGGGCGCCAAGCGCTGGACGCCATGGTGATGAAGGCGTAGGCTCGCACGCGACTGCATGGATGTAGCGTCAAACAGGAAGTGCTCCCGTCGGCCAAGCCGACAGGAGATCTAAAGGCTCATATCAAAGGAAGATTGCATGGACAGCGTTTCTCAGGAAACTGATTCTGCATTACGTTCGTCGCACACACGTCTTTGCAAAGTGCCGACTGTGCTGCTCAGAGTTGTACTTTGCACAGCTACCTATATTGCATCAGCTCCTATCGAGCCAGTCTTGGCACAGGCGTTGCCGCCTGCTGAATTTTGCGTATCGGGAGGATGCTATCCGACGCAAGTGGAGGCACTGGCGGCGTTGGCGGCCAGCACGCGATATACCGGCGTCGGACAGTATCTCCAACACACATTCACCTCTGTGACCAATCCGCTTACGGGGCAGCTTTCGCTACGTTACGACGTTCTGGATCGTCCAGCGAAACAAATTGCCGATCCGATTTATACGGTTGACATGGGTGTCCACGGCCAGGGTAATCCAGGCTGTGCCGCGCCGCAGGATCCAAATTATTCGACATATTGCACGAACGAGGGCGAACTGATTAGCGCTGCGTTAGCGCATCTTCGCACTCGCATCAAAAGTGGATGCAGCCTCGACCTCGGAAAAACAACCCGCGACTACAACACCACCAACCTCGGCTTGAGCGGGAATGCCATCCGCTACGGTCAAAAAGACTTTAGCAGCGAGACCACTTGCACCGCATCCAATGGCACGGTGACGAAGGGAAAGCTCAATTGGTCGATCTACAAGAGACGCCTGATTTCGTGTGAGTCCGGACTTTCCCCCAACTTCGGCGGCGGCTGGACCGAGAACGAGCTTCCGCAAGCGCTGATGTGCGGATCGAGCGCGGATTTCTCGTTCATGTCCGCCAGAGCGGGCCAGATATCGAGTTGCTCCACCGCAAACCCCTGTCACCCCACCACTGGTGACAAGACGCGGACCGAAACCGACTTCATGTTCGCGGGGAGACCCTTTTCCAGGTACTACCACTCACTCGCTCAATTCCGCGACCGCGACAACCCTTTTGCGGTTGGCTGGTCGCATAGCTATAGCGACTATCTGGTCTCAACAGACACGTACTCCCCCGTCTTGATCGATGCGGAGGGGAACTACGAAAACTTCGTCAAAGTAGATGGAAACATCTATCGAGGAGCAAACTCGAATCGCATTATGATTTATCTGAATACGCCAGAGGCGCAGTATCGTCTCTTTGAGGCTTCTGGTGAGATTCGGGACTTCAACCGCGACGGTGTGCTGCTATCCGTACGAAATCCGGCAACCCCCTCTAATGACGTCACACTCTCTTACATCGAAGAACAATTGACATCGGCGACCGACGCGTCCGGCAGAAAGATCCAATTCAACTACGCACTTGATCGCCTACGATCCATCACACTTCCCGATGGAAGCCTGATTAGTTATGACTATGATCGCGACTCAAATCTTACCGCAGCAGATTATGGCGATGGCAGCGTAAAGCGCTATCACTATCACGAGCAAGGTCTTGCCGACCCTAAATTGATACATCACCTCACCGGCATCACATCGGAAGATGGGCGTCGCTACGGCACGTTCAATTACGAGCCCAATGGCCGCGTCATTGGTAGTGCTTTGGAGTCCGGAAGCGAACAGGTGGACGCCGTCTCGCTTAGCTACGATAGCTCAACGACAACAAGCGTGACCTATGCACTTGGCGAAAAGAAGATATTCAGTGCAGGATCCGGCCTGTATCGATCGCTGGAGAACCTCGCCAGTGAAGCTGGAAACGACAAAAATACTTACCTAGCCGACGGACGCTTGCAATCGAAAACCGATCGCGCGGGAACCGTCACGAAGTACGAGTACCAGCCGACATATCTATCCGCAATCGTCAAGGCTGCGGGTACCGCGCAGCAACAACGCGAGGAGTTCGTTCGCGATGTCGCCAAAAACACACTGCTCGAACACAAGATTTACGACCCCAAAGGCAAGTTACGCCAGTCCACCGTTCTTACCTACAATGGACGTGGCCAGCAAATTGCCCGGACACAAACAGACGCTGTCACCGGTGTAGTGAGAACCTCACGCAATGAATACTGCGTACAAGCAGCTCTCGATGCGGGTAGCTGCCCCATCCTGGGGCTAATCACACTGTCCGATGGTGCGCGTATGGATGTACCGGATACGACTGCCTACACCTACTACGGAAGCGACGATAGTTCGTGCGCTGGAGCGCCCACAACCTGCCCGCACCGCAAAGGCGATCTTTGGAAAGCCACCAATGCACTTGGACAGGTGACTGAGTATCTCGCCTACGATGGCGCAGGTCGTCCGCTTTCCATCAAAGATGCAAACGGCAACATCACCGACTACAGCTACCACCGTCGCGGCTGGCTGACCGCGACCAAAGTGCGCGGAGCCGATCCAGCGAGCGACCTGGACGACCGTATCACACGCATCGATTACTGGCCCACGGGCCTGATCAAGCAAGTCACGCAACCTGACGGCGGATTCACTACCTTCACATATGACGGTGCGCATCGCCTGACCGATGTCGCCGACAATGCCGGTAACACGGTGCATTACACCTTGGATAACGCCGGCAACCAGATCAAGGAAGACACCCGAGATGTCGCCGGAACGCTGAAGCGTACGTTATCACGCGTCTACAACCAGCTTGGACAACTCAAGACGCAGGCAACGGCTGCAAGCGATCCGACCGATTTCGCTTACGATGCAAAAGGCAACACCGTCGCAGTGAATGACGCGTTGGGTACCGCCACGCTGAGCGAGTATGACCCGCTGAACAGGCTCGCACGCAGCTTGCAGGACGCCAGCGGCATCAAGGCCGAAACCAAATTTACTTACGACTACCAAGGCAACCTGGCCAAGGTCAGCGATCCAAAGGGATTGGGCACCACGTACGAGTACAACGGGTTTGGCGACCTGACAAAACTGGCCAGTCCAGATACCGGCGTCACCGCTTACACCTACGACATCGCCGGCAACCGCGCCACTCAGACCGATGCGCGTGGGGTTATCACGACTTACGGCTATGACGCGCTCAATCGCCTCACCAAGCTGACCTATCCAAAGCCAACCGACGGCCTGGATATCAGTTACGCCTACGACGTTGTGCCGACGGTCTGTGCGGCCGGCGAAGCGTTTGTTGTCGGCCGCCTGTCGCGCATGAGCGATGCCAGTGGCACCACCGAATATTGCTACAACGCGTTTGGCGATGTTACCCGCAAGGTGCAGACCAGCAATGGCAAAGTACTAGTGCTGCGTTACGACTACACGGTCGGAGGGCAGCTGCGGCGCATGACCTATCCGGATGGCGCGGTGGTCGATTACCTGCGCAACGCGCAAGGCCAGACCACCGAAGTTGGCATTACTCCGGCCGGTGGCAGCCGCCAGGTACTGCTGAGCAACGCCAGCTACTATCCGTTCGGCCCGGCCGCCGGCTGGACCTACGGCAATGGCCGCACCCTCGCCCGCCAGTACGATCTAGACTACCGCCCGCAAGCGATCCAGGACACTCGCCCGGGCGGGCTGGAAGTGGGCTTCGGCTTCGATCCTGTCGGCAATCTCACCGCGCTCACCCCAGCAGGCAATCCCACACCAGAGATCGGCCTGGGCTACGACACCCTTGGCCGTCTCACCGCCCTCACGGACGGTACCACTGGAACAGTCATCGACGGCTATAGCTATGACGCCACCGGCAATCGCCTCAGCGCCAAGGTCGGCGGCGTGACACAGGCTTACACCTATCCGGCGACCAATCATCGCCTGAGTGCGGTAGCAAGCGTGGCGCGCACTTACGACAAAACGGGAAATACGCTGACGATCGGCGGCAAAGCGAGGGAGTTCTCCTACGATGCATCCGGCCGCATGAGCATGGCCAAGCGTGCAGGCGCGCTGGTGATGAACTACCGCTACAACGGCCGTGGCGAGCAGGTGCGTCGCTTTCTCGGCACCACCAACACCTACACGCTCTACGATGAAGCCGGCCACTGGCTGGGCGACTACGACACCAACGGCGCACCCAAGCAACAAGCGATCTGGCTGGATGACTTACCGGTAGGCTTGCTAGCCAACGCCAACAAACTGCACTACATCGAACCCGATCACCTGGGCAGCCCGCGCGTAGTAATCGACCCCACCCGCGATGTGGCGGTGTGGACGTGGAGCTTGAAGGGCGAAGCCTTCGGCAACACTGCGCCGAATCAGGATCCGGATGGCGATGGTGCGGCGCTGGTGTTGGATATGCGGTTTCCGGGGCAGCGCTTTGATGCGGCGAGTGGGTTGAATCAGAACTACTTCCGGGACTACGACACTGCTACCGGACGGTATGGACAGAGTGATCCGATTGGGCTCACTGGTGGTTTATCCACCTTTGCTTATGTCGAATCCGCCCCGATGACATCAATTGACCCTTATGGGCTTCAAAGGGTGAGACCTCTGCCGCAACCAGGTCTGGGCGGCTTCCCAGGTGGGTACAACAATCCGGATAACCCGAACAACTATGGGGCTAATGGACAGCCAGCATATCCACCCGGCCCTTCCGCAGAACAGATACTGGGCGGGATTTTGGCCTCACCAATGGTCAATTCATCCCAATTCCCCCTAGGCCAACTGATCAGCAACTCAATTGCGATCGCTGGAACGGTCTGTGGGGATGACCCAGATAGATGCTATAACCGCTGGCAGGAAGAAACGGGTAAATGCGTAATATGGGGAAGTCTTGGGGCGAGATGGGTTCGTGCATGTCGTGACCGTGCAAGATATAGATTCCAACTCTGCACGAGTAATGGAGGCACGCCTGATCCCAACGAGCCCCCTGAATGGTCTCCTTCTCGTGATTATCCACGTTAATACAGAAAATATATGAAAAATGAGATAAATCGGCGTCACGACGCACAAGGCAACCTCATCGAGGAAGGCGAATACACCAATAATGTCCTGAATGGCTACCTGAGAATATGGAATTCCCAGGGAATGCTGCTTAGCGACGCAAATTTCAAAAATGGAAAAGCTCATGGCTTAAGCAGGACATGGGGTGAAAGCGGAAATCTCAACTGTGAAAGCCAATACGAAAACGGCGAACTGCATGGTCATTATCGCAGCTGGTGGGAAAATGGAACCCTAAAAGAAGAAGGAATTTTCAAACACGGAAAGAGGAGTGGAAGATATACTTGGTACAACAAAGACGGAACCGTCTGGCAGATAACAGAAACAGAAGACTGAGACCGACATACACGTGCGCAGCAGCCAGAGCCAGGTACCCGAAGTTGGCGTCCCCCCTGCCGGCGGCAGCCGGCAGGGGCTGCTGGGCAATCCGCAAGCGATCCAGGACACCCGCCCCGGCGGACTGGAAGTGGGCTTCGGCTTCGATCCTGTCGGCAATCTCACCGCGCTAACGCCCGCAGGCAATCCCACGCCGGAGATCGGCCTGGGCTACGACGCGCTCGGCCGCCTCACTGCCCCGTACCCTCACCCCAACCCCTCTCCCGAGGGGAGAGGGGCTTTTTGTTCTGCGCGCCCGAAAGTTCGCGCGGGATTACTGTGCGCTTTCACTTTGCCGTCTGTAGTAGACCTCCCCCTCTACAAGACACGCTGCAGCAAGATCGACAGCGAGCAGACTTCGGCACTCACGCCGACTCCAGCACCCAGCATCCGAACGCTGGTCCGGCCGAATAGCCGGTTTCCGGTTCAATACGGATCTGCAGGGTGGCGCGGCCGGCGAACCCTGCAGGCAAGGCGTAATCCACATCGATGAAATCCAGGCCGCGGTTGCCGTCAAGGCGTTCGTTGGCGATGAGTTCGCCGTCGGCAAGGATGCGGAAGCGGCGGCGGGTTTCGTCGCCCCAGTAGCGTAGGCGCAGGATGCGGGCCTGCGCGGTGTTGCGCAGGGTGAAGGCGATGAAGCCGCCGGTGCGGGCGTCGCGGCCGGCGCGGCGGCGGTAGCTGAGCGCGTAGGAGCTTTCGCTCTGCAGGCCGTGGGCTTTTTCGGATGCTTCGTCGCCCAGGGCGACACGGTCCAGTGCGCGCGTGTCGAGCGCGTGTTGTTTCGCTTCTGCTGCGGCCTGCTCGGCCTGTTGCTGCTGCCATGCGGCGGTATCGCGGTGTTCCAGATAGACCGCGCTGCGACGGTCAAACTGGGCGTAGAACGGGGAGAACCGCCAGTGCTGTGCGCCATCGCTGTAGTCGAACGCCGATTGTCCGGGCACCGTTTGCAAACGCTGCAAGACCTCATCGCCGCCGATCAATGCCGGGGTCTTGCCCGACCATGGCTTTGCCGCATCGCCCAGGTCCGCAGCCAAGACCAGCGGCCCCCGCAGCACCGAGACCCAGGCCGGGTCGTCCGCTGCGGCTTCCAGGCGCAGTGGCATCTCGAACGACAAGTTGAGCGAGTCGCCAGCGCGCCAGACGCGGGTGATCCGCAGATAGCCCCCGCTGACGGCCGCATCGACATGCTGACCATTGAGCTGCAGCACCGGCGACTGCCCCCAGCCGGGCACGCGCAGTGCGAGCGTGCGTTGCTCGGCCGGCGCGGCATCGATGCGGAGCGAGGCGCTGCCCTGCTCCGGCATCGTGCTGTGCAGGGTCATGTCCAGCCCGGCGGCATCGCGCACGCTGGAGGGCACGTAGAGGTTGACGTAAACGCCCTGCCCGTCCTGCCAATAGATGGAATCGCCGAACTGGGCATGCGCCTCCATGCCGCTGCCGACGCAGCACCAGAAATCGTCGAACGGCGATGACCAGCCGCGCGCTTCGCCGGCCAGCATCGGTGTCATGTAGGTGAACATGCCGGTGCGCGGATGCTGCTGCGCCATCACGTGGTTGAGCAGCGTGCGCTCGTAGTAATCGAAGAACTCCGCCTGCGGGCCCCACTGGTACAGATGGCGAGTGAGCTTGAGCATGTTGTAGCTGGCGCAATGCTCACAGGTCTGCTCGGTGAGAAACTTCGAAGTGCTGTCGGGCTGCTGGAAGTATTCGCGGTCTCCATTGCCGCCAATCACATAGGTGTGGTGATCGGTGACGGTGTGCCAGAAGAAGCGCGCCGCCGCGCCCGAGGCGGCATCGCCGGTCACTTCGTATTCGCGTGCCAGGCCGATCAGCTTGGGGATGTTGGTATTGGAATGCTGGTGCACCAGTTCGTCGCGCTGGGCGATGAGCGGATCGAGCACGGCGTGATGGTGCAGGCGTTGCGCCAACGCCAGCCACTGCGCATCGCCGGTGCGCACATGCAGCTCGACGAAGGATTCGTTGAGGCCCCCGAATTCGCACGACAGCACTTTCTGCAACTGCGCATCGTCGAGTGCAGAAAACACCGCTTGCAGATAGCCAGCTAGGCCCGCCGCGACCTGCAGCGCCTGCGCGTTGTCGCAATGCGCATGCACGTCGAGCAGGCCGGCGAACAACTTGTGCCAGGTATATAGCGGTGCCCAGCTGCCGTTGAGATAGAACGGCGCCGGGTCGATCTTGCCTTTCTTCAGTTCATCGAACACGGCGCGGCCGCTTTCGATCTTGCCTGCGGCGTTCTTGCGCGTGAATCCGCCCACGTAGCCATCGCCTGCATGCGCCTGGCAGCGTGCGAGCTCTGCGACCAGATAACGCGCACGCGTGCGGCATTGCGCATCGCCGGTCTGTGCATGCATGAGTGCCAACGCGCTGAGATAGTGACCCAACGTATGTCCGGCGATGGTGTCCGCTTCCCAGCCGCCATACGCCGGCGCCTTGGGGTCGAGGCCGGCGTACAGTACGAAATTGTGCAGCAGACGGTCCGGCTCCAGCCGCATCAGATAGCGTCGATTGGTCTGCAGCGCATCCAGGAACAACGACGGGGTCAGCCTGACCTGCGCCAACGGTACCGCGCGGATACTGCCCGGCTGTGCGGCGTTGGCCTGCGCGGGAAATCGCAGAAAACCCGCAGCAACCGCCAGACTGCTCCAGGCCAGAAAGCGCCGCCGCGACAAGCTCAGCGCGTGGTCGGTGGTGTGCTCGGTAACGAAGACATCGGTCATAGGATCAGCTTAGCTCCTGTCGGTGCGCGCAGACTGCGCGCGCCGTTACAACCCACACTGGCAGAAGCCGCCAGAGAAGCGATTGCGCGGTGCCGCCTGCGCGCGCCCGACCGGATCGGGTGGCGCGCACCAGTGTATTGAAACCGCAGCGACGACACGGCGGCGATCAAAACTTCACCGTCGCACGCCCCCAATAGAACCGACCAAGCAGATCGTAGGTCGCCACATCGGTGTTGGCGTTGCCCACGTTGTTGGAGTAATACAGCGGTGGCTGCTTGTCGGCGATGTTATCCACGCCCACTTCAAAGCGCGTATGCCAGGGCTCCACGCTATAACCGAGCTGCAGGTTGTTGTAGACGTAGGTGCCGATCTTGCGCACCACCGTCGGCTCGCTGGAATCGGCCGACAGGCTCTGGTCCGGATCCGAATTGCCGATGGCGGTATTGCCCACATAACGGATGCGCCAGGTGGCGCTCCAATCGTCCAACGCCCAGTTCACGGTCCCCAGCGCGCGCCAGCGCGGGAAATTGCCGTAGGCCTGGGTGTAGCGGCCCACGTTGTGGATGGTGACCGAGCTGGGATCGGTGGTATCGGGCAGCACGTCGTAACGGGTGAGATAGGTGCCATTGAGACCTGCAGTGACATTGCCCCAAGGCGTGGATGGCAGGCGATAGGTCAGATTGAAATCGATGCCCTTGGCCCAGAGCTTGCCCAGGTTGACGGTGGGCTCGGCGATGTAATTGATGGTGCCGTTGCCGTTGCGATGGATCAGCGCGCAGAAGGAACTGGCCGAGTTGGCGAAACATTGATTGAGTACGGTCTGCGCCGACACCGTGGTGATGGTGTCTTCCAGATCGATGCGCCACCAGTCCGCGCTCAGCGACAGGCCATCGATCCACTGCGGGTCGTAGACCAGCCCCACATCGTAGGACTTGCCGGTCTCCGGCTTGAGTTGATAACCGGCCACCACCGCGCCGGACACCTTGCCCGACACCTGACCATCGGATTGCTGATAGCTGCCGTTGGTCGGCACGTTTGCGCAGGCCACGCTGTTGCCGCCGGTGTAACCGTTGCACGGGTCGTTGACGGTGGCCGCATCGCCGGCCACGCCGGCATACAACTCGTTGATGTTGGGCGCGCGGAACACCTGCGAAACAGTGCCGCGCAGCAACAGATTTTCGATCGGGCGATATTCCAGCGACACCTTGCTGTTGGTCTTGCTGCCGACCGAGCTGAAGTCGGAAAAACGCGTGCCCAGCGTGATGTTCAACGCGTTGATGCCGGGCAAGTCCTTGAGCAACGGGAACAAGGCTTCGGCATAGGCTTCCTTGACGTCGAAACTGCCGCTCAAGGTGGATGCGCAGAACTCGATCACACCGCACAGGCCGTCTTCATCGCCAGTCCACAGCGCATCGGAGGCGGTGGTCGAGCGCTCCTTGCGATAGGAGATGCCGGTCGCCAGGCTGACGGTGCCGGCCGGCAACTCGAACAGCGAGCCATTGGCGTTGGCCTCGAATTGCTTGACGGTGTAGACGCTGGTCACGATGGGGTTGACCACCATGCCCTGCAACGTGGCGAGGTTGCTGCTGTCGTTGAGGTTGAAGAAGTTCAGCGGTGTACAGCCGGCAACCGCCGCACCCGCACTGCCGCACTTGACCACACCATCGCTATCCAGGAACGACGGGCCGATCGCCTGATTGAATATGGCGTAGTCGAGAAAACCGTTGTTGATCGACTTCTGTTTGACCTTGCCGTAGTTGAAGTTGGCGTCCCACTGCCAGGAGCTGTCGCCGAAGTGACCGCGCAACCCGGGGCTGATCTGGAAATTGTAGGTGTTGTATTGATAGCTGCGATTGCCCAGCACGGTGGCGCGCGTATTGAGGTCGTTGTAGGAGGTGCCGGTGCTGCGATCGGTGCCGAAGTTCACCCCGAAAGGGTTGTAGTAACTCTGCGACGACACCAGGATGTTGTCGCCGTTTGAGAAGATCGGAATCGGCGCGATGATCGAGGCGGATTCGGTTTTACTGAACCAGGTGTTGACGTAGCCCTCGACATTGTCGGTAAAGCGATAGGTGCCTAGCAGAAAGGCATTGCTGCGCTTTTGCGGGGTCTGCAGCAGGTTGAACGGCTGGTAGTTGTAGGAATCGGCGCTGGCGTTGTAGCAATGGAAATCGCCCGGACCGGCGCGGCCGCTGATGCCGCTGTTGAGGGTGACGCGCCCGCAACCGTTGGCCTGCGCAAGTTGATTCGATTGTTCCGAACCATCGTTGAAATTGACCGTGCCGGTCGGCGTGGCGGACGAGCCCTGCTTCACCGGTTGGCCGTTGGTCAATGCCAGCGCGTCCTTGGAATAGTCGCGCGCCGCTGCCGAGACCGGGTCGATGTTGTGGTAGGACAGGCCACCGATCAGGCTGCCGCGCTCCCAGGTCTTGCCGGTGGTCAAGGCAAAGTTGCGTCGGTTGCCATCGCCCTCGCTGCTGGTGCCGAAGTCGCTGCTGAATTGCACGCCGTCGAACTGGCTGCGCAGGATGAAATTGACCACACCGCCGATGGCGTCGGAGCCATACACCGCAGAGGCGCCATTGCTGAGCACTTCGATGCGCTCGATCATGCTGGCCGGAATCGCGTTGACGTCGTTGTAGGCGAGCCGGATGCCGTTGACCAGCACCAGCGTGCGCTTATCGCCCAAGCCGCGCAGCGAAATCGCCGAGGCGCCGGTACCGCCGCCGTTGTTGGTGTACGGGTTGGTGGCGTTGCCGGCAATGGATGGCAGCTCCTGCAGCAGATCGCCGACGGTGGCCTTGCCGGTGGCGGCAATCTGTTCCTGGCTGACGGTGATCACAGGGTTGGCGGTTTCGGTATCCACGCGGCGCAGGCGCGAGCCGGTGACGACCACGCTATCAAGCGTTTGCGGCGCATCGCTCGTGCTGCCTGCTGTGCAGCCACGGGTGCGGCTGCAGTTGCCGAAAGCGCCAGTAACAGCGCAGTGGCAAGCATGCTCGGCACGGGTCGCACGCTGGCAACGGTGGTCCGTGAGAAAGGCAACAGCAACATCGGCATGCGGGGCTCCTGATTCAAACGACAGACAAACGGCGGGCAACACACGCCCGTGCCGGCGTGCACCAGCGCGGGTGGAGACAAGTGGCAGCGGCGCGTCGCAGCGACATCTTCGGCGACGGCCATACAGTGGGCACGCAGACAACCTGCGATGCGCGCGACCAGCAGAGGCCACGCAACGACGCGCGTTGTCTAAAGAGATCATTCCGCACTGAAGTCGCCCATGCGCTCCAGTTTCATCAGCTGGTCACAATGTGCCTGTGCGCACGCGCCACGTCTTGTCGCATTTGGCGACCACGCATGCGGAAAACAGCATGGTTCGCATCTGAACGATCATCGGTTGGCGTAGTGTTGGCAGTCCAGTCCGCAGCTGGGCGTGCCGTTACGCGGCAGTGTTTGAAGCAGCTGCGTTGACGTATCGCTTGTCACTACCTGTACTGATGTTTGGGCGCGCCGGCAAAAATGACAGCGAGCAATGTGCATTCTCCTGCGCGCACTGCTCACTCCACCAGGGCACACAGTGCGCGATCAGGCAGCGTGCCGTGGCACGCAAACCGCATCCATCACGGTGCCTGCGTCGTCGGCGTTGCCGGGTTGCGATTCCATTGCGGCGTTGGCGATTGCTGCATCCAGCGCATGAAGAAATCCAGCAGACGGCGTTTGCCGTAATCGCCACCGGCGCCATGATCGCCGCCAGGTACCACCAGCAGATCGAAATCCTTGCCGGCCTTGATCAGGCGGTCGGCCACCTGGAAAGTGCTGGCCGGGTCGACATTCATGTCCATGTCGCCGGTGACCAGCAGCAGATGGCCTTGCAGCCGTGCTGCGTTTTCCACGTTCGACGACTCGGCGTACCACGGCCCCACCGGCCAGCCCATCCATTGTTCGTTCCACCAGATCTTGTCCATGCGGTTGTCGTGGCAACCGGAGTTGGCCACGCCCGCCACATAGAATTCCGGATGAAACAGCAGCGCGCCCAGCGCGTTCTGGCCGCCTGCCGAGGTGCCGTACACACCGACACCGCCGGCGATGTCGTACCACGGATATTGCGCGGCGGCGGCCTTATGCCAGGCAATACGATCCGGCAAGCCGGCATCTTTGAGATTGCGCCAGGCCACATCGTGGAAGGCGCGCGCGCGATTGTTGGTGCCCATACCATCGATCTGCGCCACCGCAAAGCCCAGCCCGGTCAGCGCCGGCACGCGCGTGGTGAAACTCTTCGGCACGAACGAGCCTTGCGGGCCGGCATAAATGTATTCGATCACGCGGTAGCGCTGCTGCGGATTCAGTTGCTGGGGGCGCTGGATCACGCCCCAGATCTCGGTCTTGCCATCGCGCCCGGGGGTATGGAACGGCAACGGCGGTTGCCAGCCAGCGGCCTGCAAACGACTCAGATCGGTACGCTCCACCGTGCGCGCCAGGCTGCCATCGACGCTGCGCCGCAACTCCAGCACCGGCCCAAGATCCACGCGCGAGTAAAGGTCGAGCAACCACTTTCCATCCGGCGAGTAACTGACCTGATGGTCGGCGGCGGTTGGCGTCAATGCAGTGAGGCCGCTGCCGTCCAGGCCGATGCGATAGGCGTGGCGGTAATACGGGTCTTCGCCGGGCTGCATGCCGGAGGCAGTGAAATACAGCTGCCCTGCGGCCTCGTCGAGGTAATCGAGCTTGCGTACCACCCAATCGCCGCGGGTGACCTGGCGAATCACCTCACCGCTGCGGCCGTCGTACAGATACACATGCTCCCAGCCATCGCGTTCGGACGCCCACAGGATCTGCCTGCCATCGGCCAGATCGCGCCGCGCGTGCTTGCCGCCGTTCTCGTGGTCGCCGCTGAGTTCGGAGTATTCGATAAAGGTGGGCGAGGTTTCTTCGATCAAGCTGCGTGCGGCGGCCGTGCGTGCGTCCACTTCGATGACCCGATACAGCTGATGGCCGCGCGCGTTGTATTCGAAGGTAAAGCCGCGGCTGTCCTTCCACCAGACCATCTCGCTCAAGCTGAAGGCATTGGGCAGCAAGGTCATCGCCACCGGATGCGCCGCGCGCGTGGCGATGTCGAACAACACCGGCTGCATCACCGGCAGCACATCGCCGGGCTTCGGATAGACCTGTTGGTGCAACTTGGGTTGTACCTGATCGGCTGGTGCGGATTCGATGTAATAGACCATGCGCGGCGGTGGCGCCTTGACCCGATACGCGGCCAGATGCTGCGAATCCGGCGACCACTGGATGCTGTCGAGCGCGTAGTAATCGTCGGCACGACCATCACGACTGAGCACGCTGCGCTCGCCACCGCCCACCGGCGCGATGACCAGATTGGCTTGCTCCACCCAGGCGCGCCAGCGGCCATCCGGCGACACCTTGGCCTCGCGTTCGCCCTGCTTGAACGGCAGACGCATGTCCATCGTCTCAGCCGGCACATCGCGCTCGGGCACATGTTCGCAGCGGTAGCGCGCCAGATCGCATTGCCAGCCCAGCTTCGCCAGCTGAAAGCCCAGGCGCTGCTGTTGCAGCGTGGGGTCCTCCAGCTGCAGTTGCGTTGCATCGATGTCCTGCGCACCGGCCTGCGTCAACGCCGCTGCCAACCTCGCATGATCGAAGGCCGGCGTATTGCGGCCACTGGCGGCATCCACCAGGCGGTACTCGATGGCCGGCGCCTGGTTGGTGCGTGCAACACCGCGCCGATACAGAAAGCGTCCCGCATCGATCCAGACTGGCGCCGTCGGCTGCTGGTCGACCAGGGACGCGTAGTGATCAGACAGGCCGATGGCCTGCGCGTACTGCGCCGGTGTGGGTGTGGGTGTGGGCGTGGCTGCGACCGATGCAGCCACTGCGCTTGCCGATAGCGGGCAGAGCGCGATGCCCAGGCACCATGCGGCGATGGTGTGCCAGCGAGAGGTCTGTGTGCGATGCAGCTGTGGCTTCATGCGTTTATCCGGGAATGGAGCGTGGTCACGATCAACACCTGTCATGCAAGTCGAGATGGGACAGCGTGGTTGATGGCAATGCGGTGATTGCCCGAGTCGGGCACACCCTGATTGAGCTGCCTGCACGCCGACGATTGCGTAGCGTCGCCAGCATCCAGCCGCAGCGTGGGCGCCAGCGCTTTTTCAGCCGCGTTAAGGCGCATCGCAGTGTGTACTGTCGGCAGCGCTCGCTGCAGGCAGACGCTGCGGCTGCGGCGCCAACACTTCCCATTCCTGCACCGCCAGCGCGGCGTGGCGGGTTCCGGCGCCGGAGGCATCCAGCACCACGCGTACGCAGCGCGTGGTCACTGGCACAAACGACACCGCTTCGTAGCGATCGACGCGCGTGCCATAGCTGTCGCTCGGCTGCACCGGATGCCACTGCCCGCCCTGGCGAAATTCCAGATGCCAACGCGCCGGAGGCGCCACGCCGATCTGCGCACCGGCCGGCTGATCGGCCCAGAACACGATGCGGGTGCGGTCCAGGGTCACCGGTTGTGACCAGCTGTATTGAATCCACTGCTGCGGCGGATTGTTCGGTGTCCAGCTGCCCCATAGTTGCGGCGGCAGCGGATTGGCCTTGACGATGCCGTCGTTGAGCGCGGCCATCCAGTACTGCAGCGGAATGTCCGGGCCGTTTGAAGCGGTGGCGTAGGCGGCAGGCGCCTGATTGCGCTGCAGTGGTGTGGGCGGCTGCGGGCGCCGGGTCGGGGTGACGGTGCCAATGCGCGCCGGTTGCGTGCTGTCGTCCCACTCCAGGCGATCGATCGCCACGCTGCGGCGAAAATGCCCGCCACCGCGCGCATCGGCGGTGTGATAGACCAGATACCACTGCTGGTTGAAGGCCACTATGCCGGGATGCGAGGTGGTCGAGGACACCGGCGGCAGCACGATACCGCGATAGGTCCACGGCCCCAGCGCAGTCGGCGCGCTCGCATAGGCGATGCACGCGTGATACAGCGTGGGCGTGCAGGCGGAATCGCGGCCGGCATTGTTGGCAGCATACGCCAGGTAATAACTGCCATTGCGCTTGAACAGCCAGGGCGCTTCGAAATAGCCGGCCAGCGTCTCCACCCGCACCGGCGTGCCCTTGAAGCTGACCATGTCGCGCTGCAGTTCCACACCGTACAACGCGCCGAAGGTGCCCCAGTACAGATACACCCGCCCATCCTCGTCCACCAGCACGGTTGGGTCGATGTTCTGGATGTCGTTGGTGCCTGGCACCGACTGCGACACCACCGGCCCTTGCGGATGCGCATCGGTCCAGGGGCCGAGCGGGCTGTCGGCCACCGCCACGCCGATGGCAAACGGATCCGGATTGGGCGCTTTGCGTTGCTGCACCGGCGCATACAGGTAATAGCGCCCATCCGGCCCCTGCACGATCTGCGCGGCGTAGGCGTAGCGTTTCTCTGCCCAGGCGAACACCTGCTGCGGGCGCAGGAGATCGCGGTAATGCATCCACTGCCCGCTGCCCGGGTCGCTGCTGACGAACATCTGCCAACCCGGCATGACGAATGCGTTCTGGTTGGGCGCGGCGGTATCGCGCCCGGCCAGGATGTACAGCTTGCCGTCGGCGACCAGCGGCGCCGGGTCGGCCGAATAGCTGCTGCCATCGGCCAGGATCGGGTTGCCGGGTGCATGCAGGCGCTTGCCTTGCGTTGGCGTCGTCGTTGGCGTTGCGGCACATGCAGGAACATTGGCCAGCGACACTGCACATGCCAGTCCGAACACGCGAGTGAGGATGCGCGTCATGGAGTGGCGGTCTTGATCTGCACCGTCAGCGGGACCGACACCTGCCCGGTGGGCGCTCGCCCCTGGGCCGTACCGGTCAATGCGATCTCGCCGGGGTGCGCGTAGCGCGCAGGTGCCAGCGCCGGCCATTGCACCGGTAGCCGTTCGCGCGAACCGTCGTTGTACTGCACGCTGACAACCCCCGGCAGCGTCGGCGCATGCCCAGCCATCGCGCTCACCACTGGCAACGCCTGCACGGTGGTGATCTGCCCCGGCGGCGTGGCGCGCAACCAGACGCTGGCCTTGATCGGAATCGCGCCTTCCACCAAACCTTGCAGCTCCACTGCGCCCTCCCCGCTCAAACGATCCAGCGGCAACTGCGCCCACTGCACCGCAACCGGCAGCACGCTGCCATCGGCATAAAACGCAGTGACCTCCTGCGGCAGTGTCGGCTGCTGCCCGGGCGCAGTGCGCAGGTCGATCGCCTCGAGCTGGCTGGGCAGTTCGGAAAACACCTGCCATTCGTCCACGCCGACTGCCGCATGCCCGGTCGTCGTCGTTTGCGTGGTCAGCACTGCACGCAGCCCGGTTGTCACGATGGGCGCAAAAGTCGCCGTACTCGCTGCGCCGCCGCCGGCAATCGGGTAGCCGCCGTTGGCCAAGATGTCCTGCCAGCGCCCGTCGCGCAGGAACTGCAGCTTCCAGCTGGAGGGCGGTGCCACGCCGCCGTCGGGCTGGTCGTCCCACACCGACAGCGTGCTGGACGAGACACGCACCGGCCGTGGCCACTGGTACTGCAACCAGACCGATGCAGGTTGCGCGCGGCCATAACTGCCCCAGCGACGCGCGTTGCCCGGCACACTGCCCGCAGCGGGGATGAAGCCGTCGTTGAGCGCCTCCACGCGGTGATGCGCACTGGTGACTTCGGCGCTGGCAGTGGCCATGCCCTGTACCGGCACCTGCTGCAGTGCCGGCGCTTCGGGCGCATCCACCTGCACATCGGCATGACCGGCGAGCGCGCCATCGTCGGCCAGCAGCCGCAGCGTGTAGCGCCCTGCGCGGGTGAAGCGCACCGCGGTGCGCATCGCGGCAGCATCCGCAAACAGCGCTTCACCGCCGTCGGGCGCGTGCTGTGTCTGCCAGTGCACCTGCAGCGCGCCGTTGGGCAAGCCGTCGTCGCCCACGCGGCCATTCACCACCACGGTGCCATCGGATCCGGGATCGTCCAGCTGCCACGCCTGCACCTGCGGCGGCGAATTGCCGGCGAGTGCAGGTGCGGGCATACCGCTGTCGAAGACCTGAATTTCCTTGATGCCGGTGCGTGCGCTGCCGGCGTGGGTCACCACTACACGCAGCGCACGCGCACGGATCGGCGGAAAGCGCACGCGGTTGCGATTGCCCTGCGCAATCGCTGTATCGCGCACCTGTCCGGGAACGCGCTTCCAGTTGCCGGCGCCGTCCTGGTATTGCACGGCATAGATCCACGGCGCGGCGTAGCCAGGAATGGTGCCAGACGCAAAGCCGTGTTGCTCGCCAGCGGGCGAAGAGCTGCGATAGAAATACAGCACCAGCTGATCCACTTGCCGTGCTTGGCCCAAGTCCAGCGCAATCCAGTCGCTAGCCAACGGCGAGCCGGCCGTGCCCCAGAACGGCGTGCTGGCGGTGCTGCCGTCCACCGCTGTAGCCGCCGCAAATCCGGGTGCGGCGAAGCTGGCGGTGACAGCGGCGCCTTCGGCCAGATTGCGGCTGGCAGTGGTGGGCAGTGACACATCCACACCGGCCTTGGCCAGGATCTGGGCGGTACGCGAGGTGCTCGCAAAGCGCACCTGCGACATCGCAGCCAGTTGCAGGGGGTGTGCGTCGAGCACATGCGCCACGCCATTGCGATTGACCGCATCCGGCGCTGCACTGACCTTGCCGCTCGCCGGGTCGTAGATCACGTGTGCCAGCCGGTCGACGCGAAACGCCAGCTGTCCATCCAGATACACGCTATATCCCTTGCCCACCTTGCCGCCGTAATGGGTGCCGGTGCGGTCCCAGACAATGCTCAGGTTGCGATCGCGATAGCGCAGATGTTCGGCGGCAAAATACGCCCAGCCGATATCGATCGGATACAGCTCGATCTTTTCATCGCTGCGCGGGCGCAAGCCCATCGCATCCTCGATCATGCTGAAGTTGGTCGCACCCAACTGGGTGTGGTGGATCCATGAGCGGTAGCCGATCTTGCCGCCGTTGCCTGCGCTGCCCTTGGCCCAGAATTCGTTCTGGTCCGGGTAGTGGTTGTCGCCGTCGATGTAGGGAGCCCACGCGTTCCAGTACAGCAATGTGCGGTAACTCTGCGCGCTCAGAAACGGGCTGGGGTAATCGCGCAGCGCCTCGCCCAACAGACGGAACGCGACAGTGGCGTTGATGGTGGAAAAGTTGTTGCTGCCGGCATCGGCGCCGCTGCTGCGCGCCTGCAGATCCACCTGGTTGGCGGTATAGAACGGAAACAGCGGGTACTGCGCCGCATCGGCGAACAGACGCAGTGCCCGCACATATTTGGGGTCATAGTCGGGCTCGCCCTGCTTGGGCATCAGGCCCACGCTGAAGGGGTAATAGTTATTGGTCTCCTTCCAGTCCACCGGTAAGCGCGGCCCGCTGGCCTGGCGGTGCTTGAGCAGATCGCCGTGCAAACCCACCGAGTCGGCGGAGTCGCTATGGTCCTGCCACAGCACCTCGACCACCGCCTTGCGGATACGTTGCGCGGTGGCCTGCATGCGTTGCGCCGTTGCCGTGTCGCCTGCCAATGCTGCGGCCTGCGCGGCCGCCTGCGCGTTGGCATACACATAGGCGCTTTCGGTACGATCCATGCGGATCTGCCCGTGCTGCTTGGCCCAGTCGAACGACACTGCATCGGCGTCGTTGCCGGTCATCGCAGCCCAGTCGTATTCGATCAAGCCGTTGTGATTGAGATCGTAAGCGGCCAGGACGCCATCCACATCGCCGCTGCCATAACGCGCCAGTTTTTGCGCGAGTGCGGCCGGCCCGCCATGCAACTGCATCGACCGCCACGCCGAAGCAGTGATGTATTGCGCGTAGGAGTTGGACCAGTGTTCCGGCGAGCCGGGATTGTCGGTGTACTTGCCGCCACCGGCGGTCTCGCCTGCACTGAGCCAGCTGCCGTAGGCATACAACGGATCGCGCAGATACTTCAGGTCGTCCAGAAACATGCCGGTGGTCAGCACGATCGCGTTGTTGTAACCAAGCACGCCTTCGATGGCGACCGGAAACTGATAGTCGTTGCCCGGCACGTTGGCATCAAGAAAATTAAAGCGCAGCACCCACCAGCGATAGAACAGGCTCTTGGTGATATTTTCGTCGGGCGTGTCCAGATACGGCAGGTTGTCCACCCACCAGTGGTTGTAGCTGGCGACATGTGCCTGGTAGGCCTGCTGTGGCGACTGCGCGGCGATGCGCAGGTACTCGGCGCGCGCTTCCGGCAACTCGTGCGTGAGCAGGCCCAGCTGCACTTTCACTGCAGCAGCCTCGCCGTTGGCAGGCACGGCCACCTCGCGCACCAGATGCTTGCCATCCACCCGAAAACCATCGCCAGACATGCGTGGAAACACCGTGGTGATTGCGTTGTAGGCAGCGAAGGCACCGGTCAATTCATTGCCGTCTGCATGCTGCGCCATCGGCGACAGCGCCTGCACCGATAGCGCATGCGCTGCGCCATCCAGGCTGGAGAAGGTGAGACTGGCCACTGCGACATTCTGTTCGGTGATGTATTTGACCAGCCGCATGCGCACGCCCGCGCCGGCATCGTCGAACACGCTGCTGAAATAGCTGGGTGTTTGCCGTCGCTGCGTGGCGTCTTCTTTCCACTGCACCGGCTGCGGGCCCTGCATGGACTGGATCCGCAGCAGCGCGTCGTAGTCGGTGGCATGCCAGTACGCCACCTGGCCGACGAAGCCGGGTTGCGCAGGTTGGTGATCGGCCAGATAAGCGGCGCGGCCACGTGTCAACAACCACTGGTTGTTATCGCCTGCCCCACCGCCCTCTCCGTCGCGCGCCAGCATGCGGTCGATCCAGAAATCCTTGCCCGGCGCCTGCCCGGCCCCGTGTGCGATATCGGCGGCATAGATCCTTGCCAGTTGTCCGCCAGGCGCGAAGGCCACACCACTGTTCGGCACCGGATGCGCGAGCCCGCGAAAACGTGGCTCGCCGATGGCGGCGTTGGTCGCCGCAATCGGCGTGTCATGCGTTTCATTGGCGGTTGCCGACGGCACGCTCAATACCGCACACCCCCAGAACAGCGCGGCCGCACCGGAACGCTGGACCAGGCGAAGCCAGCGCCGGTGCCGATCCAGGAACGAAATCACGCGAGATCTGCACATGCGCAGGCCCCTTGAAAAGTGCCAGCCCACACGGTCAGCACGCGCATCGGCACTTCAAAACTCCACCCGCACTCTGCTCCAGAAGTAACGGCCCAAGGTGTCGTAGGTGGTGGCATCGGTGTTGGCCGCATTGGAGTAGCTGTAAAAACGCGGCGGCGCGCGATTAGCGAGGTTATCCACGCCCAGCGCGAGCGTGCTATGCAGCGACGCGATTTTCCGGCTCAGCGAGGCGTTGTGATAGACCACCGACCCGATCGGAAAGTAACGGCAGCTACCATCGGCTTCGGTGTCGGCGCAAAAATCGTCGTACGCGCTTCCGTTGACGGTACGACCCAGATAGCGGGTGGTCCAGCTTGCATGCCACGGCCCGTTGTCCCAGGCCAGATTGGCCACCGCACGCCAGCGCGGCATGTTGCCCCAACTGGAATTTTCGCCAACATAGTTATGCGTTTCGCCGGCAAAACGAAAGCTGGAGAAGAAGGTCGCGTCCAGACCGGCAGAGAAATCGCCCCACGCGGTCTCGGCCAGCGTGTAGTGGATGCCGGCATCGTAGCCGCGGATATCCACCTTGCCACTATTGTAGGAAAACGGCACCGACACGCGGGTCAGCTGGCCAGCCGCATCGCGCTGAATCAACGGGCAGAACGCGGCGTCGCGTCCCTCAAAACAATCGTTGACCACCTGCTGCAGGCCCACACCGGACAGCATGTCGTCCAGCACCACGCGCCAGCTGTCCAGGTTGAGCGACAAGCCGGGCATCCGATCCGGGTCGTAGACGAGGCCGACGTTGTAGGAGCGACCGCGCTCGGGCTTGAGCTGAAAACCGACGTTGTTCGCACCGGACGTCACCACATCGAACTGCGCAGTGTTGCGGAAGCTGCCATCGCCGGGCACATTCGCGCAGGCCGGATTAGGTGCACCGGTTAGGCCCTCGCAAGGATCCTGGAAATCGCCGGTGTTATCCACCACAGCCGTGTACGGCGAGCCATACAGATCCCCCAGCGCCGGCGCGCGAAATACCTGCGAGCCGGTTGCGCGCACCAGCAGGTTGGCGATCGGCCGCCATTCGATGGCGACCTTGCTGTTGGTGGTGGCGCCCCAGGCGTCGTACTTGGAATAGCGCGAACCGAGATTGAGATTCAGACTGTTGGCAAACGGCGCCTCCTTCAATAGCGGCACCAGCAGTTCTGCATATGCCTCGCGTACCGATTCGTCGCGCCCCTGCTTGAGGATACAGCCATCGTTGTAGTCGCAATTGCCGTCGGCATCGGCAGCCGCCACGTCGCTGCTGGTGCCTTGCGCAAACTTGTTGGTGCGATAGACCAGGCCGACGGCGGCCTGCACCGTTCCGGCCGGCAGTTTGAACAGATCGCCGTTGGCGCTGATATCGACAAAGCGCATCTGGCTCTCGTCGATCAGATCCACCGGCCGCTGGGTGCCGCGCAACGCGGCGATGGTGGCCGGGTCGTTGGGGTTGAAGATATTGATCGGCGTGCAGCCGGCAATCACCGCACCCGGCGCACCGCACTTGACCACCCCATCGCTGTCAAGGAACGAGGCCCCCACCGCGTTGTTCAACGCAGAGGTGATCGAAAAACCGGTGCGCACCAAGGTGTCCTTGTAGCGCGCATAGCCGGCTGCGGCATCCCACTGCCAACTGGTGCCTTCCACGCGCCCGCGCAGCCCGGCCACGATGTTGGTCTGAAACATCGTCGCGGTATAGACGCGCGTATTGGCCTGCGTGGAGCGCAATAGATAGCGGTCCAATTGATCGCCGAACGGGTTGTAGTAATTGTCGGCCGCACCCTGCATCTCCATGCCGAACGCATCCAGCCGCGAAGTGGTTTTGCTGCGGGTCCAGAACACGTCCATATAGCCCTGCACGTTCGGGGTGAACTCGAAACTGCCGTGCAGCGAGGCGTTGGTGCGCTCGATCGGCGTGATCAGATACTGCGCGTCGTAGACGTTGTAGCTGTCGGTCGCGCGTTGATACGGGCGAAACGCATCTTCGCCGACCGCGCCAGGTGCAACGCCCTCTGCGGGTGTGAGCACGCGCCCGTCGTTCAAGAACGCGCGCGTGTTGCCGCCACGGATTTCGCTGACCTGGCCGTCGAGATATTCCACGGCCTTGGCCGCGTAGCCGCGATCGCGGTTGAATACCGGGTTCATCGAATTGCGACTGAGCCCGAGAATCAACCCGCCGCGCTCCCAGGTCTTGCCCCATTCCACCCCCAGCGTGCGGCTGTTGGCATCGCCATGCGTGCTCTGTGCGTAATCGACCGTGGCGGCAAAACCGTCGTACTTGTCCTTGAGAATGATGTTGACCACGCCGCCGATCGCATCGGAGCCATACACCGACGAGGCTCCATCGGTGAGCACTTCCACCCGCTCGACCATCGATGCGGGAATCGCATTGACGTCCACGCCCGGCGCCGAGGCCACGCTGCTCGCAGGGCCGGCCATGCGATGACCGTTGACCAGCACCAGAGTGCGTTCTGGGCCGAGATTGCGCAGCGACACCAGCGCGCGGCCATGGCTGAAACCGGAGTTGAGCGCCGGGCCCGGCATGAAGCCGGCCATCGCCGGCAATTGCTGCAGCAACTGGCCAAGCGTGCTCTTGCCACTGTCTTCGATGCGCTGCCGGTCGACCACGATGACCGGGCTGGCCGTCTCTGCATCGACGCGGCGCAGATGGGTACCGGTAACGTTGATCTGATCCAGGGTCTGGGTGGCGTCGTCGTCGGGTGTGCGCTGCTGTGCGCCTGCCGGCACTGCAACGATCGACAAGACCAGGATAATTGCCTTGACCAACGGATGACGCGTGGAAACAAGAGGTTGCGACAGAAAGGCGGAGCGGCTGGGCGACATCGGAATTCCTTGTGCTTTCGTGGGGATAACGGCCAACCTGCGCGCACGGCCAAGCCGCACTGCGACAGCGCAAGATGAGAGATCGATCGCGACAAACACGACACCAGTGAGTTGCCGCACGAAGCGGCAACTATCCAAGCAAGACGACGACGCTGCTCTCCCCCTGAGAGCACGTGACCAATCGATGACAGATCACGTCAAAAAATCTTGCGGCAACGCCTCGGCGCCGTCTTGACGAATTTATCCGGCAGCCATGCGGAAATTCACGTGCTTGTGTCGACATGTCGACATCACGGCCAACACCGTGGCGCGATCAGCGCAGCTGACATGCAAAGTAACCAGGCTACCGAGCGCACAGGATCCTGCGATCGACGCCACCGACGCCACGCTGTACCCAGCGCGTGCCGCGTGCCGATTCCGGCACTGCGGCACGGTGCGTCACACGTACCACGCCTGTACTGCCACCACGGCAGCGCTGCCAGACAACGCCACACGATCCGCATGCGGGCCTTGCAGGCGTGCAGGCTTGCCGTCCACGAGCACACGCTCCAGCCGCGTGCCTTGTGGCGCACGCAAGGTCAGCCAGGTGCGCTTGGGCGCCTGCTCCGGCAGTTGCACCTGTGCATCGATACGGCGCTCATCGACATCCGTACGCAGCGTCAGCGTGACCTTGCCCCAGCGCGTTGGCGCTGCGGTGATGCCGACTGTTGCACCGCTGCCCAACCACGCACGCGGCAGCGCACGCGCCAAAAACAACTGCTCGCCGGCACTGTCGTCGCTGACCAGCATCCAGCGCAGCAGCAGCGGGATGGTCATCTGCGCGGGAATGCAGAACAACGGCATGCCGCCGGTGATGCCGCTGACTTCGCCCGCTGTCCAGCTGCCGCGCGTATGCACCTGGTAGCGGTGCGCATAGACGAACAACAGATACTCTTCGATGCGATCCAGCCGCAGCAGCTGTTGCGCATAACCGTAGGAAATGAATCCAAGCAGATCGCGGCTGCCCGGCTCCGGCGGCGCGATATTGGCCACCACGCCAATGCTGGTGCCGCCATGGCCGCGCAGGCAATCGATCACCAGGTGAGCCAACGCGTCCGGCAACACATCGGCCTGCAGCAATTCGGCATACGCGCGGTGCGGCCATTGCTGTTCGCTGGGTTTTTCCTGCAGCAGCGATTGGCGAAAGGTGAGTTTGGCGCCCGGTAACGGACCGACATACGGCGGCGATACATCGCGGCGCACATTGGCACGCAGGCTGGTTTCCAGGCGCATGCGCAATTGTTTGGCACGGCGCTGCCATTGGTTGGCCAAACCGGCATCGCCACCGAGCGTGCTCCAGATCTGCGCGATGTCTTCCCAACCGCGAATCGTCAGTGCGCTATTGGCGTAGTACGGTTTCCACCACAGCGATGGATCGGGAAACAGACAGGCATCAGATTCGTTCCAGCCGTGCAGCAGGCCATGGCCATGCGCGTTGCGCGGCAACGCCAGGGCCTGGTCGTGCAAGTCGCATAGCACCTGCGCAGTGGCCGCGATCTTGGGCAGCAGACGCCGCAGCCGCGCCGCATCGCCGGTGTAACGCAGATAGCGCGCCAGCAGCGACAGGGTCAGCCCGAATTGCCCGACCTCCGGCCCGCGCATGTTTGGCAGGCCATCGTCCTGCACGAAGTCGTCGAAATAATTGTCCAGCACCGCGGCAGCCTGCGCGAAGCGGCCCCACTCCAGGTTGGCGTAGAACGAACTGGTAAAGGTGTCCTGGAAACCGTCGTACTCGTTGCCGTAGTAGTCGCGCTCCACCGCACCGTACTTGGGGTAATCGCCACCGGGCCGCACCACCAGCTCACGCGCGAACGCGAACTGCGCCATGTCGTTCCAGCTGGCATCGGGCAGCTGCGCCTGCACCGTACCGTCCAGGGCCTGCTGCCAGTACGCGGCGAAATCGATCAGGGCGGCGTAGAACTGTTCGGCCGTGGCGGCCTTGCGCGACGGTGAAAACGCGGGATAGCTGTGGGTGTAATGCACGCCGACGATCTCGCCGCCACGTACGTGCATCGTGCGATGCCAGGTCTGCACCACGAAGCGATCGCTGGCACGCACATCGGCGAACACCAGCACGTCGTACCAGCTATCGGCCTCGCCCTCGCGCCGCATCACCTTGCGCACCGCCGGCATCCAGCCACCCAGCATGCCTTCTTCGCGGCGCTTGATCAGGGCTTCTTCGCCCAACTCGGCAAACGCCTGCTCCGGGCGCGAGGTGCGGCTGCGGCCATTGGGCAGGATCGGCATGGTGTCCAGGCTTTCGCGCGTGCCGACAAACGTGGTCCACGGCCAGCGCCCACCATTGTCCTTGGGGTCGAGCAGCGAGGCCGGTGGCGGCGCGACATCGCGCACCTGCGCCTCGTCCGGGTCGCCATCGCGCAGCAGGCGGTCAGCCAGCAGATCCGCCTCGGCCATCGCCACCTCCGCCAGCGACATGCCGAAGTACGGCTTGCCCTCGGCCGGATAGGCCGGCTCGGTGCGTTTGTCCAGGCGCAGCATGCCGGCCTCGGTCCACAGCGTCAGCTGGCCCTGCGGATTGTCGAGATGCTCGTAGACGGTCCAGTCCTGCTGCAGATGCCGAAAGCGGCACAGCGTGCTGCCGACATGCGCGGCGGAGGGGAGTGCTTCCAGACGTGGCAGAGCCGGTGATGGCAGCGTCGTCGGCGTTTGCGGTGTCCCCGGCATTGCGATCGCAGCACCTGCACCCACCACCGCGGTCGCTGCCATGCCCTGACGCAAAAACGTTCTACGGTCCATCGTTGCGCCCCGAAGTGATCTCTGCCCCATCGTGCGCGACAACGCGCCCGGCGTCTTGTGGCACGTGTCCGGCACCTGTGCGGAAATCTGCACACAAGCAGGCATCGATCGACTCACAGTCGTGCCTGCTGCGATGCCGAGCCTGCTGTCTGCAGTTTGATACACAACCAGCGGTAATGGCGGCACCAGCGCCGCCCTGCCGGCGTGGGCTGCGTGATTGGCACGGATCTCGCTGCAATCGCAGCCAACCCAGCGTTGTGGTGCAGCACCTGTCTGGCCAACCCGATACCTTCCGCGACAGCGGCGATGGCGACAACGGCGGCTTGCGTGCGTCGGACGGACGGGATGCCAACGCCGGACTCGGCGTCGCCGACGGCGCGCGGTTGACGGCGCTGCTCAAACCACGCGTCATGCCGGCTGCACAGGTTGGTGCAGCGCCATCGCGATAACGGCGCAGCGGTTGCTCGTGACTCCCCTGCCATTTGGCCAAGTGACTTTTCGGCCACGCCCGAGTGTGCGGTGACCGCCACACTGCGGCACAGACGCAAGCTGCATCGTCGCCAGACAGCCGCGCAGCCATCACCCGTACACAAGGAACGTCATGCAGCCACAGCCACCTCGCATCTCGCACATTGCCCGCGCGGCAGCACGGGTTGTTGACACCAGTGCGCACTCCGCCAAGCTGTTGAAACGTTCAGCGCGTGACTGGCTGTGGCTGGCCTTGATCGCGCCCTGCATCGCGCACGCACAGGTCGATCTGTCGCAGCTGGATGCCGAGATGGCCGCGCCACGCACCCAGGTGCTGGTCCTAGGCAGCGTGCACTTGTCACAGTTGCCCAAGGGCAGCGACATCGGTGCGGCGCGCTTGCAACCGTTGATGGACCGGCTGGCCGCCTACAAGCCGACCATCATCACCGTAGAGAATCTTTCGGGAGAAACCTGCGATCTGATGCGACGTCATCCTGCAGTCTATTTACCCGAAGACAGTGCGACCTATTGCCCCGACACCAGCGACGCGGCACGTGCCACCGGGCTGGATGTTCCCACCGCGCTAGGCCAGGTACGCGCAGCGCTCGGCACCTTGCCGAGCGCGCCCACACCGGCACAGCGTCGACACCTAGCCGCGCTGTTTCTGGCCTCCGGCGATCCGTCCTCTGCGCTGGTGCAATGGTTGCAGCTTGCGCAGGCCGAACAGCGCAGCGGCGATGGCCTGGATGCGGCGTTGGTGACGCGACTGCGCGCCATGGAAACTCGCCCTAACGAGAGCGACCAGATCGCGGCGCGACTGGCCGCAAGGCTCGGCTTGCAACGCGTCTACCCGGCCGACGATCACACCGGCGACAACGTGGACCTGGGCGACCCTGTCGCGTACGGCAAGGCCATCCAGGCGGCCTGAGACAAGGCCGCACCGCGTGCCAACGCCATGCGTGAGCGCGAAGACCAACTGGCCAGCGCAGGCAAATTGCTGGAGCTCTATCGCGCGATCAACCTGCCGGCCAGCCAGCAGTTGGCCATCGCAGTGGATTTTCGCGCGGCACTGAGCGAGGGGTCGCCGCAGCACTTTGGCTACCGCTACATATCCGGCTGGGAAATCCGCAACCTGCGCATGGTCTCGAACGTGCGTGCCAGCTTTGCCGACCAACCCGGTGCACGTGTGCTGGCGGTAGTGGGCGCCACGCACAAGCCCTGGTTCGATAACTTTCTGGGACAATTACAGGGCGTGGATATCGTCGATGCGGAGAAGGTGTTGAGTACTGGCGGGCAGTGAGTACAACGACTTCAGCGTGACGCTCTAAGTCAAAAGCCTAGTCAGTCGAGGGCGCGGTGCCCTCGCCCCTCGCGGGACACGCCGCAAGTACGTCCATGTAGGCTCGGTGGCGGCATCCATGCCGCCACACGGTCCCGCAACCGGCAAGGGCACCGCACCAGTAAGTTGATTGGTGACTTGGGGGAGAGCGTACTATCGCTCTGCTTGCACTGGGGAGCTGATTGGACTCGTTGTGATCCAGACAACGCATGTCATGCACTGCTTGCACCCTGCACACCGACACTCTCGACTGGCCCTTGCCCGCCCACCGTCGCGGGACCTTACGCGGCATGGATGCCGCGTAAGAGCCTACATGGACGTACTTGCGGCGTGTCCCGCGATGGTGGGCGGGCAAGGGCCCTGCAGCGAAGTGGCAGACAAGTGTCGCCAAGCACGGCATCAAACGGACAGCCGTGCATTAGATCGACAACGGCCGTCGTCCACTCCGAGCTCTCAGCTCAATACGTCCAACAAGCTGCCCAACATCTCGTCGGAGCGCCGTAGCGCAGTGGCGTTGGCCTGGAAATCGTTGCGTGCCGATAGCCCTTCGACCAGATCGGTGGCTGGCGCAGAAGGATCGGAGCTGGCATCGACCACGCTGGCCGCCACTCCACCATTGGCTTGCGTGCTGGCCGCAACGGCCTGACGCGGACTGCCGTCCACCGGCTGGCGGGCCACATTGCTGGCGGCCACCTGCTGACGCAGCGCGGCCACCTGCATTCCGGAACTGGCGATAGAACTGATGCTCATGATGGCTCCGGTGCAGAAACTGAGAAATAACCAATGACGCTTGTTTACTGACCAATCAGCACAATCGCCGCTGGCAGTTACGCCGTGCTGCTGTCGCTCTTACGCCATCCAAGCCGCGTGGCAAGCGTTCCTTACGTGAGGACAACCGGCGGACAGAAACTGCAATCCAGGTCTAGAGCACTCACCGACTCCGACCACACCCGCCACACGGCTGCGCAGTCGCCTAACGCACGCTCAATACGTGCCAACCCGCACACGCAACACCACAGGCACCTCGCCCGCCGCATCCACACGACCGAAGTTGAGGCCGTAGTCGGTCTGGTCGCCGTTGAGCTGTCTTTCGACCTGCCAGCGCCCGTCCACATACCGCCCCTGCTCCACCCGCAACAGTTGTCCATGACGGGTATCGGCCGCGTCGCGGAAAAATTCAATGCGCGCGGCCATGCCGGTGACCAGGAACTCCTCCGGCCCCAGCTGCGCCACCAGCAGCCGGCCGGCGTGGTCGTCGTTGCCCGGCAGGATCGCCGGCGCATCGCCCCACATCGGCGCACCGAACGACACCTTGGCCTGCCAGTCGCCGAAGCGCAGCGCGCGTTGCGGCGCGCCGGGCTGTTCGGCCACCGCCTGCAGCCGGCCGTCGAAGGCCGCCTGGGCCAGGATCCGCTGCAACGGCGCCAGCAACTTGAAGTTGGCCGCATGCGCAGCGATCGCGGCGCGGTTGGCGGCGCTGTCCTGGTTGCCATCCATGCCGAACACCGAAAAACCGATTCCCCCCTGCCCCAGCACATGAAACAGATACGGCGCCGTCGCCGCCTCGAAGCCGGTTTCCGACACCCAGGCCGGGTTGTCCGGCCGCGCGTACTGGCCGATGACCTTGGTGTATTCGTTGTAATCGTTGGTATAGATATCGGTGCCGATGAAATCGATCGAAGGCGTGGCCGCGCGCCACAGCGCGAACATGTTCACCGTCGCGCCGCCGGAGGGATAATCCAGCCCCGGATAACGCTTGCCCTTGTAGCGCAGCCAGGTGTTGACGTAGAGCGGCAGCGGATACACGCGCTTGCCGGCCGCGGCCACCTGTTCGATATACGCCGCGGTGGCATACGCATTGAAGGCTTCGGCGGCTTCGGCACCGAACAGCTGCTGCCAACTGCCCTGCGGTTTACCCAGCGCTTGCGCGATTGTGGCAGGCACGGGCTGCGCGAACGCCGCCTCGCCGGCCGGGCCATGGTCGCGCACCGTGCCGATCGCGCCGGGCTCGTTTTCCACCTGTACCAGGATCACCGTGTGGCGGTCGCCATCGACCTTGCGCAGGTGCTGCATCAACGCGGTAAACGCACGCGCATCGGCCTGTACGTTGGCGGCCACATGCGGCGACAACACGTCTACCGGTTCGCCGTTGGCGTCGCGCATGCGCGGGTAGGTGGCCTCGTCGCGCTTGATCCATTCGGGGACGTAATGCATCTGGCCGTTCTTCCAGCTGCCGAACCACAACAACGCCACACGCAGCCCACGCTTGCGCGCGCCGGCAATCAAAGCATCCACATTGGCGGTATCGAAGCGCCCGGGCGATGGCTCGAACTGCTCCCAGTACACCGGCGCTTCCACCGTGTTGGCATGCAGCGCGACCACTTCGTCCAGCACCTTGGGCAGCACGGCCGGCCACGCGCTGGAGTTGTGCAGCTGCGCGGCCAGTACGGTATACGGCGCGCCATCGACGAACACCGCATGGCGGCCGTTTTGAGTAACGAAGCGCGGCAGGTCTTCTGCATTGGCCAACAGCGGCGTGCTACCGGCCAACATTGCGAGCGACCACAGCAGGCCTGCGATACGGCCGCGCGGTTGCGCAACTTTCAAGGCAAACAAACGCATCATCGCGCCTCCGACGGTAGTGAATTCCAATGCGGTGTGGGTTCATGGCGCAGATGGCGCACGAAGAAGTCGTACTGGCGGCGCTGCACATAGTCGATCGGCCCGCTGGACCGGCCCACCGAATGCTCGCCACCGGGCACGTTGAGCAGGTCGAAGTCCTTGCCGCTCTTGATCAACGCATCGACCACCTGCGCGGTGGAGGCCGGATCCACGTTGCTGTCCTGCTCGCCGACGATCAGCAGCAGATCGCCTTGCAACTTGGCTGCGTTGACAACGCCCGAGGCCTGCGCATAGCTGGCATCCACCGGCCAGCCCATCCACTGCTCGTTCCAGCTGATCTTGTCCATGCGGTTGTCGTAGCAACCGGCAAATGCCACGCCCACCTTGTAGAAATCCGGATGCCGCTCGAGCGCGCCCAGCGTGCTCTGCCCACCGGCCGAAGCGCCATAGATGCCGACCCGGCCGATATCGTAGGACGGATCTTTTGCGGCCAACGCGCGATGCCAGGCAATGCGATCGGGAAAGCCGGAATCGCCGAGGTTTTTCCACGCGACATCGTGAAAGGCCTTGGAGCGATTGGCGGTGCCCATGCCGTCGATCATCACCACGATAAAGCCCAGATCGGCCTGCGCCTGCATGCCGATCTGCTTGTCGCCACCGGAGTGATAGCCGAACGGCCAGAACGTCTTGGGCACAAAGGAGTCGTGCGGTCCGGCGTAGATATTCTCGATCACCGGATATTTCTTGCTCGGATCGTAATCGCGCGGGCGCACCACCATGCCCCAGATGTCGGTGCGCCCATCGCGGCCCTTGGCCACGAAGGTCTCCGGCGCGCGCCAGCCGGCTGCCAGCAACTTGTCGATGTTGCCCTGCTCCACTTGCTGCAGCAGTCGACCATCGATGGCGTGCAGCTCCATCACCGGCGGCAGATCCGGCCGCGAGTAGACATCGACGTAATGGCGGCCGTCTTCTGCAATCGCCACATCGTGATCGGCGTCGGTGTGGGTCAGCCGGGTCAACTGGCGGCCGTCGAAATCCACGCTGTAGAGCTGCCGGTAGTAAGGGTCCTTGCCGGCATCCATGCCGCTGGCGGTGAACCAGATGCGCCGCTGCGCATCGTCCACGCGCAACACATCGCGCACGACCCACGCACCATGCGTGAGTTGCCGCTTGGGCTTGCCGCTGCGGCCATCGAACAGATATAGATGCCGCCAACCGTCACGCTCGGAAATCCACAGCAGTTCATCACCGCGCCCATTTACGTCGTGACGGAAGCTACGGTCGGCATACACGAATGTAGACGTGTCCTCGCCGACCGCAACATGCGCGCGACCTGTCTGCGCGTCCACCGCAATCACCCGCATGCGTTGAAAGCCGCGTTGCACATAGTCGAAGCTCACGCTGCGGCCATCACTGCGCCACTGCAAAGGCGACAGCACATACGGATTGGCGAACAAGCCGGTCTCCACGTCCTGGCGCGTGCCGTCCACGGCGAACACCACCGGCCGCTCCACATCCACCGCGTCGCCCGGCTTGGGATACAGCTGGGTGCGCACGACAGGTTGGCCGCCGCCCGCAGGCGCAGCCTCCACACGGGTGACGCGGCGGGCAAGGCCGGGACGCACGCGATACACCGCCAGCCGCTGCGAATCCGGCGACCAGGCGATGCTCTCCGGATCGAAATAATCCTCTGCACGGCCATCGGTGCTGAGCCGGGTCAGCTGCCCATCGGAAACGCGACGCAGGAGCAGATTCCAGCCATCGGCCAGCGCTTCCCAACGGCCATCGGGCGAACGACGTGGCGTGTTGTCGGCTGGCACTCCAGGCTCGCGCACCACACCGAAGCCGCGTGGACGTACCTGCGTGCCGGCATCATCGCGTGCGCAGCGGTAGCTCGTCAGCGTGCAACGCCAGATCTCTTCGCCAAGCTCGAAGCGGATCGCAACGGCGTCATCCTCGCCGTCTTGTGCATACGCAAAGCGCTCGAACGGCAACTGCAGCGCCGTGTAGGTCTTACCGGTCGCCGCCTGCAATGCCTGCGCCACGCGCAGTTGATCGAAGGCCGGTTTTTTCTGCAGCGTAGCGACGTCCATGCTGACAAAGGCGAATCCGCCAGGCACCGTCTTGCGGTAGTAAAACGCGCCGCTGTCCTTCCATTGCGCGGGCCACGCCACGTTCTCGGTCAACGTGCTCCATTGTTCGCGCAACCCCAGCGAGCGTTGGTAATCGGCCACGCTTGGCGCCGCCTGCGCAGCAGTCGATAGCACCACGATGCACGCAGCCAACCCATTCAAGCAGCCACGCAACCAGTGCGACACGCGCGCCTCACGCCGCAGCTCACTCGCCATCGTCCTCCTCCAGCGCCAGCTCATCGCTGCGCAAGCCACTACGCGCACCCCAGTGGTAAATGAAGAACGCAATCACCGCCACGCTCAAGGTATCGAACGGATGCGCGATCCAGCCGTGACCGCCGAACGTGCCCGCCCACGACACCGCCATCACCAGCACGAAGAACACGATCAACCACAGCGATGCACGCACCTGCCGCAGCAAGCGTGCACGGCCCTCGCGTGAGGGCAAGCGATACAGCACGTACAGCACGAACGCGAGCACCTGCAGGCCAAGCAACCACGACAAGGTGGGCCAGGTGGACCAGTAGATGATCAAGGCGGCGACAATGAACGACAGCGGCCCCAGCACCGCGAAGCCACGCACCCGGAACGGCCGCGGCAGGTCCGGCGCGCTGCGGCGCAACGCGGCCACGGTGACCGGCGCCACTGCATAGCTCAGCACCAGTGCCGCCGACACCACGCCGATCAAGGTCTCCCACGAGGGAAACGGCAACGTCCAGAAGATCGACAGGCCCAGGCTCAACCACAACGCCGGTCGCGGAATGCCCGATTGCGGATCCACCCGCGTCAGCACCGGCAAGAACCCGCCGCTACGCGCCCAGCCGTACACCACGCGCGGGGTGGCATTCATGTAGATATTGCCGGTGCCGCTGGGCGAGACCATCGCATCGCAGATCACCAACGCGGCCAACCACGCCATGCCTAAGGCCAACGCAATGTCGTGATACGGCAGTGCAAACACCTTGTCGATACCGCTCCAGCCAGGCGCCAATTGCGCAGCCGGAATGCTGCCCAGAAACGCCAGCTGCAGCAGCACATAGATCACCGTGGACAAGGCCACCGACAAGATCAAGGCGATCGGAATATTGCGCTGCGGGTCGCGCACCTCACTTGCCACCGACACGATCGGCGTCAGGCCCAGGTAGGCGAAGATGATGCCGCCGGCGGAGATCGCCGCTTCCACTCCGGCCATGCCCGAAGGCGCAAACCCGTGCACGGTGAGATTGCCCGGATTGAAGTGCTTCATCAGCAGCACGATCACCAGGATCGGCACCAGAAACTTGAACACGCTGACGATGTTGTTGGCCAGCGCAAAGGTCTTGACGCTGAAATAGTTGAGCAGGAAAAACAGCAGTAGCAGGGCCAGCTGTACCAACCAACCCCAGATGCTTGGGTGCGAGCCGTTGGCCTGATTGAGCACGGGAAACCACGCCGCCGCATATTGGCGCGCGGCTTCCACTTCGATCGCGATCAAACTGGAAAACGCGATCAAGGTGATGAAGCCGGTCAACGAACCGAGCAAGGCGCCATGCGAATACTCCGGGTAGCGCACCACCCCGCCGGCACGCGGCAATGCCGCCCCCAATTCGCAATACACCAGCCCCAGCAGCAGCACCGCGATGCCGCCCAGTATCCACGAAAAGATGCCGGCCGGCCCGGCGATGGAAGAGACATGGCTGGCCGAAAACAGCCAGCCCGAGCCGAAGATCGACCCCAGCCCGATAAAGGTCAGGTCGGTCAGGCTGAGTCGCTTGTGGAACTTGCCTTGCGTGGTCGCACCGTGTGTGGTCATTCGTCGCCCCGAAGAGTGGAAAGCGCTGTTGCTGTTGCGAAAAACGTCAGCGGGTTTTACGTGGATCAGTCGCTGGCAGCCGCCTTGGCATCTGCCGCCGGTGACTCGGCAGCGTCTTCGGCGGCATACGGCGAGACACCACCGTCGGCAATGAACCGGTCGATGCGCGCCTCCAGCACCGGCAACGGCACCGAGCCGGTCTGCAGCACCGCATCGTGGAAATGGCGCAGGTCGAATGTCTCGCCCAAGGCGGCTTCGGCCTTGCGACGCAACTCAAGAATTTTCAACTCGCCCAGGTAGTACGACAACGCCTGCCCCGGCCAGGCGATATAGCGATCCACCTCGGTGGTGACCTCATGCTCGCTCAGCGCGGTGTTGTCGCGCAGGTAGGCGTGCGCCTGCGCGCGCGTCCAGCCCTTGTGGTGGATGCCGGTGTCGATCACCAAACGGCAGGCGCGCCACATCTGGTAGGTCAGGTAACCGAAGCGATCATAGGGCGTGTCGTACATGCCCATTTCCTGGCCCAGATACTCCGAGTACAAGGCCCAGCCCTCGCCATAGGCGGAGATGAACCCATAGCGGCGGAACTCCGGTAGCCCTTGCGCTTCTGCCCCCAGCGGCATCTGCAGTGCGTGGCCGGGCGATGACTCGTGCAACGTCAATGCGGTCAGGTTGTACAACGGCCGCGATGGCAGGTTGTAGGTGTTGACCAGATAGATGCCGGGACCGCCACGGCCGCCGGTATAGAACGGCGCCAACTCCGGCGGCACCGGTTCGATGGCGAAGCGTCGGCGCGGCAGCCGGCCGATGTAATCGCCCACCTTGGCATCCACGCGCTTAGCGATCCATGCAGCCTGCTTGAGCAATTCTTCCGGCGTCTTGGCATAGAACTGCGGGTCGCTGCGCAGGAAATGCAGGAACGCAGGAAACACCGCCTGCCCGGCCGATGGCTTGAAGCCGCTGGCGACGATGGTCTGATCCATCTGCGTGCGCAGCTTGGCCACTTCCTGCAGGCCGATCTGATGGATTTGATCGGGGCTCAGATCGAGCGTGGTGAACTCGCGGATCTGCGCGCGGTAGTAGGCCTGGCCATCCGGCAATGCCTCGCCGGCCAGCGTGGTGCGTGCGCGCGGCTGGTACTCGTTGCGGATGAAGTCCAGCAGCTTGGCGTAGGCCGGTAGCACCTGCGCATCGATGGTCTGCACTGCCTGCTGCCGCAGTTGCGCCTGTACATCGGCCGGCAGCGTCGCCGGCATCTGCTTGAACGGTGCGTAGAACGGATTGGCCTCGCCCTTGGCTTGCACCACATCGGCGATGGACTGGTCGCGTCCGGTCAGTGTCACCCTGGGCTGGCTGAAACCACGCGCCAGGCCGGCACGCATATTGTCGGTGTGTTCGGCGAAATAGCGCGGGATATCGGCCAGCATCTTCAGATAGCGCTGGTAGTCCTCGCGCGTGCGCAACTTGGCTTCGGCGCTGAAGCCCAGATCGCTCCAGAACGCCGAGTCGCTGTTGAACGGCATTTCCCAGGCACGAAAATGCTGCTGGTCCAGCAGCACCAGCAACTGCTGCCGATACACCTGATAACTCACCTGGTCTTCGGCCGACAACTGCGCCGCCGGAATCGCATCCAGTTCCTTCAACGCCTGTTGCCAGTACGCGGTGCGCTGGTTTTGCGTGGCCACATCGACCTTGGGCAGATGGTCGGACTGCTTGTCTTGCGTGGCCTGGTTGTCTTCATCCACCGCGCCGGACAACTGTGCCTGGCGCCAGCGCCATTCGCGCGTGTACAGCGCCTTGAAGCGCGCGGCTGCCGCGTTCTGAGTGGCGGTGTTCTGCGTGGCGGCGACCGGCTCGGCGGCCTGGGCGGCCGCAGCAACGCCACTCAAGCTTGCGGCAATCAACACACTCAATGCGCTCGCGCGTAAAGCGCTGCTCGTCTTCATCCGCGCGCCTCCGGCGCAGCTTTGGCCTGTGCAATCCACTGCCGCACGCGTTGCTGCAACATCGCCAGCGGCATCGCGCCGCCGCCGAGCACCGCATCATGGAAGGCGCGCACGTCGAAGCGAGCGCCGAGCTCCTTTTCGGCCTCGGCACGCAGCGCCAGAATCTGCAGCTGCCCCAGTTTGTACCCCAGCGCCTGGCCCGGCCAGACGATATAGCGGTCGGTTTCGGACTGGATGCTGGGCTCGTCGTCGGACGGATGCGCGTGGAAGAACTCCACCATCTGCTGACGATTCCAGCGCTTGTAATGCACGCCGGTGTCGAGCACCAGGCGGTTGGCCCGCAACAACTCGCCTGAGAGGCGACCGTAATCGTTGTACGGATCCTTGAAGAAGCCGATCTCCTTGCCCAGCCGCTCGGCATACAGCGCCCAGCCTTCGATGTAGGCGTTGTAGCCGGCCTGCTGGCGGAACGGCGGCAATGGTAGCGTCTGCGCAAGCGAGATCTGCAGGTGATGGCCCGGCACGCCCTCGTGATACGCGGTGGTTTCGATATTGATCAGGGTGCGGCTGGCGAAGTCGCTGGTATTGACCTTCACGATCGCCGGCTTGGTGCCTTCCGGATTGCTTTGCCAGTACTCGGCGCCGGGCGCGCTGCGCCGGAATGCCGGCATTGCCTGTACTTCCAGCGGTGTTTTCGGCAGGTGGCCGAACAGCTTGGGCAGTTCCGGCTGCATTGCGGCGATGTAATCGCGGTACTGCTGCAGGATCTGCTCGCCGGAGCTGGCGAAGTGGCGTTTGTCGGTGTCCACCGCCTTGCGGAAGCTGGCCAGATCCGCAAAGCCCTGCGCCTTGGCGATCACCGTCATCTCGCCTTCGATGCGCGCGACTTCCTTCAAACCGATCTGATGGATCTCCTCCGGCGCCATGTCGGTGGTGGTCTGGGTATGGATGGCGTAGCGATAGCGACGCTCACCATCGGGCAGCGACCACACACCTTCCTGCGCGCGCCCTTGCGCGGCATATTCATCGCGCACGAAGGCGGCCAGCTTGCCGTAGGCCGGGCGCACCTGCTGCGCAATCGCGGCGAGCAGTTGCTTGCGTAGCGCGTCGCGCTGGTCAGCCGGCACCGCGGCATCGAGTTTTTTTAACGGCGAGGCGAATGGGCTCTGCTCGCCGGTCAGCGCAGCGATCTTGTCGATCTGCTCGGGCAGGCGCTCCAGCAGATAACGCGGCTGGGTGAGACCCTCTTTAGCACCCTGCCGCGACACCGCGATCACCTGATCGATCACCGTGGGAATCGTCTGCAGGCGCTTGATGTAGTCCTGATAATCCTTGGCGTTCTCGAACGGAAACGCATCGCCATAGCCTGCCAACCCCAACTGGATGCCGCCGATCGGCTCCAGCGGCATCGCATAGGTCTTCAGGTCGATGCCCTCCAGCTTGTCACGCAGCTGGCCGAGCATCATCTGCAAGCTGAGCTGGCGTTGCTCGTCCAGCGCCTTGCTGTCGATCGCCTCGAACTGCTTGAGCAGCTCGGCAGTGGCGGTGCGTTCTGCCTGCACGGCCTCAAGCGAATAGTCGCTCCAACGATCGTTGTAACGTTTGTCGCCGATGATGCTGGCGAACTCCGGGTTGTGCTGCAGCTGGTACTGCCATTGCTTGTCCAGCAGCGCGTCGAAGGCCTTGGCGGCCTGTTCGCTGCTCGGCGCCGAAGTGCCCGCAGCCGTTGTCTCGGCTGCGGGCGGCGCCGGCTTGCAGGCAGTGAACAGTGCGGCGGCCAGCAGGCCGATGGCGACAGGACGCAGGTGGTTCATGCAGTTACTCCAAGATGCAATGGCGGCTGTAGGAGCGCGCCTGAGCGCGACGGCTTTATCGGGAATGCCCGTCGCGCCCGGGTGCGCTCCTACGCGTTCGTAAACATGTGCAGGCTCATGCAAACGGTTGGTCGATCGCCAGCGATGGCGGCGTAAACCACTGCGCGCCGGCATCGGTGACATAAAAATGGTCTTCCAGGCGCACGCCGAACTCGCCGGGCACCACGATCATCGGCTCGTTGCTGGCGCACATGCCCGGCAGCAGCGGCTGCGCATTGCCGCGCACCAGGTACGGCGCTTCATGGATCGCCAGTCCGCAGCCGTGACCGGTGCGATGCGGCAGGCCGGGCAAGCGATAGTCGGGGCCCAGCCCTGCCGCCTCTAGTACCTTGCGCGCCGCCTGATCCACTGCTTCGCAGGCGATGCCTGGGCGTATCGCCGCAAACGCCGCCGCCTGCGCAGCCTGTTCCAGGTCCCAGATGCGCTGTTGCGCAGCATTGGGCGTCCCGTAGATCCAGGTACGGGTGATATCGGAGTGGTAGCCCTGCACGGTGCAGCCGGTGTCGATCAGCACAAGCTCGCCTGCGCGCAGGTACTGCACGCCGGGAATGCCGTGCGGAAACGCGGTGGCATGGCCGAACTGCACGATGCAGAAGGTCGAGCCGTTGTCCGCGCCCAGCGCGCGATGCGCTTCGTCGATGAAGCGCACCAGCTGGTCGGTGCCGATGCCCTCCTGGGCGATGCCGGCGGCCAGCCGCTGCACCAGCAAGGTCATGTCGCAGGCCTGCTGCATCAGCGCCAGCTCGGCCGGTGACTTGCACATGCGGCAGCCGTCGATGATGGCCGCGGCATCGCGGATCGCCGTGCCCAGGTGCGCGCGCAGGCCGGTGTGCACGGCAAAGGCGATGCCCGGATCCAGCGCCAGTGCATGCGCGTGGCGGTCGTCCATCACCTGCACCACCAGCGCGTACGGGTCCTCGTGTTCTTCCCACAGATGTTTGGCGACCGCAATCTTCAGCACCGCATCCAGCGAGCCTTCTTCGAACGCGGGGCAGATCAGCACCGGGTCGCCGTCCAGCGTGAGCAGCAGCGCGACCAGGCGCTCGCTCGCGCCCCAGGGCACGCCGGTGAAATAGCGCAGCGAGGTGCCGGCGCCGATCAACAGCGCATCCACGCCGTGCGCGCGCATCAGGCGGCGTGCGCGTTCGATGCGCTGTGCGTATTCGTGCGCGGCGATCGGCGCGGCGCGCTGCGTCCACGGCGTCAATTGCGCGCGCGCCTGTTCCAGCGACAGCCCGCCGATCTGGCTGCTCATGCGCCGGCTCCGAGGTCGGCGGCGCTCCATTGCCCATCGACCAGGCGCACCACACCACCCGGATTGCGCTGGCGCAGGTCGGCCGGCAGCAGGGCGTCCGGCACCGCGTCGTAGCTGTGCAAGGCGGCGAAGCGGCGGATCGAACCGGGCATGCCCACCGCGGTGAAGCCCGGGTGCCCGGTGCTGGGGAACGGCCCGCCATGATTCTGCGCCGCGCTCACCGCCACGCCGGTCGGCATCTTGCTGTTGATCAAGCGCCCCACCCGTGCCCGCAGCACCGGGGCGATGGCCTGCCAGGCCGCATCGTCGCTGCCATCGGCCGCGCGGTACAGGGTGCCGGTGAGGTTGCCTTCGAATGCAGCGGCGATTTGCGTCATCTGCGCCACGTCGCGCGCACGCACCAGCAGGCTCACCGGGCCGAAGGCCTCGGTCTGCAGCGCCTGCGGGTTTGCGATGAATGCCGGCGCCTCCACATTCAACAAGGTCGGCGCATAGCGATACCCGTCTTCGCCGGTATGCCCACCGGCAAGCAGCGCGGCGCCGGCAGCGCGCAAGGCCGCCACACCGCGTTGCACACCTTCAACGCCGGAGCTGGAAAACAGCACCATCGGCATGGCGGCGTCGAAATGCGCCGTGGTCGCGGCAACGAACGCATCGCCCGCTTCGCCATGCGGCACCACCACCACGCCGGGATTGGTGCAGAACTGGCCGCTACCCAAGGTGCACGAGGAAAAGAATTCCTGCGCCAACGCGGCACCGCGTTCGGCCAGTGCGCCCGGCAGCAGGAACACCGGGTTGACGCTGGAGAGCTCCGCATAAAACGGCACGCCGGCCGCATCGGCGGCCGCTTTCAGCGCCAGCCCGCCTGCGCGGCTACCGGTGAAGCCGATCGCCCCCAGCCGCGCATCGCCGGCCAGTCGCACACCTATCGCGTTGTCGAAGTGATACAGCAACTGCACTGCCGCAGCCGGCAGGCCCGCCGCGACCAACGCTGCATGCGCAAGCTGCGCCATGCGCTGGCTGGTGGCCGGATGCAGCGGGTGCGCCTTGGCGATCACCGGGTTGCGCGCGGCAATGGCCGAGGCGAAATCACTGCCGGCAATCGCATTGAAAGCGAACGGGAAATTGTTCGGGCCAAACACCAACACTGGCTTGCCCAACGGCGCCAGATGCGAACGCAGATCGGCAGCGGTATCGATGATGGGTTGGGTCCAGCTGTAACTGCGCACTGCCTGTGCGGCTTGGCGCAATTGACCGCTGGTACGCGGCAGTTCGTTGCCGCGCAAGCGCGTGGGCGCCGGCAATGCGGTTTCTGCATGCGCAAGCGCCACCAGCGTGTCGGCATCGGCGTCCAGCGCATCGGCATAGGCATCCAGAAACGCGGCGATCTGTTCGACCGGTGCTGCCGCAAGCTCTGCTGCAACCGCTTGCGCCGCCGCAATCGCCGTCTCGATGTCGTCCGCACCGCTGACCGGGAATTGCGGCCCGATCGCCTCGCCCTTGGTCGGGTCGGCCGCACGGAAGCTGCCGGTCGCATCGCGGCTGGCTTGCCACTGGCCGGCCAGCAATACCTCGGCCTGCTGCAAGGGGATGGAGTGGATCGTGTCGTTCATTGCGGCACCTTCGGTTGCATGGAACAGTTGCATGAGGACGGACCCTGCGCACCGTGCGGCAGCGGCCGACCAGGAGCGACGAGGATGTCGCAGCGATGCGACATCGTCATCGACACACGTCTCGCTACATCGGCCGCCACGTCAGCGCGTGATTCCGTGCGCGGCGCTCAGCCAATCGCGTGCAGCAAGACATCATCGTCAGGACAGTTTCGGCGCAGTGGCGATCGCATGATCGATGACCTTGAGCGCCGCCTCACGCTCTGCACCGTCGACCACCAGGCGCGGGGCGCGCACGCGCTCGCTGCCGATGCCCACTTTTTCCTGCACCAGTTTGATCAACTGCACGAACTTGGGCACGGTATCCAGGCGCAACAGTGGCAGGAACCAGTCGTAGAGTTCCTTGGCCGCCGGATACCCGCCATCGCGCGCGAGTTCGAACAGGTGCACCGATTCCTTCGGGTACGCATTGACCAGACCGGCGATCCAGCCCTTGGCGCCCATGCTCAGGCCTTCGACGATGGCATCGTCCATGCCGACCAGCAGCGCCAGACGATCGCCCAGCAGTTCCTGCAACGCGGCGAAGCGGCGCACATCGCCCGAGGATTCCTTTACTGCCTGCAGGTTCGGGAATTCGGCGGCCAGCTCGGCGATCTGCGCCGGGCCGAAGTCGGTCTTGTAGGCCACCGGGTTGTTGTACAGGATCACCGGCAGATCGGTCGCGGCGATCACCGCGCGCACATGCGCGCCCATCTCGCGCCAATCGGTGGAATACACATACGGCGGCAACACCATCAAGCCGCCGCAACCTAGTTCCTTTGCGGCCTTCGCCAGCGCCACCGCTTCGCCGGTCGCCAGGCTGGCGATGCCCGGCACCACCGGCACGCGGCCGTTCAATGCAGTGATCAGCGTCTTGAGCACGGCCAGCTTGTCGTCCACGCTCAAGGTGGCCGCTTCGCCCAGCGAGCCCAGCGGCACGATCGCGGTGCAACCGGCGTCCACCAGCTGATTGGCGTGCTTGCCCAGGAAGTCGTGGTCGATCTCACCGGAGGCGGTGAACGGGGTGGTGATGGCCGGCAACACGCCGTGCCAGAACGCAGCAATACTCATGGATGATTCCCTTGCGAGTCGGAAGTGAACGGGTCGGCCAACGCCGCGAGGCGGACCGGGAACAACGGCGGCCGGCGGCCGGCGTCGGTGGAAAGTTCGGGCGGGCAGCGCCCCAGTTCGGCCAGCGCAGTGCCGCAAATGCGGCCCTGGCAGGCGCCCATGCCGCAGCGCGAAGCGAGCTTGGCATCGCGTGCATCGTTGAAGTTGTCCAACGCGCCCAGCGGCACGTCTTCGCAGCGGCACACCAGCGTGTCGGGTTGGGCCAGCGTGCGGATGCCTGGGTTCAGTGCGAACTGCTGTTGCAATAACTGCGCGAACGCACGCGCAGCACGCCGCTGCGGCTGCAGGCGCAGTGCAGCGTCCGGCGCGTCGGCGGCCATATGCCCGGCCATCGCGCCTTCGATCAGCGCGCAATCGCGCCCGCCGATGCCGCAGGCTTCGCCCGCAGCAAAGACCTGGGTGACACTGGTGCGCAGCAACGCATCCACGCGTACTTGCTGATGCGCGCCCCAGGCTTCCAGTTGACACCCCAGCAGTTGCGCGAGTTCGGTATTGGGCACCAAGCCATAGCCAACGGCCAGTTGATCGCAGGCGATACGCGTACGACCGGCAGGCCCTTCGATTTCGATTTCGCGCAGTTGCGTGTCGCCGTGTGCGGATACGACAAAGCTGCCGGCGCGATACGCCACCGCGCGCAACTGCAAGCGCAACGACACCGCCTGCGCCGCCTTGCCCGGCCAGCGCCACAACTGCAATGCGAACTGCCGCAACGCAGCTGCAGACGTTTGTTCGTGGATGCCAAGCACCTGTGCGCCATGCCGTTGCAAGGTGGCCGCACTGGCCAGCAGCAACGGGCCGCTGCCAGCGACGACTACGCGCTTGCCGGCCAGCGGCCAGCCCTGTTTGGCCAGCGCCTGCGCCGCGCCGGCGCCGGTCACGCCGGGCAAGGTCCAGCCCGGGAATGGCATCAGCAATTCGCGCGCGCCGGTGGCCAGCACCAGCGCGGCGTAATGCAGTTGCAGCGTGCCGTCCGGGCCATCGGCCAACAGCCAACCCGGCTGCGCCAACAGAATCTGCGTGCGCGTCAGCAGCGTGATCGACGCATCGCCCTGCACCTGTTGCAACAGCGCGCGCGCATCGGCCGGCGCGCCGTGCTGCACATCGCTGCGCCACACTTGCCCGCCGGCACGCGGTTGCATGTCGACAACGCCCACGCGCACGCTGTGACTGGCCGCCGCCTGCGCCGCCGCCAGGCCGGCCGGGCCGGCGCCGATCACCAACACGTCGAAATGCTGCACGCGCTCAGCCATCGGTGCGTACCTGCATGCCGTCGCGCGCATCCACCAGGCAGGCGCGTTGCTGGCCGATGCCGTCGATACGCACCCGGCATTCGAAACACACGCCCATGCCACACAACGGCGCGCGCGGCTGGCCACTGCACGATTGCCGAAACTGCAGCGTCGCCAGCGCCACCGCTGCGGCAACGCTGGCGCCGGCCGGCACTTCGACCAGTTGCGCATCCACGTGCAGACGCACTGTCGTGCTCATGCGGCTGCACCGTGCACGGCGCGCGCCGGTGCATACGGGCTCGGGTCGATAGCCGGCGTGCGCCCGAGCAGGCTATCCACAATCACCCGTGCGCTCCCCAGCGCCGTGGTGACACCCAGCCCCTCGTGACCGGCGGCCACCCACACATCGCGCCGGCCGGGCACCGCCCCCAGATACGGCCGCCCGTCCGGTGTGGCCGGGCGCAACCCGGTCCACACCCGGATCGCCTGCAACTCGCGCAACACCGGCAGATAGGCGAAGGCACGTTGCAGCATCTGCTGCAGCACCGGCATCGACAGCGCGCGATCGTGCTCGCCGAACTGGCGCGAGGAGCCGATCAGGATCTGCCCGGTCGGTCGCGGCTGCACATTGAACGCCACGCTGGTGTCGTCGGCGCCATGCGCCGAATCCGCGTAGGCCAACTCCAGCAACTGATGCCGGATCAAGCCCGGATGCCGATCGGTGATGACCAGATGGCCCTTGCGTGGGCGCAATGCCAGCTCGGGCAGCAACTGCGGCAATGCCACACCGCTGGCCACCAGCACCGGGCCGGCCAACAGCTGGCCGTCGTCCAGACGCACCCCATGCGCCTGCAACTGCTCCACCTTGCGGCCGGCAAACAGCTGCGCGCCCGCCTTGCAGGCCAGGCTCACCAGATGCCGCGCCACCCGCGGCGGATACACCACGGCCTCACCGGGCACGCGCATGCCGCCGGCCAGGCCCGGCACCAGTTGCGGTTCCAGCGCGTACAACTGCGTCGCGTCGATGGCTTCGGCATGCAGATCGGCCGCCGCCAGCCGCGCGATCTTGGCCGGCACCGCCGCCAGTTCGCGCGCATCGCGCGCCACCCACAGCGTGCCGCAGCGGCTGAATTCGGCCTCGCTCAGTTGCGCAAATCGCTCCCACAGCCGTAACGAGTACGCCGACAACGCCAACTCGGCCGGGTCGTCATCCATCGCTACCAGGTGCCCCATCGCCGCAGCGGTGGAACCGCCGCCGATCGGCCCCGGCTCGACGATCGCCACGCGCAGCCCTTCGCCAGCCGCCGCCTCGGCGCAGGCCGCGCCGACAATGCCTGCGCCCACCACGATCAGGTCGTAACTGCGTCGCGTGGACGCAGCGACCGGCGATGTGTGCGTGTCTGTTCGTGCAGCGGCGTATGCAGCCGCCGCATCACCAGTCTGCGCGGCCGCGGACACGGCGGCTGACGCAGCAGGCGCTGCGCCGGCACTTCCCTGCGCGCGCGGCAGCTGGTGCATCAGGCAACGATGCCCCAGGCGAACGGGTCGGCCGGGTCGATCGACAACTGCGAGCGCGTGGTGATGTAGGCATGCCCGCTGATGCGCGGCGCAATGCCACGCCCACTCAACCGATAACTGCCTTCGAACGTGCTACCCAGAATGCCTTGCTGCACCCAGTGCTCGCCCTCGCCCAGCTTGCCGTCGGCGGCCAGGCAGGCCAGTTTGGCGCTGGTGCCGGTGCCGCACGGCGAGCGGTCGTAGGCCAGGCCCGGGCACAGCACGAAATTACGTGCCAGGCCGCTGCCGTCGGGCGCGGGGCCATTGACTTCGATATGGTCGATCTCGCCACCGGCCTCACCGGTGATGCCGGCCGCTTCCAAGGCCAGACGGATCGCTTCGGTATAGGCGGTCAACTCGCGCTGATGCGCCAGATCCAGCACGCACGGCGCCTGCTCGGTGATGAAAAACCAGTTGCCGCCCCAGGCCACATCGCCGCGCACGCGGCCGTGACCGGGCACGTCCACCTCCACGCCGGTCGCAAAGCGATAACTCTCGACATTGTCGACCGACACCGTGCCGTCTTCGGCCAGCTCCACGCCGACCGTGCCGACCGGGGTTTCGATGCGGTGCTGGCCCGGCGTGATGCGCCCCAGCGTAGCCAGCGTGCGCACCACTCCGATGGTGCCGTGTCCGCACATACCCAGGTAGCCGACGTTGTTGAAGAAGATCACCCCGGTGCAGGCGCTAGGGTCGCGTGGCGGCAGCAACAAGGCGCCGACCATGGTGTCCGAGCCGCGCGGTTCGCAGGCGATCGCGCTGCGCCACTGATCGAACTCGCTGCGAAAGCGCTCGCGACACTGCGCCAGATCGCCATTGCCCAGATCGGGGAAGCCGGAGAGGACCACGCGGGTAGGTTCGCCGGCCGTATGGGAGTCGATGACGTCGATGGTGTGCATGGCTCATGCTCCCACTGCGGGCTGGCAGGCGACTAGCGTCCAATGCGAGTTGCAAATGCGGAAATCTGCACAATCGACAACCCGGTTCACAGCCCCGCGTTTGCGCTAGGATCATTGCTGGGCCGCGCCTTTCGTGCAGCCGTCAATCGTGACCGCCACCATGACGCCGATGGACCTCAACCTTCCCGCGCTGGAAATGCAGACGCTGTTCGACGCACTGCCGGACGTGGTGTTCTTCATCAAGGATGGGCAGGGCCGCTACACCCACTGCAACCTTACGCTCGTGCGCCGGCTGGGACGCAAGCTGCGCAGCGAAATCATTGGCCGCTCGCCGCTGGAAGTGTTTCCGCTGCCGCTGGGCGGAAGCTACATGATGCAGGACCGCCGCGTGCTGTGCGGCGAGCTCATCGACAATCAATTGGAGGTGCATCTGTACCCCAATCGCCTGCCCGGCTGGTGCCTGACCTTCAAGCGCCCGCTGTGCGAAGCCGACGAAGTGATCGGCATCGTGGGTATTTCGCGCGATCTGGGACAGCCCGACAGCCGTCACTCCGCTTACGAACGCTTGAGCCAGGTGATGGAGCACATGCAGGCCAACTTCGGCGACAACCTGCGCGTGCAGAGTCTGGCCGACCTGGCCGGCTTGTCGGTGGCGCAGCTGGAGCGGCATTTCCGCCGCGTATTCCAGGTGACCCCGCAGCAACTGCTGACCAAGCTGCGCATCGAATCGGCGATGCGGCTGCTGTACGGCGACGACAGCATCGCCAGCATCGGGCAACGCTGCGGCTTTGCCGACCAGAGCGCGTTCGCACGTCAATTCAAGGCCACGGTCGGCATGACGCCGCGCGATTACCGCGCGCTCAAAGGTCAGTTGTAAGCAAAAAATCGGCGCTGACATACGGCTGGCACAAATGCCGAATTCGGCAGGATTGGGGTTGCCATTGCGATGCGGTTTGCACGGTCCCTGCGGCGACCATGCAGCGCGTCGGATGCTGCCCCGGATGAGGCGGCGCTGAAGGTCGCGTCAAGGCGAGCCAGAGCCCGGATGGTAGAATTTCGGGTTTCCCCAACTGCGTTGCCAATGGCCAGCTTCTTTCGCCGCAACAAGCCAACCACGCCCGACAGCGCGCGTACCTCGCGCTACAGCCTGGAAGAACTGGCAGCCGCATTTCCGACCGCACCTTCTGCCGCCACCCCGGTTTCGCCGGTTGAGGCCATGCCAGCTGCTGCGCCGAGCGGCACGCCAGCAGCGGTGCCGGTTGCTGTACCGGTTGCCACACCTGCTCCCGCACAGGCCGAGCCGGCGACTCCCACCCCCGCTGCCGCTCCGGCCGAGCAGCTTGCGCAAGATATCGCCGCGCGTACCGGTCAGGCGCAGAGCATCGCCGCAGTGCCCACCGCGCCTGCCCCGCCGGCAACGCCCGCGCCTTCGGCATTGCAGGCGCTGCCTGATCCCAAACCGCCGGTCACGCCTACTGCCCCCACTCCAGTGGTGGTGGCGCCGGTTGTCGCGCAGCCACACACCGCGCCAGTGCTGCCTGCTGCTGCACCCGCGCAGCCGGCAACGCCGTCGCAGACTGCTACTCCTGCGCTTGCACTTGCACCTACCGCTCCATCGACGACTGCCACACCTGCTGCTGCGCCGGCTGCAACACCAGCTGTCGTTGCACCGCCTGCCGCTGCACCGACGTCTGCAGCTCCGGCCGTTGCCGTAACCCCCACCGTCGCCACGCCCGTCGTCACCCCACCGGTCGTCGTCAGCACCCCGCTGCCGACTAACCGGGACAACGACGGCATCCTCGGCCAGCGCGATGCGCTACCCGCAGCCCCGGCCGGCAAGCCGGGCTGGCGCGATCGTCTGCGCAACAGCACCTTCGCGCGCAGCTTCGGCGGTTTGTTCTCGCGCAACCCCAAGCTCGACGACGATCTGCTCGACGAGATCGAGACCGCACTGATCACCGCCGACGTCGGCATCGGCGCGACCACTGCATTGGTCGAAGGCCTGCGCAAGCGCATGAAGTCGCGCGAGTTCGTCGATGCACAGGCGATGTTCAAGGCGCTGCGCGCCGATCTCATCGCGCTGCTGCAGCCGGTCTCCAAACCATTGGTCATCGATCGCTCGGTCAAGCCGTTCGTGATCCTCACCGTGGGCGTCAACGGCGTTGGCAAGACCACTACCATCGGCAAGCTCGCCAAGCGTTTCAAGGACGAAGGCAACAGCTTGATGCTGGCCGCCGGCGACACCTTCCGCGCCGCTGCGGTGGCGCAATTGCAGGCCTGGGGCGACCGCAACGGCGTGGCCGTGATCGCGCAGGGGCAAAACGCCGATGCCGCCTCGGTGGCGTTCGATGCGCTGCAGGCGGCCAAGGCGCGCGGCACCGAAGTGTTGATCGCCGACACTGCCGGCCGCCTGCACACCCAGACCGGCCTGATGAACGAACTCGGCAAGATCCGCCGTGTGCTCGGCAAGATCGACGCCGCCGCACCGCACGAAGTGCTGATGGTCATCGACGGCACCACCGGCCAGAACGCCATTTCGCAGCTGCGCCAGTTCCATGCCGCCGTCGGCGTCACCGGACTGGTGGTCACCAAGCTCGACGGCACCGCCAAGGGCGGCGTGGTGTTCGCGCTGGCGCGCGAGTTCAATATTCCGATCCGCTTTGCCGGCATCGGCGAGCGCCCGGAAGATCTGCGCGTGTTCGACCCGGTCGCCTTCGTCGATGCGTTGCTGCCGGAAGCGTTGGGCAGCTGATCGGCAGACGCTTGCCTGCGTCTGCCGCCGTTATGAAGTCATCGCCAGCAGAGCCCATGCCAGCCGACCACGCCACGCCCGCCGCTGACGCTTTCGTCCACCGCCTGCTGCACTGGTTCGACGGCCACGGTCGTCACGATCTGCCCTGGCAACATCCGCGCGCGCCCTACCGCGTGTGGCTGTCGGAAATCATGCTGCAGCAGACCCAGGTCGCGGTGGTCATTCCGTATTTCCAGAAATTCGTCGCCAGCTTCCCGACCCTGGCCGACCTGGCTGCGGCCGACAACGACACCGTGATGGCGCATTGGGCCGGGTTGGGCTACTACGCACGTGCACGCAACCTGCATGCGGCCGCCAAGCAATGCGTCGCCTTGCACGACGGCGAGTTGCCGCGTGATTTCGATGCGCTGCTCGCGCTGCCCGGCATCGGCCGCAGCACGGCGGGCGCCATCCTCAGCCAGGCCTGGAACGATCGCTTTGCGATCATGGACGGCAACGTCAAACGCGTGATGACGCGCTTCCATGGCATTGCCGGCTATCCCGGCCTGCCGGTGATCGAAAAGCAGTTATGGCAGTTGGCCACGACGCATGTCGCACATGTGCCGGCCGGCCGCCTGGCCGACTACACGCAGGCGCAAATGGATTTCGGCGCCACGCTATGCACACGCGCAAAACCGGCCTGCGTGCTGTGCCCACTGCAGGACGATTGCGTGGCGCGTCGCGATGGCCTGGTGGAAGCACTGCCCACGCCCAAGCCCGGCAAACAATTACCCGAGCGCGAAGCCACCGCGCTGCTGCTGGAAAACGCAGACAACCAGATCCTGCTGCAGCGCCGCCCGCCAACCGGTATCTGGGCTTCGCTATGGACGTTGCCACAGGCCGAGACCGACAGCGGCATGCGCGCATGGTTCGCCACGCATATCCAAGGTGATTACGAGCGCGCCGATGAGATGCCGCTGATCGTGCACACCTTCAGCCACTACCGCCTGCATCTGCAGCCGTTGCGCATCCGCAAGGTCGCGCTGCGTACAGCGGTGCGCGACAATGACGATCTGCGCTGGGTGGCCCGCGCCGATCTCGCATCGCTGGGCCTGCCAGCGCCGATCCGCAAACTGCTCGACGCTCTGTAAGGCGCACTCACACTCCAAGCGCGCACGTTGAGCGCGCATCCAAGGGAATTTGCATGTCACGCACCGTGTTCTGCCAGTACCAGCAATGCGACACCGACGGCCTGGATTTTGTGCCGTATCCCGGCGAACTCGGCCAGCGTGTGTTCGCACACATCGGCAAGACCGCATGGCAGGCGTGGTTGGCGCATCAGACCATGCTGATCAACGAAAACCGGCTCTCGCCACGCGACCCCAAGCACCGCGCGTTTCTCGAAGCCGAATTGCAGAAGTTCCTGTTCGAGCGCAACGCCGATAAGCCGGATGGCTATGTCGCGCCGATAAGCGAAGAGTAAGCGCGGCGCTCGGGCGCCATTGCGCTCACCGCCAGGCGGGCGCGCAGCCTGCCGACTAAAAGCGGCTAACAAAATGTAGCGAGCGGTCGTCAGATGGGCGTGGACGGCGCGCAGGGACCGGAGTGTAAGCGTGGTACATGAGGATTCCGAGCACCATCCGCGCACGCCTGACGGCCGCGCAGTAGTTTTGTTAGTCGCTCTAAATGCAGCACTGATTTAGAACTGCTAAAAACGACTTCATGCCGGTCCGTTGCTGAGCGGATGATTTGGGTCTTAGCTGTAGGGCGGATGATCTGCGGCTTGGCTGCAGGGCCCTTGCCCGCCCACCATCGCGGGACACGCCGCAAGTACATCCATGTAGGCTCTTACGCGGCATCCATGCCGCGTAAGGTCCCGCGATGGTGGGCGGGCAAGGGCCAATCAAGATGGTCGGTGTGCCTAGTTGCAAGCAATGCATGACGTGCGT
>NZ_JBEOLS010000018.1:0-75396 GCF_040279205.1 Xanthomonas hortorum
TGCCCGCCCACCCTCGCGGGACACGCCGCAAGTACGTCCATGTAGGCTCTTACGCGGCATCCATGCCGCGTAAGGTCCCGCGACGGTGGGCGGGCAAGGACCAGTCGAGATGGTCGGTGTGCATAGTTTTCAGTAAAGCAACCGACAAACTCCCTGGTGCGGTGTCCTTGCCGATTGCGGGACCGTGTGGCGGCATGGATGCCGCCACCGAGCCCCCAGGACGGGTTCACGGCGTGTCCCGCGAGCGGTGAGGGCACCGCGCGCTCGACCGACCAGGCTTCTGACGCGACCCTCCGGTGCGGTGAGGGCACCGCGCCCTCGACCGACTAAGCTTCTGACTCGCTCAATCAAGATCGGCGCAATTGAGAGCTCCCAGCGGATGGCGCCGCCGGGCAGCCGGCAGCGGTCCCTTACAATGGCCGCCTGTTCCCGACCCGATGATCCGATGGCTGGCCCGCACGACGCCCCACTTCAAACCCTGTTCCTGCCCTTCGCCCAGGGCGTGCTGCCGTGGCCGAAAGGCCCGGTGTTGTTCCTGCGCGCGCGCGATGGCTTTGCGCTGAGCGAGCATGCCGCCGCCGATACGCTGACCTGCGAGCAGAGCTTTCGGCCGTTCGCCGAGGCGCTGGAGCGCAGCGGCTGGAACGTGCGCGAAGAGAGCGACATCGAGGCCGACAGCACCCGCTACGCACTGGTGCTGGTGCTGCCGCCGCGTCAGCGCGAAGAAGCGCGTGCGTTGTTTGCGCGCGCCGTGGCGCTGACCGCGCCGGGTGGCCGCGTGGTGGCCTGCCAGTCCAACAACGAGGGCGCGCGCTCGGGCGAAGCCGATCTGCGTCAGCTCACCGGCCTGGCCGGCAGCCTGACCAAGCACCATTGCCGCACCTACTGGAGCGCCCCGTTGCCGGCCGACACCGATGTGGCGCTGCAGGCGCGCTGGGCCGCGCTGGATGCGCCGCGCAAGATTCTGGACGGGCGCTTCGTCAGCCGCCCGGGCGTGTTCGCCTGGGACCGCATCGATCCTGCCTCTGCGCTGTTGGTCGAGCATCTGCCGACCACGCTGGCCGGGCACGGCGCCGATCTGGGTGCGGGCTTTGGCTATCTGTCGGCCGAAGTGCTGGCGCGTTGCCCCAAGGTCACCGCGCTGGATCTGTACGAGGCCGAGGCGCGCGCACTCACCCTGGCGCAGCGCAATCTGCAGGGCATCGCGCATCCGGCGCAGCTGCAGTACCACTGGCACGACGTCACCGCCGGCCTGGTGGCGCAGTACGACTTCATCGTCAGCAATCCGCCGTTCCACACGCCTTCGCGTGCCGATCGCCCGGATATCGGGCAGCGCTTCATCTCGGTGGCCGCGCAGGCGCTGCGCCCGGGCGGGCAGTTGTTGCTGGTCGCCAACCGGCATCTGCCTTACGAATACGTGCTCAACGAAAGCTTCGGGCAGGTACGCGTGGCCGCCGAACGCCACGGTTTCAAGCTGATTTCTGCCATCCGCGGCCGTGGAGCGCGCGCATGAAGCTGGTCAAGCACATCGCCAATCTCGGTTATGGCAGCCGCAAGCAGGTGACCCAGCTGTTTCGCCAGGGCGCGGTCACCGATGTCCAGGGCGAGGTGCTGTATGCCGACGACCAGGTGGAGCACGACGCGATCCGCATCGATGGCGAGCCGCTGGATCCGCCGCCGGGTTTCAGCCTGTTGCTGCACAAACCCAGCGGCTACACCTGCTCGACCAAGGACACCGGCCGGCTGATCTACGAGTTACTACCGCTGCGCTTCCGTTCGCGCGCGCCGGTGCTGGCACCGGTAGGGCGGCTGGATCGCGAAACCAGCGGCATGCTACTGATGACCGACGACGGCGCGCTGCTGCACCGGATCATTTCGCCCAAGTCCGCATTGGACAAGGTGTACGACGTCACCCTGGCGGAAGACTTGCGTGGCGACGAAGCCGCGCTGTTTTCCAGCGGCACGTTGCTGCTGGAAGGCGAAACCAAACCATTGCTGCCGGCCGAACTGGATGTGCTCGGCTCACGCGAAGCGCGCCTGACCTTGCACGAGGGCCGCTACCACCAGGTGCGGCGCATGTTTGCCGCCGCCGGCAATCATGTGGTGGCGCTGCACCGCAGCCGCATCGGCGGGCTGTCGTTGGAAGGCCTGCCGTCAGGGCAATGGCGCACGCTGGAAGCGCCCGATCTTGAGGTCTTGTTCGGCCGCAGCGAGCAGGCATGATCGATGCCCCACAGGTCCCGCAAGCAGTGAGAACACCGCGCCCGCCAACGTGTTCGTGTGCTGATGGGGACCACGAAGACGGCCGCGCTCGCCTGGCGGTGCACGTCGTTTTGTCGCCCCGCTCCAAGTAGCTAACCTGCGACAGACCTTTAGACGTACTGCATCTTGCGCGACATGCCGCCATCGACAACGAAGTCCTGCCCGGTCACAAAGCCGGACAGCTGCGGCGACAGCAGATACACCGCCAGCTGCGCGATGTCTTCCGGCGTGCCCACCCGGCCGGCCGGGTGTTGTGCATGGTCGCGGCGCGAGAGTTTGGGCGTGCGCCTGCGCTGCGGTGCACGCCAGGCATCGGTGCTGATCCAGCCCGGGCTGATGCTGTTGACGCGCACCTGCGGGCCTTCGCTCAGCGCCAATGCATGCGTGAAGGCCACCAAACCACCCTTGGCGGCGGCATAGGCTTCGCTATGCGGCTCCGATTGCCAGGCGCGGGTGGAGGCGATGTTGACGATCGCACCGCCGCCCTCGGCTTGCGCCAGTGCGGGCAAGGCCTGCTTGCTGCACAAAAATGCGCCATGCAGGCTCGCCAGCCGGCGATTCCACTCGTCCCACTCCAGTTGCGGCAAGGGTGCAACATGCGGATCGGCCACGCCTGCGTTGTTGACCAGGCCATCGAGGCGACCGAAGCGTTTGAGTGCCGTGGCGATCAAACGCGTTGCCTGGGGTTCGCGCGCGGCATCGCAACGCACGAAGGCGCTGCGTTGCGGCAGTGCCCACTCGTGCAGACAGGCCTTGCCGGCCTCGGCATCCAGATCGCCGATCACCACGCTGCCGCCTGCGCCCAGCACCGCCTGCGCAATGCCGCGGCCGATGCCTTGCGCGCCACCGGTGATCACCACCACGCGGTCCTGCAGCGGGGACGGGTTCCATGCGGAAACAGCCGGAATCAAGGGCATCGGAGCATCGCGTCAGTGAGGTCGTCGGCACTGTAGCGCGTGCGTTGTGGTGGTCGCAGCAAGATGCGCGCGCGGGCTGTCGCTGCATCGACTGCACTTGCCTGCGCGCGCCGTGTCTCGGCTGATCAGTGCGTCGATGCGTTCAACAGACGTTCCCAGCCATCCTGGCCCAGGCGTTCCAGCGTCTCGATATTGCGCTCGACGATGACGTCCGGGTCGGGGAAGGCGGCCACCGCACGCTCCACGCTGTCTTCGCGCAGCAGGTGCAAGGTGGGGAAGGGCGAGCGGTTGGTAAAGTTGGCCACATCGTCCACGGCCGCGCCTGCGAACTGATAGTCCGGATGGAAGCTGGCCACCTGCAATACGCCGTCCAGATCCAGCGCTTCCACCGCCGCATCGGCGTTATCCAGGAAGTCGTTGTAATCCAGGAAATCGGTGAGCACGTCCGGATGCACGATCAAGGTGGTGTCGATCTGCTCTGCTGGCGTGTCGCGCAGCAACACCAGTTCTTCGGCCAGTTGTTCGAGCAGCGCTTCGGGCGTGCTGGCGTCGCTGAGGACCAGGCGCACCTGCTCCTTGACGTAGACCGCCTTGGCGAACGGGCACAGGTTCAAACCGATCACCGCGCGCTCGATCCACTGGCGGGTGGCGGTCAACGGGTCAAGCGTGGAAGGCGTGGACGTCATCGTGGCGGCTGCGTGATGGAGCGTCAGTGTATGCGATCGGTATTTTCGCGGCCGCGCGCGGTTGTTCCGGTATCCGGGTGAAGCAGACGCGAGCGATGGCGGCGCGCCCTGTCACTGCAACGTGCAGTTCGGCCTTGGCGGCGCTGGTCTATCGAGTCTCGGTTTGCGCAGGAGCTACCACATGCTCGCGCAGAAACGCGATCGATGCCTGTGCAACCGCATCGGCATGCGGGGTTTTGTGCGGCGAACCGATCGCATGCGCGCCGGTGTCGAATGCCATCGCCTGTTTGTGGCTTGCCGCGGTGCCGAGCGCATCGAACATGGCCAGCATTGCCGGCACCGAGGCGGTGGGATCTTCGTCGCCGTTGGCCGCGCGGTAGTAGCCAACAAACACCGGGCAGCGCACACGCGACCACGGAGGATCGGCGGCCACGCTCGCGAACAAGCTGCGCAGCGCGCGGAATCCATCCGGGTGGATGATATTCGACCAGAATGCCAAGGATGCGGCGTTGCGTGGGCGTGGATCGGTCAATGGCGCCTGCGCCGCGCAGACCTGATCGAGCAGTGCAGGGTCTGCAGGCCGGATGCCGGGCGACCATGCGACGACCGCAGCCACCGCGTCGGGCTGTTGCGCCGCAAGCCATAACCCCAGCGTGCCGCCCATCGACGAGCCGACGATCGCCACGCGCTCGCCCATCCGCTGCGCCTGCGCCAATGCTTGCAGTGCCGATGCCTGCAACGCGGCAGGCGTGAGTCCTTGCATCGCGTCGGCCGCGCTGCATCCATGCCCAGGCCAACGATGCACGTACAGGTTGGCGCCCAACGCATCGGCCATCTGTTCGGGCAGTGCGCCGGCTTCGCCCGGGCTGGCGGTGAAGCCGTGCAGGTACAGCAGCGCCAGCGGTGTGCGTGCCTGCGCCGCATGTTGCCAGTGGCAGCGTGCGGCGTTGCCAGGCTTGAGGTCAGTGCTGTCGATGGTTAGCTCAGTCGCGAAAATTATCGAACTGCAGCGGAAGCTCGAAATCGGCTTTCTTCAGCAGCGCCATCGCATCTTGCAGATCGTCGCGCTTCTTGCCGCTCACACGCAGCTTGTCGCCATTGATCTGCGCTTCCACCTTGAGCTTGGCTTCCTTCAATTTGGCCACCAGCTGCTTGGCCTGCTTCTGCTCGATGCCCTGCTTGACGGTGACCTTCTGGCGCGCACCGGCCAGATTGGTTTCCATATCGCCGAACTCAAGGCAACGCACGTCGATGCCGCGTGCCAGCAGGCGTGCGCGCAGGATGTCGGTCATCTGCTTGACCTGGAAATCGCTGGGCGCGGACTGGTTGATCACCTTGTCGTCTTCCAGCTCGAACCTGGCTTCCACGCCCTTGAAATCGAAGCGCGTATCCAGCTCGCGATTGGCCTGATCCACCGCATTGGTCAGTTCGTGCTTGTCGACTTCGGAGATCACGTCGAAGGAAGGCATGCAAAGCTCCTGCTATCTGAAAACAGCCGCCATTCTAGGGCATCGCGTCGTGCGTACTGTCGAGACGGGGGTTGGCGGTCGGTGCGCAGGCGCAGCGATAATGCGTCATGCCCAACACCCGTTCTCCGCTTCCCGCCATCGCCTGGATGGTGGCCGCCGTGGCCTGTTTCTCGCTGATGGATGCGGGCATGAAGCTGCTGTCTGCGCATTACCCACCGCTGCAGGTCACCTTGTTGCGCGGCGCCGCATCGCTGCCGTTCGTACTGGTGTGGGTGTTCGCCACCGCAGGGCCGCGTTCGATCGTGCCGGTGCGCTGGGGCCTGCACCTGCTGCGCGGGGTGCTGGGCATGGTGATGATTGGTTGCTTCGTCTACGGCCTGAAGCGCATGCCGCTGTCCACCGCCTACACGCTGTATTTCGTGGCGCCGTTGCTGGTGGCGGCGCTATCGGTGCCGCTGCTGGGCGAGCATGTGGGCCCGCGACGCTGGACCGCCATTGGCATCGGCCTGGTCGGAGTCATCGTGGTGCTGCGCCCGGGCGTGGATGGCCTGATCTCGCTGCCGGGCCTGATGGTGCTGCTGGCGGCCACTGCCTACGCCATCGCGGCCATCACCGTGAGCCTGTTGACGCGTACCGATACCCCGCAGGCGATGGTGGTGTGGTTTCTGCTGTTCATGGCGATCGGTGCCGGCCTGCTGGCGATCCCCGGCTGGATGCCGTTGCGGAGCGAGCACACCTGGTTGATCGCCGGCATGGGCCTGGCCGGGGCGCTGGGGCAGATTGCGCTGACCCAGGCCTTCCTGCGCGGCGAGGCCTCGATGATCGCGCCGCTGGAATACACCGGCCTGGTCTGGGTGATCGGCTGGGATTGGCTGCTGTGGCAGACCCTGCCAGACAACTGGACCTGGACCGGCGCCGGCATCATCGTCGCCAGCGGGCTGTATTTGTTGCGCCGGGAGCGGATTCGGAAGGCCGACAGGCCGCCACCGTTGGATAGGCCGTGATTGGGGATTGGGGATTCGCTAGAGCACGGCAAGGCGCTTTGGCTGTTACGACTCCCCAATCCCGACTCCCCACTCCCTACCTTAGAACTCAATGGAATATCGTCCGCAAACATTGACTGGTAGGCTTCACGGCCCCCCAATCGGCCACGCGCGGTGATCCAGTTTCAGCGCCTGCACAAGTCTTATTCCGTTGACGGTCGCCAGATCGTGGCGCTGCACCCGCTCGATCTGCGGATCGGCCCCGGCGAAGTGTTCGGCATCATCGGCCATTCCGGTGCCGGCAAATCCACGTTGATCCGGCTGATCAACCGGCTGGAAGAACCCAGCGGCGGGCGCCTGCTGATCGGCGACGAGGACGTCACCGCGCTGGACAGCCAGGGCCTGCGCACGCTGCGCCGCCGTATCGGCATGATCTTCCAGCACTTCAACCTGCTGTCTTCGCGCACCGTGGCCGGCAATGTGGCGTTTCCGCTGGAACTGGCCGGCACCCCGCGCGCGGAGGTCGATGCGCGTGTGGCCGAGCTGCTGGCGCGGGTCGGGCTGGAACAGCACGCCAACAAGTATCCGGCGCAGTTGTCCGGCGGGCAGAAGCAGCGCGTGGGCATTGCGCGCGCGCTGGCCACCCGGCCGCAGATCCTGCTTTGCGACGAGGCCACCAGCGCGCTGGACCCGCAGACCACCGCCTCGGTGCTGCAACTGCTGGCGCAGATCAACCGCGAGCTGGGCCTGACCATCGTGTTGATCACCCATGAAATGGACGTGATCCGCCGCGTCTGCGACCGCGTGGCAGTGCTGGACGCCGGCAAGCTGGTCGAAACCGGCCCGGTGACCGAGGTGTTCCTGCATCCGCAGCACGCCACCACCCGGCGCTTTGTCTCCGAAGCCGAGCACGTGGACGAAGCCGAGCTGCATCGCGACTTCGCTGCGGTGGGCGGGCGCATCGTGCGGCTGACCTTCCTGGGCAATGGCACCTACGAACCGGTGCTGGGCCGCATCGCGCGCGAGACCGGCGTGGACTACAACATCCTGTCCGGGCGCGTGGACCGCATCAAGGACACCCCGTACGGCCAGCTCATCGTCGCCTTGACCGGCGGCGACCATAACGCGGCACGTGCCGGCTTCGTCGCGGCCGGTGTGCAAGTGGAGGATCTGCGCGTATGACTCTGTTGATCGCCACTGCCAATGGGTTCTTCCGCAATCTCGATGCCGGCAAGTGGGGCGATATCGGCCAGGCCACGCTCGACACCTTGCTGATGCTGGCCGGCGCGCTGCCGCTGACGTTGTTGATCGGCCTGCCGCTGGGCGTGGCGCTGTTCCTGTGCGGCGCGCCCCAACTACGCCGCCGCCCGGTGCTGTACGGCGCACTCGCGGCGCTGATCAATCTGCTGCGCTCGGTGCCTTTCATCATCCTGATGATTGCGATGATTCCGCTCACGCTGATGCTGATGGGCACCTCGTTGGGCGTGCGCGGCGCGATCCTGCCGTTGGTGGTCGGTGCTGCGCCGTTCTATGCGCGGCTGGTGGAAACCGCCTTGCGCGAGGTGGACCGCGGCATTATCGAAGCCAGCCAGGCGATGGGCGCCACCACGTGGCAGCTGGTGCTGCGCGTGCTGCTGCCCGAAGCGCGCCCAGGGCTGATTGCCGGTGCCACCGTGACCACCATCGCGCTGATCGGCTTCACTGCGATGGGCGGTGCGATCGGCTCCGGCGGCCTTGGCGATGTGGCGTATCGCGAAGGCTACCTGCGCTCGCATTCGGATGTCGCGCTGGTCACCGTGATCGCCCTGCTGGTGCTGGTGCAGTTGTTGCAGATGCTGGGCGACCGGCTGGTGGCGCGTTACAGCCGGCGCTGAGGTCGGCTGCGACCGGGTGCCGCGTGGCGCGGAGGGTCACGCACGAAACATGGGCTTGCGAATCGCCGCTGCACCCGCGGTCTGCTAGGTTTAGCTCCTGCGGCAGCGCCGCCTTCCTCCTCCCACGGACCCCTACATGAGCACATTCGCGTTTCGTTCCCTCCTGGCTGCGGCCACGCTGGCGTTGGCCTCCTGCGGCGGTAACGGTGGCAGTAGCGGCGGCGACACGCTGACCGTGGCCGCCACCGCGGTGCCGCATGCCGAGATCCTGGAGGTGGTCGAACCGTTGCTGGCCAAGCAGGGCCTGAAACTGGACGTGCGCGTGTTCAACGACTACGTGCAGCCCAACGACCAGGTGGTGCAGAAGCAGATCGACGTCAATTATTTCCAGACCGAGCCGTATCTGGACGCCTACAACCGCGACCGCAAGAGCCAGCTGGTGACCGTGGTCGGCGTGCATATCGAACCGTTCGGTGCGTATTCGCGCCGGTTCAAGACGCTGGCCGAACTGCCCACGGGCGCGGACGTGGTGATTCCCAACGACCCGAGCAACAACAGCCGCGCGCTGATCCTGCTCGACAAGGCCGGCTTGATCAAACTCAAGGATCCCAGCAACGCGTTGTCCAGCCAGCGCGACATCGTCGAGAACCCCAAGCAGCTGAAGTTCCGCGAGCTCGATTCGGCAATGCTGCCGCGTGTGCTTGATCAAGTCGATCTGGCGCTGATCAACACCAACTACGCACTCGACGCCGGCCTCAACCCGACCCGCGATGCGCTGGCGATCGAAAGCAAGGACTCGCCGTACGTAAACTTCCTGGTGGCGCGCCCGGACAACAAGGACGATGCGCGCGTGCAGAAGCTCGCCAAGGCCTTGACCAGCCCGGAAGTGAAGGCCTTCATCGAGCAGAAGTACAAAGGCGCGGTGTTGCCGGCATTTTAAGAGCGGCCATCAACACGGCTGTGCAGTGGCCAGGCGGGTGCGATCGGTACCCGTCGCGGCACGCATTCCGCGTGCACTGCGGTCCTGAGCGCGCCGTCCACGTCCGCCTGACGTGCGCCCGCGACGTTTTGCTAACCACTTTTCGCCGCAACTGAGCATCTGATGCCACTTCTCCTCGCTATTCCGCTGGCCGTGATCATCGCTCTGGCGGTGTTCGCTGTGCTGTTTCCGTTGTCGCTGGTGCAGCGCTTCCGTGTCGGTACTGCGCGGCGACAGGCGCGTGGCTGGTTGTTGATGATCAATCTGGCCTCGGCTGCGCTCTCCAATGTGTTGTTCGTCATTTTCGCGCTGGTTGCTGCGGCGTTCTGGCCCGGCGCGATCAGCCACGCCGCATTCGGCTGGGCCTGCGGGCTGGCCTTGGGTCTGCTGGCGTTGCGGTTGACCCGCTTCGAGCGCACCCAGCAGGGCCTGTTTTACCGGCCCAATCTGTGGCTGGTGCTCGCAGTGACGGCGTTGGTGGTGGTACGCGTCATCGCCGGCATGGTGCAGGGCTGGCGCAGCGCCTGGCAGGGCGTGGCCTGGCCCACGGAAGGCTGGCTCAGTCATGCCAGTCTGCTGGGCGCGGCCGGCGTGCTGCTTGGATATGCGCTCGCGTATGCCACCTTGCTGTGGTGGCGTTGGCGCAGTGCGCGCCTGCGCGGTAGCGTCTACTGGCGGTGAGCTGGCGCCTGCACGTGAGGGCATGTCGATGCTTCGCTGGCACCGGCACCGGCGGCACTCACACTGGCACGCAGTAGGCACCGTCGCGGGAACCGCCCATCCCGCCCGGCAGTTGCACGTAGAACGCGCGCGATTCAGCGCTCCGAAATGTGTAGAGCGCCGCGCTTCCCACGCATAAAAAAACGGGCCTTGCGGCCCGTTTTTCTTCAACTGACACTTAGCTTGCTCGAACGTGCTTAGAAGCGCGCGCCGACACCGAAGCCGACGGTCCACGGATCCAGTTCCAGCTCGCTGCCGGTGCCCTGGCCGCCTTCGCGCAGTTCCGGACGCGAACGCATGTAGCGAGCGTCGGCACGTGCGAACCAGGTGGAGTTGATGTTCATGTCCACGCCGACGGTGCCGATGACACCCTTGGCGGTGTCCAGGCCCACGTGTTGGCCGCTGGCTGAGGCCGCGTCGATCTTCTCGTTGCTGAAGTTCGACTCGTAGTAGCCCACGCCCACGAACGGACGGAACACGTTATCGGCCTGGCCGAAGTGGTACTGGCCGCTGATGGCGATCGGCTGCTGCTCGACGGTACCGACCTTGCCCACGCCATCGGCGTTGACGCGGTGGTTGAACTTGTCGGCTGCGCCCCACAGTTCAACGGCCCAGTTGTCGTTGATGTAGTAGCTGGCGCTCAGCGTCGGCGCCGGGCCGCCATCGACGTCCAGGCCCGGAGCCGGGTCGTTCTTCGGCTTGATCAGGGCCACACCGCCGACCACTGCCCAATGCTTGCCAGAGGCGCTATCGGCGCTGGTGGAAGCCGAGGAGGTGTCACCGGTATAGGTGGTGTCTTGTGCAAAAGCGGACGGCGCAAACGCAAGTGCGGATACAGCAGCCAGGCTCAGGATGGAAATGGAACGCATTGGGGGTCTCCTCGTGTTCTTGTTGGGCCCGTGGAGTGGGCCGCGCCAAAGCTATTCCTGAAAATCTGAATCCACGCCCACCCGCAGCTCGCTAAAATTTCGTTTGTTCAGCAAGTTTCCGAAGAAGGCCGTGGTTGCGACATGCAAGCTGAAAAAGACATTCACCCAGGTGCGATCGCCGTGACGAAAAACGGCGTGTTGCAAGGCCTGCCAGCGCACATTCCTGACGATTGCCGTGTCTTGGTGCTCGGTTCGATGCCCGGCAACGCCTCGCTGGACGCGGCGATGTACTACGCGCACCCACGCAATCGGTTCTGGCCGTTGATGCAGGCGTTGTTGGGTATCGATGCAAGCGTTGCGTATGCCGAGCGTCTGGAGGCGTTGGCGCACTGCGGCGTCGGCGTGTGGGATGTGATCGGCCAATGCGAACGGCGCGGCAGCCTGGATACGGCCATCGTCGCCAGCAGCATCGTGGTCAATCCGTTGGCGGCGCGCCTGGCGACGCTGCCGCAGCTGCGCGCGGTGGCCTGCAATGGTGCCGCTGCGGCGCAGGCGTGGCGTCGGCACGTGCACCCGCTGTTGCCAACGCAGTGGCAGGCAGTGCCGGTCTGGGCGTTGCCGTCCACCAGTCCGGCCAACGCAGCGTGGTCGCTGCAGCGGTTGTGCGACGCCTGGCAGCCGTTGCGCGATGCGTTGGACTAGCGATCTTGGCCAGGCATGCATCGACGTCGTGATCGAAGACATGCCCATGATCGAGACACGAGCGAGGCGCATGATGCCGGTCGAGCGATGTGCACGCGTTTTAGCGGCTTGAACCAACGTGCATACCAACTGCAGCGCCGATTTGACCGGCTGCGGCACCGCTATCGGCCAGAAGTCATGCCAGCGTCCGGCACAGGCACGCGCCCGGCACGCGCGGGCATGCTGTACCCAATGCACAACGGAGCAGCGCGATGACGAGCAAGCACGGATTGACGATGGCGCTAGGGCTGCTAGCAGGCATGTTCGGTGTCGTGGACGCGGCAGCGGCCGAAGACCTGCACTGCGAAGTCAGCAGCGACTACGACCTCACGCTCAACCCGCGCAGCCTGATCCTGATCCGCGAATCGGGCACGCCGCAGCGCCTGGTGATGCGCCAGGGCGCGTTGTTCGTCGACGACCGCTGGGTGGCGCTGAGCGCGGACGATCGCGCACGCTTGATCCAGTTCGAGCGCCAGACCCGCGACGTGGTACCGCTGGCGCAGGAGGTCGGGCGCGAAGCGGCCGATATCGCCGTCACCGCGCTGGGCGAAGTGGCGGCCGGTTTCAGCCGCACCCCGGAGGCCACCCGCACCCAGATGGCGAACGTGCGCGAGAAGATCGATACGCGCCTGAAGCAGAGCTTCAGCAAAAGCCAGCTCACCACGATCGATATCGATGACGACATCGGCGCGATGGTGGCCGAGCTGCTGCCGCAACTGATCGGCGATGTCGTCGCCGGTGCGGTGCAGTCGGCACTGACCGGAAACGATGTGCAGCTGCGGTCGCCGGATGGCGTGGAAAAGCGCATCGAGCGCCTGATCGAGCCGCAGGCGCGTGCGTTGCGGCCGCGCGCGCAGCAGTTGTGCGAGCGGGTGGAAGCGCTCGATGGCTTGGACAATGCGCTGGCGTATCGTTTGCCCTCGGGCGAGCCACTGCAACTGTTGCGGGTCGATCGACGCGCCTCGAAATGATCCAGCGCGTGCGTGCGCAAACGCTGCATCCCACCCGGTGCGCGACTTTTTCCACGGCAATGGTTGGCGCTGCGGCCCGCAGCCGGCCACAATAGGGGTTTCCCCATTCTGTTGCCGGAGTTCCCCGTATGGCCGAAATCAAGGAAGCACTTGTCCCCGATATCGGTGACTACAGCGATGTCCCGGTAATCGAGGTGCTGGTGTCGGTCGGCGATACGGTCAGCAAGGACCAGAGCCTGGTCACGCTGGAATCGGACAAGGCCACGATGGAAGTGCCCTCGTCGGTGTCCGGCGTGGTCAAGGAAATTAAGGTTAAGGTCGGCGATTCGCTGTCGCAGGGCGCGCTGGTCGCGTTGATCGAAGTGGCCGATGCCGGTGCCGAAACCGCGGCTGCCCCCGCTCCGGCGGCTGCGCCCGCTGCTCCGGCCAAGGCCGCGCCGGCTGCCGCCCCGGCGCCTGCCGCCAAGGCTGAGCCGGCCGCGCCTGCCGCATCCTCGGAAGGCGGCCTGGTCGAGGCGCTTGTGCCCGACATCGGCGACTACACCGACATCCCGGTGATCGAAGTGCTGGTCGCCGTTGGCGATACCGTCGCCAAGGACCAGAGCCTGGTCACGCTGGAGTCGGACAAGGCCACGATGGAAGTGCCGTCCTCGGCCGCCGGTGTGGTCAAGGAACTCAAGGTCAAGGTCGGCGACACGCTCTCGCAGGGCAATGTGGTCGCCATCATCGCTGCCAGCGATGGCGGTGCTGGTGCGGCGCAGTCCCCGGCCAAGCCCAGCACCGAGACCGCCGAAACGGCGGGCAAGGTCGAGCCGGTCGCGGTGTCTGCGGTACCGGACAAGCTGGCCCAGCGCGAGATCGCGCAGGTACAGGGCGCGCGCTCCAGCGAGGCGTCGCAGCCTGCACAGGGCGGCCAGCCGTCGGCGGGCAACCCGTCCAGCCCACCGGTGACCTTCGATGCCGACAGCGTGCTGCCATCCAAGGTGGCCTACGCCAGCCCGGTGGTGCGCGTGTTCGCACGCGAGCTGGGCGTGGATCTGAACCAGCTCAAGGGCAGCGAAAAGGGCGGGCGCATCACCCGTGAGGACGTGCAGCGCTTCGTCAAGGCCGCACTCAGTGGCGGCGTGGCTGCCGCGGCCGGTGCAGCGCCGGCCGGTGGTGGCAATGGCTTGAACCTGCTGGCCTGGCCGAAGGTGGACTTCAGCAAGTTCGGCGAGACCGAAACCCAGCCCCTGTCGCGCATCAAGAAGATTTCCGGTGCCAACCTGGCACGCAACTGGGCGATGATTCCGCACGTCACCCAGTTCGAATCGGCCGACATCACCGACCTGGAAGCCCTGCGCGTGGCCCTCAACAAGGAAAACGAGAAGGCCGGCATCAAGCTGACCATGCTCGCCTTCCTGGTCAAGGCCAGCGCCGCGGCGCTGAAGAAATTCCCCGAGTTCAACGCCTCGCTCGATGCAGCCGGCGAAAACCTCACGCTGAAGAAGTACATCAACATCGGTTTTGCCGCCGACACCCCGAACGGCCTGGTCGTGCCGGTGATCCGCGATGTCGACAAGAAGGGCGTGCTGCAGATCGCCCAGGAAAGCGGCGAGCTGGCCAAGAAGGCGCGTGACGGCAAGCTCGGCCCGGCCGACATGAGCGGCGGCTGCTTTTCGATCAGCTCGCTCGGCGGCATCGGTGGTACGGCGTTCACGCCGATCATCAATGCGCCGGAAGTGGCGATCCTGGGCGTGTCCAAGTCGGCGATGCAGCCGGTGTGGAACGGCAAGGAATTCGCGCCCAAGTTGATGCTGCCGTTGTCGTTGAGCTACGACCACCGCGTCATCGACGGCGCGCTGGCCGCACGCTTCACCACCTATCTCGCCCAGGTGTTGGCCGACATGCGACGCGTCCTGCTGTGAGAGCGGCGCTGCTGACGCTCGCCCTGCTGGGCGTTCTGCCGTGCACGGCTGCGGCAGCTCGCGAGTGTGAGAGCACGCTCGGGCGCGGCTGGCCGCCGGCGGTGGGCAACTACGGCACCGCGGTCACCACGCTGCTCGATGCTGGTGGCAAGCCGAGCTTGTCGTTGCTCACGCTGCCCACCCGCGGCGTGGAAAGCGGCATCTCGCTGCTGCCGGGCAAGGACGGCGCCGACTGGACCCTGCGCCACAGCCGTGCCGACGAGCGCGTCTACAGCTGGGTCAGCCAGAGCGATCGCGGCAGCGTGCAGTTCCGTACCGAGCAGACCCCGGAAACGGTGGAAATTCCGATTCCGGCAGCGTTGGCAAAGCGCCTGGTCAGCAACTGGACCGCCGCATTGACCCAGCTCGCACCGACCGGACGCACCGCGCCGGTGAGCGAGGGAGAGGTGCTGTCGTTCCAGGTCGATGGCGTGCGCTACAGCGGCGCGCGTCCGGGCTGCGGCGCCGGCGAGTTGCTGGTGCAGCAGGCCGCGTTGCTGATCGAAGCCAGCGAAGGCAAGCAAAAGAAGCGCGACAAGCGCTGGATCCAAATCGAATCGTCGCTGGATGAACTCCAGCAGACGCTTGCCGGCACGGCCGGTTGAGCCACAGGAGAAGCAAATGGCGGTCATTGAAATCAAGGTTCCAGACATCGGCGATTACAGCGATGTCCCCGTCATCGAAGTGCTGGTCGCCGTCGGCGACAGCGTGGTCAAGGATCAGGGCCTGGTAACGCTGGAATCGGACAAGGCCACGTTGGAAGTGCCGTCCTCGGCCGCCGGTGTCGTCAAGGAGCTCAAGATCAAGGTCGGCGACAACCTGTCCGAAGGGGCGGTCGTGCTGCTGCTGGAAACCGAAGGCGAGGCCGCCGCACCGGCTGCGCCCGCCAAGGCCGACACCAAGCCTTCGCCGGCTGCTGCAGCACCGGCCGCCGCGCCGGGCAGCAAGCCGCCGGTGACGCCCTCGCATCGTGCCCCGGCCGAACCGGCGCCGTCCAAGCCGGCGCTGGCCAGCGGCAAGCCGGCCGATATCGAATGCAAGATGGTGGTGCTTGGCGCCGGCCCCGGCGGCTACACCGCCGCGTTCCGCGCCGCCGACCTTGGCCTGGATACGGTGCTGATCGAGCGCTACGCCAGCCTGGGCGGGGTCTGCCTCAACGTCGGCTGCATCCCGTCCAAGGCGCTGCTGCATGCCGCTGCGGTGATCGATGAAGTGGCGCATGCCGGCGATTTCGGCGTGGACTTCGGCCAGCCCAAGATCACCCTGGACAAGCTGCGCGAGTACAAGGAAAAAGTGGTCGGCAAGCTCACCGGCGGCCTGGCCAGCATGGCCAAGCAGCGCAAGGTGCGCACCGTCACCGGTGTGGCCAGCTTCGTCTCGCCCAACGAGCTGGAGATCGTCGGCGACGACGGCAAGACCCAGCTGCTGCGCTTCGAGCACTGCATCATCGCCGCCGGTTCGCAGGCGGTGAAGTTGCCGAACTTCCCCTGGGACGACAAGCGCGTGATGGACTCCACCGACGCGCTGGAGCTGCACGACATCCCCAAGACCCTGCTGGTGGTCGGCGGCGGCATCATCGGCCTGGAAATGGCCACGGTGTACAGCGCGCTCGGCAGCAAGGTCACCGTGGTCGAGTTCATGGACCAGCTGATGCCGGGCGCCGACAAGGACCTGGTCAAGCCGCTGGCCGACCGCCTGAAGAAGCAAGGCGTGGAAGTCCATCTCAAGACCAAGGCCACCGACGTCAAGGCCGACGCCAGCGGCATCACGGTGTCGTTTGAAGCCGCGACCGAAGGCGAAAAGCCGGGTCTGCAAGCGACCGCCTACGATCGCGTGCTGGTCGCTGTGGGCCGCACGCCCAACGGCAAGAAGATCGGCGCCGACAAGGCCGGCGTCACCGTCACCGAGCGCGGCTTCATCCCGGCCGATCGGCAGATGCGCACCAACGTGCCGCATATCTTCGCCATCGGCGACATCGTCGGTAACCCGATGCTGGCGCACAAGGCCACCCACGAAGGCAAGCTGGCCGCCGAAGTGGCTGCCGGCGAGAAGAAGGAATGGGTGGCTCGGGTGATTCCGTCGGTCGCTTACACCAACCCGGAAATCGCCTGGGTCGGCGTGACCGAAACCGAAGCCAAGGCCAAGGGCCTGAAGGTCGGCGTGGCCAAGTTCCCGTGGGCCGCCAGTGGCCGCGCAATCGGCATCGGCCGCACCGAGGGCTTCACTAAACTGATCTTCGATGAAGAAACGCATCGGGTGATCGGTGGCGCCATCGTCGGCGTGCATGCCGGTGATCTGCTGGCCGAAATTGGTCTGGCCATCGAAATGGGCGCGGAAGCCGAAGACATCGGCCACACCATCCACGCGCATCCGACCCTGAGCGAATCGGTCGGCATGGCCGCCGAAGTCTACGACGGCACCATCACCGATCTGTATATCCCGAAGAAGAAGTAAGCACCGCCCATGCGGCGCTACCAACGACGCCCCGCCTTGCGCGGGGCGTCGTCGTTTGGGCATGCTGCCAGGACGGGCTGCACGGTATGCCAAGGGATTGCAGCCGATACAGGGAGAGACACTGCATGCGCTACGGAATGCTGGGAATGGTGATGCTGTGCAGCGTCGCGGCGGTGTCTGCCGCCTGCGCACAAGAACCGGAAAATCCTCAATTGGCCGCTGCGTTGGCAAAGTGCCCGGGGGCCGAAACGTTCGATCGTGCGCAACGGCAGGCAAAAGCGCGTGCCGAGGCAGCGCGCGCATCCGAACTCGCAACGCCTTCCGATCCGGCGCTACGCGCGCGTCTGCTGGAGATGGAGCGCGCCGACCAACTGGTCCGCAGTGGCGATTGGTCGCAAGCGGCCGTGACCAAGATGGCCGCCGTGGATGCCGCGCACCTACCGCAGATTCGCCGCATCGTTGCCGAGCACGAAGGCCTGCCGAGCGCGGCCCAGGTGGGGCGCGATGGTGTCGCTGCAGCCTGGCTGCTGGTGCAGCATGCCGATACCGATCCTGCGTTTCAGGAGCAGGTATTGAGCACGCTGGCACAACACGTTACGCGCGGCGAAATTCCGGCACGCTCTCTGGTGCTGTTGACCGACCGCGTCCTTGTCGGCAACGGCAAGCCGCAACGCTATGGCACTCAGCTGGCCGCGCAGCAGGGCCGCTGGGTGCCCAAGCCCATTGAGGATCCGGATCGCGTGGATATGCGCCGTGCGGCTGTGGGCGAGATGCCGCTGGCCGATTACATCTGCGTAGCCGCACAGCTCTTTCCGGCGCCATAAAAGGCCTCTACACCAACGCCCCAAAAACGCAAAAGGCCCGCAAAAAGCGGGCCTTTTGGGTTCAACGGTGGGTGTAACTCAGAACGCGAACGTCACGCCTGCAACCGGGCCCTTGAACTCCTGCTTCAAACCGATCAGGCCATCGCTGCCGCGCTGGTCGACGTCGAGCTTGAACCAGTCGTAGCCGGCGAACAGGCCGAAGTTCTTGGTAAAGCGGTATTCGGCAATCGCGTTGGCGCGGCTCAGGTCGCCCTTGTAATCGTCGAAGTTGCCCCAGCTGGTGTTGAGGTACTGACCCTGCACGTTGAACAGCCAATGCTCGCTCGGACGTGCGGTGAAGCGGATACCGACCACCGGCGCAACGCCGTCGGCCTTCTCGTCGAGCACGTCGCCGCTGAACACGCTGCCCAGATCGGCATAGGCGTTGGCTTCGACCTTGGCGTATTCGGCACCGAGCTGCAGGCCCAGGCTGAATTCCGGCGAATCGATAACCGAGTAGTCGTAAACCAGGGTGGCGACCTGGTACTTCAGCTCACCCTTGATGAAGCTGCCCGTCGGCACGGTGATGCCGCCGCCGCTCAGATCCTGGGTCAGGGTCTCGCGGCGATCCTTGTCGTACTTGAAGTAATCGAAGATCAGGCGCTGACGGGTGCTGATGCGGAACACGCCATCGACACGCGGCTCCCATTCCTTGCCGCCGAGCTTGAAATCTTCATTGACCGACACGTTGTTGCCTGCCACCAGCGTGTTGCCACGGATGGTGTTGTCGTTGTCGACGTTCATCGCACCGAGACGGATCTGGAAGCGATCATCGGTGTCTTCGGCATGGGCAGGCGCGGCGTAAGCGGCAGCCAGTACGCACGGGATGACCAGTGCGAGAAGGTGTTTCATGGGGAGCTCCATAGTTCTAAGAGAGGCAGGCAACCGACCTGTGGCGCGCACTATCGATAAAATGGTGTCGTTCACAAGTGAACGAGCTGTCGATTCGATGTGAAGGCCGAAATAGCAATCGGACAAAACGGTCCGGTGCCGCGGGCAGTTCGACTTTAGTCGTGCGCCGCGCAATCGAGGCGCCAATAACGAAACGATGCGGCTGGTATCGCGCCAGGAACGCGTCGATTGGACCGCCGATGGGAAGGTCGCAGGGTGCGACAAAATGCGTAAAAAGCAGGAGCCCCGGTCTCCCGGGGCTCCTAGACGCAGCCTGCGGCAGTACCTTTCGACGAGGATGTGCAGGCCTCGTAGGTTATGACCGTCTGTTTGTGGCAAAGTTCCCACCGCTGCCGCAGCACCTGTATGGTGCGCCGCAGCAGCCAGTGACTTCTGCCGGTTGTCTCGCAATTTGTCCCATTGCTATACTTTCGCGGCTCGACGAGGCGCATCTGCGCTTCCCACTCATTCACACGTAAGGTAACCGTAGTGCTGAACTCCGTTGACGCGGGTCGGCGGTTGATGCTGCGCGCTGCGGTATATCCGCTTGCCGCTGTAGCTATAACCAGTCTGGGGTTGCTGTTGGTCGGTCCCCGTTACGCTGCCGGTCTGGCATTGACCGGGTTTGCGACGGTGCTGGGCGGTTGGGTGGCAGCACGGACCGCGCTAGGTGGCGGTATTCAGGCAGCCGGCATTGCCATGGTCCGGCTGATTCTGGCAATGGTGTTGAAGTGGGTGTTGGTTTTCGTGGCGCTGGCGCTTGGCTTCGGCCTGTGGCGGCTGCCTCCTCTGGCTTTGTTGGCGGGTATCGCCATCGGGCTGATTTTTCAGGTTCTGGCTCTGGCCAGGCGTTGATTCGAACTTAAAGGGCTCCGGACACATGGCGGGCGAGGCAGCAACACCTACCTCCTATATCCAGCATCACTTGCAGAACCTGATCTATCCGGTTCGCGAGGGTGGCGGTACGTTTTGGACCATCCACGTCGACACCCTGGTCATGGCCGTGCTGATGGGCCTGGTGATGGTCGTCGGCTTCTGGACGGCGACCCGCAATGCCACCGCCGGCGTGCCCTGCAAGTGGCAGGCGTTCGTGGAAATCTGCCTGGAGTTCGTCGACCGGCAGGCCAAGGACACCTACCACGGCACCAGCAAGCTGGTGACCCCGATCGCGATCACGATCTTCTTCTGGATCCTGTTGATGAATCTCATCAAGATGATCCCGGCCGACTTCATTGCCATCCCGCTGGGCTGGGCCGGCATCCACGCCTGGAAGCCGGTGCCGACCGCCGACGTCAATGCCACCTTGGGCATGTCGATCAGCGTGTTCTTCCTGATGATCTTCTTCTCGCTGCGCTCAAAGGGCGTGGGCGGCATGACCAAGGAATTCCTGACGGCGCCGTTCGGCAAGTGGATGATGCCGTTCAACCTGCTTTTGAACATCGTCGAGTGGCTGAGCAAGCCGATTTCGTTGGCGATGCGACTGTTCGGCAACATGTTCGGCGGCGAGATCGTCTTCCTGCTGATCTGGGTGCTGGGCGGTGCGGGCATCGCCGGCATGGTTGCTGGCGGCGTATTCGGCCTCGGCTGGATGCTGTTCCACCTGTTGGTGATTCCGCTGCAGGCCTTCATTTTCATGATGCTGTCGATCGTGTATCTGAGCCTTGCCGAAGACAGTCACTGAGTTTGCTGCACCCTTCATCTGCTTCATCCCGATTCATCCATCACCCTTAGAAACTTTCGTTCGGAGATCACCATGTACCTCGCCGTCCTGACCAACCTCGCTCAAGTCCAGAGCTCCACCGTCCTCGCCGTCGGCATCATGATCGGCCTGGCCGCGCTGGGTGCCGGCCTCGGTCTGGCCATCATGGCTGGCAAGTTCCTGGAATCTGCCGCGCGCCAGCCGGAACTGATCCCGGTGCTGCAGGTCCGCATGTTCATCACCGCTGGCCTGATCGACGCCGCGTTCATCATCAGCGTCGCTGTCGGCCTGCTGTTCGCCTTCGCCAACCCGATGGCCCAGGTGTTCATCGAGCGTCTGTCGCAGGCTGCTGGCTGATCCAGCGGTAGCAGGATGTGGAGGCAACCGCGTGCGGTTGTCTCCGCGGATGAAGGTCGGAAAGCGTCGCCATGCGGCGGCGCTTTCACCCCTAAAGAGCGATTGAGCGACCCATGGACATCACCCTTACCATCTTTGCCCAGGCGCTGGCCTTCGCCGGTCTGATCTGGATCGTCGCGACCAAAATCTGGCCGCCGCTGCTGCAGGCGATCGAAGAGCGTCAGCAAAAGATCGCTGAAGGTCTGGCTGCGGCCGATCGCAGTCAGAAGGATCTGGCGCAGGCGCAGGAAAAGGTCAACGAAGCACTGAAGGACGCACGCACCAAGGCCAACGAGATCATCGATCAGGCCCATGCGCGCGCCAACCAGATCATCGAAGCGGCCAAGCACGAGGCAATTGCCGAAGCCAACCGTCAGAAGGATCTGGCGCAGACCGAAATCGACGCATCTGCCACCCGTGCCCGCGAAGAACTGCGCAAGCAGATCTCGGTGCTGGCGGTCAGCGGTGCCGAGAAGCTGCTCAAGCGCGAAATCGATGCCAACGCCCACAAGGCGCTGCTCGACGAGCTGGCGGCGGAGATTTAATCGATGAGCCAGGCCCTCACACTTGCCCGTCCCTACGGCCGTGCCGCGTTTGCGATCGCGCGTGAGGGCGGTACCTTCGCACTCTGGTCCGATGCGCTGGCGTTCTCGGCGCAGGTGGCCGGCGACCCACGCGTGGCTGCATTGCTGCTCAACCCGGCCTTGCGCCAGGAACAGGCAGTGACGTTGCTGGCGCCGTCAACGGCGAGCGAAGACTATCTGCGTTTTCTTGGCCTGCTGGCCGATGCGCAGCGTTTGTCGGTGCTGCCGGAAATCGCAGGCTTGTACGAACAGCTGCGCGCCGAGGCCGAACATGTCGTCAAGGCGACGGTGACCTCGGCAACCGAAATGACCGCGACCGAGCTGGACACGATCGCTGCTGCGCTGAAGAAGCGTTTTGGCCGCGAGGTGGACATCACCACCGCGGTGGATGCTTCGTTGATCGGCGGCGCGGTGATCGACACCGGCGACGTGGTCATCGACGGCTCGCTGAAGGGCAAGCTCGCGCGTCTGCAAAGCTCGCTCGCCCACTGAATTCACATAAACGCATGGCCCTCGCGGCCGGCACCTAGGACTGAACGATGGCAACCACGCTCAACCCCTCCGAAATCAGCGACCTGATCAAGACCCGCATCGAGACGGTCAAGCTGTCCGCGGAGTCGCGCAACGAAGGCTCCGTGACCAGCGTGTCCGACGGCATCGTGCGCATCTTCGGCCTGGCCGACGTGATGCAGGGCGAAATGATCGAACTGCCCAACAACACCTTCGCGCTTGCGCTGAACCTGGAGCGCGATTCGGTCGGCGCCGTGGTGCTGGGCGACTACGAGAACCTGCGCGAAGGCGACGTGGCCAAGACCACCGGCCGCATCCTGGAAGTGCCGGTGGGTCCGGAGCTGCTCGGTCGCGTGGTCAACGCGCTCGGCGAGCCGATCGACGGCAAGGGCCCGCTGGGCGCCACCCAGACCGCACCGGTGGAGCGTGTTGCGCCGGGCGTGATCTGGCGTAAGTCGGTCGACCAGCCGGTGCAGACCGGTTACAAGTCGGTCGATGCGATGATCCCGATCGGCCGCGGCCAGCGCGAGCTGGTCATCGGCGACCGCCAGACCGGCAAGACCGCGCTGGCGATCGATGCGGTGATCAACCAGAAGGGCACCGGCATCAAGTGCGTCTACGTGGCGATCGGCCAGAAGGCCTCGACCGTTGCCAACATCGTGCGCAAGCTCGAAGAGAACGGCGCGCTGGCACACACCGTGGTGGTGGCTGCGACCGCGTCCGAATCGGCCGCAATGCAGTACATCAGCCCCTACGCCGGCTGCACCATGGGCGAATACTTCATGGACCGCGGCGAAGACGCGCTGATCGTGTACGACGATCTGTCCAAGCAGGCCGTGGCCTACCGCCAGATCTCGCTGCTGCTCAAGCGCCCGCCGGGTCGCGAAGCCTATCCGGGCGACGTGTTCTATCTGCATAGCCGTCTGCTCGAGCGCGCTGCGCGCGTGTCCGAGGAATATGTGGAGAAGTTCACCAACGGTGCGGTGACCGGCAAGACCGGTTCGCTGACGGCGCTGCCGATCATCGAAACGCAGGCTGGCGACGTCTCTGCATTCGTGCCCACCAACGTGATTTCGATCACCGACGGCCAGATCTTCCTGGAAACCGACCTGTTCAACGCCGGTATCCGTCCGGCCGTGAACGCCGGTATCTCGGTGTCGCGCGTCGGTGGTGCGGCCCAGACCAAGATCATCAAGAAGCTGTCTGGCGGCATCCGTATCTCACTGGCGCAGTACCGTGAGCTGGCGGCGTTCGCGCAGTTTGCCTCGGATCTGGACGAAACTACCCGCAAGCAGCTCGAGCGCGGTCAGCGCGTCACCGAGCTGATGAAGCAGAAGCAGTACGCGCCGATGTCCATCGCCAACCAGGCGCTGTCGATCTACGCCGTCAACGAGGGCTATCTCGATGAAGTGCCGGTCAACAAGCTGCTGGCGTTCGAAGAAGGCCTGCACGCGCACTTCGCCAACACCCAGGGTGAGCTGATCTCCAAGATCAACACAACCGGCGGTTGGGACAACGACATCGAAGCCGGCTTCAAGAAGGGCATCGAAGAGTTCAAGACCACCGGTAGCTGGTAAGTCAGTAGCCGGGATTTGGGATTGGGCAGTCGGGATTCGTAAGAGCGGTGGTTCGGGGGCTTAGGCCACTCGAAGTACCACTTACGAATCTCCAGATTCAGGTATTCGGGAGTCGTGGTGCGGGATGCGGGAGGCTTTGGCCAATCCCGAATCACCCATCCCGAATCCCACCAGCGAAGCGAGCGAGCAATGGCAGGCGGACGCGAAATCAAAACCAAGATCAAGAGCGTGCAGAACACCCGCAAGGTGACGCGCGCGCTCGAAATGGTCTCGGCCTCCAAGATCCGCAAGGCGCAGGACCGCATGAAGACCTCGCGCCCCTACGCGCAGGCCATGAAGCAGGTGATCGGGCATCTGGCGCAGGCCAGCACCGACTACCAGCATCCGTTCCTGGTCGAGCGCAAGCAGGTCAAGCGGGTCGGTTACATCGTGATCTCTTCCGACCGCGGCCTGGCCGGCGGTCTGAACAACAACCTGTTCCGCAAGATGCTGGGCGAAGTGCGCCCGTGGCAGGAGCAGGGCGCCGAGATCGACGTGGTGACCATCGGTCAGAAGGCCTCGGCGTTCTTCCGCCGCATCAAGGTCAACATGGTTGGCAGCGTCACCCATCTGGGCGACAGCCCGCACATCGAGCAGTTGATCGGTGTGATCAAGGTGATGCTGGATGCCTTCACCGAAGGCAAGGTCGATCGCGTGTATCTGGTCTACAACCGCTTCGTGAACACGATGACCCAGAAGGCCAGCTTCGATCAGCTGCTGCCGTTGCCGGCCGCCGAGCACAAGGTGGCGCATCACGATTGGGATTACCTGTACGAACCCGATGCCGCCAGCGTGCTGGAGCACGTGATGACGCGTTACATCGAGTCGCTGGTGTACCAGGCCGTGCTGGAAAACGTGGCCTCCGAACATGCTGCGCGCATGGTGGCGATGAAGGCCGCCAGCGACAACGCCAACAAGATGATCGGCACCTTGCAACTGGTTTACAACAAGGCGCGTCAGGCGGCGATCACCCAGGAAATTTCGGAAATCGTCAGCGGCGCGGCCGCGGTATAGGCACGGCCGGGATTGGGGATTCGGGATTGGTAGGAGCGCAGCGGATTGCGCCCTTGCGAATCCCCAATCACGAATCCCAAATCACAAAATTCCACGAGATGGCATCTGCCACTCGGACAGAACAAAGCTAACCGGAGCAGCAAAATGAGTCAGGGCAAGATCGTTCAGATCATCGGCGCGGTCGTCGACGTCGAATTCCAGCGCCATGAAGTGCCGAAGGTCTATCACGCGTTGAAGGTTGAAGGCACCGAAATCACCCTGGAAGTGCAGCAGCAGCTCGGCGATGGCGTGGTGCGCACGATTGCGCTCGGCTCCACCGACGGCCTGAAGCGCAACCTGCTGGCCACCAACACCGAGCGCGCGATTTCGGTGCCGGTCGGCGCCGGTACGCTGGGCCGCATCATGGACGTGCTGGGTCGCCCCATCGACGAAGCCGGCGACGTGCAGGCCTCGGACCATTGGGAAATCCATCGCGCTGCGCCGTCGTATGAAGACCAGTCTTCCAGCACCGAGCTGCTGGAGACCGGCATCAAGGTCATCGACCTGATGTGCCCGTTCGCCAAGGGCGGCAAGGTCGGCCTGTTCGGCGGTGCTGGCGTCGGCAAGACCGTCAACATGATGGAACTGATCAACAACATCGCCAAGGCGCACTCGGGTCTGTCCGTGTTTGCTGGCGTGGGCGAGCGTACCCGTGAGGGCAACGACTTCTACCACGAGATGAAGGACTCCAACGTCCTGGACAAGGTCGCGATGGTGTACGGCCAGATGAACGAGCCGCCGGGCAACCGTCTGCGCGTGGCGCTGACCGGCCTGACCATGGCCGAGTACTTCCGCGACGAGAAGGACGAGAACGGCAAGGGCAAGGACGTGCTGCTGTTCGTGGACAACATCTACCGCTACACGCTGGCCGGTACCGAAGTGTCCGCGCTGCTCGGCCGTATGCCGTCGGCAGTGGGTTACCAGCCGACCCTGGCTGAAGAAATGGGCGTGTTGCAGGAACGCATCACCTCGACCAAGAGCGGTTCGATCACCTCGATCCAGGCCGTGTACGTGCCCGCGGACGACCTGACCGACCCGTCGCCGGCGACCACCTTCGCCCACCTGGATTCCACCGTCACGCTGAGCCGTAACATCGCCTCGCTGGGTATCTACCCGGCCGTGGATCCGCTGGATTCCACCAGCCGCCAGATGGACCCGTTGGTGATCGGCCACGAGCACTACGACACCGCCCAGCGCGTGCAGCAGACCTTGCAGAAGTACAAGGAACTGAAGGACATCATCGCGATCCTGGGCATGGACGAGCTGAGCGAAGAAGACAAGCAGTCGGTATCGCGCGCACGCAAGATCGAGCGCTTCTTCAGCCAGCCGTTCCACGTGGCTGAAGTGTTCACCGGCTCGCCGGGCAAGTACGTCTCGCTGAAGGACACCATCCGCGGCTTCAAGGCGATCTGCGATGGCGAGTACGACCACCTGCCGGAGCAGGCGTTCTACATGGTCGGCAGCATCGAAGAAGCCGTCGAGAAAGCCAACAAGATGAGCGCCAAGGCCTGATGTGATCCCAGCCGCTGTGCGGCTGGAATCGGGAATCGGGAATCGGGAATCGTAAAGGCGGGTTGTAGGCGAGTCGGAAATGTGGGAACCAGGAAGCGTACGCAGCCAGCGGCTCTTCCCATTCCCGATTCCCGATTCCCGATTCCCCGCCTCACAGAGTGAGGCACCATGAGCACTATCCGTTGCGACATCGTCAGCGCCGAGAAGGAAATCTTCCACGGTGAGGCGACGCTGGTCGTGGCCACCGGCGAGTTGGGCGAGCTGGGCATTGCGCCCAAGCACGCGCCGCTGATCACGCGCCTGAAGCCGGGCAAGGTGGTGGTCACCACCGCCAGCGGCGAGCAGTTGGACTTCGCCATTTCCGGCGGCATCCTGGAAGTGCAGCCGCAGGTGGTGACCGTGCTGGTCGACACCGCGGTGCGTGCCCAGGACATCGATGAAGCTGCGGTACGCAAGGTCAAGGAAGAGGCCGAACGTCTGCTGGCCAACCGTGGCGACGCGGTGGATGTGGCGGAAGCGCAGCGTCGGTTGGCCGAGGCGACCGTGCAGTTGCAGGCGCTGGAGCGCTTGCGTCGTACGCTGAAGCACTAAACGCACGATGGCGTGCGCCCCCGCGGCGCGTGCAAGCGTGACAACAGATCTACAGCCACACGCAGGTGTGGCACTGGAAACGCCGACCATCGTGTCGGCGTTTTCGTTTTCAGAGATGCGCCTGCGTGGCGCAGCCCACCTGCACCGGGGGAGCAGGCACACTGCGTGCCTTGCGCGATGCCGCCTTCTGCAGGCGGCGCGGCCTCTCACCCATGCACGTTGAGGAACACCCAATGACCCGCACGATCGATGGCTTTCGCAGTTACGCGCTGACCGGCCTGCTGGCCGTCGCACTGCTGGGCTGTGCACTGCCGGCGCGTAGCCAGCCGCCGCTGGATCCGTTGCTGGATCGCATCGTGCAGCGCAATGCGATCGGCGATGCGGTGGCGCTGAGCAAGTGGGACAGCGGCAAGCCGGTGCTGGATCAGACCCGCGAGGCGGCGGTGCTGCAGAGCGTGCGCGATCAGGCCGCTGCGCACGGGCTGGATGCCGAGGATGCGGCGCGGTTCTTTGCGGCGCAGATCGAGGCCAACAAGGCAGTGCAGTACGCACTGTTGAATCACTGGCGCGAACGCGGACGCGCGCCGGACACCGCACGTCCGGATCTGGCGACGTTGCGTGTGCGTCTGGATCAGCTGCAAGGACAATTGCTCGATGCATTGGCCGACGTTGCACCCTTGCGCGCAGCGCCCGGGTGCCCGGCCAGCACCGCGCGTGCAGCAGCGCATTACGCGGCGCAATGGCAGCTGGATGCGCTGCATCGCGCCGCACTGGTACGCAGCCTGGGCGATTTCTGCCGCTGAGTTGAGCGGCATGTATCGGTTGAATACGAACGCAGCAACGCTTGTCGGTTGCTGGTTTCGATGAAACCGATGCTGATTGAAATTCGGCCCGCCACCAGCACCTAAGCGCCGACCCTCCCTTTACGAGGGGGACGCTCTACCGAGCAAGCGATCAGCTAAACCTGTGTTGGCTTGTCTGCACTTGGCGGCGGTACAGATGGCGTTCCCTCCAGCGGAAAGCAGCAACACCGTCATCCGTCACTACGCTAGCGTCAGTGCGCTCGCTCAGCGATACACCACATGCCGGCCAAGAAAAAACGACACGATCGCCAAGCCGCCTTCCACCAGCGGTTTGGCCAGCCAGGCCTGACGCAGGCCGACCAGGTCCACCGTCGCCGACAGCAGCCAGGTGCTGATCAGTGTGAGCACCAGCCACATCACCGCAAAGCGCCGGAAGCGCTGCCAGCCCAGACGTGCACCGCCTTCCTGGGCGAAGGTGTAGCGGCCGTTGAGCCAGAAGCCGAGCACTGCACCGCTGATGCGCCCGAGCAGATTGGCAGGCACTGTCGGCATGCCCGCCGCCGTGGCGGCAATGAAGATGCCGCAATCCACAGCCAATTGCAGGGCGCCAATCAGGGTGAACTGGCTGCCTTGGCGGAACAGACTCATGCGGGCCGGGTGATCGTGAGAGGGCGCTCATGCTAACGGCAGCGGCGCTTAAAAATCGTAATCACCAAAAGACGGCGATGCGGTAACGACGCGCTGCCGAGACAGCGACTAGAATTTGTCCATCTCACGTTTTGGAACGCTTCGATGACTTTGCCCCTGCACGTCGTGATCCTGGCCGCGGGAGAGGGCAAGCGCATGCGCTCGTCCCTGCCCAAGGTGCTGCAGCCGCTTGCCGGCCAGCCGATGCTGGCGCACGTGATCGCCACTGCGCGGCAGTTGCAGCCAGCCGCGATCCATGTGGTGCACGGGCACGGTGGTGAGCAGGTGCAGGCGGCGTTCGCTGCGCAAAGCGATCTGCACTGGGCCGAGCAACGTCAGCAACTGGGCACCGGGCATGCGGCGCAGCAGGCGATGCATGCGATTCCGGACGCAGCCACGGTGCTGGTGTTGTACGGCGATGTGCCGCTGATCCAGTCCAACGACTTGCTGCAACTGCTGCACGCACCCGGGCGCATGGCGGTGCTGGTGGCCGATGTGCCCAATCCCACCGGTTACGGCCGCATCTTGCGCGATGCCGAAGGCAAGGTCGCCGCGATCGTCGAGCAGAAGGATGCCAACGACGAGCAGCGCCGCATCCGCACCATCAACACCGGCATCCTCACCGCCGAGTCCACGGCGCTGCGTCGTTGGCTGAGTGGTTTGTCGAACCAGAATGCGCAGGGCGAGTTCTACCTCACCGATGTGTTTGCCAGCGCCGCGGCCGATTTCACCCCGGCCGACATGGTGCATGTGAGTGATCCGCAGGATGTGGAAGGTGCCAACGACCTGTGGCAACTCGCGCTACTGGAGCGCGCCTGGCAGACACGTGCGGCACGTGCGCTGTGCCTGCGCGGCGTGCGCATGGCCGACCCGGCGCGCGTGGAGCAACGCGGCACGGTGACAGTGGGCAATGACGTGCAACTGGATATCGATGTGATTCTGGAAGGCGAGGTGACGCTGGGCGATGGCGTGGTGATCGGCCCGTTCGTACGGCTGCGCGATGTCACGCTCGGCGCCGGTACCCAGGTACGCGCGCACTGCGATCTGGAAGGCGTGGTGACCGAGGGCGCAGCGATGATCGGCCCGTTCGCGCGGCTACGGCCTGGCACCGTATTAGCCGATGGCGTGCACATCGGTAACTTTGTCGAGACCAAAAAGGTCACGATGGGCGTGGGCAGCAAGGCCAACCATCTGACCTATCTGGGCGATGCGGTGATCGGCAGCAAGGTCAACATCGGCGCCGGCACCATCACCTGCAACTACGACGGGGTGAACAAGTCGCAGACCACCATCGGCGATGGCGCCTTTGTCGGTTCCAACAGCGCACTGGTGGCACCGATAGAGATCGGTGCCATGGCCACCGTCGGCGCGGGTTCGGTGATCACCCGCGATGCGCCTGCCGGGCAGCTTAGCGTCACCCGTGCGCGTCAGACCGTGGTCGAAGGCTGGGAGCGTCCGACCAAAAAGTAGTTCTGGTGTGTGCGGCTCGTTGCACTGCGCTGTATACGTGCTGCGCAGTGACGATACCGACAGACCACGCACGTCACCACCGATCACGAGGTGCCCGATGCAAATGCGACGCTACGCAGTCTTGTTGATGGTGTTCCTGGCAGCGCTGCTGCCCGGCGCGGTATGCGCACAGACCTTGCGGCTGTATCTGGCACCGGATGGCAACGACACCGCAGCAGGCACCAGTGCCTCGACGGCATTGCGCAGTTTGAATGCAGCCCAACAGCGCTTGCTCGAACGGCGCCCCACCGGCGCGGTAGATGTGGTGATTGCCGCAGGCACCTATTTGCGGCAGTCGGTGCAATGGTCATTCACCAACGGGGCGCCCATTCGCTTTATCGCCGCGTCCGACGCTGCCGCGCCACCGTGGTTCGACGGACGCGGTGGCGCGACCTGGTTCACGCTGAAGGGCGGCGGCGATGCTGCCACCCGGCTGACCTTCACCGGGTTGAAGGTCAGCAATTACTGGATGGCAATGGATCTGGGCAGCAGCAAACGCGGCCAGGACGGTAACAGCGGCAACGTGATCCGCAATATGACCTTCGAGCGGATTGGTGGCATCCACGGCAGCAGCAGCGAGGCTGCGTATTCGTTCGCGGCGATCCGGCTGCAGAATTCGCGCGACAATCGCATCGAACGCAATCGCTTCGTGGCCATCGAAAATGACACCAAGACCTCGGGCTTCATCCATGCGCTGTATCTGGCCCGTCACTCCTCCGGCAATCGGATCGAGGGCAATACGTTTATCGACGTCAACGGCGATGCGGTACGCACCCGCGATGCTTCTGACAACACTTACGTGGGTGCCAACCGTTTCGTCAGGGCAGGCAAGTACGCGGCGTTTTCGGACTGGATCAAGCCTGAAGGCGAGTGTCCCTCGCAAGGCGGGCAGTTCTTCGACAACACGGTGGGGGCTGGCTATTACGGCGCGATCGACGCCACGCGAACGACGGGTGCAGACGACGCCTGTGGTGAGTTGAAGAAACCGCGAATCGAAGAGCGTGGCACGCTTCGTGGCGAGTGAAGCCGTTATCAAACGGTTGCTCGCTACAGCTTGCAGCGAACTAACCGGCCACCGCAGACGGCAGCAACAAGGTGACGCATAACCCGCCGTGTTCGCGATTGTGCAGCGAGATGCGTCCGCCATGGGCTTCGGCGATCTCGCGGGTGAGCGCAAGTCCGAGCCCGGTGCCGTTGCGCTTGGTCGAGTAGAACGGCATCAGCGCGTTATGCAGCACGGCCTCGTTCATGCCGTTGCCGCGGTCCAGCACTTCGATGCGTAGCCATTGCGGCACGCGGGTCACGCGCACAGCGACGTCGCTGTTGGGTGGCTGCGCCTCGCTGCAGGCTTCGTGTGCGTTCTTGAGCAGGTTGAGTAATGCCTGTTCGATCTGCGCCGCATCGATGCGGCTGGAGACATCCGCCAGCGCGCCTTGCAGCTGGAAGGGGATCTGTTGCTGCAAACGTTCCAAAAACGGCGCCCATTCGATGGTCTGCAGCTGCGGCTGCGGCAACTTGGCAAAGCGTGCGTAGCCGCGGATGAAGCCTTCCAGATGGCGTGCGCGCTCTTCGATGGTTTCGAACACGATGCCGAGCCGATCGGTGCGTTCGCGACGCAGCAACTCGGCGCCGGAATGCGCCAACGAGGCGATCGGTGCAAGCGAATTGTTCAATTCGTGGCTGATCACACGGATCACCTTCTTCCAGGTCTGCACTTCCTGGCGGCGCAGTTCGTTGGTCAAGGTGCGGATCAACAACAGCTCGTGGCCGCGTCCGTTGAGATGAAAACTGCGGCGGGAGAGGTGATAGATCTGCTCGTCGTCTTCGTCATCGCCGTCTTCGCGCACTGCGAACAGGCAATCGCCGCCGCGTGCGAGTGCATCGCGCAATTCGTTCGGCATGCGACCGAGCACATCGTCCAGATGCTGGCCTTCGAGTTTGCGTCCGTCATGCAGCAGCTTGCGCGCTGCGTTGTTGGAGAAACCAATACGGCGCACGCCATCGCCACCGGCCACCACCAGCAACATCGCCACCGGGGTGTTCTGCAACATGGTGTCGAGCATCAATTCGCGCTGCACCAGATTGCGCCGTTGCGCGCGCAGCACCTCGCCCAGCTCTGCATGCGCCTGCACCAGCTGCGCCAGCTCGTCAGTGCCGCGCCAGTACACGCCGAAGTTGTATTCGCCATCGCGGTAGCTGCTGGTGGTGCCGGCCAATGCGCGGAACAGCGAGCGCATCGGAGCTGTGGCGCGGCTGAGGCTGAACCACATTGCCGACAACAGGACCACCGCCGATAACACCGCCACTTCCCAGCCGCGATCCAGCCAGTACGCGGTAAACCAGGGCAGTGCAGCCGCCAGCGCAAGCACCGGCAACAGCCGCAAAAACAGCGAGAACGTGAAAGAACGCTGCCACATACGGGGAATCATTCCGAGGTGATGCCGTAGCGGTCCATGCGCCGATACAGCGCCTGTCGGCTCAGGCCAAGCTCGGCGGCAGCCTGGGCGATGACGCCTTGTGCGCGCGCCAGTGCCTGTTCGATGCGGGCACGATCCGGCTCGCCTGCCGCCGGCGCAACCGGGCGCGGTGCGGCTGCGCGTGGCAAGTTCAGATCGCTGGCTTCGATACGCACACCTTGCGCGAGCAGGGACGCACGTTGCAGCACGTTACGCAGCTCGCGCACGTTGCCGGGCCAGGCATGCCGTTGCAAGGCATCGCGCGCCTGCGTGGACAGCGGTTTGTCGCCGGCCAGAAAGTGCTCGGCCAACTGCTCGATATCGCCGGGGCGTTCGGCCAGTGCGGGCAGCGCGATTTCCACCGTGTTGAGGCGGTAATACAGATCCTCGCGGAAACTGCCCTCGCGGATCATCGCTTGCAGATCGGCATTGGTAGCGCTGATCACGCGCACCTTGGCGTGGCGTTCGCGATTGGAGCCCAGGCGCTCGTAGCGGCCGGTTTCCAGCACGCGTAGCAACTTCATCTGACCTGCCAATGGCAGGTTGCCGATTTCGTCGAGAAACAGCGTGCCGCCATCGGCCGCTTCGAACTTGCCTTCGCGCGCCTTGTTCGCACCGGTGTAGGCACCAGCCTCGGCACCGAACAATTCTGCTTCGATCAATTCACCGGGCAGTGCGCCACAGTTGAGCGCGATGAACGGGCCGTTCTTTGCTGGCGAGTTGGCCTGGATGATCTCGGCGATCTTCTCCTTGCCGCTGCCGTTGGGGCCGGTAATCAGCACCGGCAGGTCCGAGCGTGCGACCTGGCAGGCGAGCGCGATCGCGCGTTGTCGGCGAACACCGCGCCGCGTAGATCGTAACGTTGGGTCAGCTGCTCGCGACCGCGGCGTTCGCGCTCGCGGCGGCGTTCGAGTTCGCGGCGTGCTTCGGAGAGTTCCAGCAGGTTGTTGACCGTGGTCAGCAGCTTGGTGTCGTCCCAGGGCTTGGCGATGTAGTCGGCCGCACCGGCCTTGACCAGGCCCACCGCGCTGCCCAGATGGGTCCAGGCGGTGAGCAGGATCACCGGCAGATCCGGGTGGCGCTGACGGATCTGCGCGAACAGCGCTTCGCCCTCTTCGCCGGAGGTGGTGTCGGCGGTAAAGTTCATGTCCTGGATCACCAGATCGAACCCTTGCTCGTCCAGCAACGCCAATCCGGCCTGCGGCGAATGCGCATGCCGCGCGTCGATGTCGTGCAACGAAAACAGCACCTCCAGCGCGGTGGCCACGGCGGTGTTGTCGTCGATGATCAGGATTTGCGGCATCGGGAACCTTGTTGGAATGCGAGAGCGAACGGACGAACGGGGTAGGCAGATCGCATCATCGCAGTAGCAGGCAGGGTTGTCGTGCCGGCATCCGACGGCTCAGGCACCTCATGCACTGCGCGTCGCGGTCGCCGGGGCCACTGCCGCGGCGCGTCGTGCAGGCCACAGCACCGCAAGCTGGCCGAGCAGCAGCACGGTCACCGCACCGGCTGGTAAGTAAAGCGGCGGTACGGGTTGCGCGTCGTAGCGGAGCATCAGCCATTGGTTGAGCAGCAGCGCCAACAGCATGCCCAAGGCGCTGCCGCTGCCGACGATCAGCAGATTTTCCGTCTGGAAGTAACGCAGGATATCGCCACGGGTCGCACCGATGGCGCGACGGATGCCGATCTGTCGCGTCCGCTGCTGGACCCAGAAACTGGCCAATCCTCCGATGCCCAGGGCGGTGACAAACAGCAGGCCCGTGGTCGCCGCAAGCAACAGGCCGATCATCGTCGTATCGCGTTGGAAGTAGCGTGCGCGTATCTGCGCAAAACTGCGTTGCTTGTCGCCCGGGATCATACGCAACGGGCCTGATTTGACCAGCACGCCGGCCACCTGCGCCAACACGCGACGGCGGTCTTCCGGCGCGCTGCGCAACAGATAGTGCGTCTGATTGCCGGTGGGGAGCTGCGGCGACAAGGCCACCAGATGATCGAGCTCGGGCTTGCGCAGCCTTGGTCGCAGCAGGTCCTCCACCACGCCAACGACGGTGCTTTGGCTGTCCCATCCATAAAGCGTTTTGCCGACGGCCACCTGATCTGGCCAGAGTTGCTGCGCCAGCGAGCGGGTGACGATGATCGCGCCCGGCGTGGAGCTGGAATACTCGTCCGGCCGAAAATCGCGGCCGGCGATCAGGCGTGCGCCCATGGCCCGCACGAAGCCGGGCGAGCCGGTGTAATAGCTGGCGTCGACGCAGCCGGCAGCGCCGCTGGATCGCAGTGCGATTGCGCGCTCCAGTGCGCGTTGATCGGCACAGATGCCGCTGTCGTCGGCGCCACCGGACAGCGGCAGCGTCTCGCCGATTGCCGTGGCTGCCGTGACCCCGGGAATGCCGCGCAGCGCGATCAGGTCGGCCTGCCATTGCGCTGGCGCACCGGCCTTGGCATGCAGGCCGCGAACGGTGACCAGCGACACTTGGTCTTCGGGCAAGCCGGTCGCCGTGCGCAGTCTGTCGATCCGGTCGCCGATCAGGAACACCGCATTGGTGACGAATGCACAGGTCAGCGCCACCTGCAGGGCCAACAGCCCGGCGGTGAGGCGGTGGTGTCCGAGGCTGGAAAGAATCGGGCGAAGTGGCAGTCGCATCTCAGAGGTCCTTGACCTGCAGGGCCGGGTTGATGCGGCTTGCCCGCCAGGCCGGCAGCAGTCCTGCGAGCAGTGCGGCGACGATGGCAAGCGCCACGGTGGTCAGCAGCATTGGCGCATCCAGGTGCGCCAACGCGGCATAGTCGTCGGGGCGCTGGCGCACGCTCCAGAGCCCCACTGCGGCGATCGCGGTTCCCAGCAGGCCACCCACGACGCCGATCAGTGCCGCTTCAGTGCCAAACTGCAACATCACGTGGCCGCGGCGCGCGCCAAGTGCGCGGCGCACGCCAATCTCGCCACTGCGGCGCAGGAATTTCGCCAGCAACAGGGCAATCACGTTGATCAGGCAGATCCACAGAAATCCCAAGGCCAGCAGCGTCTGCAGGCGCAGGTCGTTGGGCACCATCTGCAGGTGTTCCAGCCAGTCCATCAACGAATACAGTCGGGCCGTCTGCGGTGGTCGCTGAAAGCGCCCGCTGGCATGTTGGGTTGCGGCGTAGTCGTAGAGAAAGCGCTCATACGCAGCCACCTGTTGCGGGGTATCCAGTTGCACCCAGAACTGCAGCCAACTGGTGGATGGGTTCTGGAGTTGTTTGACGCCGCTGTCGCTGCGCGTCTCCCAACTGCTGATGCTGGTGCCGGCGTCCAGCTCAAGCTCCATCGCGGTCGAGAGCGGCAGAAAGAAATCGTCCTGGTCGCCAAAGGCGCCTTTGCGGCTTGGGTCGGCATAAAACAGCGGTTGCGGATTCCATTTGCCAACGACGCCGATAACGCGAAAGCCGATGTGCTGCCCGCCGACGGCGACGGTCTGGCCGATTGGATCGCGTGAACCGAACAAGGTTCTTGCAAGCTGCTGGCTCAACACGATCACGCGCGCGTGGTTCTGGTCGTCCTGTCTGTTCCAGCCGCTCCCACGTTGCAGCGGGATGCCGAACAGCGCAAAGAACTCTGAAGTGGTATAGCGGCCATTGAGGTCGAGTGGGGCCGTGGCGACCTGCACCGGCCAGATCAGCGCTTGTCCGCTCGCCAAGGCCGCTTGATGGACAGCCGGCCCTGCACGTAGCAGGGCCATCGCATCTGGCCAGGTCAGATTGTCTGAAGGGTCGCCCCATTCCCGCGTACGTGGAAGGTCTAGGGGCAGCGGATCCAGATGTGGGGTGTAGAGCCGCTGACTTCTGCCGGGCAACGGGTCGCGCGACATGACATGCAGGACCGTCAGCATGGTCATGCTCGCACCGATACCCAGACCGATTGCCAGTACCACCAGGGTGCTGGCGATCGGGGTGCGCAACAGGCTGCGCCAGGCCAGTTGCAGGCAGTAATGCAACATCACCGGACGTCTTTGCGTGTGTCGATCGGCATCTGTGTCACCTCACGCGCTGCGCGTGGCCACTGCCGGCGGTACCAGCGCGGCGCGGCGCGCGGGCCAGAACACGGCGATCTGGCCCAGCGCCCAGAGCAGTAACGCGCCGATCGGCAGATACAGCACCGGCAGGCGTGGCAACTCGTAACGGGCCATCAGCCAGATATTGATCGAGTACGCCAGCAACATGCCGAGCACAATGCCGACCGAGGCCAGCAGGAAGTTTTCGATCTGGAAGTAGCGCAGGATCTGGCCGCGCGTGGCGCCCAGGGCACGCCGAATACCAATTTGCTTGGTGCGTTGCTGCACCCAAAAGCTGGCCAAGCCCACGATGCCTAGTGCGGTGACGATCAGCAGTGCGATACAGACCGCGCCAAGTAGCCACACCATTGCGCGATCATTCTCGAAATATTCCGCGCGGATTTCGCTATACGTCTCCTGTTTCAGCACCAGCCGGCTATTGTCTAATTTCATCAGCGCAGCGACGGCAGATTGCAGCACCTCTGCCCGACGCGTTGGATCGGTGACACGAATAATGTACTGGCCTGCGGTGTAGTCGATGCGCAGTGGTAGCAACATCGAGTAATTGCTTTGATCAACACCGCCGGCGCTATTGTTGGTGGGGCGTGCCAGTGTCTGCACGATGCCGATGATGTGGAGTGCGGTATCGCCTGCATAGACTGTCTTTCCCAATGCATTCTGCGAGGGGAACAGCTTGTCAGCCATGCGCCGAGTGATGATCACTGAAAGGCCTTTCTGGTCGATGGACCTGTCGTTATTGGCCTGTGCCATATCGATGAATTCACTTGCGGTGAAATCACGCCCTGCGACCAGTTGCAGGCCAAGTGTGCCGAGGGTGCCTTCGCTGGCCATGTATTGCGCAGCGCTAAGTGTCTGGCGCTCTTGTTCACGCGTCAGGGAGATGCTGCTGTTCCATGAGTAATGCACAAAGGGAATCTGATTGATGACGATCGCGCTGCGGACACCTGGCAGGCTGCGCAGTGCAGCCAGGTCTTCGCGTGTGCGCGCTTCTGCATTGACCTGGGTGCCGATGCCGCCCAATTGGACGCTGACCAGTTCCGATTCGGCGATGCCGCTGGGTTGCTGCAGCGTCTCGATGCGGTTGCCGATCAAGAACATGGCATTGCAGATGATGGCGCAGGCGAGTGCGATTTCGAGCACGATCAATGCTGATGCGGTCTTGTGACGGCGCAGGGTGGAAATGATGGGGCGGATGTCCATGGGCGGTACCTTCGGATAAGAGGCCGTGCCCGCCGCAGGGCGGCGGGCTTGGTGGTCAGGACGCTTTGAGCTGTAGCGCAGGCGCAACCTGGATGGCACGCCAGGAGGGCAGCAAGCCGGCCAACAGACTGGCAACGAGCGCCAATGCGAAGGTGAGCAACAACATCTTCGGATCCAGATGCGCAAGCTTGGCGTAGTCGACAGGTTGTTGGCGCACGACCCACAGCCCCAACCATGCCAGCCCAAGCCCTGCAACGCCGCCGGCAAGTCCGATGGTTCCGGCTTCGACCAGGCATTGCGCAAAGATGGCACCGCGTGAGGCACCCAGGGCGCGACGCACGCCGATCTCTCCACTGCGGCGCAGGAACTTGGCGAGTAGCAAACCTACGGTATTGAGCAGACACACCAGCAGGAAGCCCATCGCCAGCCACAGCTGCAGGCGGACGTCGCTAGGGACCACTTCCTTGTAGTCCAGCCACTCCATCACGTTGCGCAGGCGGGTATTGTTCGGACGTTCAAAGCGCCCTGCAGCGCGCTGCTGATCGGAGTAGTTATCCAGGTAGGCTTTGTAGTCGCCGGCCTGCGCTGGGCTGTCAAGCTCCACCCAGTACTGCATCCATGTGCAGGATGCGTTGAGCGCTGTCTGGTCGCTGTCGTTCTTGCCGTAGCAATTCATACCGCCGTAATGATCCATCTTCAGATCCATCGCGACGGAGAATGGCAGATACACTTGCTCGCTCGAGCCGTAGCTGTTGCTGAGATCATAGAAACGTGGGTTGACTTTCCAGTCATTGAGAACACCAACGATACGAAAGGTGTTCTTGTCCATGCGCAGGTCGCGGCCGACACTGTTGCTGCCGTCGAACAGCTTGTCGTTGAGTTCCTTGGTGATCACCGCAACGCGTTCGTGCCCCTCGTCGCTACCGGCCGACCAACCCTGGCCATACAGGAAGGGCGTTTCGAACATTGGGAAGAAATCTGCCGAAGTAAAGCGTACTTCCGATTTGAAGGCAGTCATGCCGTTCTTGTCGGGCTCGATCGCCACTCGTCCGCCGGTCATCAAGGCCTGGCGTTTTGCGCGCTTTTCGCGCAGCAGCGTTTCGGCATCGAAGCGAGTGACCTGGTCGCCAGGTTCTTCTCCCGGTTGGTAGCCTGCTTTGGGGTACGGGTCCACCAAGGCAGTGAACAACCGATCGCTCTTCTGCGGAATCGGATCGCCAGACAGAACATAGAACACCGTCAACGTGGTCATGCTGGCGCCGATGCCCAGCGCGATCGCCAGTACCATCAGCGCGGTGAGGATCTTGTTGCGGCGGAAGCTGCGCACCGCCAGGTTGAAGTAATAGCCGAACATGGACGTGCCCCTTATTCGGCCAAGGTGGGTGCGCTATCGCGCGAGCGCATTAGCGCAGGATTGCGTTCCAGATCAGTGGCCTGGCCGTCGACGATGTGCACGTTGCGCTGCGCGCGGGCGGCCAGTTCCGGGTCGTGGGTGACCATCACGATGGTGGTGCCCTGGCTGTTGATCTCTTCCAGCAACTCCATCACCCCGCGTGCCATCTGCGAGTCGAGGTTGCCGGTGGGTTCGTCGGCCAGCAGCAAGCGCGGGCTGCCGGCCAATGCACGCGCGATCGCGGCGCGCTGCTGCTGACCACCGGACAACTCGGTGGGGTAGTGCTTCAGGCGCGAACCCAGGCCGACCTTGGTCAAGGCCTCTTCGATGCGCTGCTTGCGCTCGGCCGCCGCCATGCCGCGATAGCGCAACGGTACATCGACGTTGTCGAACAGGTTGAGGTCGGGGATCAGATTGAAGCCCTGGAAAATGAAGCCAATCTTCTGATTGCGCAGGCGCGAACGCGCGTCGTCGGAAAGATGGCTGACGTCTTCGCCATCGAGCAGATACTGCCCGCTGGTGAAGGTTTCCAGCAACCCGGCCAGGTTGAGAAAAGTGGTCTTGCCCGAGCCAGAGGGGCCGGTGACCGCGACGAATTCGCCTTCGCGCACATGCAGGTCCAGCGAGCGCAGCGCGTGCGTTTCTACCTGTTCGGTGCGGAAGACCTTGGAGACCGATTGCATCTTGAGCATTGCCGAGTCCTTTGCGTAGGAGATGTGTGCGAAAGAGAGTTAGTGAACGGTGACGCGCGGCGCATCGCCGAAGTTATCTGCACCGGACACCACGACGCGATCGCCGACCTGCAGCCCTGACAGCACCTGCACTTCGCCCAGGCTGCTGACGCCCATGCGCACCGGGCGGCGTACTGCGGTGTTGCCGTCCATCACGTAGGCGTAGCTGCCGCCGGATTGTTCGACGAACGGGCCGCGCTCGACCTTGAGCACGTTGCGGCGGGTGTCCATCACCACGCGCGCGCTCATGCGCTGGCTCTGGCGCAGGCCCGGCGGCTGCTTGTCGGTGAAGCGGATGCGTGCGGTGACTTCGCCGTTGACCACTTCCGGCGACACCGCCGAGATGGCGCCGGGGAACGGTTCGCCATTGCCACTGGTGAGCTGGGCCGGCATGCCGATCGCCAGATCGCGCGCGAAGCTCTCGGGCACCTTGATCTCGACTTCGAACTTGGACAGATCCACCACGCCCAGGATCGGTGCGTTGGCAGTGACCTGGGTGCGCTGCACCGCCTGCACCTGGCCGACCTGGCCATCGAACGGCGACAACAGCGTGAGCGCATCGACCTGGCGCTGCACCTCGGCCACCACCGCGCGCTGGCGGTCGGCCAGCAGGCGCTTGTTGCGCGAATCCAGATCCGCACCCTGGCTCTTCAGTGAGGCGTCGCGCTGCGCGTGCTGCAGGTCGATATCGGTCTTCTTCAAGGTGTCCTGTGCCTTGGCCAGTTCCACCTGCGGCACGGCGCCGCCATCGTAGCCGCGCTGATAGCGCTCCAGGTCGCGTGCGGCGGCCTGCTTGTCGATCTTGGCCTGGTCGGTGAGCTTGCTGGCGTTGGCACGGGCCAGCGTGGCATCCAGCCCGGCGCGGCTGGATTCGGCTTCCAGGCCGGCCAGCGTGGCCTGCTCCTGCGCCAGCTTGCTGCGCAGCTCCGGGCTGTCGATGCGCGCCAGCTCCTGGCCCTGCTTGACCACGTCGCCGGCCACCACGCTCAGCGTCACCGTGCCGGCCGAGATGGCGTACAGCACCGGGCTGTTGGCGGCGATGACGCGGCCGTCTGCGGCGATGTCGCGCACCAGATCCCCCTGGCTGACGGTGGCGATGCGCACCCGGCTGGCATCGAACGAGCGGCTGCCGGCGCTCCACGCGGTGACCGCCCAACCAATACCGGCCAACACGGCGACCGCAGCGATACCAGGCCATAGCCAACGGCGCCACGGCGCGCGCTGGGCGGATGTACGGAGAACCTGGTCCTGGGCAGAGGTATCGCGAATCATGATCGGCTGGCTCGTTGGCGTCACCGCGATAAAGCAGAACCTGTGCCAATTGCCAAGTGGTTGAAACTAAAGATTTTTATGCCTGCATGGTTAGTGTCCGCAGTGTCCGCAGTGTCCGCGGACACCAACGCGGACACGCTGTCCGGGCATGGTCATGCAGCGGACAATAGCGGACACGCTAAAATGCCCGGCTTCGTCCTCAAGGGTTGTCCTATGTGCGGCATTGTCGGAGCGATCGCCGGGCGCGATGTGGTCCCGGTCCTGATCGAAGGACTGAAGCGTCTGGAGTACCGCGGCTACGATTCCTCCGGCATCGCCGTGCTCGATGGCGCGCAGGTACGCCGCGTGCGCCGCACCGGGCGCGTGGCGGAGATGGCGCAGGCGGCGCAGGCCGAGCAGTTCGGGGCCACGCTGGGCATCGGCCACACCCGCTGGGCCACCCATGGCGGGGTCACCGAGGCCAATGCGCACCCGCACATCAGTGACGGCGTGGCGCTGGTGCACAACGGCATCATCGAAAACCACGAACAGCAGCGCGAGAAGCTGCGTGCGCTCGGCTATACCTTCGAGTCGCAGACCGATACCGAAGTGATCGCGCACCTGATCCATCACCATCTGGGCAGCGCAGGCGACCTGTTGACCGCGCTGCAGCGCACCGTCAAGGAGCTCACCGGTGCCTACGCGCTGGCGGCGATGAGCCAGGCCGAACCGGAGCGCTTCGTGTGCGCGCGCATGGGCTGCCCGTTGCTGATCGGCGTGGGCGAGGGCGAGAACTTCGTCGCCTCCGATGTCTCGGCCATCGTGCAGGCCACCCGCCAGGTGATCTTCCTGGAAGAAGGCGATACGGCCGAATTGCGCCGCGATGGCGTGCGCATCTTCGATGGCAACGACGCGCCGGTCGAACGCCCGCTGCATCTGTCGGATGTGTCGCTGGCATCGCTGGAGCTCGGTCCGTTCCGGCATTTCATGCAGAAGGAAATCCACGAGCAGCCGCGTGCGCTGGCCGATACCATCGAAGCGGCGATCGATGCGAAGGGATTTCCTGCGTCTCTGTTCGGCCCGAATGCCGAAGCGGTGTTGCGCGACATCGAAGGCGTGCAGATCCTGGCCTGCGGCACCAGTTACTACGCCGGCATGACCGCGCGTTACTGGATCGAAGCCATCGCCGGGCTGCCGTGCAGCGTGGAAATCGCCAGCGAATACCGCTACCGCGCCGCCTACGCCAATCCCAAACATCTGATCGTCACCATCTCCCAATCCGGCGAAACGCTGGACACGATGGAGGCGCTGAAATACGCCAGATCGCTGGGGCATCTGCACACGCTGTCGATCTGCAACGTGCCCGAAAGCGCGATCCCGCGCGCCAGCGAACTGGTGTGCTACACGCGTGCCGGCGCCGAGATCGGCGTGGCCTCGACCAAGGCGTTCACAACGCAGCTGGCGGTGTTGTTCCAGCTCACCATGGTGCTGGGCAAATTGCAGGGCCGCATCAGCGAGGCCGAAGAAGCGGAGTATCTGGAGCAGCTGCGCTTTCTGCCGGGCAGCGTGCAGCACGCCCTGAATCTTGAGCCGCAGATCATGGCCTGGGCCGAGCGTTTCTCGGCCAAGGAAAACGCACTGTTTCTCGGCCGCGGCCTGCATTACCCGATCGCGCTGGAAGGCGCGCTCAAGCTCAAGGAAATTTCCTATATCCACGCCGAAGCGTATCCGGCCGGCGAGTTGAAGCATGGCCCGCTGGCCTTGGTGGACGCGGCGATGCCGGTGGTGGTGATTGCGCCGAACGATCGCCTGCTGGAAAAGGTCAAATCCAACATGCAGGAAGTGCGCGCACGTGGCGGCGAGCTGTTCGTGTTTGCCGACCAGGACAGCCACTTCAGCGAGTCCGAGGGCGTGCACGTGATCCGCACCCCGCGCCACGCCGGCGTGCTGTCGCCGGTGATCCACACCATCCCGGTGCAGTTGCTGGCGTATCACACCGCCCTGGCACGCGGCACCGATGTGGACAAGCCACGGAATCTGGCCAAGTCGGTGACGGTGGAGTAGCAGCAAAAGCGCAGCATCCTGCGTGGTCGGATGTAACTAGCGGTCCAACTGGCGCTGACGCGTGACGGGCGTGCAGTACTTACTCGTCCAAATATGAAAAGAGCAGAAGGGCGGGGGCGTCATTGCTCCCGCCCTTCTGCGTTTCCACGGCGCGACTCTTGCGATTACTGTCGGCGTGTCCCCCACAGATTGGATAGCCATGCTGGTTCCGTGGCTTGGCCTGATCATCGAGGTGCGAGTAGGCATCCAGGCGCGCTAGTCCCGTTCTCGCTCCCCTGCGAAGATCGATGTCAGGGCTTCCACGTTGAGCACATTCACCTTGCCATAGCCAACGTCGATCAACCCTTGGGCTTTCCACGCTTTCAAGAGTCGGCTCACGGTAGGACGGGAGACGCCTAGCCTGTCAGCGAGAGCACTCTGTGGCATGCGGATGTTGTGTTGGGCAGTGAGAAGCTGGGCCGCCAGTCGGCGTTCGAGTGAACGTGCCTGGTTGGCTTCAATCCAGTCCAGAGTCTGGCGATATCTTGAGCAAACCAGGCGTGTGATGGCCAGGAGCGCAGCCGGGTTGGATACGATGACCCGGTTGAAGGCGACAGTCGAAACGACGGCGATCTTGCTAAGTCCGTGGGCGACCGCGCTGAATGCCCGCGCCCGCTCATCCAGTAGCGGAACTTCCCCAAACCACTGGCCTGGTCCAAGCACCAGCGACAGCCTCTCGCTGAGCTGCATCGGCTCCAGTGAGACCCGGACCGCGCCGCTGAGAATGCCGAACATGCAGGCGGGGGAGGAGCCCAGATCAAAGATCCGCTGGCCCGCAACAAACGTTCGAACCGACGCCTGAGAGAGAAAAATCTCTGCAATCTCTGGACTCAGGGTTCCATCGTCAGGCATAGCCGGGACCGTGGTCGAACTGTTCTGATTTTACAGTCTGGAGGGTTCAACGGGGGCACCATGCAGGCCTAATCTTTGGAGCACCAGCCATGTATGTGGGTCACTTTGCGATCGGACTCGCCTTGAAAGCCCGCTTTCCAAGCATCCCGACGCTTCCGCTCCTGCTGGGCGTCGGCTTCCTCGACATCCTGGACGGCATCTTCATCATGCTTGGCTGGGACCTGGTAACGCCCAACCTCGCTGCAGGCCCCTATCTGTTCTTCGACCTGACATTCATCGACTGGGATCATTCGCTGCTGGCGGCGGTCGTGTGGTCGGTTGTCTGGGCCGGTTTCTTCTGGAAAGACAGGCGCGTTGCAGTCCTGGCGTTCATCGCGTCCTTCTCTCACTTCCTCGCCGACTGGCCGATGCACAACAATGACCTGGCGCTTTTGCCGCATTCCCAGACCCACTTTGGTCTGGGACTGTGGGGACGGCTTGGCACCGCCTCTTGGGTGATCGAAGGAGTCTTTGTTGTTGTGCTGGCCGCTTACGCCTGGAATTCTGCGCGCAAGCGTGGGGTGAACTGGATTTGGCCGCTTGTCGTCTTGACGATCGCGTTCTTCAATCTTTCCCCGTGGCTGTCTCCGATGAAGCACATCGCCGTGCTGGACGAGCCGGCGGTACATATGCTCCACGGCTTGCTTGTGACGCTGGGATTCCTGCTGCCGGGTGCATTGCTCACGTGGCTCGTGAATCGTGAAGAGCGAAAGGCACTGGTCTTGCGTACCTGATGACGTGCCCTGCAGTGGCAGTTCCGAAGGCGTGCACGTGATCCGCACCCCGCGCGACGCCGGCGTGCTGTCGCCGGTGATCCACACCATTCCGGTGCAACTGTTGGCGTAATTACACCGCGTTGGCGCGCGGCACCGATGTGGACAAGCTGCGCAACTTGGCCAAGTCGGTGACGGTGGAGTAGGAACGGCCGATAAAGCGCTGCGCTCACTGCGAGATGGGCGCCTTCGACGCGGATTCATGCCGAAGAGCGTTCACCAGATGGTGTTATCCAGAGCCGCGTCCTCGGCGTAACGCGCCTGTTGCGCCGGCTGAGCAATTAGGCCAGTACGCTGCGAGACGATGGGCGCAGCGTACCGGTACCCGCGTCAGCTACGGCACGATCAGATTTCCATTTCCCGGGCGGGGCTCATTCATGATGACCGGCGACGTTTGCCCGCTTGCCATGCGGTTGCCGCGGATCAATGCGTCCTTGACGTTTTCGTTTTGAATGCGGACCTCCGGGGTGATGTTGTTCTCGATCAGCGAGTTCTTCACCCGATCCCACAGGCCCACGCTGCCAGTTGCGCCTGCAGCGAAGCGTTATTGCGGATGATGCCGGTGTTGGTGACCGCATCGGTGTACCAGGCGTTTTCTCGATTGCCTTCGCTGATCATCAGGTTGCTTCCCTGCAGGTTGAATGCTGCCGTCTGGCCGCCGATCGAGGACGGATTGGCAACCGCATCCGCAGTGACCTCGTTATTGAGCATCTGCGAATGCCAGCCTGCCAGCAGCGAGCTGGCATCGGTATAGAACCCAGTGGGTTGCACGATGCCGGCACCGAAGCGATGCAGCCGGTTGTGCGCATGGATGACATCGGCGGAAGGGAAGAAATTGGTGATCGGCCCGGCGCCACCATGGTCGTTATTGACGAACAACATCCGCCCGTTGGTGGTCACGATGGTGACGATGGAGCTCTGATCGGGCGGGATGTCCCATGCACGGTCCAGGTTCACGCGGTTGCCCAGCGGCGATGCATTGCCCATCAGGTAACGCGTCTGGCCAGCCCCCTTGCCGGAGACGATCATCACCGAGTTGCCATCGGGATCGCACAGATACGGAACGTCTTTTGCATTGCTGGCCAACGTCAGCGTCGTGCCAGAGCTGGCAGCGACCTTGCCAAGATAGTTGCCGATGCCCTCGTCCATCGTCAGCTGCCAGGTCTGCTGCGCATCCTGCGGATACTGGCTGGCATTGTCTGCGTAATACACATCACGACCAGGCGCAGCAAAGCCCAGTTCCGACGGCGTCTTGTGGGACGGCGCACCGGCGGAGATGTGCTGGTTGTGCGTGATGAGCGCGTTCTGCACATCGTGATTGAAGGTCAGTGCCAGCTCGTGCCAACGCAGTGTGTTGTTTTGCACGGTGGCGCCGTACACATGCTTATCCATGGTGATCGGCTTGCTGGCGGTGATGTCGTTTCCGCTGATCTGCAGGTTGGAGATATTGCTCGCCTGGATGCCGGTCGTCAGCGGTCCGTTGGCCGTGCGATCGGTTTGCCTGCCGAGGGTGAGCCGGATATCGCGCACGAAGGGGACCGAGCGCAGATCCGTCAGCGGCATATGCTCGAACACGATGCCGGTTCCTTCGCGCATGGCGGGCGCTTCGATGGCCAGGTCGCGTATGCCAAACAGGTTGGTGGCCCAGTTGATCTGCTGATCGCACTTGGGTTGACGTGGCGGCGTGTAAAAGATGCCGTTGCCCTTGAACAACGTGGTGTTATTGGCAATCGGAAAGGACAGCACCGTGGCGTCCTTGCCCGCGCCCGCGATCACCACGTGGTTAGGAATCGTCTGATTGAATCCTTGTGCGTATTGCTGCGACAAGGTGTATCTGCCGGCGGGAATCGACACCACACCGCCGTTGGCCGCGCAGGCGAATGCGGCGGCAAAACTCGCATCGTCCGGTGCGCCGTTGCCGATCGCCGGGGCCACCCTGCACTGGATGTTCGGCCAGTTGGTCGGATAGGCAATGCTGACGGTGGTGATGGTGCGACGTGGGGCGGTGCGATCTGCGCCGACGCCGAAATTCTGATAGCGGCTCCATGCGCTGGGACCGCCGGAACCATTGTGCAAATACAGCTCATAGTCGCCTTCGGGCATGTCGGCCGGAATGGCGAAGCTCTGTGCGTACATGCCTTCTTTGGGGTTCGATTCGTCGGCGATCACGATACGCTGCACGGTGCCATTCTGGACCAGCGCAACCCGCACCGGCTGGCTCGATGCCGACATCCTGCCCAAGGCGGTGCCGAACACATTGAGCCTGCCACGCGGCGATGCACCGCCGCCGACATTGCCCTGCACGAACCAGATATCCGGCGCATTCACCAGCGTCGTTGCCCCCGCACCGCTGCCGGTGACGATCTGATACGCATAGACGCCGCGCGCACTATCGGGAAGCTGAAACTTGAGCGATTGCTCGGTGGCCTGCGTCGGTGTCACGCTGCTCCAGCCGTTGTTGGTGCTGTCTGTCGCCTCCAACGGACTGCCCACCGCGCCATCGTCGAGCCGCGTGAGGCGTACCGTGGCGCTGGGGCCGATGTTGCCACCGCTGACTACCACCGTCTCGTTGCGGTCGACCGGCTGCGATGCCCAGAACGTCATCGCCGTGCCGGCTGGCACCTCTGTCGGACCTGGATACGCCGCGGACGCAGGACCGATCGCGGTGGTTTTGCTGTTGCTTGCAGGTGTGCGCGCATCCGGCGGGTTGCCAGGCCGTGCAGAGGCGTGGCCATCGCTGCTGGACAGCCACAGCGTGGATGCCAGGAATAATGAAACGACTGACGTTTTTACACCCATGTCGGATGACTCCTGTTGCGGAAGCACAAGGCTTCCGGGAATTGCGGGAGCGCGCCAAACCACTGCGCATTGATCCCGCTGGGAAGTTCTGCGACCGCCGATGCAGCACGGCAAGGACTGGGCGTCATGCATGTGCATCGCGCCTCCGCGACCGCAGAACCTGGATGTCCAGCGGCATCGGGCGCGCCGGGCAGCGGCCATCCTAGAGAGGCGCACGCGTTTGAATGCGAGCATGGATCACACAGTCGCGTTCGTTTGATGCCAATGTCTCGCTGCGCGAGCCAGGTCACTTTTTCGGACAAGTCGTGCTGTTGCGCGCTTTCGTCAACATGCCGAGCATCGACACAGTAAGGTGTCTCGGATCCACCCTGCCGTTGCGATAGACATGCGGCTTCGATGCCGCTGGCATGTGGCCACGCACCATGCCGCCATCTGCGCTCGTCGGCACGGGGTGCCTTAGCGCTCAACGCCCGGCACTGCCAACTGTTTGGCCCGGAATATGCTTCTGTCTTGGCGAGGGTTCCACCACGCAGGAGGACGTATGCACGAGTCTTTCAAACAGGGCGCGCCGGCCGAGTTGTGGCAGGCGTTGGTACGTGAGGCAGGGCAGCGCATCGCGCGGCCGCTGGACGAATCGCGCGAGCATTATCTGGTGTTCGTGTTGCTGCGCTTCCAGCGCGATGCGCATCTGCTTTCACGCACGCAGGCATTGGCGTGGTTGCATGCGCAGGAACAGATGGGCAGTGTGCGTGCCGATCTTTTGCGCGATGTGGGCGATGGCTGTCTGCTGATTGCCGGGCTGTTTCCTGGTGTGGCGCAACGTCGCCGGCTCAGCGTGGACTACTTCATCGACCTGGGGCGCGGCGCCTATTCCGATGTGGCCGACACGCGTTGCAGCGATGCCAGCCTGTTCGCGCAACTGGCCGAGAGCTATCGCGAGTTGGTCCACACGCTTGCTGCACTGCGCCCGCCGCGCGAGTGGCAGCGTACTGGTGGACTGTTGCGTGCATAGATAAGTGCCACTTCCGGGGCAGTCCCTACAGATGTGGGGACCGCCCCGACTGCCAAGTGCGCGTGATGTGCCCACACTATGTTCGCAACTAAGCGTTCGAGCCGACTGCGGATCGTTGTCTGATGGACCGAGCACTGTGCTATCGGCCGCTGTCCGCGCGGTCTGACAGTGTCTTGTCGCATTGCGTGGGGGACACGCAATGCGACGCCATTTCCAGTGGAAGGAATCTATGAAAGCATTGATTGCAGTGGCGATCTCGGCACTGAGCAGCGTTGCGATGGCTGGCGATGTTCCGCCCGGTTATGCGGGTGTGGGCGGTATGACCTTGCAAGAAATCGACCCTGCCATCTACGCCTACCACTACGACCACGGGTTCGTCGGTGAAGACGCGATGGGGTGGGATCCTGCGCTGCAGTTCGCCTGGTCGCGCATCGCCGCGGCCAAGGTCTGCGGCCAGCAGCCGGTCGAGCAGGAGGCCATTGTTGCCAAACTGGTGGCGCAGTACGGCCAGGATGCGCTCGTACATCAGATCAACGGCATCGAATTTCATGAGGTACAGATGCGTGCTTCCAGCGCGTTCTGTACGGCTGCGCGTGGTGCCGAAGCCATCGCGGTCGTCCCTGCATTTGCGGGCGGGGATTTTTCAACCGCAACCGCCTATGCGGTTGCTGCTGAGGCAGGGACGGTAGTGGTGGTGGCAGAAGATCTGCCTGCGACCATCGCCGGTGGGGATGCAGCGGCTGCGCTATCGCTTTCTGCGGACTGGGCCCTGCTGCTGCCATTACAGGCGCGCATGGTCGTCAGCTCCAATGGTCAGCCTGCCGGTGATGAGATGTTGCACGTGATCCGTCGTAGTCATACCGGCGCGGTCATCGCTGGGCAGGTTGTTGGAAATGTGATGGCTGCTGCGATCTTCGGCAGGGTTGGTGGATTCACCTTTGACAAACGCCAGTTGAAGGGTGAGTCGATAGAAAATATCGGCAACCCTGGGTACGCGATACAGCGCGAGGCAATCAACGCGCAGTTGAAGCGCTATTTCACCGCAAAGCCCGGCGCAATGCCGATTGATCCGTTTCCATTGCAGGTGCTCATGTCCGAATGGCGGCTGGTCTACCAGAGCCTGAGCGACGATAAATCCCCGTACGAACTACGCTACCAAGTCAGCATCGGTGGTGAGTCAAGCGGGTTCCTGAAGCGCAAAGCCAGTCCGTATAGCTTGGGTTGCCAGCCCACTCCTCGCACTGCGTCGATCGAGGAATGGGAAGCCAACGATTACGCATTGGTCAAAGCCGCTGCGCAAGCCTATAGCGACGAGTGTGCGGCGAAATTAGCCGAGCGTTTGCCGCAGTGGTTCCCCGACAGGGAAGCTGTTGCGGCATCCAATCGAATTGTCAGATCGTTCGACGCCGGATATCCAGCGCCTGATGTGATCTGACAAAAAATCACGGTAAATACATCCCTAAGAACAGAAGGGACACTGATCTATCGATCAGTGCCCCTTCTGTTCTGGATTGCAGATCTATCAAACTACGCTGCGCGGCTGGTTGCGTTGCTGCTCGTGCTGATCTTGAACCTGCGGCTGCGGCGCTTCCTGTCGCACAGCATTGCTGCTTTGCTCCAATGGACGTTCTGCAGCTACCGCCTTGTCCGTGTAGATCCGCTGGTGTGCCGGGTCATGTAGCTGACCCTGTACGGCAAACAACCCGTTGCCATCCTTGCTTTGCGCCACCATGTCGATGCGCTGCAGGCCGCTGACCTTTGCTTCGAAGGTCATGTGGCCGGCAGCGTTCACCAGCTGCTGCCGGTTGGCGAATGCGTTCGGACCCAGCTGTTCCAGCTTGCTGACGGCCTGGTTGAACAGCGGGTGGTCGGGGTTGGTTTTCTCCGAAAGCAGCGGCGTTTTTTCTGCCTGCTTCAGTGCAGTGAGCGTGTCGCGGCCAACCACGCCATCGTCCTGCAGCCCGTGTGCACGCTGGAATGCCTTGACCGCGTCACTCGTCCGTTGGCCATATGCGCCGTCGGCCTTGAGTTCATTGCCGCCAGCGTCCTTGTAGCCCAGCTGTTGCAACGTCTGCTGCAAGGCATGAACTTCGGTGCCACGTGCATTTTCGCGCAGGACACCCGGCGCATCAGCGGCGGCGCGTGCCTGGCTGGGTGTGTGCTCTGTGGCTGCGTGGGACTGCTGCTTGTCCTGGCTACGGTCCTGCAGCAGGTCGCGCGCCTCAGACAGCGGGTCGCTGGCGTAAAGCTTGACCCCCTTGGCGTGCTTGCGCTCAAGGTAAGAATCCAACGAGCTGAGTTCGACACCCTCGCCACCACGCGATTGGCTGATCTTGAGTTCGCCATCCTTGGGGTCGCGCACCACCATGGTGATGTGGTCGATGCCCTTGTAGCGCCCCTTGTCCCAGCTCTGGGGACCATTGTCCTCACCAATGATCATGCCCTCTTTGAGGGTCTGGGCAGTGACGTCTTTGCCTTGGATCAGCACACCAGAGCGCTGCTCGGCCTTGCGCAGCAGTTCGGATGCACTGTCGAAACCAGGGCTGAACTTTTCGTCCTTGGTGAAGACAGCCTTGCCGGCGCCCTTGTTGATCTCATCCATGGTCGCGTTCTGCATCTCGACCACCCAGCCAGAGCAATCGACCTTGCCTTTGTCCGGATCTTTTGCGCCCAGGCCGTACTTGACGTGGTCGTATTTGTTGGTGAGGTCATAGGCGGCGTGGAGCGCGATGCCCTGCGCTGCAGCCTTCTCCGGCTGGGCAGGCGCGGACTGCGATGGCGCAGCCTGCGACGACGGTGTCTGCTGCGTGGCCGAAATGGGCTCGATGCCTTTTTCAGGGATACGGATACGGTCCATCTTCGTATCCCAGTACTGCACGAACGTCTGCGCCATATCCTTGTCGGACATACTGCGGAACGTCGCCGAATCGACACCCGTCAGTGACTTCAGCTCTTTCTCGCCGACATTGTTGATGATGTTGGCGCGTGTGCTTTCCAGACCAAAAGATCCCGTGGCGATCGCAGTCTGAAGAGAGCGGTAGCCACCGGCGCCCTGCTGATGGGCCAAGTACATGTCCAGGCCGTCCGGCGCAGGTTTGCCCGAGAGGTAAGGCCGGCCATCGCGTTCGTGCCGGTCAACCAGACTCGTCCTGTTATCCAGATACAACCGCGCGGCTGCGTCGGTGTTGACCACAGCGTCCAACTCGCGCCCAGCGATGCCGTATTGCGCGGCAGTCGGGGGAGTGAACTGAAAGAGCCCCTTCGCGCCACCGGCTCCGCGGCTGGCCAACTCGTCGAAGGCACCGCCAGTCTCTACGTGGGCAAAACGCAGGAAGTCGTCACGCGGAATATTCCGCTCGGTCGCTTCACGTTCGATGATGTCGAGCACTTGGGCTCGTGAGTAATTCGTCGGCATCGCTCAAGGTCCTTGATTGAGTGCTGCAGCCACGCGGCTGCAGCGGTACGCCGCCCGAACCAATTCCTTTGGTCCTGTATTAAGGGGTCGGCAAATACGATTTCTGGGCCGCATCGTAGCGGTATTCAAGCGTTTCGTCACCCCCGCTGGTCGGCGGGTCTGCAGAAACGCTCACCCGCAGCGCGGGCAGGCCGGGCTGCTTAACGAACGCAAGCGTGCTGCTGTTCTTGACGCAGGCAATCTTCCCGGGCGCATCCTCGCCACAATTTGCACTGTTGTCCTGCCCCGCCGGGATATTGCCGATATAGGTCCAATGCTTGTCGTTGACGTCATCGGTTTCCTTCGGGTTGAACACGAATGCATCGTAGGAAAGGATCCGTACGCCCGACTGCAGGCTCCACGTGGGCACGGCCAGGACCAGCCGGCCGTCGTCAGTGACAACGTTCTCTGCCTCGCGCGTCGTGTCGACGGTGTTGCCTTGTTCCATTCCGCCGAATTCGCCGATGTACGGCTCTGCGCCAAGAAGCTTCCAGGGCGATTTACTCCCGGGTTCGCTGGTCACAAAGGTGGCGTGGGCCAAGGTCACCTTGGTACCCGGCGCGGCAGAGTGATTCTCACGCTCGGCGCCATAGAGCTCGGGCGTTTCCCAGGCAAAGCCGGTGTAATAACGCGTACCACCGAGTTCGAACTGGAAGCCATACCAGTAATTGATCCAGCTGCCATTGGCGACCTCGTAAGACGTCGCGCCGTCGCCGTCCACGTTGCTGATGAAATACAGCACGCTGTCCGGACGGGGCGGCTGGATCTGTTGGGTTGAACCCTGGGTTGCATCCTGCATGGGAGAAGCGTCCTTGTCTGAAGGTTTAGTGGCAGTACTGGCCGTGGGGGTTGGCGTCTTCGAAGCCGCGGCATCCGGTGGCTCCGGTTTGCAGGCGGCGAGCAGCGCTAACGCAAGGATCAGTGGGATCTTCCTGGCGAGCATCAATGTGCATCCATTGCGGAGGGCGGCGAAAGTCTACTCCAGCCCGGCGATGTGTCCAGTCGTCACGCCGCACCTGGCGGTGCCTGTTTCCTGCTGGGCGTAGAGCCTCCGGGCAGGGGACGGGAGGCGTTTTCACGTCCGCATCCCCGTTGTTGCCTTACCCATCTGCTGAAACGTCAGAGTTGCCGGGTGGCCCGCGTGCTTAGGCCAGCGGCGTATTGGAGATAATCTCCACCCAGTAGCCGTCCGGGTCCTTGATGAAGGCCAGGTGCTTCATGCGGCCGTCTTCCAGACGCTTCTGGTAGGGCACGTTGAGGGTGTCGAAGCGGGCGCAGGCGGCGTGGATGTCGGGCACCGAGATGCAGATGTGGCCGAAGCCGCGCGGCTCGCTATTGCCGTCGTGGTAGACCGGGCCGTCCTGGGTTTCGGTGCCGTGGTTGTGGGTGAGTTCCAGCACGCCGGGGATGCCTGCCATCCACAGGCGACGCTCTGCATCGTCGTCGGGGATTGAAGTGTTTTCAGGCAGTAAGGCCAGAAAGTACAGGCTGAACTTTGCATCGGCAAAATCGCGTGCATCGAGCAGGCGGAAGCCCAGCACGCGCGTGTAGAAATCCAGCGAATGCTGTGCATCCTTGACGCGCAGCATGGTGTGGTTGAACACGAAACCGCCGGTCTCGGCGGGCGCGGCGCTGGCGCCGGGAACGTGTTGCAGATCGGTCAAAGGCATTGCGGTCTCCTCGATGGAATGGGGGAGCAGGTCTGGCTGCGTTGGACGCCGATAGTAGCGAGGCAATGGTTGTCGGTATGTCTGCATTGCGAGAAATCGGTGATCTGGCCGTTATGCTTCTTTCGCTCATCGCGGCTGTTCTTTAGGTGATCGCTGTAAGCAGACTTCCTTGCCCTCTTAGAGGGTGTTGCATGGACCCGAACGATCAGGTCCATGCACGCACAGCCGCCGTCTCAGAACCAGATGCGCACGCCGGCAACGAACCGGCTGTCGCGCGCCGGTTCGTCTTCGATCGTGGCGCCTCGGGCGGTATCGCCGAAGCTACGGCTGTGTACCCAGCCGATGTACGGCGCGAAGCGGCGGGTGATTTCGTAGCGCAGCCGTAGGCCGAACTCGGCCTGTTCCAATCCGCTGTCGATGTCGCGCCGGTCATCGTCGGTCAGCGCGATGCTGGCTTCCACGCGCGGTTGCAGGATCAGCCGGTTGGTCAGCAGTACGTCGTACTCGCCTTCCAGTCGCAGTGCCGCGCTGCCGCCGCTGCCGATGTAGAGCGTGGCTTCGGTTTCGAATTTATAGGGCGCCAGTCCCTGCACGCCGAAGGCGGCCCAGCTGCGATGCGCGCCCGCGCCGATGTCCTGACGTGCGCCGACCAGCAGGTCCCACCATGGCGAGATGGCATGGCCATAGAACGCCTCCAACGATGCGTCCTGCGTGCGCCCATCCTGCCGCTCGCCTTCGCTGCGCAGCCAGAGCCGGTCGATGTCGCCGCCGATCCAGGCGCGTGCTTCCCAGTCCTGACCACTGCCGCGGTCGGTGTCGAAGGCTTCCAGCCGATCGAGCAACACGTAATGATTGATGCCTGCCGCGTGCATTGCGTGGCTTTTTAAGGGTGCGAAGGCTGAAACGATGTCTTCGGTTGTGAGTTGGGGAATCGGCTCGCGTGGTAGTGCGGCGTTATTGGGTGATGCAGACGTTTGCGTGACGGCTTTGGTATGCAGATCGTGATCCATCTTCGTGTGATCCATGGACTCGTGCTGCATCGATCCGTGCTGCATCGACACGTGATTCACTGCCCCATGGTCCATGTCTGTGTGCGACATGTGGGTGTGGTCCATCTGTGGAATCGGAGATGTCTCGTGTGCGGCATGCTGCATTCCTGCGTGTTGCATCGATGCATGCGATGCCGGAACGTCAGCTGGCACAGGTTGCTGTTCTGGCATGCTGTCAGTAGCGTCTTCCGGTGACGATGCATCGCTTGAGTGCTGCGCGTGCTGCATATGCGCATGATCCATCTGCATCGTATCAGCGCTCTCCTGCGCGGATGGCGGCGATGCCTCTGTCGCGATGGACGTCTGCGGCTGGGTAGCCGTCGCCTGTTCGGCCATCGGCATCGCATGCGCGCCATCGGCATGTGCAGATGCATCCATCGCCGCATGCACATGCTCCTGCGCACCGGCCGATGTGCTTATCAACAGCGCGAGCACCAACACGTGTTGCGTACGAAGCGTACTCATGCCTCCACCCGCACTTCTCGCATCATGCCTGCTTCCATGTGGTACAGCAGATGGCAGTGATAGGCCCAGCGGCCGAGCGCGTCGGCACGCACGCGATAGCTGCGGCGCGTGCCGGGCGGCATGTCGATGGTGTGCTTGCGCACCTGGAAATTGCCATCGGCGTCTTCCAGATCGCTCCACATGCCGTGCAAATGGATGGGGTGCTGCATCATGGTGTCGTTGACCAGCACGATGCGCAGCCGCTCGCCGTACTGCAGCCGCAAGGGCTCTGCCGAAGCAAAGCCGACGCCGTCGAAGGACCAGGCGAACTTTTCCATATGGCCGGTGAGATGCAGCTCGATCTCGCGGCCGGGCTCGCGTCCATCCGGATCGTCGAACACGCTGTGCAGGTCGGCGTAGCACAGCACGCGGCGGCCGTTGTCGCGCAGGCCAACGCCGGGATCGTCCAGGCGCGGCGCAGTGGCATTGCTACGCATGTCGATCAGCGGGTTGCGGTCTTCGCTGGCAGGGTGGTGTGGCGTCTTGTCATCTGTATTCGCTTGGGTATCGCCATGCGTATGCATGTCGTGCGTCGCATGCGCCGCCTGCATCCCGGCGGCGCCGTGCATTGGGGGAGCGTCATGCGCCATGCCATCGCCATGCCCCATATCCTGCATGGTCAAAATTGCACGCGGATCCAACGCCGGAATCGGTGCCTGCAGCCCCTGCCGCACCGCCAGCGTGCCGCAAGCGAATCCGGTGCGGCCCATGTCCTGTGCGAACAACGTAAATGCATCCTGCCCGATGGGTTCAACGATCACGTCGAAGGTTTCGGCCGCAGCGATACGCAGCTCGTCGACGCTGACCGGATGCACGTACTGGCCATCGGCAGCCACCACGGTCATCCGCAGGCCGGGGATGCGGATGTCGAAGTAGGTCATCGACGAGCCGTTGATGAAACGCAGCAGCACCTTCTCGCCGGGCTTGAACATGCCGGTCCAGTTGCCGGCCGGGGCGACGCCATTGAGCAGGTAGGTGTAGGTATTGGCGTTGACATCGGACAGGTCGGTCGGAGTCATGCGCATGCGCCCCCACATACCGCGATCTGCCAGCGTTGCGCGCAAGCCATCGTCACGCGCATCGCGTAGGAAATCGCCCACCGTGCGCTGCGCGTAATTGTCGTGGCTGGGCATCTGCTTGAGCCGGCGGAACAGCGCGGCCGGCTCCAGATCGGTCCAGTCAGAGAGCAACACGACATGCTCGCGATCGTGCCGATAAGGCGGCGGTGTCAGCGGGTCGATGACGATCGCGCCATACAGCCCGGCCTGCTCCTGAAACATCGAATGGCTGTGGTACCAGTAGGTGCCGGATTGGCGCAGCGCGAAGCGGTAGTGATACTCCTGGCCCGGCGCGATGCCGTTAAAGCTCATCCCCGGCACGCCATCCATGTTGGCCGGCAGCAACAGGCCGTGCCAGTGCACCGAGGTAGGTTGGTCGGCCAGCGCGTTGCGTACGCGCACGCTCACCATGTCGCCCTCGCGCCAGCGCAGCGTGGGCGCCGGCAGGCTTTGATTGACGGTGACGGCGCTGCGCGTGCGCCCGGTGAAGTTGATCGGCATGCGGCCGATCTGCAGCGACTGGCTGCTTCCGCGCAACACAGGCGTCGCCGGGTTCGCGGCACGCGCATCGCTGCGCCACAGGCCGGCGCTTGCGGCAACACCGCCCAGGGCGATGCCCTGCACGAAGCGGCGTCGGCTCAGGCTGCCGTTGGAGGGTGGATCGAAAGAAGTGGGATCGAAAGACATGACATCTCCGCTGCGGCCCACCGAGGAGGGCGGGCGCATCGCATCGCTTAGAAACCCCGCGCAGCAAGCACGCGGGCCCGATGACGGCCAAGGCCGTCAGCGCTCAGGCGATGGGAGGTCGAACCGGTTGCTCGGGCAACGGGCTGCTGCGTCCTTCGGCCAGGTTGGCCGGCAACGCCGAGTGACCGAGCAGACCTGCGGGCACCGCAGGCAGGGTCAGCAAGGCGAGGCTGCAGTGCTGCAGGCAGTCGCAGCTACCCAGCTTGCAGCAATCGGCTGCGTGCGCATGCTTGGCGTTGTCGTGGGTAGGCACGGCGGCAGTCGGCTGCATGTCGGCATGGCACGGCATTGCGGCCGGCATGGAAGCCTGCGCAGCTGACGCAGCCGGCGCCATCGCACCCGAGGCCATCGCCGGCATCGCCATGCCCACCGACGCCCACGCGCCGGTGGCCGTATTGGCAACCAGGCACAGGCACAGCAGCAGGCGGAGCAGGCAACGCAGCACAGGCGGTCAGGGCAGGCGAACAGGTGCGATGAGCATAGCATCGGCTCCCAGCTGTCCGCCCGATGACCCGCCGGCCGTGTCCGCGTGCCTGGCAGCGGTAGAATCGGGGCTTCCTTCGCCGCACAGTCCTGCCATGTCGCAGCGCCAGTGGGTGGCCGCCGCCATCCAGAAGATCGAAGCCGATTTCAACCGTTCGGCCGACACCCACCTGATTCCGATGGACCTGCCGGGTTTTCCGGGCATCGACCTGTATTTCAAGGACGAGTCCAGCCACCCCACCGGCAGCCTCAAGCATCGGCTGGCGCGCTCGCTGTTCCTGTACGCGCTGACCAACGGCTGGCTGCGTGCGGGGCGGCCGGTGATCGAGGCCTCCAGTGGCTCGACTGCGATTTCCGAAGCGTATTTCGCACGTTTGCTGGGTGTGCCCTTCATCGCGGTGATGCCGGCCTCGACCTCGCCCGAAAAGATCGCCGCTATTCAGTTTCATGGCGGCCGCTGCCATCTGGTCGAGCGTGCCTGCGATCTGGACAGCGCCTCGCATGAGCTCGCCCGCGAGACCGGCGGGCACTTCATGGACCAGTTCACCTACGCCGAGCGCGCCACCGACTGGCGCGCCAACAACAACATCGCCGAGTCGATCTTCAAGCAACTGGCCGACGAACCGCACCCGATTCCCGAGTGGATCGTGTGCAGCCCCGGCACCGGCGGCACCAGCGCCACGTTGGGCCGCTATGTGCGCTACCGGCGCCACGCCACCCGCATCCTGTGCGTGGACCCGGAGGTGTCGGTGTTCTTCGACGGTTATTGCCGCGCGGTGGACGGGCAGTGCCCCAAGGAGCTGGCCATCACCGGCGGCTCGCGCATCGAGGGCATCGGCCGCCCGCGGGTGGAGTCCAGCTTCATCGCCAGCTGCGTGGACATGATGATCAAGGTGCCCGATGCCTTGAGCCTGGCGGCGATGCGCCACGTCAGCGCCACGCTCGGCCGCCGCGTCGGCGGCTCCACCGGCACCAATTTCGTCGGTGTGCTGCAGGCCGCCCAGCGCATGCGCGAGGCAGGCCGCACCGGCTCCATCGTCACCATCCTGTGCGATGCCGGCGAGCGTTACGCGCACAGCTATTACGACCCGGCCTGGTACGTGGCGCACACCATCGACGTCACCGATAGCGATGCGGCCATTGCCATCGCAGTCAACGGCGGCGACTTGCCCACGTTGCCTTGTGCGGCGCTGGAATGACCGCCATATCCTAGAAGCTGCCATCAACACCGCCGCGCCTCGCGACGTTTTGCTAGCCACTTTTGTTGATTCTTGATCCAGTCACCCGTCATCCAGTCCACCGCCGGAGCGCTCCATGACCAACCCGCTGCTCGACCTGTCCGGACTGCCGTCCTTCGATGCGATCCGCCCCGAACACGTGGGCCCGGCAATCGATCGCCTGCTGGCCGAGGCCGAGGCCGCGGTGAAAACGGCCGAACAGGTCAGCCCGGTCAGCTGGGACAGCTTCGTGGTGCCGCTGGACGATGCCACCGAGCGGTTGTGGCGCGCGTGGGGGCAGGTGGGCCATCTGCAGGCGGTGGTCAACACGCCGGAACTGCGCGAGGCCTACAACAGCAATCTGCCCAAGTTAAGCCGCTTCGGCAGCGCGCTGGCGCAGAACCTGGCGTTGTACGCGCAATACAAGGCGCTCGCGGAATCACCGGAAGCGGCGCACTACGACGCGGCACGTCGCAAGGTGCTGGAAAACGCGCTGCGCGATTTCCGCCTCGGCGGTGCCGAGCTGGATGACGCGTCCAAGGCGCGCTTTGCGCAAGTACAGGAAGAGTTGTCTGCGTTGGCGGCCAAGTTTTCGCAGAACGTGCTCGATGCCACTGATGCATGGTCGTACGTGAGCGAAGACGAAAGCGAGCTGTCCGGCCTGCCTGCCGAAGTGGTCGCCGCCGCACGCGCTGCTGCCGAAAAAGACGGCATGCCCGGATGGAAACTCACCTTGCAGATGCCGTGCTATCTGCCGGTGCAAACCGATGCGGACCATCGCGAACTGCGCGCGCGGCTGTATCGCGCCAATGCCGAGCGCGCCTCCGAATTCGGCGATGCTGCGCTGGACAACAGCGCCAATATCGAGCGGATTCTCGCGCTACGCGCCGAGCTGGCGCAGCTGCTCGGGTTTGCCAGCTATGCGGAGTATTCGGTCGCCACCAAGATGGCGCAGAGCCCGGATGAAGTGATGGGCTTTCTGCGCGATCTGGCGGTGCGCGCCAAGCCGTATGCGCAACGCGACCGTGCCGAACTCGAAGCCTTCGCACGCGACGAACTTGGCCTGGACGAACTGCAGGCCTGGGACCTGGCCTACGCCAGCGAAAAGCTCAAGCAGGCGCGCTACAGCTTCTCCGAGCAGGAAGTGAAACAGTATTTCACCGAGCCAAAAGTGCTGGCCGGCCTGTTCGATGTCATCCACAGCCTGTACGGGCTCACCGTCAAGCCCGATAGCGCGCCGGTCTGGCATGAGGATGTGCGTTTCTATCGATTGGAAGACGCGCAGGGCGAGCTGGTCGGGCATTTCTATCTGGATCTGTACGCACGCGAAGGCAAGCGCGGCGGTGCGTGGATGGACGATTGCCGCAATCGCCGCGACACCGCCAACGGCGTGCAGACACCGCTGGTGTACCTGGTGTGCAACTTCGGCCGCGGCAGTGGCGATGCGCCGGCCACGTTCCGGCATGGCGAAGTCACCACGCTGTTCCATGAAATGGGCCACGGCCTGCATCAGTTGCTCACGCGTATCGGCGAGCTGGGTGTGGCCGGCATCAATGGCGTGGAATGGGATGCGGTGGAGCTGCCGAGCCAGTTCATGGAGAACTTCTGCTGGGAATGGGAGCGCGTGCAGGCGATGACCGCGCATGTGCGCACCGGCGAGCCGCTGCCACGCAATCTGTTCGATCGGCTGCTGGCCGCACGCAATTTCCAGAGCGGCATGTTCACCGTGCGCCAGCTGGAATTTGCGTTGTTCGACATGCAGCTGCACAGCAGCTTCGACCCGGTGCAGGACAGCGTGTTGCAGCTGATCGAGCGCGTGCGCGACGAGGTGGCGGTCAATCGCCCGCCGGCGTGGAATCGTTTCCCGCATCAGTTCAGCCACATCTTCGCGGGCGGGTATGCGGCCGGTTACTACAGCTACAAATGGGCCGAAGTGCTCAGCGCCGATGCCTACGCCGCCTTCGAAGAAGCACCCGAGCAGGTTGCCGATACCGGCGCGCGCTTCCGGCACGAAGTATTGTCGCGTGGCGGCAGCCGCAGCGCGGCCGACAATTTCCGTGCCTTCCGTGGGCGTGCGCCGAGCATCGATGCATTGCTGCGGCATAACGGCATGGCGGGCTGATCGCGGGCTTTTTTAGTCAGGTCTCCCTGCTTTTCTAAAGCGTCCCCTCCGGTGCAGTGCAACGCATTCGGAAGCGACGCCTCGGCGAGCGCAAAAAGCTGATCGAAGCAGTGCACTGGACATCGTGTGTCCTTGAGTTCGAGCGCGTCCCATCGTGCTGCAGGACCAGGCACCCGCTCGCTCAGGTGCCTTCTACATCCTCAGGATGCTGCAAGTCGCGGCACTGGGCATGGCGTTCGCCCACCTGCGCCAGTGCGCCAGGAAATCCCAGGGCATAGGCATCCAGGTCGATCCAGGCAGGGTTGAGCGTCTCCACCAACTGCCGCCGCCAGGCATGCGGCCAGGCGCGAAGTTGCGTGGCGCGGGCCTTGGCAGCTGCCAGATCGGTGCAGGCCTCGAACCACACCAGCAGCAGCGGCATCACGTGCTCCCTGGGCAAGCTGGCTTCCTGCTGCACGATGATGCGCCGGCGCGTGTCGCTGATCGCGCCCAGACCACTTGCCACGTCGATGTAAAACGCTTCCCGCCGCGCATGCGCCAGCAGGTAAACCACCGATGGGCCATGAAACAAGCTATCCCAGTCGGCATGCTCAAGCGCTGCGAATTCCGATCTCACCGGAGAGCTTGTGTCAGCCATCTTCGCTACCTCCATCTTCGCCATGCACCATGGGCCAACCCGAGCGCGACCGTCGCGATGTTGGCATAGTGCAATTGCAGGCTAGCAAAGACGCGGCGATCTCGCTCGATACGTATTGGGATGCGCATTATCGCGGCCGTGCCTGGACCGAGCAGAGCGAGCGTGCGTACTGGCGCAAGTATCGGCCCGGCATGCCGCCGATTGCTTGCCGATGCGTGCCGTGCAGATGCCGAACAGGTCACGCGATCCTGTTCAGCTTCCGCCACGCCATCAATCGTCACACCCGGCCGAACACCAATGCCCCGTTGGTACCGCCGAAGCCGAAGCTGTTGGACATCACCGTGTTCAACGTTGCGGCACGCGTTTCACGCAGGATCGGGAAGCCTTCCGCGCGCGGGTCGAGCTCATCGATATGCGCCGAGCCGGCCATGAAGCCATCGCGCAGCATCAGCAGGCTGTAGATCGCCTCGTGCACGCTGGCCGCGCCCAACGAATGGCCGGACAGCGCCTTGGTCGAGGACAGCGGCGGTACGTTGTCGCCGAACACCTCGCGCACCGCGCCCAGTTCGGTGACATCTCCCAGTGGGGTGGAGGTGCCGTGGGTGTTGAGATAATCGATCGGCTGGCTGAGGCCTTGCATCGCCATGTGCATGCAGCGCACCGCGCCTTCGCCGCTGGGCGCGACCATGTCGGCGCCATCGGAGGTCACGCCATAGCCCAGCAGTTCGGCATGGATGCGTGCGCCGCGCGCGATGGCGTGGTCGTAGTCTTCCAGCACCAGCATGCCGCCGCCGCTACCGATGACAAAACCATCGCGCTGCGCATCGTACGGGCGCGAGGCAACCGCAGGACGATCGTTGAAGCCAGTCGACAACGCGCCCATCGCATCGAACATCACGCTCATGGTCCAGTGCAATTCTTCGCCGCCGCCGGCGAACATCACATCCTGCGCGCCATGCCGGATCAGATCGGCGGCCACGCCGATGCAATGCGCCGACGTGGCGCAGGCGGCAGACAGCGAATAACTCAGGCCGCGAATCTTGAATGCAGTGGCCAACGACGCAGACACTGCCGAACACATCGTGCGCGGCACCATGTACGGGCCCACCTTGCGCACGCCACGGTTGCGCAGCAGGTCGGCGGTTTCCACCTGCCACTGGCTGGACCCACCACCGGAGCCGGCGATCACCCCGGTACGCAGTGCGCTGACCTGTTCGGCACTCAGGCCCGCATCGGCAATCGCATCGCGCATCGCAAGATACGCGTACGCCGAGGCATCGCCCATGAAGCGCTTGAGCTTGCGGTCGATCAGGCTGTCCAGATCCAGCGCCACCGCGCCGCCCACCTGGCTGCGCAGGCCGGCTTCGGCGTGATCGGGCAACGCGGTGATGCCCGAGCGGCTCTCGCGCAGTGCAGTGGAGACGGTGTCCAGATCATTGCCCAGGCACGAATTGATGCCCATTCCGGTGACGACGACACGGCGCATCAGAAATTCTCCGTTGAAGTGAACATGCCTACGCGCAGGTCTTTGGCAGTGTAGATCTCGCGCCCGTCCACCAGCATGCGCGCGTCGGTCTGCGCCATCACCAGCTTGCGGTTGATCACGCGGCTGATATCGATCTCGTAGCTCACCAGGGTGGCGCTCGGCAGCACCTGGCCGGTGAACTTGACCTCGCCGCAACCCAGCGCGCGGCCACGGCCCGGCGCGCCGATCCAGGTGAGGAAGAAGCCGGTCAGCTGCCACATCGCGTCCAGGCCCAGGCAGCCAGGCATCACCGGGTCGTCGATGAAGTGGCAGCCGAAGAACCACAGGTCCGGGCGCACGTCGAGTTCTGCGCGGATCACGCCCTTGCCGTGTGCACCGCCGGTGTCGTTGATCTCGGTGATGCGGTCGAACATCAGCATCGGGTCGTTGGGCAGGCGGGCACTGTCGGGTCCGAACAATTCCCCACGCGCGCTGGCCAGCAATTGGTCACGCGAGTACGCACTTTGACGAGTCATGACGAACGTTTCCTGCAAGGAGCGATAAGGCGAAGCCGGCAAGGGTGCATGAGGGCGCGCGGTTCAATCAAACGTTTTATCCGTACGCATGCGTGCTGTGTTCAACCGGTTGCGCAGTGCGGCAAGCGGTCTGTGCAGGCCGAATCAAGGCGTGAGACGCGGCTGATTTATCATGTGTATTCAACACTTGGAGAGATGCCAGCTTGATGCGCAAGATCGTGCACGTGGACATGGATGCGTTCTACGCGTCCGTGGAGCAACGTGACGATCCATCGCTGCGCGGCAAGCCGGTGGTGGTGGCCTGGCGCGGTGCGCGCTCGGTGGTGTGCGCAGCCTCGTACGAGGCGCGTACCTATGGCATTCGTTCGGCCATGCCGGCGATGCGTGCCGAGCGTCTATGCCCGGATGCGGTGTTCGTGCCGCCGGATTTTGCGCGTTACAAGGCGGTGTCGCGGCAGGTGCGCGAGATCTTCCATCGGCATACCGATCTGGTCGAGCCGCTATCGCTGGACGAAGCCTATCTGGATGTCACGCAAGCCAAGACCGGCATGCAACTGGCCACCGAAATCGCGCAACTGATCCGCACCCAGATCCGTGAGGAAACCCGGCTCACCGCATCGGCGGGCATCGCGCCGAACAAATTCCTGGCCAAGATCGCCTCGGACTGGCGCAAGCCCGACGGGCAGTTCGTCATCGCGCCCAGTCGTGTGGATGCCTTCCTGCTGCCGCTGCCGGTCAATCGCATTCCCGGCGTGGGCAAGGTGATGGATGGCAAGTTGGCCGCGTTGGGGATTGTTACCGTCAGCGATCTGCGGCTGCGCCCCCTGGAAGAATTGCAGGCGCATTTCGGCAGCTTCGGGCAGAGCCTGTATCGCCGCGCGCGTGGCATCGACGAGCGCCCGGTTGAGCCGGATCAGGAGGTGCAGTCGGTGTCCTCGGAAGACACCTTCAGCGAAGATATCGCGCTGGAGGCATTGGATCCGCACATCCTGCGCCTGGCCGAAAAAACCTGGCTCGCCACGCGGCGCACCGAGCGTATCGGGCGCACGGTGGTGCTGAAATTGAAGACCTCGAACTTTCGCATTCTGACCCGCTCGTACACGCCGGAGCAGCCACCGGCCTCACTTGAGGCACTGGCAGAGATTGCATTGGCGCTGACCCGGCGCGTGGAGTTGCCCGCCGACACGCGATATCGGTTGGTCGGTGTGGGCTTGAGCGGTTTCAGCGATGCGGAAGAGGGCGCGGTGCAGGGCGAGTTGTTCGGCGATGTACCGCAGGCGCAGTGAGTGCAACGCGTCATGTCTGCAGCGTTTCGCCTTAGCGTATGGCATACGACGATGACCGCAGCCGCGTCTGCATCGGCGTCTGCATCGACGCAGCATCGACACTTCGCATCGCGTCACGGTGACGCGCTCTGAATCCTGCACTTCGTACACTGCGCCTCGCCCCCCCACACAAGGCCGTCCGCATGTATCCGTATCCACTGGTGATTTTCGACCTGGATGGCACGCTGGTGGACAGCGCACCGAATATCGCCGAAGCGCTCAATGCCACCTTGCAGGAGCTTGGGCTGCAGCAGTTCAGCGAGGCGACGATCCGCAGCTGGATCGGCGAAGGGGTGCACGTGCTGCTTGCCACCGCGTTGCGCGAAGCCGGCGGCACGCACGATGCCGATACCGAAATGCCGGTGATGATGCGGCACTACGAAGCCTGCCTGCTGCACAACCCGCAGCTGTATCCCGGTGTTGCCGAGGCGTTGGCCGGCTTGCGCGAGGCCGGCGCCACGCTGGCGTTGTGCACCAACAAGCCGTCGCGTTTTATCGCGCCGTTGCTGGAACATCTGGGCATCGCGGCGCATTTCAGCACGGTGCTCGGTGGCGATTCGCTGCCGCAGCGCAAGCCCGATCCAGCGCCGCTGCTGCATCTGGCCAACCACTTCCGGCACACCCCGCAGCAGTGCCTGATGGTGGGCGATTCGGCCACCGATGCGGCCGCCGCAAATGCGGCTGCAATGCCGTTGGCGATGGTGCGCTACGGCTATCTGCGCGGCTTCGATGTACAGACATCCGGCGCGGTGGCCATTGTCGATGACATGCGCGAACTGCTTGCGTTGAAGTAGCGCGCAGCAGCGCCGCCGCAGACCTGCGATTTGAGAATGAGTCGCATCTGTGTAGAATGCGCGGACAATCTTGACTGCGTTGTAGCGCCTTGCACGTACCCAGTGCACGTTGCACGCATCACCCCCACCGTGTCACCTCAAGCCGTCGCCAGAGGTCCATCTCCTGTCGAGAGGTTTGAGAATGTCCGCATCACGCCGGTCATGGATGTCTGTGCCTGCACGCCGTCCCGTGTTGTCCCACCGTCAGCTGGTGCTGGCCATTGTCCTCGGTTGTAGCAGCTGCATTTGCAGCGCATCTGCCGAAGACGCCGCAGCCGATCCGCAATCGCTGGACACCGTGCACGTCACTGCCGCACAGATCGCCCGGCAAGCGTTGGGTTCGTCGGTGATCACGGCCGAAGACATCGAGCGGCGCCCGCCGGTCAACGATCTCTCGCAGTTGCTGCGCACCATGCCGGGCGTCAATCTCACCGGCAACAGTGCCTCTGGCCAGTACGGCAACAACCGCCAGATCGATCTGCGCGGTATGGGCCCGGAGAACACGCTGATTCTGGTCGATGGCAAGCCGGTGGGATCGCGCGATGCCGTGCGCATGGGCCGCAGCGGCGAGCGCAATACGCGTGGCGACACCAACTGGGTGCCGGCCGAAGCGGTGGAGCGCATCGAAGTGCTGCGCGGCCCGGCCGCGGCACGCTATGGTTCAGGTGCCTCCGGTGGCGTGGTCAACATCATCACCAAGAAGCCGACCGGCGATCTGACCGGCTCGATGACGGTGTTCGGTCTTGTGCCGCAGCACAGTGCCGAAGGCGGCGGCCAGCGTGCCGGCTTCCAGCTCAGCGGCCCGCTGTCCGACACCTTCTCGTTCCGTCTCTACGGCAACTTCAACAAAACCGATCCGGATTCGCTGGATCTCAATCGTCGCTTCGCCAGCAACGCTGCCGCAGTGCCGCCGGCCGGGCGCGAGGGCGTGCGCAACAAGGACATCAACGGCCTGCTGCGCTGGGATCCGATGGAAGGCCAGGTGGTCGAACTCGATGCCGGTTTCAGCCGTCAGGGCAATCTGTACGCGGGCGATCGCGCGGTCAGCGCCGACGGCCTGGCCGGCGCGGATCTCAACGCCTTGTTCGGCAGCGAAACCAACACCATGATCCGCCGCACCGCATCGCTGACCCATCGCGGCACCTGGGCGCTGGGCACCTCGCGCCTCACTGCCGCTTACGAAGGCACCGACAATACCCGTCTCAACGAAGGCCTGGCCGGCGGGCCGGAAGGCTCCATCGCTGCCAGCCTGCTCAACTCCACCGCCACACTCGATAACCTCAACATCGACGGCGAGTTCAACATGCCGTTGCAGGCGTGGGCCGAACAGGTGCTCACGCTGGGCTTCGAGCGCCGCCAGAGCCGCCTCAGCGATGCGTATTCGATGTCGCAGGCTGTCACCGCCGGCGGTGGCTTCCCCGGCCTTGCCGCGGGCGCACGCAGCCCGCGCAGCGAAGCCACGCTCAGCGCGGTGTATCTGGAAGACAACATCTACGCCACCGAGCGGCTGACGCTCACGCCGGGCTTGCGGCTGGATCACCACAGCCAGTTCGGCAACAACCTCAGCCCCAGCCTCAACGTGCAGTACAAACTCACCGACGACTGGCTGCTCAAGGGCGGCATCGCGCGCGCGTTCAAGGCGCCAAACCTGTACCAGTCCAACGCCAATTATCTGTATTACACGCGCGGCAATGGCTGCCCGGTGCTGTTCCCCAATCTCGGCTCGGGCTGCTATATCCAGGGCAACGACAATCTCGATCCGGAGACCAGCATCAACAAGGAGATCGGCATCGAGTGGGCACCGCAGGGCGGTCACCACGCCTCGCTGACGTACTTCCATAACGCCTACGACGACAAGATCGTCGCCGGTATGACGCCGGTCAATATCACCGTCGACAGACGTGGGCAGGTGTTCCAGTGGACCAACGCATCGGAAGCGATCGTGCAGGGCGTGGAAGGCAATCTCACGTTGCCGCTGCTGGGCGAGCAGGGCCGCGAGCTGAAGTGGAACACCAATGTCACCTACATGATCGAGAACAAGAACACCGCCACCGATCAGCCGTTGTCGGTGATCCCGGAATACACCGTCAATACCACGCTGGATTGGCAACCGACCCAGGCGCTGTCGCTGCTGCTCACCGGCACCTTCTACGGCAAGCAGGAATCGGCCACTCAATCGAGCACCAGCGGCGGCGCCATCGCCCCCGACTCGCGCGACCCCTACGATCTGTGGGGCATCAGTGCGCGTTACCGCATCACCAGCAAGATCAGCGTGGGGATGGGCGTGGACAACCTGTTCGACACGCGCCTGTTCCGCGAAGGCACCAACAACACCGGCGGTGCGGCGGGTGCGGCCACCTACAACGAGCCGGGGCGCGCGTATTGGGCGAGCTTGAGTTTCGGCTTCTAAATGGCGATGCAGCGCCGCGTACAAACGTGCGCGGCGCATGAGGAGAGCGTGCAGTGATGCGACATCATCGTTGGCGGCTTGCGTGTGCCGGTGCGCTGATGTGGATCGTCGGCATGACGCCATTGTTCGCACAGCCGGATCTGACCCGCACGCTTGGCAGCACCGTCGCCGAGCGTCCCAGCGCCTCGTATGTCTTCAGCGCGTTGCGTCTGGACTCGGCCGATGCCCAACGCCATTACCGCGTACGGATTGCCACACCCAAGGCAGCGCCGCCCGCTGCGGGATATCCGGTGGTGTATCTGCTGGATGGCAATGCGGCATTGATGGAACTGGATGAGCGCCTGCTCGACAGCCTGTCCACGCACGGCGTTGCACCGGTGCTGGTGTTCATCGCCGACGACAGTGCGCTGCGCATCGATGCGGTGGGGCGCAGTCTGGATTACACGCCTGCGCGTTTTACCGATGGCCGTGTGGAAACCGATCCGCTGAATCCGCAGCGCAGGACCGGCGGCGCGGCCGCATTCGCGCAACTGATCGCCACACGCATTCGCCCGCAGGTGGAAACGCGCGTGTCGGTGGATCGTCAGCGGCAAACGCTATGGGGGCATTCGTATGGCGGGCTGTTCGTGCTGCAGGTGTTGTTGACGCAGCCGCAGCTGTTTCAACACTACGTCGCGGTCGATCCGTCGCTGTGGTGGGGCGATGGGTTTATCGTCCAGCAGGCGCGGCGCGTGGTGGATCACGCACAAGCAGCTTCTGCAGACACGCAGCCATCGAAGCGTCGTCTGACGCTGATGGCAGGAGAGGGCAGGCCACCGGGACAAGCTGCAGCACCAGATCGCCCCGGGCGGCCGCGTGCAGACCCACACGCTGCACAGAATCTCGTCACGCTGTTGTCGTCGTTACCCGGCCTCACCGCCGAGTACCAACCGCTACCCGGCCTTAGCCATGGTCAGACGCTGGGTGCATCGCTTGCGCCAACGTTACGGGATGCAGCGACGCGTTGATGACGCCATCGAGTAATCGATCGAAGATCGATCGCTCGAGAAATCAATAATCACGCCGCTTCCGATCGCATCACCATCGCCACGTGCACGCAGCTGCTACTGCCCGGCACAGATGCTCAATCGTCGTGCGTCTCGCCTGTTGCCGCATCGTCATCGGCTGCCTCACGCATGTCGCCATGCGTATCGTCGTTATCGGCGCGCGCGTAGTGCACGGTCTCCACCGGCCCACCCACCGCGCGTCCACGCACCGGCAGCAACGCGCTGGCCGCTTCGTACTCGGCCAGCAAGGCATGCCGCCGCGCTTCGGGCACCTCCTGCCAATGGCAGTCCGTCAACGCGCCTTCCAGCGAATACAGCAGATTGAGGCTGGGCTTGAAGCCGGCGCGGCGCACTTTGACGAACGCGCCCACCGCGCCCACCGCCTGCAGATCCTCCTGCGTGCGCAGGCCGACCTGACGCAGCCACGCCGCACTCTTCGGGCCGATGTTGCGCAGCCGTTCGGTGGTCACGTCAGCGCGCCGACAAAGACTTGCGCAATGGCTTCCAGGCCGCGCTGGTCGTCGGCATCGAAGCGATCCAGCTCCGGGCTGTCCAGATCCAGTACGCCGATCAGCGCATCGCCCTTGACCAGCGGAATCACCAGCTCCGAGCGCGACGCCGAATCGCAGGCGATATGCCCCGGGAAGGCGTCCACATCGGCAATGCGCTGGCTTTGCCGGGTGCTGGCGGCCGCGCCGCACACGCCCTTGTCCAGCGGGATGCGCACGCAGGCCGGCAAGCCCTGAAACGGCCCCACCACCAGCTCGCGGCCGTCGTAAAAGTAGAAGCCGGCCCAGTTGAGCGATGGCAACGCGTTGAAGATCAGCGCGGCCAGGTTGGCCGCATTGGCGATCCGATCCGGCTCGCCATGCACCAGTGCCTGGGCCTGGGCGGTGAGCTGGGCGTATTGTTCCGGCTTGCTGCCGGTCAGCGAAGAAGTTGCGAACATGGTCGAAGTCTAGCAGCGGCCATCCGCAGGGTCGTTGCGACTCAGCGTTCCGTTTGGATCTGCACGCTATGCTGCGCGCCCTCACTGCAACCGCGGCGTGGCCGCAGGAACCAAACGCATGCAGCTTTCGGCGTTCTATGTCACCGGCACCGACACCGGCATCGGCAAGACCATGGGCAGCACCGCTTTGCTGCACGCATTGCGCGCACGCGGGCACACCGCCGTTGGCATGAAGCCCATCGCCAGCGGCTGCGAGCAAACCGCGCACGGCTGGCGCAACGAGGACGCCCTGGCGCTGCAGGCCGCCAGCGACCCGCAACCCGACTACGCCACCCTCAATCCCTATGCCTTGCCGGCCCCGCTGGCGCCGGAGCTGGCCGCCGCCGATGTCGGCGTCACCCTGTCGCTGGAGCCGATCGCCCGCGCCTTCGCGCAATTGCGCACACAGGCCGAGGTGGTGGTGGTCGAAGGCGTCGGCGGCTGGGCCGCGCCGCTGAGCGCCGATCTGGACCAGGCCGATCTGGTCCGCGCGCTCAAGCTGCCCGTTGTGCTGGTGGTCGGCGTGCGGCTGGGCTGCATCAATCACGCGCGCCTGACTGCCGCCGCCATCGCCGCCGATGGCCTGGACTGCATCGGCTGGATCGCCAACGAAATCGATCCGCAGATGGAGCGCATCGAAGAGAACATCGGCATGCTACGCCAGCGCCTGACGATGCCGTGCTGGGGCCGGATCGCATGGCGTCCGGGTGCCGACGCTGCAACCCAGGCCAAGGGGCTGCAGCTGCCGCAGTGAGGTGGGGGCAATCAGGCGGGTAGCTACCTCAGGATGGCGAGAGAGAGCACGCCATCACAAGAAATGTGTTTCGTTTATTTCGGATATCCGGCATTTCGTTTATGCTGGACCCCGTTTCCGTTGCACCAGCGTGCTCACATGTCGAACATTGCTCCGTCCAAGATGGTCCTGCCTGTCGAGCGCGAGGTCGCCGCTGCAGTGCAAGGCCAACGCGCCTTGGCGACCTACCTTGCCACCAGCTTCGAAACCCAGCGCATCCAGATCTTCGACGACCAGAACCAGGCCCATCAGGTGGAATTGCCCACCTCCGCACTGCGCCTGCTGATGGATATCCTAGCCGAGCTCGCTGATGGCAATGCGGTGCAGGTGGTGCCCATCCACGCCGAGTTGACCACCCAGGAAGCTGCCGATCTGCTGAACGTTTCCCGGCCGCATATGGTCAAGTTGATGGAAGAGGGCGCGCTGGCGTTCCACCGCACCGGCAGACATCGCCGAGTGCGTTTTGCCGACCTGATGCAGTTCAAGCGCGAACGTGAGCGCGCCAGTGAGCAGGCCATGCAGGAACTTGCCACGCAGGCCCAGGAGCTGGCGCTGGGATATCAGTGAGGCATTCGCCGTTCACCGCAGTCTACGATGCGTGCGTGCTGTATCCGGCGCCGCTCCGGGACTTGTTGATGTGGCTGGGACTATCGGGCAGGTTCCGTGCGCGCTGGAGCATGCAAATTCACCAGGAATGGAAGCGCAATTTATTGCTCAACCGGCGCGACCTCACAGCAGAGCAGGTGGACCGTACCTCGGCGCTGATGGACCGAGCCATTCCGGATGCCCTGGTGACTGGCCACGAACCGTTGATAGCAGGGCTGCAGCTGCCCGATGCAGATGATCGCCACGTGCTGGCCGCTGCGATCCGCTGCAGCGCCAGTGTGATCGTCACCTTCAACCTGAAAGATTTCCCGTCCGCCACGCTCGCTCCCTTTGGGATCGAGGCGCAGCACCCGGACGAGTTCATTGAGAATCTGTTCGATCTGGACCAGGCGGCCGTTGTCTCTGCCGCTCAACGCCAGCGTGCACAGCTGACCAATCCAGGGATGGAAGTGGAGCGCTATCTGGAGGTGCTGCTACGGCAAGGACTCGTCCAGACCGTTAAAGCGTTGACCATTTACCGCACGGTTCTCTGACAGCCAGGTGGGCATCGCAAAGCGACACCGGCACGAAAAACCGTCGAGAGGCCGCGACTCTGTCTTGGTGACTGCATGGTCCGATGACTTGGGCTAAGCCAGCGATCAGACAATAAAAAAGCCCGACAGAGGGAGGGATCTGTCGGGCCGGATTGCATGGGGGGAGGGACCCATGCAAAGACGCTGAATTTTGGTGGCGGTTACTTGCGCCGGGTGTTGCCTTTGCTTGCAGGTTCGTTGTTGGCGTCGAACTGCTGCTTGGCCAGTTGGCCGAGCGCATCGGAGGCCTTCAAGCCCAGGCCGACCACTTCCTGATTGACAGACGCCAGGCGTTCCAGGTTGTCGCGGGCCAGTTGCAGCCCCTTCGGCCAGAGCGTCTGGTAGGCGCCCAGGTCGCGTGCCTGTGCAAACTCACCGAAGAAGCTGGTGGTCGCGCTCACGTTTTGCTCCAACGTCTTCAGCTGCAAGCCAAACGCGTTTTCTGCGTGTTCCATCGCCAACTGGTTGGCGCGTGCCGCTGCGGAAGCAAAACTGCTGAAGCCGTTTTCGAACTGCGCCGACATTGCGAACCCCTTGGGGAATGCTGTGACCGTTTGTTGCGTTGCAGCATACGCGGATATTGTTGCGATGCAACACGTTTGCTGAAAATTTACAAAACGGCTTCAAGAATCTTTTGGAATCAATGCACTATCCAGGCCGCAGAAACGGCAAAGCCGCCCAGTAGGCGGCCTTGCGTCACACGATTGCGCCAGGTGATCAGCCGCGATAACGGCAGCCGGACGTGCAGGTCTCATGCACCACGATCTCGCTCAACTGCGGCAGCGCCGGCTTGAGCTGCTGCCAGATCCAGATCGCCAGACGCTCGCTGGTCGGGTTCTCCAATCCCTCGATGTCGTTGAGGTAGTGGTGGTCCAGGCGGTCGTAGATCGGCTTGAAGGCGGCCTTGATGTCGCCGAAATCCATGATCCAGCCGGTCTCGGCACCCGGCTCGCCGCTGACATGCAGCTCGATCCGGAAGGAATGCCCGTGCAAGCGGGCGCACTTGTGCCCGGGCGGCACATTGGGAAGCCGATGCGCGGCTTCGAGCGTAAAGACTTTGAAGATATCCATGCGCGCCATTGTAAGTGCGCCAGTGCTTTTCGGGCTGTGCCAATCGCAGCGAGACAGCCCATCTGCGGGCTCTTGAAGACAAGCAGCAGCACGCGTTGTTCTCGTTGTGCTCAATCGCCATACGCAGCGCACGACGTCCGACGCGCGTCTTACCGCGTCTGGCCGCCAGCATGTGTCACAGCGCGTCATATCCGTATGCAGTTATGTAATTTTTGTTAATCAATTGCGCATGGCCCACTGCAAAACCCCCATTCATGGATGCCGTGCGTGAAGCGCCCTACGCCTTACCTGCTGTCCCTTGCCGTTCTCTCGGCGCTGATTCCCCTCGCTCATGCCGACGACGCGACACCCGACACGGGCAAGACCCTGGCCACCGTCAGCGTCACCGGCTCCAACATCAAGCGCACCGACAGCGAAGGCCCGAACCCGGTGCAGGTGATCGACCGCCAGCAGCTGGAGCAGTCCGGCAAGGTCACCGTGGCCGACGCGCTGCGCTCGATCTCCGCCAACACCGGCAATGCCACCAACGAAACCACCAACAACGGGTGGGCCTCGGGCTCGGCGGGTATCGGCCTGCGCGGCCTGTCGCAGAAGAACACCCTGGTGCTGCTCAACGGACGCCGTCTGGCCAATTACGGCTTTCCTGCCAATGGCCTGGGCGACACCTTCGTCAACCTGAACGCGCTGCCGCTGGTGGCGGTGGAACGCATCGAAGTGCTCAAGGACGGCGCCTCTGCCGTGTACGGCTCCGATGCGGTGGCCGGGGTGGTCAACATCATCACCCGGCAGGATTTCCAGGGCGCCGAACTCGGCATCAGCGGCGGTACCTCCGATCAGGGCGGCATGGACACCCAGCGCGCCAAGTTCATCGGCGGCATGGGCGATCTGGACAGCGACGGCTACAACATCCTTTTCAGTTTCGATGCCTACAACCGCGACCGGCTGGATCAGGACCAGCGCGAACTGACCCGCTCGGGCATCTATACCGATCTGCCCGGCGGGCGCTGGAACGGCTGGTCGGCCAAGGGCGCGCGCTATCTGGTCGGCGGCCGATCCGTACCGATGCTGGATGCGCAAGGCAACTGCCCCACCGGCACGGTGCTGACCGCCAGCGCGCCGATCGACGGCCTGGCCGGCGACACCTGCGGCTTCAACCAGGCCCCGTTCACCACGCTGATCCCCTCGACCAAGCGCTATCAGGCTTACACCAACGCCACTTTCCGGCTCAGCGACAATGTCGAAGCCTTCGGCGAGGCGCTCTACAGCGAGGTCAAGGGCGTGTCGATCTTCGGCTCCAGCCCGTACTTCACCCTGGAAGGCGGCCGCTTCGCCTTGAACGCCAGCAGCGGGCTGGCCGAGCCGGTGTCCAACCTGCTGCCGGCCTCCAGTCCGTACAACCCGTACGGCACCGCGGTGCCGATCGAATACACCTTCTTCGATCTGGGCCAGACGGTCAAAACCAATCGCTCGCAGTCCTACCGGTTTCTCGGCGGCGTGCGCGGCAAGACCGAACGCTGGGATTGGGAAGCGGCGGCGTTCGCCGCGCGCAGCACCGAGCACGAAACCGTGTCCGGTGGCTTCGCCAATCGCTTCACGTTGGCGCAGGCGCTGGCCGACGGCAGCTACAACCTGCTCAACCCGTCCGCCACGCCGCAATCGGTGATCGACGGCATCAACCTCAGCACGCTGCGCCCGGCGCAATCGACGTTGCGCGGCGTCGATGCAAAAGTGTCCGGGAATCTGTTCAAGCTGCCGGCCGGCAGCATCGGATTCGCTGCCGGTGCCGAGTGGCGGCAGGAAGAATTGGTCTCGCGTAATCCGCTGCAGATCGATCAAGGCCTGCAGATCCGCCCGGCGATTGCCGCGGTGGACGGCGAGCGTAAGGTGTCGGCGCTGTATGCCGAGGTCAACCTGCCGCTGCTGCAATCGCTGGAACTGCAACTGGCCGGGCGCGGCGATCATTACAGCGATTTCGGCAATGCGTTTTCGCCCAAGGCCAGCCTGCGTTGGCAGCCGCTGGATGCCGTGCTGGTACGCGCCGCGGCCTCGCGTGGCTTCCGCGCACCGTCGCTGTCGGAGAATGCGGCCAGCACCAACATCTCCTATGGCTCGGTGGTCGATCCGTTCGATCCGGACGTTCCGGGCTCGCGCCAGAACCCGACCTTCTTCACCGTCGGCAACACCGAGCTCAATCCAGAGCGCACGCGCAGCTACAACCTTGGCGTGGTGCTGTCGCCGTGGGCCGACACCAGCCTGAGCGTGGACTGGTACAAGATCGAACTGGAGAATCTGGTCGGCACCGGCAACAACGCCACCATCGTGCAGAACAACGACCCGGCCGATGTCATCCGCAACGAGCGCGGCACGCTGGTGGCGGTGTACAACCGTTATCAAAACCTCAGCGAGCTGACCACCTCCGGTATCGATGTCGAATTGCGCCCCCGCGGGGGCCCCCCACCCGCCCGCCACATACGGCTCAAAAAACAATAAAACCACCCACGCTCATATAAAAAAAAAACAACCCCACACACATAAAAAATAAAATATTTTTAATCTTTGTTGTT
>NZ_JBEOLS010000019.1:0-74238 GCF_040279205.1 Xanthomonas hortorum
AACTCACCGGCGAGTGGTACGTGCTGCTGGAGCGCCAAAGGCCGGTGCCACCCGGCGAACCCTTCGCGCGTTTTGTCCAGCGCGATTGCAGTAGCTTCGACCAGGGGCGACGTGGCACCGTCATGTGGGCCACGCGCCACGAGGCGAGGATCCGAGCTGAGGTGGCCACCCGGATGCCGCGTGCCCGAGCCATCTAGGGCGCAGTCGGTGACCGCAAGGATCGGGAAAATTGGCAGGACGCCCCAGCGCGCACAGGGCCTCCGGCGCCGGCCGCCGGGAAAAATAAGCTAGATAAGTTGCTGATTCGCAAGCTCAGTAGAGCTAACTGTTAATCAGGGGGTCGTTGGTTCGAGTCCAACTTCGGGCGCCAGATGTAAAAAAGACCTCGTCAGAGGTCTTTTTTTTTGCCCAAACTTGTTCTCAGTCTGACGGTTTGAGGCTGAGCTGATCGCTCGTGAACCTCGTGCTGCTTGAAGAGCCTCCCTAAGTCCGGCGAAGCTAACCGATAGAAAGACGCCCCACACCACCGTTTCAAGCTGCAATTAGCGTATTGGACATCCTTACGGTGCTAAAAACATTGCGAGGCCCCACCTGTTCCTGAAGCAGTACGCAGGCCTTTCTGATCGATCGTCAATGTGGCGCATGTCGGATCGTCTTGCTTTGGTGTGGGGGTTGCAGTCAATGTGAATGTGGTAACTGCGGGTGTACCTGAAGAGAACGTGTAGAAGTTAGATACGTCGGCACTGCACGCCCCCATACTTCCGCCCACATAGGTCATCTTGGTCGTGTAATAACGCTCCATGGTCTGCACACCTTCTTGAAGACAGGCTGCTGCGGCAGAACGTCGAGATTTAATGACAGATGAGCGATAGCTATTCAATGCGATCGTGCTAAGAATCGCAATTATGGCGACAGCGATCATCAACTCCAGCAGACTGAAGCCGGAAGAATGACGAGAGACGAGCTCGAATTTCTTGCTTTTCATGGAATACATGACCTAGTCCCTGATGATTTCGCGCCAAGACACGCGCCCTGCGTTTCTGTTATCTGCAGTATTAAGGCTACCAAGATTTCCGCTAGAACCGCCCACAACCACTTTTCCGCGCAGGATGTTAGACAGCGTCGGCATTCCCACTCCCAAATTGACTGAACCGACCGGGACGCCGCCCACCCCACCCACCGTCTCGTCCTTGAAATCGCCATCGCCATCAAGGTCAAAGAAAGATTCCGTACTACTTGAACCGGTGAAAGCATCCAGAGAATTGATGTATCCGGTACCGTCCGCCTGACATGCACTTGCTGTTGGAATGATGCTACTCACCACCAGCGTTCTACTGAACACCTGAGCTTCGGTCACAATTCGCTCACCCTCCAGGGTGGTTGATCCACCTGCAGTCGCCGCAGGTTTCGCAAGGTCGATGTACCATCCCTTGGAATTTGCAGGCAACACTGAATTCGCTTCGAACCCGCGTACTGGATAACCATTTTGTGTACCGGTCACTTTGATCGAGCGCGCCGTCAGCACACTGCGAGCTAGAGGCGTGTTGCTAGTCGCATTACTTGTGTCAATAATCCCATACAGACTCTGACCACTCTTGTCGGTCATATCACCGGTAGTCATGAACCTGCCTGTACCAAAGAAAAGCCAGGTGTCGTAAGTATTCGGATTCAGCGCAACCGTCATATTCGCCGAAATCGGCTGCGTGCTACTGGCAGTACCAACAGGATACGAGGCAGTAAATATTGGCTTACCTGAATTTGCGACCCCCCAACTCGTCACGGCAGCTGCAGAAAGGTCAAACTTCCAAACATTGCCGAGCATATCACCAGCATAAACATAGTCCACGGTACCGCTCGCGTCCGTATCCCAACCTGTAGCGCCGGAAAGTCCATTGGGCGCACTGGAAGAACCAATACCCGTGCTAATTTGCTTGATAAGAGCACCTGTATCCAGGTTATAGATCAATAGCACGGCCTGATCATTAGTACTATTGATGCCATTCGCGACGACAAGCGCAGTCGTACCGTCGTTTAACTTGGCGATGAATGGACGAGCTTGGATCAGGCCTATGTTGCTGGCATCAAGGTCGACAGCAGCACCATAACGTTCCCACTTCACTTTGCTGGCCGAAAAACTACTTGGCGCAGTGACGTCGAGCGCATATATCCCCTTACCCCCCTTCCCCAAGGCACCGACCAAAATCGTCTTATTAGGCGTTTGGGCTCGCGTAGACAGAACGACTGGGCCATCGACAAAATAACGATGACTATACGTCGGGGCACTCAAACTACCCAAATCGGAAAAGTTAATTGCCGAGGGAATATATGCGAATTGTTCAACACCATTGGCCGCATTGAAAGCATGCAACATTCCGTCATTTGCGCCAACATAAACGGTATTCGTATCAGCAGAATAGGCAGGCGAAGAGCTCACGATGTCACCTAGAAGCGAGGTGCGGTTACGCAATGCACCGCCATTTACAATCTCTTTGCTGCGATCACCAGCAATGTAGGCAGCATTATCCACACCTGAAACAACAGGTGTCGCAGTCCTTGCTAGCAAAACTGACTGGGCGGTGGTGGGAAAGGCCGCGCCAGCAAGACCATCCCAGGTGAAAATCTTCCGATTGCTTGTCGGTATCCCAGCCGACGCACTCCAGTTGGCGGTGGAAGAGACATTTTGGTCGGCAACCGGATACGCCTTAAGCTCACCGGTCCATATCCCAGAAAGATAGCTAGCCATGAACACGAGCGTGCCGCCATCCAGACTGGTCGAAGTCGCGGAAACATTAGAGAACGAACCAGTACGCTGTGTGATCGTAGAGAGCGCAGCGGTTAGACCAAGCTTGAACGCATTCGGATCTGCAGCCGAAAGAAACGTACCACGTCCATTAACCGAGGCATGCCACAAATCATCAAGGCGCGCTAGAACATCATCGTTCCCGGTAGAACCAGTCTGCGGATCTGGCCAACTTTTCGTACCTGCGGTCAAACTAGGAAGATCGGTCCTCGGATTCAGGATGCCGCGCGCACCGATTGCAATAGCGAAAGTAACCATATGTTGCCAGAACGCAGGATCGGCATTTGTCGTTGGGACAATATTATCAAGATCCCGACGCAAATCAGTCTTCCAGTACTGCATGGCGACGTCCGCCAACGTGTTCGTGTAGGTATCCGAATAAGGTGCGCTTGCAGTATAACCATACGGAGCCGGCAAGCCATTTGGACCGCTATACGTCGCACCATTGATTCCATCCTGGTTGCCCGGATTCGCGCTGGTAGTGCCGTTCCAATAACCGTCTGTCGTCATGATGGCAAAGTTCTGCCGACAAGCATATTGATCATTTCCGGCCTCAGGACCATATGGCCCGGTGGCAGCCGAACTCTGAAAATACTGACCTACGCCATCCAGCGAATCGAGCAGTGGTGTCCCATTGTATCCAGTTGCATTATAAAGTCGGTTATACCAGTTCGTTCTTGCATTGGTCGCCGCTGCGCCGCCAGAGGCCGCGCGATCGATGAATAGCCCTTGATTACCGTCATTTACCGGGATATCCAAACTATTTCGCGACCAGATGGTTCTGAAGCCAACGCGAACATTCGCGCCAAGATCGCTGAATGCCTGACCCGCGCCCGCCTTTGCTGTCTTGATGCGTGTTCGATGATATGAAAACCATGTCGCATAATTGGCAGCCTCAGCAGCTGCATCTCTTCCAGTAGGAGTTACTGCAGTACAGTTGATCCAACTATTTGCCCCAGTTGAAGAAGCATCACAGCGATTGGTCTGAGCAAGCGTCGCCCCAAGGGTATAAGTCACCGAATTACCGAAACCCTGCCCTCGCGAAACCTGGAGCGAGTACGACGTATCAGATGTGGGCTTAACCGTGCACGCCTTCGACTGACCAGCATCTAACGTCTCACTACAAACATTAGTCGATGCGCCAGTGACTTTAAGGCTCAATATCAACTGACGAAATCCACTTCCAGCAGCTAGCGTAGTGGTGAGCGTGGCGTTCGCAGGAACTACAATGGTATAGGTATCCGGCGTCCCGGCAACTGAATCGGAACGAGGATATCCCGACACATTCGAATTCGAACTGATCGCAGGACCATATTCACTCCTCACTACACTACTAACACTATTAATTTGATAGCGATAGTAATTGTTTGAATTTGATAAATAACTTACCGCGCTATTACCCGTATTTTTTGGAACATAAAATGTTTTAACGCCACCACAGACCGGAGTGTCATTTTTTGTCCCAGTATCGTTACCATTTCTGTCAAAATTGCCACAGCTAGCGGAATTGGCCAGATCTATAGTTGTTCCACTAGCCTTGTTAAAATCACCATAAACAGCACCATATGAAGTCCCGCCCGTCATCGGCGTACCTGCAGACGTCAGCCAAGGCTGATAAGTAGTTCCAGGATTATAATAAATTGTATTGCCGATATAAGTATCATTGGTTATGTTAAGCGCGCTTGCCGCTGATGTATCACATGCTGCACCATCAGTATTTCGCCGGCAAATAGTAGATATATCGGGATTAGCAAGCTGCTCGAATGCCATCGAACCAGAGTCATCCAATATGAACATGATATTGGGCGGCACACGGCTGGCGGTGGTTAAAGGGTCAGTTGGCAATGTGATGCCCGCATTGGCAGGCAGTGACAACAATGTGGCAAGCGTAGAAAACGCCGGTACGCGAAGCGCGTTGCATAGCGCAGCCAACCGTAGACTGACAGGAATTTTTTTAATGTTCATAATCAGCCTTACTGCTTGATGTAGTTAGTCTGCAGCAGCACCTGGGAGCGCCCGGCACCTTCACTGACAGCCGTAATGCGATACCTTGGAGCCAAGCACAGTGCCGGTATTGGTGAAATGCGGTCGCACGCCGGCCATGTTGGCGCATCGCCCATATATTCGATGATGTATTGTGGTGCGGCAGTAGAATCTACTGTCAGCGCTGCAGTTCGCCAGCCCGCGCGGCTAACTATGAGCCAGCGATCGGAATCAGTTGCAACCGGAGTTGCACAGATTCCATCAGCACAGCCACTGGTAGGAATTGTCAACGTGACTGCAGACTTGATCCGGTCCTCGGCTTCACGTATGGCTCCCTCCGCCGCTTGAAAACTTCTACCTCTATCCACAAGGTTCGATGCCATCCTTTCTTCAAGGACTGTACTGCGTAGCACTGCCAAACCAAGCAAAGTCATTATCAGCAAAAGCAACAGCACGACAATGAGCGAAGCGCCGTATTGGCCTCGCGGGTCAAGAATCTTCATGAATTGCGATTCCGAAGAGCGATCACATGACTTAATGTGCGACTGATGGGTTCACCCGCGGGTCCAACACGAGTTGGATCTAGCATTTCCAGGCGCAAGCCTATGGCAACGACAGTCGACCAATCCGCCACAGCAGTGGCGTTTACGTAAGAGCTCTGTCCTTTCGTCAGATATTGCAACTGCATATCGTTGACGCCTTCGAGAATTTCATCGCTACGCTGAGTCAATGCATTACCCGAATACACCATTTGAGACTGATACAAGGACCTTGTGCCACGCGCATTGGTACCGATATACCACCGTGCGGCATGTAAATTGGCAACTACAGAGCCAGGCGCAACGAATGCGAACTGTGAACCCCCACAAACAGGCATTGCAAGCCCGGTGGAACAGTTACCAGGAGAAACACCGGAAACAGCATGCGTAATATTGGAACCACTCGCAGCACTAACCTGGAAAATAGCGGACTGTCGCGCATTGCAAGCGACTACGACATCTCCGACATTGATACCAGCGGCGGCAGCGGTCACATTAAGGGTAAAAGTCGCCGATCCCGTGTTGTCCGATGATATGGTGGCCACTTCATAGCCCGACCCCAGAATCTGAAGTGCATCTGTTCCAGCAACGCGTGTACCTACCGCAGTGCCGTTGGCGGGCGAACCCGACGCAAATGCGTCCTCCACTCCAGTGACACCGGAATTCCAGTTATCGATATTCGTAAACCAGTTACCGGCTTTGTTTTTGAGTACGTTCGCGACTGGAACCGTGTTCACACAAGGATTTCCGGATGCTTCACGCACATCTCTGGCCATCAGCTCAAAAGCCGTACGCACATTCTCCTGGACCCGCCCCAGACTCTCGGTGGCGCTGTAGGTACGACGATTGGCGATAAAGATGCCAATGGCAGCACCTACTACCAACAATCCCAATACAAGCGCAATCATCAACTCGATCAACGTCACGCCATGCATGCGTGATCGCGCGACAGACGTTCGTTTCATCAGATTCATAGACGGGTCTTGATTGAAAATTGCTGAGTGGCACTGCCATCCTTGGCCCGACTATCGTCCCAACTTACAATCGCCTCGCAAGCAGTAGCGCTACAGCTGATCTTGCCGCACGCAGTGGAATTGATTGACGTCTTCAATCCTTGCAGCCAATTGCTGATGTCGTTGGAGACAAGACTGGAACCGGTAGGCGCGGCACAGGATGTCTGGTTGTATCCACCTGATGTAGCGACTGCCGAATTTGCGCGCATCGAGTCAAAAATCGTATATGCCTGAATCACGGCCTGACTCCGCTCAAGTGAGCTTTGGCTATTGCGCAGCGCGGTCGCCTGCATCGCGGCGATTCCCAACATGCCAACACCGAGGATGAGCACAGAAATTAGCACTTCGATCAAACCGATACCCGACATGGAATTGCGTTTGATGGTCTTCATTACATGCCTTGTACCGTGACAGGTGCATTTACAGGAGCAGCGCACGCTACGTCGCTTGCACCCGTACGAACTGCGGCACGGCTGCCACTGACAATCACGACTACACGCACATTTTCCGTCGGGTTGCTTGTCGTCAAACAAGAACTGACCGCTGCGGCAAGCAGCGCGCCTGTTGAATCACGCGCCAGACCATCAGCCCGGAATTCGATTGCGTTTCCATTGCTGACAATGGCCGGACTCGCCTGGATCAACAGCGGCGTCTTCGCGGTACCAATCCGCAAAACCTCGTTTGTGGCCTTGACCATGACAACCCACTGATTCCAAGAGCCACTGCTGCAACTAGATGCATCGCTACTGGGGCAAATCAACACCGTTTGATTGCGCCGCACAGCTTCAGATCTGGCCAATTGCATGGACGCCAGCACCTCGTTAGCAGAGGCAGTCAGGCGGCTGCTATTGATCAACCCTGTGAAACTGGGGATAGCTATCGCTGCCACGATCGCGATTACAGCCACGGTGACCATCAGTTCAACTAGGCTAAAGCCTAGGCACTTCGCTAGACGTGCCCGGCCTTGCGGGTCGCATTGCAACGCCTGCATGGTTTTTTCTCTTAATATTCCCCGAGACAACGCTAGTCGCTGGTGCCAAACAGTGCAACGAATGACCGATGGGCGGCAACCTTGAGGGCGCGAACGGAGGCTCCAAAGCCTCGGAGACCTAGAAAGCCCTCAGAGACCTCAGAGGCAGGCATCATGCATGTATCGCCTTACAGCTTGGACGCCTTGCAGACAAATGCACAATCCATCCACTGGAGTACACCCCCTAGACACGTTGCGTCAGGCACCGGTTATCATCTGGACTTTGCTGGCCGGAGAGGGGGTTGCAGCCGTACTGGCACTCGCACCCGCCCTGGACGGAAACCGATGGGTCTATTTCGGTCTTGCCTCCCTGACAGTGCAATGGGTCGCATTACTAACGCTAACCTGTCTTTATGGGCTACGGCGCCGCCTCACTGATCTCAAGCCTCTTCATATCGCCACGTTGTCTTTAGTGGTGATGCTTGCATGCACGTGGGTGGTGTGTGCCGCGACGTGGGTAACGCTGCATGAAACTTGGAATATGAGCTCTCGGGAATGGCTCTTGACGTTCCTCCGTACGACGGGAATTGCGCTAACAGTAGGAATTCTGGGATTGCTGGCATTTCACAATCACTGGCGAGCAAGACAGTTAGCGTTACAGACAAAGCAGGCGCAATTGGACGCGCTACGGGCACGTATACGCCCGCATTTTCTTTTCAATACACTCAACACGGGGGTCGCTCTTGTCCATGCTAACCCTGAACAAGCAGAGCAGCTGCTGTTAGATCTGGCAGACTTGTTTCGAGCTGCCATGAGCAATTCTGACCATATCAGTCTGAGCGAAGAAATCGCACTGACGCAGCGTTATCTGGAAATTGAAAGAATGCGATTGGGGCGGCGTTTAACCATCGATTGGCAGATTCCCTCGCTACTTCCAGATATCCAGATCCCGACTCTATCAATTCAACCACTGTTGGAAAATGCTATTCGTCATGGCATAGAACCTAGCATCGACGGCGGTTCCATCTCGATCAAAATTTTCTTTGAGGGCGCGAGGACGCGGATCGAGATCATCAACCCTCTACCATCGGCTCAAGAGCACACTAGCCGCGGCCACCAGCTAGGCCTGGCGGCAGTGAGGGCCAGACTAGAAACATCAGGCAACGGCCAGGCATGCCTTACGACCCAGCGTGCTGATGGAATCTTCATCAGCACGCTAGATCTGCCCATGATCAGCGCATAAGGAGTGTGCTGTGCTCAGGTCACCACCCGATAACAAGGCCTATAGTCCCCCGAGATCTTCATCCGGCGCTGCTCGACAAATCCGCGCAGGAGCTCGTCCAGCGCCTGCATGATGTCCGGGTCGCCGTGGATCTCGAAGGGGCCGAACTCTTCGATGCGACGCATGCCGTCTTCCTTGACGTTGCCGGCGACGATGCCGGAGAAGGCGCGGCGCAGGTCCGCGGCCAGCGCGGGAGCCGGGCGCCCATGGTGCAGGTCGAGGGCGGCCATGGCCTCGTGGCTGGGTTCGAACGGTTGCTGGTATTCGAGCGGGATGTGCACCGACCAGTTGAAGTAGTACGAGTCCTTCTGGTCCTTGCGGTGCGCGCGCACCTCATGGATGCCTTCGGCCATGCGACGCGCCACTGCGACCGGGTCGCCGACGATGATCTCGTAGCGCGAAGCGACAGCTTCGCCCAGGGTGAGGCGGATGAAGCGGTCGATCTGCTCGAAATACGGCGCGGCGATGGTCGGGCCGGTCAGGATCAGCGGGAACGGCAGGTCGGCGTTTTCTTCGCGCAGCAGGATGCCGAGCAGGTAGAGGATCTCCTCAGCCGTGCCGACGCCGCCCGGGAACACCAGGATGCCGTGGCCGATGCGGACAAAGGCCTCCAGGCGCTTCTCGATGTCCGGCATGATCACCAGGTGGTTGACGATCGGGTTCGGCGATTCGGCGGCGATGATGCCCGGCTCAGTGACGCCGATGTAGCGGGTGTGGTGCTTGCGCTGCTTGGCATGCGCGATGGTGGCGCCCTTCATCGGGCCCTTCATCGCTCCCGGGCCGCAGCCGGTGCAGATGTCCAGGCCGCGCAGGCCGAGCTCATAGCCCACCTGCTTGGTGTAGAGGTATTCGTCGCGCGAAATTGAATGGCCGCCCCAGCACACGACAAGGTTCGGGTCGGACGGCTGCAGGATGCGTGCGTTGCGCAGCTGGCCGAACACGGCGTTGGTGATGCCTTCGCTGGTATCGAGATCGGCGCGCTGCGCTTCGAGCTCGATCGCCATGTAGGCCAGATCACGCACGACGGCGAACAGCAGCTCAGCCACACCTCGGATGATTTCGCCATCGACAAACGCCATCGCCGGCGCATTGCTCAGATCGATGCGGATGCCACGATCCTGCTGGTTCACCTGGATGTCGAAATCCGGATACAGGTCACGGGCGGCGCGCGGATCGTCCGAAGCGCTGCCGCTGGTGAGCACTGCTAGCGCACACCGACGCAACAGCTCGTGCATGCCGCCACTGGAGGCATCGCGCAAGCGCGCCACTTCCGCCTTGGACAACACATCCAGACCGCCACGCGGATAAATCCGCGCATCCACCACCGGCAGCGCCCGTGCTGCCGTACTGCTGAGTTCCATAGCTTGCTCCTGTCGTATCTCAGAACTTTAGCGTACTCACCCGCCCAAAAGAAAACGGCCGGGAGAACCCGGCCGTTTTTGCAGACTTCGACACTCTAGCCAGCTTTAGAACTGGTAGCGGAAGCCCAACTGCAGCGCCCAACGGGAGATGCCCTTGTCGTCGTAGACGGTGGACAAGTCCGGTTCGTTGAAGCGGTAGACATATTTGCCGGTTGCAGCATCGATACCGCCGTACTCAACAACGCCCTTGAAGCCTGGGAACCCGTACTCGTCGACGCGACCCCACTTCTTATTGAGCAGGTTGCCCACGTTCATGACATCGACCCAGATCTGCGCCTTGTTGCCATCGAAGAAGCCAGGCAGTTCCTGCTCGAGATGCAGATCGAACTGATTCACCCAGGAGTTGCGAACGGCATTACGACCGGCCAACTGTCCCTGGTGCGAAGACAGATACTTGTCGTTGTTGACGTAGCTCCAGAAGGCATTCTCTTCAGCCGCACTTCCGAACAGCACATCGCCACGGCCATTCGGAATGTAGAGCAGGTCATTGGCGCGGCCATCACCATTGGCATCGTTATCGAACGTATAGCTATACGGACGACCGCTACGCCCCTGATAAATTAGACCAAGCTTGGTGGCGTAGTCACCGAAGAAGTTGTGCTTCCACTGTAGTGTACCGAGGATGCTGTCCTTGATCTCGTAAGCGGAAGTAGCGTTGACCTCTTCATTCGCCTGGAAGGTCGCTACATTCAACAGCTGCGAGCCCGACGTAGAGCTAGTCAGGCCGCTCACTTCCTTCGCGTTCGAGTACGTGTAAGCCAGGCTCCACGACCAGTCGCTGTCGTTGAAAGGTTTATTCAAACCGACGGTGAAGCTCTGCGTACCGCCCTGGTCTGTTGGACGCGCAATGATTGCATCGTTGAAGCCCTGATTGCTGTTGGCACGTGTCAGCGCGTTGCCAGTGAAGCGGCCCAAGCTATCCCAGCTCGCACGGTTGCGACCAACTGCGTTCCAGTAGATCTGACGACCATCCTGACCAACCGCAGTCGGGGCACCAAGATTGAGTTGCTCGTAGTAGATAGCCTCATTGACCTTAGTAACCACGCCTTCCAACGAACCGATAATGCCGTACCACGGCAATTCGGTATCGAATGCCAAGTTGGCTTTCCACACCGATGGCTGCCCAAGACCCTTGTCAACAAAGTCGACCGATTGGGTCGCTCCGCCGGTACCGGTGGGCTGGTTGTTAATATCCGGAGTGAAGCGAATACCGCCAGTGGCAATCTCGTTCGCGTTGCGGAAATTGTAGTCCGTATAAGCCAGACCGGTGTTGGAGAATGGATTGGACAGCCACACAGATGCGGCAGCACCCTGGAACAGACCAACACCACCACGTAACTGGGTGGGACGCTCGGCATCGAACGTGTAATTGAAGCCAAAGCGCGGCTGCCAAAGATCGTTACCATCGAGCGTGGCGTCGTTACGCACGCCGAAGGCGTTGAACGCGGCTTGATTGAACTGCGGGCTGTCCGGAACCATCTGTTTGTCGTAGCGCAGGCCGAAGGTCAACGTCAGGTTGTTGTTGACTGCCCAGGTGTCCTGAACAAACAGGCCGAGGTTGCGCAGGCCCCACTTGGCTGCGATGTCATCAATATTACCGGTGTTCGAAGACGAATACCGGTAAGACACAGGACGATTGGCGCGGTAAGCAGCGATCGAATCAAAGTTGTAGGAACCGAAAACGCGCGGACCAAACAGGTTGAAAATATCGTTGTCTTCGTAGTCGAAGCCGAACTTTACCGTGTGATCGTTGAGGAACAAGTTGCCAGCGAAAAAAGCATTCCATGTTTCAGTGCGCAACTCGTTGGCCTGAGTATTTGCCTCGGTACCGAGGTTCACCGAGTTTGCGCCCACGCGAACATTGATGGCCGGCAACTGCGACGCTGCAGTACGCACAGCAGAGTAGTCGCGATAAGACACCTTGGCCTCTGTGGAGAAGGTCTCGGTCCAGTCGCTGAACAACTGTGCGGTATAGGTCTCCAACTCAAAATCACGAGCGTAATGGAACGAGTTCAGAGCCAAGGAACTGGTGCTGAAACCATTGAGATTGGCGGTACTCTGCTCGGACTTGCCGTAACGAAACGAGCCACGGTGCTTGTCGCTGATGTTCCAGTCGAACTTGAAGCCCTTTTCCTCGGAGTCGGAATCCAATGCAGGCAACGTCAAGGTTCCGGGATCAAAACCGTACACATTGCGCGAAATATCAGCGATCTCGTCGACCTGCGCCTGGGTGATGTTTACCGTATTGCTTGCGCCAGAACCTGTCGGGCCAAAGCCGCTGTTACCGGTGAAAACACCTTTGCCCTTGTACTTTTCGTAGTTTGCGAAAAAGAACAGCTTGTCCTTGACGATCGGACCACCCAGGGTCAGACCGTAGGTCGACTCGCGATCAAATAGCTGCGGACGGATGTCGTTCTGATTCTTGCCAGACCAATCGTTCTCGCGATAGGTGCCATAGACCGAACCGTGGAATTCGTTGGTGCCCGACTTAGTGACCGCATTGATCACGCCACCGGTGCCGCCACTGATCGTGACGTCGTAATTGGCCACGTCCACTGAGATTTCATCGATGACGTCCATCGAGAACGGCTGGCGCGGGGTTGGCAGGCTGTTGGATTCCAGGCCGAAGGCGTCGTTGGTGCTGATGCCGTCGACGCGGATCGCGTTGTAGCGCGGATTCTGGCCTGCGATGGAGATTTCGTTACGCGCCTTGTCGGTCTGCGCGACGCGTGGATCCAGACGTACGTAGTCCTGCAGGTTGCGGTTGATCGACGGCAGCGATTCGATTTCTTCACGGGTCACATTGGTGCCGGTGCCCATTTTGTTGGCGCTGAAGATCGCCGAACCGTAGTTGCTGGCGATCGCCTGCACCGTGCCCAGCGTGGCCAGATCTCCGCCCAGGGCTGCATCGACCTGATTGACCTTGTCCAGGTTCAAATACACGCCTTCACGTGTCGTGTTGCCTGCGCCGGAAGCGGCGATGGTGATGGTGTACGGACCACCCACACGCAAGCCGCGCGCGTTGTAGCGTCCGCTGGCATCGGTGGTGGCGCGGCTGACGGTGCCCGATTCGACGTGGGTGATCGTCACTTCGGCATTCGGCACCGGCTGACCGCCGCTGCTGGTGACCAGGCCAGCGACGCCGGCGGAGGTGCTCTGCGCGAACACGGGGGCAGCGGCAAGTGCGGCAACAAGGCCAAGCGTCAGCTTGGAGATGCGAAGACAACGGGGGTGGGTCATTTCGGTAGCCTCGATACAGGTTGGGCAGTGACAAAAAGGCGCAGTCAGCCCAACCGTTCCCGGGGATGGGCTGCCGATGATCTGGGATCCCTCGCCGCGCGGCTGGTTGCTGCCGCAACGGTTAACAACAGATTAACACGCTAAGGCCTGATTGTGACGGCGGCGTGACAAACTTCGCGCGGTGCAACATGAACTTCGCATGTGAAGGCGCAAACGCCATATTGTGCAAAGTCGCAGAGGAAGTGAGACGTGAGTCCCGAATGAAGCGCACACGTGATTCGATGCGTGCGATATCGGATGAGCGCCGCTTTACGCATCGGATGCGATGTGAAGCCGTCTACAAGGTTGATGCGGAGTCATGCCATGGCGCAGACCGCTCATCGCTAAGCCTGCAGGCGAGCCGGGCCGAATGAGCAACATCCCAAATCAAGCTGCACGCAACTCGCGGAGTGGGAGACAGCTAGTACGCCGGATCAATCTTGCGCTTGGGCTCCAGTCAACCGCCGGCCGCACCAACTTCATCCACGCACGCCTAGTGCCCTGCCCCAGCTCGCCCTAAATCGACACTGGCAACTTGAAGTAAGTGCCCAAACCGTCCAAGAACATCTGCACCGAAATGGCCACCAGCAGCATGCCCATCAGTCGTTCGATCGCGGTCAGTGCACGGTGGCCGAGCAGCTTGTACAGCAGCGGGGCCGAGGCCAGGATCGTGGATGCACCAATCCAGGCAATCATCAATGCCAGGCTCCAATCCCATAGCCGGGTGGGCTCATTGCTGCCCATCAGCATCACCGCAGCCATGCCCGACGGGCCGGCCACCAGCGGGATGGCCAGCGGCACGATGAAGGGTTCGCCATCGGGGATCTCGCCCATCAGGCCTTCCGGGCGCGGGAAGATCATGCGGATGCCGATCAGGAACAATACAATGCCGCCAGCGATAGCCACCGACTCCTGGCGCAAGTGCATCAACTCCAACGCGTACTTGCCGCCCCACAGGAACGCCATCAGCACGAACAAGGCGATCAACAATTCGCGTGCGAGCACGAAGCGCTGGCGCTTCGGCGGCAGCGGCTTGAGTACGCTGAGAAACACCGGGATGTTGCCCAGCGGGTCGAGGATCAGGAACAGCAGCAAGGCTGCCGACAGGATGGTCATACGGAAGGACTCCAGATCGCACCACGGTGCGCAGCGCCCGCCATGGACAGCAAGGTGACGCAGGCGGACGCATAGCGTACGGGGTCGACCGCCTCGCTATCTTCCTGATGGGTGAAAGCACGTGCGCGCAAGGCAGTGCGCATCGGCCCGGGTTGCAGGCCACTGATACGCACCGGGCCAGCGGCAGTTTCGTGATGCAGGCTGGCAAGCAGACCACGCTGTGCATGCTGGGCAGCGCCATAGGCACCCCAATACGCCTGGCCAACGCGTGCAGGGTCATCGACGACGAAGACCACCGCCGCATCGCCTTGCTGCCGCAGCAGCGGCAGGCAGGCCTGGGTCAACCAGGCGCGCGCAGTGAGGTTGATATGCAGGTTGCGTGCGAAGTCTGCAGGGGCGGCCAGTTCGGCCGGGGTCAAGCCGGCGAAGTCGGCAGCGCAGTGCAGCAGGCCATGCAAACCACCCAGTTCGGACTGCAGACGTTGCGCAAGTGCGATGTAATCGTCTGGCGTAGCACCGGCCAGATCCAGCGGATACAGCAACGGCTCCGGACCCAGCCTGGCGACCGCATCGTAGACCCGCTCCAGGGGGCGCAACTTGCGACCGAGCAGCACAACCGTAGCGCCGGCAGATGCACACGCCTGCGCAACGGCAGCGCCAAGACCGCCGGCGGCACCGGTGATCAGTACCACGCGCTCAGCCAACGCAGCCGCCTCGGGCTGGCCCTGCAACGCACTCACGGCTGATAGGCCTCACTGACGATGCGCTTGAGTTCGCCGGCTTCGAACAGTTCCAGCGTGATGTCGCAACCGCCGATCAGCTCGCCATGAATGAATAACTGCGGGAAGGTAGGCCAGTTGGAATAGCGCGGCAGATTGGCGCGCACTTCGGGTTCTTCCAGCACGTTGACTGTGCGCAGCTGGTCGGCGCCGGCAGCGACCAACGCCTGCACTGCGCGACTGGAAAACCCGCACATCGGGAACTGCGGGGTGCCTTTCATGAACAACACGATCGGGTGTTGTTCGACTTCGGCCTGGATCCGTTCCATCACCGGCATTGGACTCTCCTGACTGGGAGCGGCAGGCCCGACCGCCGGGTCGGATAGACTTCCGCAAAGGCGCGCATTGTAAGCCTTCAGCGCGACCTGTCGCCGCACTCCCTTCGCTGCCCTTGCCATCATGCCGATCGAACACGCTGCACTGCCCTACTCCCGCGCCGCTCTGGAGCCGCATCTGTCATCGGCAACATTGGAGGCGCACCACGGCGTCTGTCATCGCAGCGAGGTCGAACGGCTCAATGCGCGCATCGAAGGCAGCGAGTTCGCCGAGCTGACGCTGGAAGAGATCATCGCGCAGGCGCAAGGCACGCTGTTTCATCTGGCCGCGCAGGTCTGGAACCACAATTTCTATTGGCAATGCCTGCGCCCACGCGGCGGCGGCGAACCACTCGGCCGGCTGGCCGACAGCATCGCCACATCGTTCGGCGACTTTGCGCACTTCAGGCAGGAATTCAACCGTGTTGCGCTGGGTACGTTCGGCTCGGGCTGGGTGTGGCTGGTGCAGCGCCCGGACGGCGCCTTGGCGGTCGTTGCCACGCCGAATGCGTCCACGCCGCTGACCGGGCCGGACACGCCACTGCTCGTCTGCGACCTGTGGGAACACGCGTACTACCTGGATTATCAGCAGGATCGCGCGCACTACCTGGACGCGTTCTGGAAGCTGATCAACTGGGAGTTTGTGGCTAGCCGGTTAGGCTAGCCATGCAGTTTGGCTCAGCGAAGAGTAGTTGTGGTCGCGGTGAATAGATCGATCGACTGCTGCAGAGCCGCGCGTGGCGGCTATCGAGCTGCGCGACAAGGCTTAAGTACGAGTCGCGCGTTTTGCCTCTATCACTGCGTCACCGCTCATACGCCTTGAAGATCACGCCTCGCTCAAGCGTGCAACCACCGGCCCAACCTGCGTCCCACGCTGCAAGGCACTGCCCGCATTGACCAGTGCGCGCGCAAGCAGCGGCGGCGTATCGGCGCGTAGCGTTGCATGGCCGACTTTGCGACCTGCACGCGATTGCTTGCCGTAGTCGTGCCAGTGCCCGCCGGGCACTGCCAGAAACGCAGCAGCGTCCGGCATCGTACCCAGCCAGTTGAGCATGCAGGCATGCCCGCGCATCGCGGTGCTGCCGAGCGGCAAACCAAGCACCGCACGCACATGGTTTTCGAATTGCGAGGTCTCTGCGCCTTCAATGGTCCAATGGCCGGAGTTGTGCACGCGCGGCGCCATCTCGTTGGCGAGCAATTGCCCATCGCGCACGAACAGTTCCAGCGCGAACACACCCACATAGTCCAGGCGCTCGGCAATCGCGCGCGCATGCGCCTCGGCTGCCGCCTGCAACTCGGCATCCACGCTTGCAGGCGCAAGACTGGCCGACAGCACGCCGTCCACATGCCAGTTTTCGGTCAGCGGCCAGGCGCGAAACTCGCCATCGCGGCCACGTACCGCCACCACGCTGACCTCGCGCTGGAACGGCACGAAGGCTTCCACGATCAGCCCGACGTTCGCCGCCTGCGCGCCGAGCGCGTCCCATGCGGCATCGGCATCGGCCAGCGTCCTGATGCGGAACTGGCCCTTGCCGTCGTAGCCGAAGCGGCGCGTCTTCAGCATACAGGGCGTACCGATGCGCACCAATGCCGCATCGAGTCCCGCACGGTCGTCGATCGCGGCGAACTCGGGCACTGGAATGCCAAGCTCGCGGAACAAGGTTTTTTCGCTGAGCCGGTCCTGCGCCACCGCCAATGCGGCAGCACTGGGAAACACCGGCACCTGCGCGGCCAACTGCTGCGCGCTGGCGGCCGGCACGTTTTCGAAATCGAAAGTGATTACGTCCACTTGCGCGGCGAATGCGGCAAGCGCAGCGGTCTGGTCGAATGCGCCGACCTGCAGCGGTGCCACCTGCCCTGCGCAGGCATCGGCGGACGGGTCGAACACTGCAAAGCGCAGCCCCAACGGCGCGCCGGCCAACACCAACATGCGTGCCAGTTGGCCGCCACCCAGAATGCCAACCGTGGTCATTGGCGCGGGTCGTCGCTGGCCATCACATCGTCGGTCTGCTTGGCACGAAACTGCGCCAATGCCAGGCCGATCTGCGCCTGATCGGGTGCCAGCATCGCCGCCGCGAACAACGCCGCATTGGCGGCACCGGCATTGCCGATGGCAAACGTGGCAACCGGAATCCCGGCCGGCATCTGCACGATGGACAACAATGAATCCATGCCGTTGAGCGCCTTGGACTGCACCGGCACACCCAGCACCGGCACCGCCGTCTTGGCCGCCAGCATGCCCGGCAAGTGCGCTGCGCCACCGGCGCCAGCGATGATCGCGCGCAGGCCGCGTTCGCCTGCCTGCTCGGCATAGGTGAACAACACATCGGGGGTGCGATGCGCCGAGACCACCTTGACTTCGTAAGGCACGCCCAACGCATCGAGCTTTTGAGCTGCGTGTTGCATGGTTTCCCAATCGGAACGGGAGCCCATCACGATGCCGACCAGCGGCGCGGAGTGGTTGGAGGTCATGGCCCTGCCCTGCGGTAAAGACGTATTCTAGCCAATCTCCACGCAAGACAAGACTTCGATGGATCGCAAACTGCTCGACCTGCTGTGCTCGCCCGACACCCGCCAACCGCTTTCGCTGCTCGACGGCAAGAGCCTGGAGGCACTCAACACCGCCATCGCCGGCGGAAACCTGCAGCGTGCCGACGGCACCGTGCAGGCACAGCCGCTGCGCGAGGCGCTGATCACCCGCGACCGCAAGCAGATCTTCCGCGTCGACGATGGCATTCCGGTGCTGCTGGCCGAGGAAGCCATCGGCACCACGCAGATCGCCGACTTCCCCGAAAAGTGAGTTCTTTCGCGCGCACGACCGTGCCGGAGGCGCCACCCGCCGCGCTGGTGGATGCCGATGTGGCACGCGCACTGGCCGAGGACATCGGCACTGGCGATGTCACCGCCGCGCTGTTGCCCGATCAGGCCGACAGCGCGTATCTGCTGTGCAAGCAGGATGCGGTGATCGCCGGCCGCCCCTGGTTCGACGCCACGCATCGTGCGCTCGACCCGCAGGTACGCATCGACTGGCAGGTGCAGGAAGGCCAGCACGTGCGAGCCGGCACGGTGCTGGCCCTCCTGTATGGCCGCAGCCGCAGCCTGGTCAGCGCTGAGCGCACCTCACTTAATTTCATGCAGACGCTCTCGGCTACCGCGACCACCACTGCTGCGTATGTCGCTGCGGTAGCCGGCACCGGCACGCGCATCCTGGATACACGCAAGACGCTGCCGGGCCTGCGCGCCGCGCAGAAATACGCGGTGCGCTGCGGCGGTGGCGACAATCACCGCATCGGCTTGTTCGATACGGTAATGCTCAAGGAAAACCATATCCGCGCCGCCGGCTCGTTGCGTGCCGCCGTGCACGCGGCACGTGCGCAGCAACCGCAGCTGCCGTTGGTGGTCGAAGTAGAAACACTGGAGCAGCTACGCGAGGCCTTGCAGGTCGGTTGCACACGCATCCTGATCGACGACTTCGACCCGGCAATGCGCCGCGAAGCGGTGCGTATCGTTGCCGCCCTGCCACTGGAACAACGCATTCCGCTCGAAGTGTCAGGCAGCGTGGATCTGGCCGGTATTGCCGCGATTGCCAACGATGGCGTGAACTGCATTTCCATCGGCGGCCTTACCAAGCACGTGCAGGCGGTGGATCTGTCGCTCAAACTCGGCCCGCCGCCACACTAGATTTCACATGTGCCCGCAGGCAGCTCTGTCAGCCTGCTGCGATTGTTCAGTACTGGATCTGCGATGACTGTAAAACCTTGGCCGTGGATCTGCGTGTTGCTGGCAGGATGGGGCGGCAGCGCGGCTGCTGCGGAAGTGTGCGACATGCCGCCACGGTTCGGCACCAGCCCTGCAGCGATCGCCATCGTGCGTAGCGCCTGCAACGAACACCGCTTGTGGCAACACCCCTTCATCGATACCAAAGGTCGCCTGGCCAGTCTTGGCGTGACCGAAGCCGAATCGGGCTATCTCGCCGACCATGGCGTGGTCGCATGGCAACGCGTCGCAGGCTATTGGCGCGACAGCGGCACGCTGGCATCGATGGGCGGTCGCCCCGGCGCATCCAATTGCGCAGCGTTGGATGGCACGCGCTATACCGCCAGCGAGTGCCGCGCGTTTGTGGTCGACAATCCCTGGTCGGCGGCTTTCATCTCATGGGTGATGACGCAAGCCGGCCTGAGCGGCTTCCATCGCTCCGCGCGCCATCTGGATTACATCCGCAGCGCCTATAACGACGGCGCCAGCGGGCCGTATCGGTTCACCGACCCTGCAGTGGAAAAACCCGCCCCTGGCGATATGCTCTGCCTGCTGCGCGGGCGCACTGTGTCGCTCGGCTATGCCGGCCTCAAGGCCGCGCTTGGCGGTAGCGCACCGATGCCGTGGCAATCGCATTGCGATGTGGTGATAGCTGCCAACGTCGGTGGCGACCGCACGCTGTATCTGATCGGCGGCAATGTGTTCAACACGGTGATGATGCGCAAGATGCCGCTGGATCGCGCCGGCCGCGTGGTGTTGCCGACGCCGCAGTCCGACACTGCTCAGGACCAGAACGAAGACAGCCTGGGCATCGCCAGCGAATGCACGCCGGCACACGAAGAACTGTGCGATTTCAATCGACGCGACTGGGCTGCCTTGTTGAAGCTGCGTCCTGATGCGGTAATGACTGCGCCGCCGCCGATTGAGCCGTTGCCCGCGCCTTCCGTTGTGCCCGCAGATCAAACGATGCCGCCGGGCTTTCCGCGCGTCGTACCGCCGCGTCCGGAAACACAGCCTGCGCCGACGCAGCAACCTCAGTGAAAAGGATTAGAGCCCCTCTCCCGCCGGGAGAGGGGTTGGGGTGAGGGTACGAGGCGAAGCCCTCGCGTCGTTCCAACCACACGAGGCTTTGCCCGTACCCTCATCCGGCGCTGCGCGCCACCTTCTCCCGGAGGGAGAAGGAACAAAGCACGGGTTATTCCGAACTGACAACAAAAAAGCGGGCCGAAGCCCGCTTTTTCGTCATGCACCACCCAAGTGATGCATTAGCCCGCAGCGATTACTCGGCCGAAGCCGGCACGCCCTCGCCTTCTTCCACTGCCTTGATCGACAGACGGATGCGGCCCTGCTTGTCCACTTCCAGCACCTTGACGCGGACCAGATCGCCTTCCTTCAGCTTGTCGCCGACCTTCTCCACGCGCTCGCTGGAAATCTGCGAGACGTGCACCAGGCCATCCTTGCCCGGCAGGATGGTGACGAACGCACCGAAGTCCATGATCTTGGCGACCTTGCCTTCGTAGATGCGGCCCGGCTCCACGTCCGAGGTGATCTGCTCGATGCGCGACTTCGCAGCTTGCGCGGCAATCGCATTCACCGAGGCGATGATGATCGTGCCATCGTCCTGGATGTCGATCTGCGTACCGGTTTCCTTGGTGATCGCCTGGATGGTCGAGCCACCCTTGCCGATCACTTCGCGGATCTTGTCCGGGTGGATCTTGATGGTCAGCAGACGCGGCGCGTAGTCGCTCAGCTCCAGACGCGGGGTGGTCAGCGCCTTGGACATCTCGCCCAGGATGTACAGACGGCCAGCCTTGGCCTGCTGCAATGCCTGCTTCATGATCTCTTCGGTGATGCCTTCGATCTTGATGTCCATCTGCAGCGCGGACACGCCTTCGGCAGTACCGGCCACCTTGAAGTCCATGTCGCCCAGGTGATCTTCGTCACCCAGGATGTCGGACAGCACCACGAAGCGGTCGTCTTCCTTCACCAGGCCCATGGCGATGCCCGCCACCGGTGCCTTGACCGGCACGCCGGCATCCATCAGCGACAGCGAGCTGCCGCACACCGACGCCATCGACGAAGAACCGTTGGACTCGGTGATTTCCGACACAACGCGGATGGTGTACGGGAACTCTTCCAGGCTCGGCATCACCGCGAGCACGCCGCGCTTGGCCAGACGGCCGTGGCCGATTTCGCGACGCTTGGGCGCACCGAAACGACCGCACTCGCCCACCGAATACGGAGGGAAGTTGTAATGGAACAGGAAGTTTTCCTTGTACTCGCCGCTGACCGCGTCGATCACCTGGCCATCGCGGGCGGTGCCCAGCGTGGTGACCACGATCGCCTGCGTCTCGCCGCGGGTGAACAGCGCCGAGCCGTGGGTACGCGGCAGGATGCCGGCCTGCACCGAGATCGGACGCACGGTATCCAGTGCACGGCCATCGATACGCACCTTGGTCTCCAGGACCGAGTCGCGCATGGTGTGGTATTCCAGCTCGCCGAATTCCTTCGACAACTCAGCCGAACTCCAGCCTTCCGCGGCAACACGGCCGGACAGCGACTCGAGCACGTCCTTCTTGATCGCCGAGATCGCGTCGCGACGCTGCAGCTTGTCGCGCACCTGGAAGGCACCGGACAGCTGCGCGCCGACCGCTTCCTTCAGCGCGTTGATCAGTGCGGTGTTCTTGGCAGGCGCAACCCAGGTACTGGGCTTGGTGCCGGCTTCGACGGTCAGCTCGTTGATGACGTTGATGACCTTCTGCAGTTCGCGATGACCGAAGGTGACCGCGCCCAGCATCACTTCTTCGGACAGCAGCGCCGCTTCCGACTCCACCATCAGTACTGCATTGGCGGTACCGGCAACCACCAGCTCCAGCTGCGAATCCTTCAGCTCGGTGATGGTCGGGTTGAGGATGTACTCACCGTTCTTGTAGCCCACCTTGGCGGCGCCGATCGGGCCGTTGAAGGGGGTACCGGCCAGCGACAGTGCCGCCGATGCGCCGATCAGCGCGGCGATATCGCCGTCGATGTCCGGGTTCATCGACATCACCGTGGCGATGATCTGTACTTCGTTCTTGTAGTCCTCCGGGAACAGCGGACGGATCGGACGATCGATCAGGCGCGAGATCAGCGTTTCCTTCTCGGTCGCACGTCCTTCGCGCTTGAAGAAGCCGCCCGGGATGCGGCCGCCGGCATAGAACTTCTCCTGATAATCAACCGTCAGGGGGAAGAAGTCCTGCCCTTCGCGCGCGGTCTTGGCGGCGACGGCGGTGACCAGCAGTACGGTGTCGTCAAACTTGACGATGACGGCGCCGCCTGCCTGGCGAGCGACTTCGCCCGTCTCCAGGGTGACGGTGTGCTTGCCGTACTGGAAGGTTTTGGTGATTTTTGCCACGGAGGTTTTTTCCTTAGGTGTTGCTGTCTTCGTTGGACCGTCGTCGACCCATGCCGAGAACGGGCGGCCGGGAGGCTCCGGCCCATGAATTACTTGGTGCAAATAACGAAATACAAATGACCAAAACAAAACCGCGGCGCATCGCTGCACCGCGGTGGTAGGACTCGATTAGCGGCGCAGGCCGAGCTTTTCGATCAGCGACTTGTAACGCTCGCTGTCCTTCTTCTTCAGGTAGTCGAGCAGGCTGCGGCGACGGTTGACCATCTGCAGCAGACCACGACGGCTGTGATGATCCTTCTTGTGGGTCTTGAAGTGACCGCTCAGCAGTTCGATGCGGGCGGTCAGCAGAGCGACCTGCACTTCCGGGGAGCCGGTGTCCTGGGCGCTGCGCTTGTTGTCTTCAATGACTTTCTGGGTGTCGACGGACATGTGTTTTCTCGATAGATGCGTGGTCGACAGGAACGTGCATGACGCACCGCCGGACTCGCCGTTTGCTTGGGATGAGCGCGCTTGGCGCTGGAGGTGCCCCGAACGGGGCCGCGAAATTGTAACGTCGTGCGAGCCCGGGGACAAGTTGACTAAAACTTAACAAGCCTGGGCTTCGTTCAGTCCATTGAACAACCGCTGAGGCGACAACCGCCCTTCCATGTCCACCAGGCCTAGACCTAAGGGGATTCCGTCCGGTCCGAACACGGCCACCTGGCCATCCGGAAATGCGGCATCGCGCAAGCGCTGGCCCATGCGGAAACGGGCCGTGTGTGCCTGGTCCAGGGTGATCCGCGCAAAATCGGCCAATCCGGCCCGGATCGGCAGCAACAATTCCTGCGCATCGGTACCGGCGTCCAGCGCCGTAGACAGCGCTTCCAGCGTGATCATCTGCGGGACGCGGAACGGCTCGACCCACAGCCGACGCAACGATGCGATATGCGCGCCGCAGCCAAGCACTTCGCCCAGATCGCGCGCCAGGCTGCGGATATACGTGCCCGAACCGCAGGTCACACGCAGTTGCAGGCGCGGCGCGGCATATCCGATCAGTTCGATCGCATGCACATCGACTTCGCGCACCGGCGCCTCGATGATCTCGCCGCGGCGTGCCTTGGCGTATAGCGGCTCGCCGCCCTGCTTGAGTGCCGAGTAGATCGGTGCCTGCTGGGCGATACGGCCGATAAATGGCGCCAGCGCCGCACGCAAGGCGTCTTCGCTCAACTCGGGCACCGCACGCTCGCGCAGCGGCTCGCCATCGGCATCGTCGGTATCGGTGGTGACGCCCAGCACGACCTCGGCGTCGTAGGCCTTGGCCGAACCAAGCAACACGCCGGCGATCTTGGTGGCCTCGCCCAGACACAACGGCAACAAGCCGGTGGCCAGCGGATCCAGGCTGCCGGTGTGGCCGCCCTTTTCGGCGCGCAGCAAACGGCGTGCGGACTGCAATGCGGTGTTGGAGCTGACGCCAGCCGGCTTGTCGAGCAACAGGATGCCGTGCAACGGGCGATAGACGATGCGGGGTTTCAAAAGATCAGTGCTCGAATCGGGCGCCATGCGCGCCCGTTGAAATCAGGGCCGCGTAGAAAGAGGCGGCCGGCCCAGACAGCGCTCAGCGCTGCTCGGCGTCTTCGTCGCTGGAGGCGGCCTCGGGGCCGATGTCGTCCAGGTCACGCAACAGGTTGTCGATGCGCTCGCCGCGATCGACCGAATCGTCGTAATGAAAGTGCAGCTCGGGCACGTGGCGCAATTTCATCGCGCGCGCCAACTGCGTGCGCAGCTGACCGGCGATTTCCTTGAGCCCCTTGACCGCTTCGACCGAGCGCTCCTGCTGCAGCGCGGTGACGAACACCTTGGCATGCGCAAGGTCGCGGGTGACTTCGACATCGGACACGCTGACCGACGGCAGGCCGTGATCGCGCACGGCCGCGTGCACGATCGTGCCGAGGTCGCGACGCACCTGCGCCGAGACGCGGTCGGTGCGATGGAATGATTTGGTTGGCATGGTCGTGGACCTGGTTGATTCGGAGGGCCAGATGGCACCGAAGCCAAAAACGAACGTGGGCGGCCATGCCGCCCTCGCCTTGCAAAACGTGCTGTCCAAAAATCGGGCGTTACCGACTCCAGCTTGCCGACGCCGGAGCCCGCAGGCCCCGGTCGCCATGACAGCCGCAGCCGTTACAGCGTACGCGCGACTTCGATACGCTCGAAGCACTCGATCTGATCGCCGGCCTTGACGTCGTTGTAGGCCTTCACGCCGATACCGCACTCGGTACCGTTGCGCACTTCCTCGACGTTTTCCTTGAAGCGACGCAGCGATTCCAGCTCGCCTTCGAACACCACGACGCTGTCGCGGAGCACGCGGATCGGCTTGCTGCGCTTCACAATGCCTTCGATGATCATGCAGCCTGCAACCGCGCCGAACTTGGAGCTGCGGAACACGTCGCGGACCTGCGCGATACCGATGATCTCTTCGCGGATTTCCACGCCGAGCAGACCGGAGGCGACCTGCTTCACCTGATCGATCACGTCATAGATGATCGAGAAGTAACGCAGATCCACGCCGTTGGATTCGACGATCTTGCGTGCCGATGCATCCGCACGCACGTTGAAGCCGATCATCGTCGCCTTGGAAGCGGCGGCCGAATTCGCATCGGACTCGGTGATGCCGCCCACGCCGGAGTGGATCACATTGATGCGGATGTCGTCGTTGGACAACGCCACCAGCGACTGCTTGAGCGCTTCCACAGAGCCCTGCACGTCGGCCTTGATGACCAGGTTCAACACCTGCTGACCTTCGCCCTTGCCCATCTGCGCCAGGATGTCTTCCATGCGGTTGGTTGCCGAAGCCACCAGACGCGACTCGCGACGCTTGGTTTCGCGCTGCTGCGCCACGTCCTTGGCCAGACGCTCGTCGTCGACGACCACGAAGTCGTCGCCGGCTTCCGGCACGCCGGACAAGCCGAGCACCTGCACCGGGATCGACGGACCCGCCGAGGCCGGCTGATGACCGGTCTCGTCGAACAACGCACGCACACGGCCGTACTGGATACCGCAGACCAGGTAATCGCCCTTCTTCAGCGCGCCCTGCTGCACCAGCACCGTGGCGACCGGGCCGCGGCCCTTGTCCAGCGACGACTCGATGACGGTACCGCTGGCGCGGCCTTCCGACAGCGCCTTCAGTTCCAGCACTTCGGCTTGCAGCGAGATCGCATCCAGCAGCGTGTCCACGCCGGTACCGAGCTTGGCCGACACTTCGATGAACTGGGTGTCGCCACCGAAGTCTTCGGCCACCACGTTTTCGGCCAGCAATTCATTCTTGACCCGCAGCGGATCCGCACCGGCCTTGTCGATCTTGTTCACCGCCACGATCAACGGAACACCCGCCGCCCTGGCATGCGCCACCGCTTCCTTGGTCTGCGGCATCACGCCGTCATCGGCAGCGACGACCAGCACCACGATATCGGTGATCTTGGCGCCACGTGCACGCATCGAGGTAAACGCGGCATGGCCGGGCGTATCCAGGAAGCTGATGACGCCACGACCGGTTTCGACGTGATACGCACCGATGTGCTGGGTGATGCCACCGGCTTCGCCCGAGGCGATCTTGGTGCGACGGATGTAATCCAGCAGCGAGGTCTTGCCGTGATCGACGTGACCCATGATGGTTACCACCGGCGGACGCTGCACGGCATCGCCTTCGGCACCTTCGGCATGCGCCAGCAGCGCATCCTCGAAGTCGGCATTGTCGGCACGCGTGGCCTTGTGGCCGAGTTCTTCGGTCACCAGCGAGGCGGTATCGTGGTCGATGCTCTGGGTGATGGTCGCCATGACGCCCATCTTGAACAGCGCCTTGACCACATCGCCGCCCTTGAGCGCGAGCTTCTGCGCCAGATCGGCCACAGTGATCGTTTCGCCGATCGCCACTTCACGCACCACCGGTGCGGTCGGACGCTCGAACCCGTGCGGGCCGCTGTTGCCCTGGTTGCCGCCCCGCCCGCTGTCGTTGCCACGGCGCGAAGAAGACGAACCCGGACGACCGGTCGGCTTGCTACGCACATTGGAACGACGCGCGCGATCGGCCGCGGACAGATGCAACTGCCCGGCAAAGCGCTTGGTCGCATCGTCGTCTTCGACGCCGGCCACCATGACGTGCGAACCGCGCGTCTTGTGCTTGGCCGCATTATTACGATCGTCCGGACGTGCCGGCGTGGCCGGACGCGAGGCGGGCGATGCGCCAGCCGGGCGGGCCGGACGCGGTGCAGAAGACGGCGACGACGGCGCACGTGCTGCAGGAGCGGAAGACGGCGTAGGCGCGGCAGCAACCGGGGCCGGCGCACTGGCAGCCGCAGCGGCTTCCTCGGCAGCCTTGCGCTCGGCTTCGATACGGTCCTTCGCGGCCTGCTCTTCATCGCGCTTGCGCTGAATCGCTTCATCGCGCACACGGTCGCTTTCGGCCAGCGCCTGCTGCTCGTCGAGGTTGCGCTGACGCGATGCGGCGAGCTTGGCCAGGATGTCAGCGCGTTCTTCGTCCGGCGTCATCGGCGCGGCACGGCCGCTGCCTTCATTTTCGGACTTCACGTAGGTGCGCTTCTGCCGCACTTCCACGTTGACCGTGGTCTTGGTGCGGCCGGCGCTGACCGTGACTTCCTGCAGCTTGCGCCGATTGAGCGTGATCTTCTTGGCTGCTTCGGTTGCCGCTTCGGCAGGCGTCTCGGCCTTGCCATGCGTGCGACGCAGGAAGCCAAGCAGTTTCATCTTCTCGGTGCTGGTCACGACCTGGTCGGGACCGCTGAACTTCATTCCGGCCTCGGCCAGTTGAACCAGCAGTTTATCGACCGGCGTATTGACCAGTTCGGCAAGCTTGCGGATGGTGGTTTGCTGCGACATTCGGATCCTATGATCTGGTTGGCGCCCCCTCGCCCAGAGCAAGGGAAGCGCTGATTCTAAGCCCTGATGGGGTCAGGGCGCGGTTCATTGCCGGCTCATTCGCCGCGCTCCAAACGGGCGATCTCCTCGGCGCGGGCCGCCAGGATCAGCGTCGCGGCGCGCTCCTGGGTCAAGCCCTCGATGCCGAAGTCGACGATCTCGTCCGCTGCCAGGTCGGACAAGTCCTCGCTGGTGCGCACGCCGTGCTCGGCCAGAGCAAAGGCCGTTTCCTCGTCCATCCCCTCCAGCGTCAGCAGGTCCTCGGTGGGCTGAGTTCCTTCCAGGCCTTCTTCCTCGGCCAGCGCGGCGTTGAGCAGCGCATCGCGGGCACGGGCACGCAACTCTTCGACGATGTCTTCGTCGAAGCCTTCCACCGCCAGCAACTCGCCGACCGGCACGTAGGCGATTTCTTCGACCGTATTGAAACCTTCGGTCACCAGAATCGCTGCGATTTCTTCGTCCACTTCCAGGCGATCCATGAACAACTGGCGCGCGGAGGTCTGTTCGGCTTCGGACTTTGCGGCCACTTGGTCGGCGGTCATCACGTTGAGCTGCCAACCGGTCAGGCGGCTGGCCAGACGTACGTTCTGGCCGCCCTTGCCGATCGCCTGGGCCAGGCGATCTTCTGCCACAGCCAGGTCCATCGAATGCTTGTCTTCATCGACGATGATCGACTGCACTTCGGCCGGCGCCATCGCATTGATGACGAAGTTGGCCGGGTTCTCGTTCCACAACACGATGTCCACGCGCTCGCCATTGAGCTCGTTGGACACCGCCTGCACGCGCGAACCGCGCATACCGATGCACGCGCCGATCGGATCGGTGCGGGTGTCGTGCGCGATCACGGCGATCTTGGCGCGGTCGCCCGGATCGCGGGCGCAGGCCTTGATCTCGACCAGGCCCTGGCCCACTTCCGGCACTTCGAGCTTGAACAGCTCGATCATGAATTCCGGCGCGGCGCGGCTGATGAACAGCTGCGGGCCACGTGGTTCGGAACGCACTTCGGCAAGATAGCCGCGCACGCGGTCGCCCGGACGCAGCACATCGCGCGGGATGCCCTTGTCCTTCGGAATGAAGGCTTCGGCATTGCCGCCCAGATCGACAAAGATATTGCCGCGCTCGGCACGCTTGACCACACCGGTGATCAACTCGCCGACGCGATCCTTCCATGCGTCCACAACCTGCTGACGCTCGGCTTCGCGCACACGCTGCACGATCACCTGCTTGGCAGCCTGTGCGGCGATACGGCCGAAATCCGGGTTTTCGATCTGTTCTTCGATGTAGTCGCCCACATCCACGCCGTCGGCTTCGTCGATGGCGTCCATCAGACGCACCTGGCGATCCGGTGACTCCATCACCACATCGTCGGCGACCACTTCCCAACGACGGTAGGTTTCGTAGTTACCGTCCTTGTGGTCGATGGTCACGCGCGCCAGCACGTCCTGGTCGGGATAGCGCTTCTTCGCTGCGGAAGCCAACGCGGCCTCGATCGCATCGAAGATCACTTCGCGCGGCACGCCCTTTTCGTTGGCCACCGCATCCACTACCAGCAAAAGTTCCTTGCTCATTTAGTCACTCCGCGCGCGGCTTGCCAGCCGCCGACTCGTTGGATGGTTTCTTCTTCTCGTGCCCGGGTTTTTTCGGGCCGGGCTTATTCGGTTTTTGCGGCGCCAGGCCCAAAGCGACCCAATCCGGCAGGATGCGCGCCTTGTCGATGTTGTCGAAGCCGATCTGCACATCCTTGCCGTCGATGGCAAACACCACGGCGTCGGCCTCCGCCTCGATCCGCAGGATCTTGCCCTGAAAGCGGCGCCGACCATCCTGCGCCAGCTTCAACACGATCTTCGCGGACTCGCCGACATGACGTGCGAACTGCTCAAGCGTAAACAAGGGGCGGTCGACACCCGGCGACGACACTTCAAGCGTGTAGTTGCCGGTGATGGGATCTTCGACGTCGAGCTGGGCAGAGACTTCGCGGCTCACGCGCTCGCAGTCATCGACGTTGACCATGCGCTCGGGCTGCTCGGCCAGCGGCACATCGATATACAGGCGCAACGTGGCGCCACCTGGCGCGGGAAGATATTCCACACCCAGCAGTTCCAAGCCCAAGGACTCAACCGTTGGACTCAGCAGATTCGCGATTTCGGTCGCTTTTTCGCTCACAGACTGCCCTGATCAAATGATTGCCAGTAGAACCCCGGCAACCGGCAGCAAACTTTCCGGTTCCGGAAAAAACAAGGGGCCCGATGGGCCCCTTGCGTGAAAAAAGCCCGACCTCTCAGGGTCGGCGCAAAGACGGGAACATGCGTCTTTGCGATCCAAGAACATGAACTGCTGCCCTAAGGCAAACTGCATTAAAGCAGCAATTCAAACTTGGTAGCGGGGGCAGGATTTGAACCTGCGACCTTCGGGTTATGAGCCCGACGAGCTGCCAGACTGCTCCACCCCGCAGCAGAAGCGGAATTATGAAGAACTTGAGCGGCAATTGCAAGCCCTAGTTTTTCATCGATTGAAAACCTTGGAGGTCTTCAACGTCGCGGCAAATGATAACCGCATTGCAACAAAAACGAAACAGCAATCACGACTTTATTTCAGTAACGCGTCAAAGGCGCGCCCGACGCACGCGCCCACAACGGTAGGCAGGCACGTAAGTCTTACGCAAGGCCCGCAAATGCGCGCTGGCACCACACCATGATCGGGCTCCAGGCCAGACCGAGTGCCAGCAGTGCGAGTGCGTTGACGCCGAGGACGGTGCCAAGCACACGGTCGTTGTTGGCCGGCAACGGCTCACCCACCGGCTCATCGAAGTACATGACCTTGATGACGCGCAGATAGTAGTACGCACCGATCACCGCGCAGAGCACGCCGACCAACGCCAGCCACAACATGTCGCCCTTCACCGCGGCGCCCAACACGGCCAGCTTGGTCCAGAAGCCAAGGAACGGCGGGATACCTGCGAGCGAGGCCATGATGCACAGCACCAGGCCGGCCATCCATGGATTGCGTGCGTTGAGCCCCTTGAAGTCGTCGATGTTCTCGGCTTCAAACCCATTACGCGACAACGCGATGATGGCGCCGAACGCAGCGGTCGACATGATGGTGTAGCTCACTGCGTAGAACATCGCCGCGGCATAGCCTTCTTCGCCGCCACCGGCCACGCCCATCAACAGGAAGCCGATATGCGAGACGGTCGAATACGCGAGCATGCGCTTGAGATTGGTCTGCGCAATCGCCATCAGGTTGCCGATCACCAGCGACAGTGCCGACAGGCCGCCGATCAACAGATGCCACTGCTGCGACAACGGACCCATGCCGACTTCGAGCAGGCGATAGGCCATACCAAAGGCAGCCAACTTGGGCGCGGAACTGATGAACAACGCGATCGGTGCGGGCGCACCCTGATACACGTCGGGCAGCCACATGTGGAACGGGGCGGCACCCAGCTTGAAGGCCACGCCGGCGATCATGAAGATGGTGCCGGTCAGGAGCAGCGTGCGCTCGTTGGAGCCTTCGATGGCGTCATGGATACCCGCCAGGCTCAACGTGCCGGTAGCGCCGTAGACCAGCGACATGCCGTACAGCAACAGACCCGACGCCAGCGAACCAAGCACGAAATACTTCATCGCCGCTTCGGTGGCCAGGCCGTTATCGCGATTGGACGCAACCAGTGCGTACGAGCACAGGGCCAGCAGTTCCAGGCCCAGATACACCATCAGCAGGCTGCCTGCCGAGGCCAGCAGCATCATGCCGGCGGTGGCGAACAGCACCAGCACCGGGATTTCGCCCTGGTAGAGGTTGCGCTCGCGCAGGTAGGTCCAGCCATAAACCAGGCTCAGGCCGCTGACCAGCACGATCACCGTCTTCATGACGTCGGCTGCGGTGTCTCGGACGAACATGCCGTGGAAGGCTTCGCCCTGCCCGCCCGTTCCGGTCGCCAGCAACGCGAACACCACGGCCAGCACGGCCACGGAGAACAGGTGGGTCCAGACCTTGTGCCGCTGGCTCATAAACAGATCGAGCATCAACAGAGCAAAGGCGCCGCCGATCAGCACCAGCTCCGGTGCGAGCGGAGCCAGGTCAGCGGTGGTCAACGGCGCGAGCGTTGGCGTGGTCATCATCAAATCCTGAAAATCGGTACGTACGGCAAGCAGTTACAGCTTGGTCGCGGCAATCTGGGTAGCCAGCTTGGCGATCGATGGTTCCATCAGATCGGTCAGCGGCTTCGGATACAGGCCCAGGGCCAGCACGCCAGCGGCGAACACCCCCAGCACGAATGCCTCACGGCCATTGATGTCCTTCAACTCGGCCACGTGTGCGTTGGCCACTTCACCGAAGAACACGCGCTTGTAGAGCCACAAGGTGTAAGCCGCAGTGATCACCAACGTGGTGGCAGCGCCGAAGGCGATCAACGGGTGCTTCTGAAAGCTGGCCAGGATCACCATGAACTCGCCAACGAAACCGCTGGTACCTGGCAGGCCGGCATTGGCCATGAAGAACAGCATGGCGAAGGTGGCAAACCACGGCATCACGTTGACCACGCCGCCGTAATCGGCGATGCGGCGGGTATGCATGCGGTCGTACAAGACGCCGATGCAGGAGAACATCGCACCGGAGACGAAGCCGTGCGAAATCATCTGCACCATCGCACCCTGCAGGCCCAGACGTGCGGCATCGTTGCTGCCGTAGTCGCGCACCAGGGTGAAGGCGATAAAGGTGCCGAGAGTGACGAAGCCCATGTGCGCGATGGACGAATACGCCACCAACTTCTTCATGTCGTCCTGCACCAGTGCCACCAGGCCGACGTAGATCACCGCGATCAGCGACAGCGTGATCACCAACCAGGCGAACTCATTGCTGGCGTCCGGCACGATCGGCAGGTTGAAGCGCAGGAAGCCGTAGCCACCGATCTTCAACGCGATCGCGGCAAGGATCACCGAACCGGCGGTCGGGGCCTCAACGTGCGCATCGGGCAGCCAGGTATGCACCGGGAACATCGGCACCTTGACCGCGAAGGCGATCAGGAACGCGAAGAAGATCCAGGTCTGCTCCTTGGCGGTCAGCTGCAGCGCGTACAGGTCGGCGAGCTGGAAGCTGCCGCCCTTCAGATACAGGTAGACCAGGCCCACCAGCATCAGCACCGAGCCGAGGAAGGTGTACAGGAAGAACTTCATCGCCGCATAGATACGCCGCGGGCCGCCCCAGACACCGATGATCAGGAACATCGGAATCAGCATGGCTTCGAAGAAGACGTAGAACAGCATCGCGTCGGTGGCAGCGAAGATGCCCAGCGTGACACCTTCCAGGATCAGGAAAGCAGCAACGTACTGATTGACGCGCTTGTCGATCGAGCGCCAGGCGCCGATCAGGGCCAGCACCGTCACCAGTGTGGTCAGCACGATCAACGCGACCGCGATGCCGTCAACGCCCAGGTTGTAGCCAATGTTGTAGGCCGGGATCCAGGCGTGCAGTTCGACGAACTGCAAGGCGTCATTGGCGGTGTCGTAGCCCAGCAGCGGCAGACTCAGCACAAAGGTCGCCACCGCCACCGCCAACGATGCCCAGCGGGCAGTCTCGGCGTTGCGCAACGCAAGGATCAAGGCGCCACCGATAATCGGCAGCCAGATCAAGATAGACAGTAAAGGCCAGTTCGACACGTTTTCTTATTCCGTACAGGTCAACGCCAGAAATGCATCAGTACCGCCAACAAGGCGATCAAACCGATGATCATTGCGAAGGCGTAGTGATAGAGGAAACCGGATTGCGTGCGACGCAGCAGATTTGCAGCCAGGTCGATCAGTCGGGCAGAACCATTGACGACGACACCGTCGACCACATGGGTATCGATGGCACGTGACGCCTTGCCAAGGACCACGCCGCCACCGGCGAAGCCATTGATCCAGAGCTTGTCGAAGCCGTACTTGTTTTCCAGCAGCCACACCACCGGCGCGAACGCCTTGCGCGACTTGGTGGCCAGTTCCGGCTTCCACAGATAGAACAGCGCAGCCAGCAGCAGACCGGCGACCGTCAGGAAGAACGGTGCCGCCATCATGCCATGCAGTGCGAAGGCGACCGGGCCATGGAACTCTTCGGCCAGTGCGCCGACGGTGTCACGCGCCGGATCGTAGAAATCGACGATGCCGGTGAAGAACGAGACCGCCTGCCCCTTGATGGCATGCGCCGCATGGTGACCTTGCCAATCGGTGCCAAACAACATCGGGCCGATGGTGAAGAAGCCGATCGCCACCGAAGGGATCGCCAGCAGGATCAGCGGCAGCGTCACCACCCACTTGGACTCGTGCGGCTCATGGGCACCGTGATGGCCATGACCGTGGTCATCGTGGCCATGCGTATCGTGTGCATGGGCATCGTGCGTATGACTATCGTGCGCGTGGACCTGTGCTTCGGCATCGGTATGCGCGCTGTCGTGGTGTCCATGGGCATCCTGCGCATGGGCGTCGCGGAAGCGCTCCTTGCCGTGGAAGGTCAGGAACAGCAGACGGAAGCTGTAGAAGCTGGTGACCAGCACGCCGCCGAGCACCGCCCAGTAGCCATAGGTCGCGATCCAGCTATGCGACTCATGGGCATGATGCGCAGCTGCCTCGATGATGGTGTCCTTCGAGTAAAAGCCGGAGAAGAACGGCGTACCGACCAATGCCAACGTACCGATCACGCTGGTCCAGTAGGTCACCTTCATGTACTTGCGCAGGCCGCCCATCTTGCGCATGTCCTGCTCGTGGTGCATGCCGATGATGACCGAGCCGGCTGCCAGGAACAGCAGCGCCTTGAAGAAGGCATGCGTCATCAGATGGAACACGGCCGCCGAGTAGGCAGACACGCCCAGCGCCACGGTCATGTAGCCGAGCTGGGACAGCGTGGAATACGCGACCACGCGCTTGATGTCGTTCTGCACGATACCGATCAGGCCGGTGAAGAAGGCCGTGGTCGCACCGATGAACAGGATGAAGTTGAGCGCGGTTTCCGACAGCTCGAACAACGGCGACATGCGCGCGACCATGAAGATGCCGGCGGTCACCATCGTCGCGGCGTGAATCAGTGCCGAAATCGGCGTCGGTCCTTCCATCGAGTCCGGCAGCCACACATGCAGCGGCACCTGCGCCGACTTGCCCATCGCACCGATGAACAGGCAGATGCAGATCAGCGTCATCACGCTCCACTCGTGGCCCGCGAACAGCTGCACCTTGGCACCGGCCATGGTGGTCGCGTTGGCAAACACGGTGGAGTAGTCCAGCGAACCGAACCACAGCAGCACACCGGCAATGCCGAGAATGAAACCGAAGTCGCCGACGCGATTGACCAGGAACGCCTTCATGTTGGCAAACACCGCAGTCGGGCGCTTGAACCAGAAACCGATCAGCAGATACGACACCAAGCCCACCGCTTCCCAGCCGAAGAACAGCTGCAGGAAGTTGTTGCTCATCACCAGCGTCAGCATGGAGAAGGTGAACAACGAGATGTAGCTGAAGAAGCGCTGGTAACCCGGGTCTTCTTCCATGTAGCCGATGGTGTAGATGTGCACCAGCAGCGAGACGAAGGTCACCACCACCATCATCATCGCGGTCAGGCGATCGACCATGAAGCCGACATGCGCCGAGTAGTTACCGACGTCGAAGAAGGTGTACAGGTTCTGGTTGAACGGGCTGGCGCCCTGCTCCACCAGTTGATACAGCGTCAGGCACGACAGCACGCAGCTGACCGCCACGCCCAGGATCGTGACGTATTGCGCGCCCTTGCGCCCTACCTGGCGACCGAACAGGCCGGCGATGATGCTGCCGACCAGCGGTGCAAGCACCACTGCAATCAACAGACTCTTGGAGAGAGTGATTTCCATCTACAGGTCAGCCCTTCAACGTATCGACTTCGGCCACATTGATCGTGCGGCGCGTGCGGAACAGAGTCACCAGGATCGCAAGGCCGATCGCAGCCTCCGCAGCGGCAACGGTCAGGATGAAGAACACGAACAACTGACCGGCGGGGTCGCCGAGCTCGCGCGAGAACGCAATGAAGTTGACGTTGACCGACAGCAGCATCAGCTCGATCGACATCAGCAACACGATGACGTTCTTGCGGTTGAGGAAGATGCCGGCCAGCGAGATGCAGAACAGCACCGCGCCCAGTCCAAGCAGGTGGCCCAAGGTAATCAAGACTTCGCCTCCTGTCCGTCAGCCGCATCGAGCTTAGGCGCGACCTGTACCGGCTTTTCAACCGCCATTTTGACCATGCGCAGACGATCGCCTGCCTTGACCCGCGACTGCTCACCGGCGTTCTGGTGCTTGATGCCGGTGCGCTTGCGCAAGGTCAGCATCACGGCGGCCACCACCGCCACGGTCAGGATCACTGCGGCAAATTCGAATGGCAGCAGGAACTCGGTGTACAGGCTCTTGGCCAGCCAGGTCAGGTTCGACACGTCGGCCGCCTGCGCGGCAGCGTTGTCGGCCGGGAACGGCGTGGCGCTGCGTGCCTTGACGCCGATCAGGGTGACCATCTGCGCAAACATGGCGACCGCCACGATGACGCCGACCGGCATGTACTTGACCCAACCCTCGCGCAGGCGGCTGGTGTCGATGTCCAGCATCATCACCACGAACAGGAACAGCACCATCACCGCACCGACGTAAACCAGCACCAGCGTCACGCCAAGGAACTCGGCGCCGACCAGCAACCAGATGCACGCCATCGAAAAGAAGGTGAGGATCAGGCACAACACGGCGTACACCGGATTGCGCACGCTGATCACCGCACCCGCAGAGACGACCGCGACGGCGGAGAACGCGTAGAAAGCAATTTTGACCCAGTCCATCATGACCTCAACGGAAGGCGGCATCGGCAGCGCGACGCTCGGCGATCTCGGTTTCGAACCGGTCTCCGATCGCCAGCAGCTGCGGCTTGTTAAGAATATTTTCGCCGCGCTTCTCGAAGTGATACTCGAGGAGGTGCGTCTCGACGATCGAATCCACCGGGCAGCTTTCTTCGCAGAAGCCGCAGAAGATGCACTTGAACAGATCGATGTCGTAGCGGGTGGTACGACGCGAACCGTCCTCGCGCTTGGCCGAGTCGATGGTGATCGCCAGCGCCGGGCACACCGCTTCACACAGCTTGCAGGCGATGCAACGCTCTTCGCCGTTGGGATAACGACGCAGCGCATGCACGCCACGGAAGCGCGGCGACTGCGGGAACTTCTCCATCGGATACAGCACGGTGTACTTGGGCTTGAACGTGTATTTCAACGTCAGCCACAAGCCTCCGAGCAGTTCGAGCAGCAGCAAGCTTTTGAAGTAATGGGTGATCTTGTTCATCAATTACACGCCCTTCTGGATCACGCCGTAAAACACCATCAACGCCGTCACTGCGATCCACACGATCGTCAGCGGAATGAACACCTTCCAGCCAAGACGCATGATCTGGTCATAGCGGTAGCGCGGGAAGCTGGCACGGAACCAGATGTAGGCACTGGCGAAGAAGAACACCTTCATCAACAGCCACGGCCAACCGCCCTTCCACAGCCAATCGACCCACGGCGAGATATCCGGATTGCCCCAGGCCTGCGGCCATGGGCTCAACCAGCCGCCAAGGAAGAAGATCGAGATCAGGAAGCTGACCAGGATCATGTTGGCGTATTCGGCCAGGAAGAACAGCGCGAACGCACCGCCCGAGTACTCCACCATGTGGCCGGCAACGATTTCCGATTCGCCTTCCACCACGTCGAACGGCGCGCGATTGGTTTCGGCGACGCCGGACACCCAGTACACGATGAACAACGGGAACAGCGGGATTAGGAACCAATCGCCTACGCCCGAGCTACCGCCCTGCGCAAACACGATCTGACTCAGGTTGACGCTGCCCGACGCGATCATCACGCCGACCAGCGCAAAGCCCATCGCGATTTCGTAGCTGACCACCTGCGCGGCCGAGCGCATCGCACCCAGAAACGCATATTTGGAGTTGGAGGCCCAACCGGCCAGGATGATGCCGTACACGCCCAGCGAGGTCATCGCCAGCAGATACAGCAAGCCGACGTTGGCGTTGGACAGCACCAGCTGCGCATCGAACGGCACCACCGACCAAGCCGCGAAGGCCGGCGCCAGCGTCAGCAGCGGCGCGATGATGAACATCGCCTTGTGCGCGCTGCTCGGCTGCACGATCTCCTTGAACAGGAGTTTGAACACGTCGGCGAAGGCCTGAAAGATGCCCATGCCCACGTACATCGGCCCGTGGCGTACGTGCATCCAACCGATCAGCTTGCGCTCCCAGACCACAAAGAACGCCACCGCCACGATCACCGGCACCGCGATCAGCAAGATCTTCAGCACGGTCCACAACACCACGCCGCCATCGCCCAGCCCGACGAACCACTGGTGCAAAGGATTGACCAGATTCAACAGCAATTCGTTCATGCAGCCACCACCGTTACCCGACCGGCACCAAGCGGCGCGGTTGCGCCATGGCCGGATTCGATCCACACCGTCCCCGGCGCGACGCGCTTGTCCAGCACCACCGGCAGCGTTGCCTTACCGGCATCGGTGCCGACCTTGACCATCTGACCTGCGCCAATCTGCAACTGCGCTGCCTGCTCCGGATGCATGGCCACACACGGCGCGATGTTGAGCGGATGCGACTGCAGTGCAGCGGCGCGGCGTACCACTGCGTCGGTGCGATAGATCGCAGCGGTCGCGGCCACTTCCAGCCCCTCGCTCGCAGCCACTGGCTGTGCGGAGGTTGCAGGCGTCACGCTGCGGTTCTGCATGCCGGCACGCAGGCCGACCAGATCGATGAATTCGAAACCGGCCAGACCCAGCTCGCCGCCAAGTGCGCGCAACACGCGCCAACCTTCACGCGCTTCCACCGGCAAGCGGCCGGCGGCACGTGCGGTCTGCACGCGACCATCGAGATTGGTCAGCGATGCATCGATTTCCGGCAATGCGCCGATCGGCAGGATCACATCGGCCACATCGCGCGTTGAAGCGCAGGCGAACTGGCTGAATGCAACGACCTTGGCACCAGCAAGCGCGCTGCGTGCAGCTGCGGCATCGGCGAAGTCCAGACCTGGCTCGATGCCGTACAACACATAGGCCTGGCGCGGCTGCGCCAGCATGCCGGTGACATCGCGTGCGCTCGGCAATACACCTTGCGAGACCAGACCAACGGCATTGGCGCCCTGCGGGATGCGGCACAGCGAGGCGCCGGTTGCAGCAGCAAAATCACGTGCAGCAGCACGCAGTGCGGCAGCCTGCGGATGATTTTCAGCCAGTGCACCAACCACGATCACGGCACGCGTGGCGCCCTTGACCGCATCGCGCAATGCCGCATCGTCCAGCGCGCCAGCCAGCTGCGACGGCGCAACCACGGTGCGGCTCGCCTGGGTAAAGGCAAAATCGAAATCGACCGGGTTGACCGAATGGATCTTGGTCCCGTTCTGGATGTTGGCCTTGCGCAGACGCGCATGCAGCAGCGGCAGTTCGTGACGCACGTTGGTGCCGAACAGCACCACCACATCGGCGTGCTCGATCTCGGCCAACGGCGTGGCAAACGCTTCGGCCACCGCAGCATCGGAGAAATCGCGGTTGAGCAGACGGTGATCCAGATTGCCGCTGCCCAGCCCTTCGGCCAGACGCGCCAACAAGGCGCCCTCTTCGTTAGAGGTGGCCGGGTGCACCAGCACGCCGAGCTGATCACCGGCGTTGTCGCGCAGGATCTGCGTGGCAGCAGCCAGGCCTTCGGCCCAGCTCACTTCGGTCCACTCGCCGTTGACCTTCTTCAGCGGCTTGACCGCACGGTCTTCCGAATACAGGCCCTGATGCGAATAACGATCGCGATCGGACAGCCAGCACTCGTTGACCGCCTCGTTCTCGCGCGGCACGGTACGCAGCACTTCGCCGCGACGCACATGCAGGAACAGGTTCGAGCCCATCGCATCGTGATAGCCGAGCGATTCGCGCGCCATCAGCTCCCACGGGCGGGCACGGAACTGGAACACCTTGTTGGTCAGCGCGCCGACCGGGCAGACGTCGATGACGTTGCCGGAAATTTCGGTGGTCAGCGGCTTGCCGTCGTAGGTGCCGATCTGCAGATTTTCACCGCGATACATGCCACCCAACTCGTAGGTGCCGGCAATATCTGCAGTGAAGCGCACGCAGCGGGTGCACTGAATGCAACGGGTCATTTCGGTGGCGACCAGCGGACCGATGTCCTCGTCCGGCACCACGCGCTTACGCTCGTTGAAGCGGCTGACCGAACGGCCGTAACCGAGCGAAACGTCCTGCAACTCGCACTCGCCGCCCTGATCGCAGATCGGGCAGTCCAGCGGGTGATTGATCAGCAAAAATTCCATCACGCTGCGCTGGTACTTCAGCGCCTTTTCGCTACGCGTGGTGACCTTCATGCCGTCCATCACCGGCGTGGCGCAGGCAGGCGACGGCTTCGGGGATTTTTCGACGTCCACCAGGCACATGCGGCAGTTGGCCGCGATCGGCAGCTTCTCGTGATAGCAGAAGCGCGGGATCGGGATGCCGGCCTTGTCGGCCGCCTGGATGATCATCGACCCCTTCGGCACCACCAGGGACTGCCCGTCGATTTCGACGGTGACATGGTCCGGTGGCACGTTCGGGTTCACTGGTTGGGCGCTCATGCGGCCACTCCGACGTGCGTGTCGACGATCGAACGACCGTTGACGATGTAGTACTCGAACTCGTCCCAGAACTGGCGCAAGAAGCCTTGAATCGGCCACGCCGCGGCTTCGCCGAACGCACAGATGGTGTGCCCTTCGATCTGGCCGGCAACGGTGCGCAACTGGTGCAGGTCTTCCATCGTGGCCTTGCCGGCGACGATGCGCTCCAGCACGCGGTGCATCCAGCCAGTGCCTTCGCGGCACGGCGTGCACTGACCGCAGGATTCCTTGTGGAAGAACTGCGAGATGCGGCAGGCAAAACGCACGCAACAGACGCTGTCATCCAACACCACGATCGCGCCCGAACCCAGACCGGTCCCCAATGCACGCAAGGTGTCGTAATCCATCTGCAGACCAGCGACCTGGTCGGCCTTCAGTACCGGCATCGACACGCCGCCAGGCACCACGCCCTTGAGGGTGCGGCCCGGACGCAGGCCACCGGCCATTTCCAGCAGTTCGTCGAAGGTGGTGCCGAGCGGCACTTCGAAATTGCCGCCCTTCTGGACGCAGCCGGACACCGAGAAGATCTTCGGGCCGCCGTTCTTGGTCTTGCTCAACCCCAGGAACCATTCCGGGCCGTTGCGAATGATCGCCGGCACCGACGCATAGGTCTCGGTGTTGTTGATGGTGGTCGGCTTGCCGTACAGGCCGAAGTTGGCCGGGAACGGAGGCTTGTAACGCGGCTGGCCCTTCTTGCCTTCCAGCGATTCCATCAGCGCGGTTTCTTCGCCGCAGATGTAGGCGCCAGCACCCAACGCACCGTAGATATCGATATCCACGCCGCTGCCGAGAATGTTCTTGCCCAGCCAGCCGTTGGCATACGCATCGGCCAGCGCCAGTTCGAAGTTCTCGAACGGCTCGTGATGGAACTCGCCACGCAGGTAGTTGTAGCCCACGGTCGAGCCGGTGGCGTAGCAGGCGATCGCCATGCCTTCCACCACCGAATGCGGGTTGTAACGCAGGATGTCGCGGTCCTTGCAGGTGCCCGGCTCGGACTCGTCCGAGTTGCACAGGATGTACTTCTGCATCGTGCCCTTGGGCATGAACGACCACTTCAAGCCGGTCGGGAAGCCCGCGCCGCCACGGCCACGCAGATTGGAGGCCTTGACCATCTCGATGACGTCGGCCGGCGCGATCTTCTCTTCGAGGATTTTGCGCAGCGCGGCGTAGCCGCCAGTCTTGAGATAGCTCTCGTACGACCACGGGGTGTCGTAATGCAGGGTCGTGTAGACGACCTGATGCGGCAACGGCGCCGGACCGACCGGGCCTGAGGGTGCGTGATGATGTGCCATGTCTTACTCCAGCCCGTCCAGCAGCGCGTCGACCTTCTCTTTCGTCAGGTGCTCGTGGTAATGGCCGTTGATGACCATCATCGGCGCTGCAGAGCAGGCCGCCAGGCACTCTTCTTCGCGCTTGAGGTAGACCCGGCCATCGGCCGTCGACTGCCCCAGCTTGCAACCCAGTTTCTTCTCGGCGTGTGCCAGCAGATCTTCGGCGCCGTTGAGCCAGCAGCTGATGTTGGTGCAGAACGCCACGTTGTGGCGGCCGACCTTTTCAGTCTCGAACATCGAGTAGAAGCTGGCGACCTCGTAGGCCCACACCGGCGGCAGTTCCAGATACTTGGCAACGCCGACGATCAACTCATCGGTGAGCCAGCCCTGGTTCTGCTCTTGCGCAGCATGCAGGCCCTGCAGTACCGCCGACCGCTTGCGGTCGGGCGGAAACTTGCTCAACCAATGATCGATGTGCGCGCGCGTTTTCTCGCTCAGCACTACCTGCGGATCGACGTCACGCGCCGCTTCGAAATTACCCGTCGCCTTCATCGGTCAACCTCACCGAAAACCAAATCGTAAGTACCGATCATCGCCACGACGTCGGCCAGCAAATAGCCACGCACCACCGCGTCCATCGAGGACAGATGCGCAAAACCCGGCGCGCGCAGATGCAGGCGGAACGGCTTGTTGGCGCCATCGGACATCAGGTAGCAGCCGAACTCGCCCTTGGGTGCTTCGACAGCGCAATACGTCTCGCCGGCCGGCACGCAATAGCCTTCACTGAACAGCTTGAAGTGATGGATCAGCGCTTCCATGTCGTCCTTCATGCCTTCGCGGCTTGGCGGAGCGACCTTGAAATTGGTGACCATCACCGGGCCTGGATTGGCCTTCAGCCAGGTCACACACTGCTTGATGATGCGGTTGGATTCGCGCATCTCGGCAACACGGACCAGATAGCGGTCGTAGCAGTCGCCGTTGGTGCCGACCGGGATATCGAAATCCACCGCGTCGTACTTGGCATACGGCTGTTTTTTGCGCAGATCCCACTCGATACCGGAGCCACGCAGCATCGGGCCGGTCATGCCCCAGGCACGGGCCAGATCCGGGCTGATGATGCCGACATCGACGGTACGCTGCTTCCAGATTCGGTTATCGGTCAGCAGCGTTTCGTACTCGTCAACGCGCGACGGGAAGGTATTGGTGAAGTCCTCAAGGAAATCCAGCATCGAGCCTTCGCGCGCGGCGTTGAGCTTCTTCAGCGCCCCGCCCTTGTGCCAACGCGATTCCTTGTACTTGGGCATGCGATCGGGCAGATCGCGATACACGCCACCGGGGCGATAGTAGGCAGCGTGCATGCGCGCGCCACTGACCGCCTCGTAAACGTCCATCAACTCTTCGCGCTCGCGGAACGCATACAGCATCACCGCCATCGCACCCAGATCGAGGGCATTGGAGCCCAGCCACATCAGGTGGTTCTTGATGCGGGTGATTTCATCGAACATCGTGCGGATGTACTGCGCACGCTCTGGCACTTCGATTCCCATCAGGGACTCGATCGCGCGCACGTAAGCATGCTCGTTGCACATCATCGACACGTAATCCAGGCGATCCATGTACGGAACCGACTGGTTGAACGGCTTGGACTCGGCCAGCTTCTCGGTGCCACGGTGCAGCAGGCCGATATGCGGATCGGCACGCACCACGGTTTCGCCGTCCATTTCCAGGATCAAGCGCAGCACGCCGTGCGCCGCAGGATGCTGCGGGCCGAAGTTCATCGTGTAATTGCGGATTTCCTGCTTGCTTTCGACAGGATTGCTAGCGAAGGCGGCAGTCGCCTGGTGGAACTCACTCACTTGGCAGTCTCCGACTTGCCCACTTCACCAGCGGCAGTCTCATAACGGGCATCGTCGCGAATCACGCGCGGCACACCGACGCGTGGCTCGACCGAGGTCACCGGCTCGTACACCACGCGCTTTTTCTCTTCGTCGTAACGCACTTCGACGTTGCCGATCAGCGGGAAATCCTTGCGGAACGGATGGCCGACGAATCCGTAGTCGGTCAGGATGCGACGCAGATCCGGGTGACCGTCGAACACGATGCCGAACAGGTCGAACGCTTCGCGCTCAAACCAGTTCACGCCCGGCCAGATATCGGTCAACGAGGCCACCACCGGCACCTGCTCGTCCGGGGCGTAGCAACGCACGCGCAGACGCTGGTTGTGCTGGTAGGAAATCAGCTGGGCGACGACCGCAAAACGCTGCTTGGGCATGTGCTGCGGGTGGGCGCCATCGGAGCTTTCCTGGCTGGGAAATTCACCCCAGGCGAAACGACCGACCGCCTTGCCTTCGACACCACGACTGAAACCCTGCGACGACACGTCGGCGGTATCCCACTCGTCGCTGCCATAGCCTAGGTGATCGACGCCGCACAGGTCGCTCAACTGCTCGAAACCGAGCTCGTCGCGCAAGGCCAGACAGGTGGCGTGCCAATCGGCAGCCGCGACTTCCAGCGTCACTTCGCCGCGCGGCAAGGCCACGGCAATCTGCGCACCGGCGAAACGTGCCGCAAGTCGGTCAGTGAAGGAGGATGCTTGCTCTGCCATGGGGGCTTGGCTGCTCTCGGTAGAAGAAGACGGGTATCAGCGCGCGATCGTCTGGGTACGCCAGATCTTCTTCTGCAGCTGCAAGATGCCGTAGACCAGCGCCTCGGCGGTCGGCGGGCAGCCCGGGACATAGATGTCCACCGGCACGATGCGGTCGCAACCGCGCACCACCGAATACGAATAATGGTAATAGCCGCCGCCGTTGGCGCAGCTGCCCATCGAGATGACCCACTTCGGATCCGGCATCTGGTCGTAGACCTTGCGCAGCGCCGGGGCCATCTTGTTGACCAGGGTACCGGCCACGATCATCACGTCAGACTGGCGTGGCGACGGGCGAAACACCACGCCGTAACGGTCCAGGTCCAGACGCGCCGCACCGGCATGCATCATCTCGACTGCGCAGCAGGCCAGACCAAAGGTCATCGGCCACATCGAACCGGTACGCGCCCAATTCAACAGCGCATCCACGCTGGTGGTCACGTAGCCCTTTTCGAGCAGCGGGTTCTCGCCTTCCGGGCGCAGGATGTCGTCCAACCGACCTTCCGGCATCGGATTGGTCATCAGACGATCGAGGGTCTGAATCACTCCCATTCCAACGCTCCCTTCTTCCAGACGTAGATAAAACCGAGGAACAACATGCCGACGAACAGCCCCATGGTGACCAACGAACGTGCGCCGATCTCCATGAACACCTGCGTCCACGGCACGATGAAGATGATTTCCAGATCGAACACGATGAACTGGATCGCGATCAGGTAGTAGCGCACGTCGAACTTCATGCGCGCGTCTTCGAATGCCTCGAAGCCACACTCGTACGGCGAGAGCTTGCGTGCATCGGGGCTACGCGGACCGAGGAACCGGCCGATCAACATCAATGTGATGCCGATACCGGTGGCGACGATCAGAAACAGCAGACTCGGCAAATATTCGGCCAGCACAGCGATTCTCTCTTGCCTTTGCCCGCACGCGCCGCGTGCCGGCATGGGGTATAAGCAGGACCCGCGCGTGGTATCGCCACGATGCGCAGGAACTGCAGCCAAACAATGGTGCCCAAGAGGGGACTCGAACCCCTACGACCTAAATCGCTACCACCTCAAGGTAGTGCGTCTACCAATTCCGCCACCTGGGCATACGTTGCGCCGCTGGGCATCCCAGTGCGCAGCGTATTGTAACCGGCTTCAGCGTTTTTGTGCTGGTTCTGAAGCGTTTTCTTCGCGTGCCGCAGGCGCTTGTTGCGCCGGTGCGGACTGCGCTGGCGCTGCGGCCGGAACAGCGGCAGGCGATGGCTGCGACGGAGCGGTGGGCACTGCGCCCGCGGCTGGTGCCTGCGGCAACGGCTGAGTCAGCTCGCCGGCGGCGGCCGGTGCCGGGGTGGCCGACTGCGACATCACGCCAAGATTCTGATCGGTGGGACGCGCGCCATGGGTGGCGTACCACGCCATGAACAGGCTGATGCTGAAAAACACCACCGCCAGCCATTTGGTCGACTTGGACAGGAAGTTCGACGCACCCTGCGAACCAAACACAGTGCCCGAGGCACCAGCACCGAAACCGGAGCCCGCTGCCGCACCCGCGCCACGCTGCATCAGGATCAGCGCAATCATCGCCAGCGCGACCAGCACGTAGACCACATTGAGGATCAACATCAGCATTTCGAAATCCGTCCCCGGACAAAACTTAATGGGTTAATCAAGCGGCCGCCGCGCGTGCGATGGCCAGGAAATCTTCGGCGACCAGTGATGCGCCTCCGACCAGCCCACCGTCGACATCGGGCTGTGCGAACAGCTCGTTGGCGTTGTCGGGCTTGACACTGCCCCCGTACACGATGGGCAGCGAATCGGCAATTCTAGCATCCGCCTTTGCGACTTCGCCACGCAGGAAGGCGTGCACAGCCTGGGCCTGCTCCGGGCTGGCAGTGCGGCCGGTACCAATGGCCCAGATCGGTTCATACGCAAGCACGGCGCGCGCAAAGCCTTCGCTGCCGACCAGGGCCAGCACCGGCTCGAGCTGAGCGCGCAGCACCGCCTCGGTCTGGCCCGCTTCGCGCTGCTCCAACGATTCGCCCACGCACAGCACCGGGATCAACCCGGCATGCATGGCGGCAGCGAATTTACGCGCCACCAGCTCACTGCTCTCTTGATGGTACTGGCGACGTTCGGAGTGGCCGACCAGCCCATACTCGGCGCCGACATCGACCAGCATCGTGGCCGAGACCTCGCCGGTGTAGGCGCCCTTCTCGTTACTGCTGACGTCCTGCGCACCGAAGCACAGGTGATGCTCCTCGAAATCCTCGATCAGATCGCCGAGGTAAGGCAGTGGCGGCAGGATGACGACATCGACACCCTCCAGGGGCATGTGCGCGGCGATCTGGGCCACCAGTTCGGTGGCGAAGGCGCGGCTGCCATGCAGCTTCCAATTTCCGGCAACGAGTTTTCGACGCATCAGGCGCAGGTTCCTGGTGGAAGAGAGGCGACAGAATAGCCCATGCCCTGTCGGCAGCCGGCACACTTCTGCCCATTGTCTGTCCCATCCCCTCTTCAGCAGGAACCTGCCATGTCCGTTTCGCCTGTCTTCGCGCTGGTCACCGGCGCCTCCAGCGGCATCGGCCGCGAGATTGCGCGCGCTTACGCCAGGCGTGGCGTGCCGTTGATCCTGACTGCGCGCCGGGTGGACAGGCTGGAAGCACTGGCCGACGAGTTAAGGACGTCGGTGCGGGTCGAAGTGTTGCCTGCCGATCTGGCTAACCCTGCGGCGGTAGAGATGCTGGTTGCGCAGATCCAGCGTAATGGCTGGACCGTAGGCACACTGGTCAACAATGCCGGCTACGGTGTGCCGGGCCGCTATCTACACAACGACTGGGCCACGCATGCGCGTTTTTTGCAGGTGATGGTGGGCGCGGTGTGCGAGCTGACCTGGCGGCTGTTGCCGATGATCCGCGCCAGTGGCCAGGGCCGCATTCTCAATGTGGCCTCGTTTGCTGCGCTGACGCCCAGCGCAGACGGACAAACGCTGTATGCAGCGAGCAAGAGCTTCCTGCTGCGCTTCAGCGAATCGCTGGCGCTGGAAAACGCCGATTGTGCAGTGAGGGTCTGCGCGCTGTGCCCGGGCTTTGCGTGGTCGGAATTTCACGACATCACCGGCACACGCGAGCAGATGTCCACCCTGCCCCGCTGGGCGTGGCTGCAGGCCGATGCCGTGGCCGAATACGGCATCGAAGCACTGGAGCGCGGACAGGTGCTGGCAGTGCCAGGCTGGCGCTATCGCCTGGCCAATGCCGGGTTACGATTGCTGCCGCATGCGCTTGCATTGCGCCTGATGGCGCGAGGATCGCATCGGGTGCGCCCGCTGGATTGAGGCGATTGGGCGGTGGATCAGCTTAGGTGCTTACGGCTCTGCACGACCGCATGACCATGTCCACACGGGATGTCAATGATTGACGATGTCGCCGTGCATTGCCGCCAGTCGTGCGAGCAAGCGATTCTGCGTGCGGCGCGGAATCTTGCGTTGATCCATCGCCCAGTTCAGATCCTCGACCAAGGCATTGAAGTCGCCTTCGCGAATGGCCAGATGCGCATGCGCCTGTTTCATCGACTTGGCGGTATCCGGGCATGGCCCATCGCTGACGTGGCAGAACTTTTGCACCAGACGCTCGTTGAGCATGACGATGTTGACGCGCGCGAATTTATCGACGATGCGTTGATCGTCGGCAATGCGAGACAGCATGGTTTCCACCAGCGCTTCGATCCCGGCTTGCCCGCCGAGTTCGTCGTAGAGCGTCTGGCGCGGTTGCGTGGTGGCGCAGGCGCTCACCAGGCCGAGCACGCAAAGCAGGCAGCAGCGCAGCCATCGGTTCATCAGAACGCCACCTGCAAGGAAAGATAGGGACCACGCTGATCGGTAAGCGTGGCGATGTCACCAAGGTCTGCCCAGGCCGCGGTGAACGACACATGCTTGCTGGGAAACCAGGCGACGAATGCGTCTGCCCAGGCCTGTTCGCGGGCGAAGCCCAGGTTATCGGGTTTGTCTCGGTATTCCACGCCCACTGCCAGGGAGGGCGACAGCATCACCGCAGCGCTGGCCTCGGCCACCAGCCGGTAGCTGTTGCGACGATCGCCGCCGAAGCCGAGCAAACCGGTCTGATTGGCGCGGGTGGCGCGCAGGGTACCGTTGAGCAACAGCTGATAACCGCCAACGCCTTGCAGAAACAGCCGGCTGGCACTGACGTACACATCGGTGCCGTGGTCGTCGCGCGCACCGATCGCCAGGGGCAGCGTGCCGTTGCGCAAACGCTTGTATTGCACGCCCAGACTGACTTGCGGCGCGCTCCCGTACACGAGGTCGCCATGCAAGCGCAGCTTTGCGCCGAACACATCCTGACCCAGCGCATTCCACGGCAAGCCCAATCGGTCCTGCAACGTGCCCAGATCCAGGCGTTGCCGCGCGAGCGATAGCTCCAGCCGATTGCCGACGGTGAGCGCGGCGCCCTGCACATCCAATCGGTAATCGCCGCTGTCCACGTGCGTGGCGAACACGACGGTGGCAAGTTCATCGCGCGTGCCGTAGCCCGACAGCGTGGCCCAAGGCACGATGCCGCCGCCGCTGCTGCCTTCGATCATCGACACACCGCCGGTGGCAAGCAGACGCCCTTCTCCAGCAATCGCCAGTGTCGGCGTGAGCGCCAAACAACCCAACACTGCAGCAGACCGCGCAGCCCGCACCCACTTGCTCATCGTTGCGCTCCTGCTTGCGCGGCCGGCACCAGATCGAGTTGACGCATGCACCAGGCCACAAACGGCACTTCTTCCAGCGGCGGCGCGTACAGATAGCCCTGCACCATGTCGCAGCCATAACTGCGCAGCAGCCCGAGCGCTGTGGCGTTTTCCACGCCTTCGGCGATCACGCTCAAGCCGAGGTTATGCCCCAGATCGATCGTGCTGCGCACGATGAATGCATCGTCGGTGCCTTCGGCCAATTGCATGACGAAACTCTTGTCGATCTTCAATTCGTTGACCGGCATGCGCTTGAGCTGCGCCAGCGAGGAATAGCCGGTGCCGAAGTCGTCGATGGACAGGCGCACGCCGACGCTGCGCAGCTGATGCAGCATGTGCAGCGCGAATTCGACATCGCGCATCAAGGCGCTTTCGGTCAATTCCAGCGTGACCCGCTCGGCCGCCACCGCGTGATGCTCCAGACGACCGCGCACATAATCCGGCAGGCCGGGGTCGGACAGATCGAGCGCAGAGAGATTGATCGCCATGCCCAGCTCCAGGCCCTGGCTGCGCCATTGCGCCTGGCACCGCAGCGCCTCGTCCAGCACATAGCGGGTCAGCGGGTGGATCACCCCGGAGTGCTCGGCGAGCGGAATGAATTCGTCCGGGCCGATCGGCCCCAGCACCGGGTGATGCCAGCGCACCAGCACCTCGACCTGTTCGACGCGATCGCTGCGCAAACAGATCTTGGGCTGGAAGCGCAAGGTCAATTCGTTGCTGGCAATCGCCTGGCGCAGATCGCCGGTCAGCCTTAGACGGCGCAGATGCTGCTCGTCCTGGCCCAGGCGATACACGCTGCTGGCGCCGATGGTGATGACATTGCCGCCCTGGCGACGCGCGATATCGGCGCGCCGCAGCAAGGTATCCGGATCGGCGCCGTGTTCGGGGATCAAGGCGATGCCGATGCTGGCTTCCAGCTGGATGCGCGCCTGCGGCAACGCCAGTGGGCGACGCAGCTGCAGCAGCAATCGCTGCGCATCCTGCTGCACGCTGGTCATATCGGCCTGCGCCACCACCACCATGAATTCGTCGCTGCCCAACCGCCCGACCACATTGGGCTCCTGCACGACCTCGGCAAGGCGGCGCCCTGCTTCGACCAGCACCTGATCGGCGAAGTCGTGCCCCAGGCTGTCGTTGAGTTCCTTGAAGCGCTCCAGATCCAGGATCAGCACGGCGGCAGTACCACCCGAGGCCACGGTCTGCTCGACCACCTGTTGCAGCCGCTCCAGCAGCCAGATGCGATTGGGCAGGCCGGTCAAGGCATCGTGGTGCGCCTGATGCAGGATGTGCTGCTCGCGGCTGGCGATCTGCTGCTGCATGCGCCCGAAGCTGTCGGCCAGCTCGGCCAGTTCACGTCCGGGCGGCACCTGCACAGCGGTGTGGTAATCGCCGCGCTGGATGCGTCGTGCTGCCTGCACCAACTGCGCGACCGGCTTGCTGACGCTGCGCGCGAGAAAAATCGCCACACCGATTGCGGCGGCCGTGGCCAGACCGGCCAACAACAGAATGCGCAGCTTGAGGATGCGATACGGTGCGACCGCACGATCCAGCGAGGCCTGCAAGGCGACCCGCACATGACTGTCGCCCTGGATCGATTGCAGTTTGACCAGGTAACGCGCGTCGGCCAGCGTCAGCGGGATCGCTTCGCCGTGCGCGCCTTCGGCGGCAGGCAGCTGCTGCGGGAACTCGGCGCGCGCGGCCGGCTCCAACGTGGAGGCCAGCACGCGCACCGGCGGGCCATCGGTGAAGAAGGTCGCATCCAACCCGGTGGTGGTACGAAAGTCCTGCGCGAGTCCGTCGCCGGACTCGTTGCCGATCGCGATCCAGCCCACCCGGCTCGGCGCCAGCACCTGCACCACCGCCAGCCGCACGATGCGTTGATCCAATGCCACCACACCGACCGCACGTCCATCGCGCTGGGCCTGTTGCAGCAGGGCCTGCACGGCGCGCAATTGCTCGGCTTGCGGCAGATCCGCCAGCCCGGTCAGGAATTCGCCATCCGGCGACAACAGCACTGCGGTCTGCGCCGACATGCGCGCGGCATGGTTACGCAATGCCGACTGCATGGTCGGCACATCGCCACTGGCCACTGCCGCACGGAAACCGAAATCGTCGGCCAGCACCGAGGCCGACTGCAGCAACTGCTCGTCGCGGCGCACGTTGATGCGTTGCCAGACGCGTTCACCGATCTGCAGTTCTTCGCCCAGTTGCGCCTTGACGCTGCGCTCGGTGGCGACCTGCACTGCGATGAAGGTCAGCACTTGCGTGGCGAGCACGACCAGGACCACCAAGGCCGCGATACGGGTATGCAGACGCATCGCCTTCATGGATGTGGCTTCTTCGGGTCGGCGCGACGGAATTTGTCCTGCAGCGCGCGCACGCGCTCATCCGGTGGTGCTGCCATCGGCGCGGCGCCGGTGGTCTGCAGGGTCACGCGGCGCTGCACTGCATCGCGCGCAAGCAGCAACGGCTCGGTAACCACGGCGCCCTTGATGCGCGGATGCCAGACCCGCAGCGTGTAGGCGCCTGCCGGTGCATCCAGTTGCACGCGGCCGTCGCTGCCGGTCTTGCCGAAATACGGCGTCTCCAGCACCACGATATAGCCAAGCATCCAGTCGTGGATATTGCAGCCAATCGTCACCAGGCCCGCCTGATCGAAGCGGATCGGCGTGGCCTTGGTACCCTGAAACAGCGGCAATTCGAAACGCTTGGCAGGCGAAAAGGAATAGACCTGATGGCGGATCTGATCGTTATTCGGAAAGCGCACCAAGGTGCCAGTGCGCACCGCCAGGACGGCGGGCACGAACTGCGAATTGACCTGATCCATTTCCGCGGTCTTGGAAACAGTGGGTGGCGCCGGACGCGCCGGCTCCAGACTGACCACCGCATCGACCAACATGCCGTTGGCATCGGCCACGGTCACGCTGACCGGCGTTGCCACTACGGCGCTTGCGGCGCAGTACGCCAGCAACACCGAAACCACACCTACCCGTTTGAACCATTGCGTCCGCATGCGCCCCCCAAACCTAGTGCAATCGGCAGCGGGCGCCAGGCGAATCCGACGTCGCGCTAGCGATCAGACTGAGTTATCGGCTGAGGTGAACGCAAGCTTTAACCAGACGCGAGCGGAATTTTTTGAACAGAACTGTGGTGTCCGTCATTACCCGTGTTGCGAGCGCGGCTATTCGCTGCGCGCGCTGATAGGGATCGCGTGCTGGATTACTTCAGCTTGATCTCGCGCAGACGCTCTTCCAGGAAGCCGTGTGCGGTGATCGGCTCGGGATAGCGACTCGGGTTTTCGGCAGTGATGCACGAAGGCAGCACGTCGATCAGGAAGTCCGGATTTGGGTGCAGGAAGAACGGCACCGAATAACGCGGCTTGCGCGCTGCTTCGCCCGGCGGATTGACCACGCGATGGATGGTGGACGGGTACACATGGTTGGTCAGGCGTTGCAGCATGTCGCCGATATTGACCACGATGGTGTCGGCATCCGCTGTGAATGGCACCCACTCGCCATCGTTGGAACGCACTTCCAGACCGGCCGCGCTGGCACCGACCAGCAAGGTGATGAAGTTGATGTCGCCATGCGCGCCAGCACGCACGTTGGGGATGTCGTCGCTGGTGATCGGCGGGTAGTGGATCGGCCGCAGGATCGAATTGCCGTTGTTGGTCTTGTCGACGAAATAGTCCTGCGGCAGGCCGATATGCAGCGCCAGCGCCGACAACACGCGCGAGCCCAGGTGATCGAGCTGCTGGTACAGGCGGTAACCGCGTTCGCGGAAACCGGGCACCTCTTCGGGCCACAGGTTCGGCGTCATTACCTCGCGATACGGCGAATCGTCCGGAATCTCGCGGCCGATATGCCAGAACTCCTTCAGATCGAAATGCTTGGAATCCTTGGCCGTTTCCACACCGAACGCGGTGTAGCCACGCGCTCCGCCACTGCCTTTGACGTGGTAGCACTGCTTGACCTCTTCCGGCAGCGCGAAGAACGCCTTGAACACCTCGTAGGCGCCATCGATATCGGCCTGCGCAATACCGTGATTGCGGATGCCGGCAAAGCCCCACTGCCGATAGGCCGCACCAAGCTCGGCGACGAAGGCGTCGCGGTCGCTGTCGAAACGGGTGATGTCCAGGGTCGGGATGCGGGCGCTCATACGGATATCTGCAGTCGAAGTCGAGGAGTCAAAAGGAAGGCCTGCTGTTCAAGACAGCAGGCGATACAACAGGTAGAACGTCGCGGCCTTGGCAAAGACCACGCACACGCCAATGATCAGCGACTCACGCCGCGTCACGCACGGCACCCGAGAGTCGGTCCAGCGTGTCCTGCATCAGGCCAGCGTCGTCGGCTTCCACCGTCACGCGCACCACCGGCTCGGTGCCGGAGGGACGCAGAAACGCGCGGCCACGCCCCTGCACGGCGGCTTGCGCCTGCTGCAGCGCCTGCTGCACGCCAGCGGCTTCCACAATCGCTTTGGCAGCGCCGCCATCCAGACGCACGTTGATTGTTTTCTGCGGCACCTTGCTCAGGCTGCTCAAGGCCTGGCGCAGGCTCTGTCCATCGCGCCCCAGGGCCTCGAGGACCTGCAGCGCGCTGACGATGCCATCGCCGGTGGTGGCGCGATCCAGGCACAGCAGATGGCCGGAGGTTTCGCCACCCAGGGTGCCGCCACCTTCCACCAACGCCTGGTGCACGTAACGGTCACCGACCTTGGCGCGCTGGAACGGGATGCTCAATCCAGCCAGCGCCTGTTCCAGGCCGTAGTTGGTCATCAGCGTGCCGACCACGGTGCCGGTGAGCCGGCCGCTGGCCTGCCACGAACGCGCCAGGATATAGAGCAGATCGTCGCCATCGACCGGGTTGCCCTGGTCGTCGGCCATCAGCACGCGATCACCGTCGCCATCGAAGGCGATGCCCAACTGCGCACCGCTCTCGCGCACCTTGGCGGCGAGGTTGTCGATATGGGTGGAGCCGACACCGGCATTGATATTGAGCCCGTCCGGTGCGGCACCGATGACGACCACGTCCGCACCCAGCTCGCGGAACAGCATCGGCGCGATGTGATAGGTCGCGCCGTGCGCGCAATCCAGCACCATCTTCAGGCCGTGCAGGGTGAACCCGCGCGCCACGCTGGCCTTGCAGAACTCGATGTAACGGCCGATCGCATCACGGGTGCGGATCGCCTTGCCCAGGCGCTCCGATTCCACGGTGTGGAACGGCTCGTCCAGCGCGGCCTCGATCGCCGCTTCAGTGGCGTCGTCGAGCTTCTCGCCTTCGGCAGAAAAGAACTTGATGCCGTTGTCGTAGTGCGGGTTGTGCGAGGCGCTGATCACCACGCCGGCGTCGGCGCGCAGGGTGTTGGTCAGGAAGGCGATGGCCGGGGTCGGCATCGGGCCGATCAGCTGCACGTCGGCGCCGGCGGCGACCAGGCCGGCTTCCAATGCGGCTTCGAACATGTAGCCGGAGATCCGGGTGTCCTTGCCGATCAGCACCAGCGGGCGCTTGCTGCGCCCGGCGGTGAGCACGCGGCCGAGCGCATTGCCCAGCCGCAGCACGAAATCGGCCGAGATCACGCCCTGCCCGACCCGACCGCGGATGCCGTCGGTGCCGAAATACTTGCGGGCGCTCATGGAGCGGGGACCGGAAGCGTCGGGACCTGCGGCCAGGGAGCAGGGGCCTGGAAGGAGCAGCCATCGACGGAAGTCCACAGGTCGCAGACCACGCTTTTCCCGGGGACCGCCAGCACGAATACCAACCTCACGCCACCGCCTCTTGCGGATGCGGCTGACGCATCATCATCGCGGTCAGATCGGCGAGGCGGTCGCGCATGTCGCGGCGGTCGCAGATCTGATCGATGGCGCCATGGTCGAGCAGGAACTCAGAGCGCTGGAAGCCCTCCGGCAAGGTCTCGCGTACGGTCTGTTCGATCACACGCGGGCCGGCGAAGCCGATCAACGCATGCGGCTCGGCGATGTTGATGTCGCCCAGCATCGCGAACGAGGCCGACACGCCACCGGTGGTGGGATGGGTCAGCACCGAGATGTACGGCAGGCCGGCTTCGCGCAGGCGGCCGAGTGCCGCGGAGGTCTTGGCCATCTGCATCAGCGAGAACAGGCCTTCCTGCATGCGTGCTCCGCCACTGGCGGAGAAGCACACGAACGGACAGCCGACTTCCAGCGCCACTTCGGCGGCACGCGCGAAGCGCTCGCCGACCACCGAGCCCATCGAGCCACCCATGAAGGCGAAATCGAATGCGGCGGCGACCAGCGGGTTGCCCTTGAGCGTGCCGCGCATGGCGATCAATGCGTCGTACTCGCCGCTAGCCTTCTGGCTGGCCTTGATACGCTCGCCGTAGCGCTTCTGGTCCTTGAACTTGAGCACGTCGACCGGGCCCAACTGGGCGGCGATTTCGGTGGTCGGGGCATCCACATCGAACAACGCGGCCAGGCGCGCGCGGGCGCGGATCGCCATGTGGTGGTCGCATTTCGGACACACCTCCAGGTTCTCCTCGAGCTCGGGGCCGTACAGCGCGCTGCCGCAATTGCTGCACTTCTCCCACAGGCCCTCGGGGACGCTGCGCTTCTTGGCCGGGGTGTTCTCGGTGCGGATGCCGGAGGGCATCAATTTGCTGAGCCAGCTCATGCGTGTATGACAATCCATGCAGGGCGGCCATGCGGGCCGCAGAGGGGCGACAGTCTAACGCGCCGGGAGAAAGCCGAGGTAGCGCTGAGGCTAAATGCAGGGCCGGCGTGGCCCGGCCTGCACCTGCCGCGCCGGCGCTTGAAGGCAGGCGCGCCAGATGGACCGCAGGCCGCGCCGTCTCCCACTGCAGGAGAACGCGGCGTTGGTTTCAGGCCTGGTCGAGCGCCTGGCGCAGTGGGGCCAGGAAGGCTTCGGCGTGTTCGCGGGCGCTGCGGACGTCGGTGGCTTCGGCCAGCGCGGCGACCAGGGCGCTGCCGACCACCACCCCTTCGGCGTCGACGGCCATCGCGGCGGCGCTGGCGGCGTCCTTGATGCCGAAGCCGGCCACCACCGGGGCGCCGGCACGCCGACGCAGCTGGCGCAGGCGGTCGCTGGCGGCATGGGTGTCGAGCAGATTCGAGGCGCCGGTGACGCCGGCGAAGCTGACGTAGTAGAGATAGCCCTGGGCGCTGCTGCACAGCATGTCCAGGCGCTGCTCGCTGGTGGTCGGCGAGGCCAGCGCGATCAGGGCCAGGCCGACCTCGGTGAAGATGGCGCGGGTCTCGGCCGCTTCTTCGGGCGGCAGATCGACCAGGAGCAGTCCATCCACACCGGCAGCGACGGCGGCTTCGGCGAAGCGCCGGGTGCCGTGGATCTCGATCGGGTTGAGGTAGCCCATCAGCACCACCGGTGTGGCGGCGTCTTCGCGGCGGAATTCGTGCACCGCCTCCAGCACGTAGGCCAGGCCGGCACCACGGCCCAGCGCGCGCTCGGAGCTGCGCTGGATGGTGGGGCCGTCGGCCATCGGGTCGGAAAACGGCACGCCGAGTTCGATGACATCGGCACCGGCACGCACCAGCGCGTGCATCACCGGGACGGTGGCTTCCAGCGAGGGATCGCCGGCGGTGATGAAGGGGATGAGCGCCTTGCGGCCGTCGGCACGCAAACGTTGGAAGGTTTCGTCGATACGACGCATTGAAAGACCTTGAAAGAAGTTAGCTGCGGTGCGACCGCATCAAAGGATGTCCTGGTACATGGCTGCGGGCAGTTCGGTCAACGCTTGCGCGTCCACCTCGACGTCGAAACTGTCCAGGCAGCAGCCGCAGCCGGTGTTTTCCGAGCACGTGCGGATCTGCGGCGCCCAGCGGTCGAGCCAGGCGAACAGCAGGTCCTGTTCGCCTGGCTGGTCGGCTAGCGCGGTCACGGTGACGCGCCGCAGCGGCATCAGACTTGCACGCCTTCGCGCGCGGCGATGGTGTGCACGTCCTTGTCGCCACGGCCGGATAGGTTGCACAGGATCATTGCGTCCTTGGGCATCTCGCGCGCAAGCTTGATCGACTGCGCCACCGCATGGCTGGACTCGAGCGCGGCCAGAATGCCCTCGGTGTGCGCCAGCAGATGGAACGCGGCCATCGCCTCGTCGTCGGTGATGCCCTGGTAGACCGCGCGACCGCTGTCGGACAGGAACGAATGCTCCGGACCGACGCCCGGGTAATCCAGGCCGGCGGAGATCGAATGGGTTTCGGTGATCTGGCCGTCGTCGTCGCAGATCACATAGGTGCGGTTGCCGTGCAGCACACCGGGGCGACCGGCTGCGATCGAGGCGGCATGGCGACCGGTGGCGATGCCGTCGCCGGCCGCTTCGGCGCCGTAGATCTTGACGCCCGGGTCGTTGAGGAAGGCATGGAACAGGCCGATCGCATTGCTGCCGCCGCCGACGCAGGCGCTAAGCGCATCCGGCAGGCGGCCGTAGTCTTCCAGCATCTGCGCGCGCGCTTCGCGGCCGACAATCGCGTTGAAGTCGCGCACCATGCGCGGATACGGATCCGGGCCGGCGACGGTGCCGATGATGTAGAAGGTGTCCTGCACATTGGTGACCCAGTCGCGCATCGCTTCGTTGAGCGCGTCCTTGAGCGTGGCCGAGCCGGAGGTCACCGGGATCACCGTGGCACCGAGCAGCTTCATGCGGTAGACGTTGATCTTCTGCCGCTCGATATCGGTGGCGCCCATGTAGACCACGCACTCCAGGCCCAGCCGCGCGGCGACCGTGGCGCTGGCCACGCCATGCTGGCCGGCGCCGGTCTCGGCGATGATGCGGGTCTTGCCCATGCGGCTGGCCAGCAGGGCCTGGCCGATGGTGTTGTTGATCTTGTGCGCGCCGGTGTGGTTGAGGTCTTCGCGCTTGAGCAGGATCTGCGCCCCGCCCACTTCGCGGCTCAGGCGCTCGGCGTGATAGATCGGGCTGGGCCGGCCGACATAATGCTTGAGATCCTTGTCGTACTCGGCGATGAAGGCCGGGTCCTGGCGCGCCTGGTCGTAGGCTGCGGACAGTTCCTGCAAGGGGCCGATCAAGGTCTCGGCGACGAACCGGCCGCCGAATTTGCCGAAGTGGCCGGCAGCGTCCGGATAGGCGTGAAAGTCACTGATGGGCTGGGCCGACATGGGAATCCTCTGCAGCAATGCGGTCATACGAGAAGCACGCACTTTAGCGCAGCCAGCCGGTGCGATAAATCGATAAGATTGCCGCAACCTGTGACCTGGACTCACACAATGAGTTACCCGCTTCCGCCGCTGGCGGCCTTGCGCGCCTTCGAATCTGCCGCGCGCCTGCAGAGCGTCAGCCGGGCTGCGCAGGAACTGCACGTCACCCATGGCGCCATCAGCCGGCATGTGCGCACCCTGGAGCAGTCACTTGGAACTGCCCTGTTCACCCGCCAGGGCCGTGGCCTTGTGTTGACGGCAGCGGGCACGCGTCTGCGCGATGCGACCGGTCAGGGCTTCGCCTTGATAGGCGAGACCTGGGCTGCGCTGTTGCGGCGCCCTGGCACCGAAACGCCACTGGTGCTGGGCTGTTCGGGCAGTCTGCTCGCGCGCTGGGTCATTCCGCACCTAAGCCGGCTGCAGCAGGACCTGCCCGATGTGCGCCTGCACCTATCGGCCAACGAACAAGCCCCCGGCCCGGATCTGGATGGCCTGGATGCGACATTGCTATTGGACACCCCGCCATGGCCTGGCGAGTGGCAGGTGCACGAGCTGGGCGTGGAATGGATCGGCCCGGTGCTGAGCCCGCAGCTTGCATCCACGACGCAGCTCGACGGAAACGACCCTGCCGCCCTGCTCGATCACGCCTTGCTGCACACGCGCTCGCGCCCGCAGGCCTGGCCGGAATGGGCGCAGGCACATGGTGTGGCACCCGAGGCGCTGCGCTTCGGGACCGAGTTCGAACACCTGGTCTATCTACTGGAAGCCGCTGCCGCCGGTCTGGGGGTCGCAATCGCACCGCAACCGTTGGTTGCAGCGGATCTGGCCGCCGGTCGCCTGCTGGCACCCTGGGGATTCACGCCCACGCGCGGGCGCTGGGTGCTGTGCGCCGCAAAACGCAATCCGGATCCGCGGATCGAGCGGCTTGCTGGTTGGCTACGCGGTGCATTGAGCGAAGATCAGGTGCGGACACCTGCAATAGATATCGCGCACGACAAAGTGCCGCCATCAAGCAACCGCGTCGTTCAAGAAGCAGGCGGCTGAGCGATGGTTAGCCGGAAAGGCGAGCGACCAAGAGCAATGTGTAGCGGCGACTAGCGCTCCAAAACAACGGCACAAGCCCCGAGCTCCGCTTGCCTAATCCCGAATCCCCAATCCCGAATCTCACGACATCTCGTGACAATCGGCCCGGCGCACTTCTTCGACGAACTTGCGCATCATGTGGCCGTCCTTGATGCCGGGCGCCAGCTCCACGCCGCTGGACACGTCCACACCCCAGGGCAGCGTCGCCACGATAGCGTCGAACACGTTGTCGGCATTGATACCGCCGGCCAGCAGGAACGGGCGATGCAGGCCGGTCGGCAACCGCGACCAGTCGAAGGTCTTGCCGGTGCCGCCACCTGCGCCGGGCGCATGGCTGTCGAACAGGAAACCGGCTGTATTGGGATAGGCCAGCTGCAAGGTGCGCGCGTTGGCGTCTTCCCCATTGACGCCGGTGCTGCCCATCGGCACGGCCTTGAGATAGGGCAGATTGAAACTACGGCAGAACGCGTCGTCTTCTTCGCCATGGAACTGCAGCAAGGTCGGGCGTACGGTACGCACCACCTCGCGCACTTCTTCCTTGGAATTGTTGCGGAACAGCGCCACCACATCGACCATCGGCGCGGTGGCCTGACGCATCGCGCGCGCCTCGGCCGGTGCCACGCGGCGCGGGCTGCCGTGCGCAAAGATGAAACCTACCGCGTCCACACCCAGCTCGCCTGCCAGTCGAATATCACCGGCGCGGGTCATGCCACAGAACTTGATACGGGTGCGGTACAGCGATCGATTCATTGGGTGACCTCAGCAGGCAGATGCCACTCTGCGGGATACAACGGCCCGACAAACACCAGGCCTTGTGGCGGCGCCGTCGGCCCGGCCACAGAGCGGTCGCGTCCGGCCAGCAACGTCGCGATCCAGTCGACCGGTTGTTCTCCGGTTCCGACCAGGATCAGCGAGCCAACAATATTCCGCACCATGTGATGAAGGAATGCATTGGCCTGGACCTGCATCTCCACCACTTCGCCAATCCGCTGCACGCTGATGGCCTGCAGGTTGCGGCGTGCATGCGGCGCCTGGCATTGCACGCTGCGAAATGCGTTGAAGTCGTTCTCACCCAACAAGGCCTGCGCCGCTGTGTGCATGGCATCTGCATCCAGCGGGCGCCGCTCCCAGCTCAAGGTCTGCCGATACAGCGCGGGGCGTATCTGCCGATTGAGCAGACGATAACGATAACGGCGGGCACGTGCGGAAAACCGCGCATGGAAGTCGGCCGCCGCCGGCACGCACCAGCGCACCGCGATTGAGGGCGGCAGCCGCGCGGTAGTACCCAACGTCCAGCTGCGCGGGTCGCGGCGTGCGTCGCTGTCGAAATGCACCACCTGGCATTCGCCGTGGACGCCGGCATCGGTACGGCCTGCGCAGACCACCTGCACCGGGGCATCGGCGACCGAGGACAGGGCCGCCTGCAACCTGGCCTGCACTGTCGGCCCGCCGTGTTCGCCCAATTGCTGCCAGCCTTGAAACTCGCTGCCGTCGTACTCCACGCCCAGCGCGTAACGCATCGGAACCTGCCTGTTGTTGAATCGATTGAGTGTGCGGACCAAGCGCGGCCGGCAAAGCGTCGCGAGCGATCGTCAGTGAGGCGCAAACCGCGCGCAAGCACCGCAGTGTGACGAGTGGCGATGCCGCACCGAGAACCAACCGCGCGCCTGACGCTGAGCGCAATGGTTTGTCAGTCGCCCTGCGCGGCGGCGCGCTCGGACCACACCGCCAGCGTCGTGCCACCGGGCTCACGGAAATGAAATCTGCTGCCACCCGGGAAGCCGAACACCGGCTTGACGATCTCGCCACCGGCAGCACGTATGCGCTCGAGCACTGGTGCCAGGTCGTCGGCATACAGCACTACCAGCGGGCCCGCTTCGGCCGCTGCCGGCGCAGTGGCACGGTAGAAACCACCGTCCAGGCGCCCGTCGTTGAAGGCCAGATAATCCGGGCCATAGGCCTGAAATTGCCAGCCGAAGACCTGTTCGAAAAACGCGCGGCTGGCGTCCGGATCGATCGAGGCGAACTCCACGTAATCGATGCGACGCTCGCGTGCGGCGCGCTTGTCTGCGGCAAGGCTGTCCATGGCCGGGCTCATGTCAGCTGCTCCAGCAATTCGGCCGCTTCGGCACGGGTGGCCTCATCGCCGGTGGCGGCGACTTCCAGCAACAGGCCGCGTGCGGTGTCCTTGTCGCCCAGATCCATATAGGCCACGGCCAGCTCCAGCCGATCGCGGCCTACGGACGTGAATTCCCTGTAGGTCTGTGCGTCAGGCGCGGCGACGGGAGCAATGGGAGCCACTGGAGATTGCGCAAAATCCAGGCTGTCCTGGGTGGCAACCGCTGCAGGCGGCGCGACTGGCGGAAGATCGCTGATTGCGTGCTCCGGCTCCGGCTCCAGTTCCGGCGCAGGCTCGACGTACTCCGGCACAGCCACCGGGGCCGGAGCCGGCGGCGTTGCACGCAACGACCGCCAATCCTCGCTGGTGACCACGACCGGCGCAGGCGCTGGCTCAGACAGCAGCGGCTCGCGGCGCAACACCTCCGACAGCGGCTGCTGCGCGTCGTAAGCGCGCTCGTCCTCGCGCAGATTGGCCTGCTCGAATTCGGTCTCATGCACCAGGTCGTATTCGCTGGGCTGCGTGGCGAGCTCGGCATCCTGCGGCTCCACCGTCTCGGCGGCAGCCTCGGCAGGCACGAAGTCGAACTGACGACGCGGCAACGGCGGCAGCGGCGAGGGTTTGCGGCGACGTGCAGCCAGCCATGCGACCACGGCCGCAACGATCAACACCAGCCCGCCGATCAACCACAGCGGGAAACCGCCACCCTGCTCCGCCGCAGCCGGCGTCTCCGACAGGCGCTTCTGCGCGGCTGCCAGATCGGTGTTCTTCATTGCGATCAAGGCTTGCTGTTGCTGCTTGAGTTTTTCCAGATCGGCCACGCGCGTGCGTAGATCCTGCAATTCGGCATCGCGGGTGGCGATGTCTTCCTTGGCCTGTTGCAACTGTTGGTTGGCCGCCATCTCGCCCTCGCCTTCGGCATTGGTGCCGGACGTGGCGCCGGCGGTGCTGGTCTGAATCGCCACTGCCGGGGCGATCTCGAGCCGCGCGCCGGCCCCCGCAGTGGTGGGCGCAGCAGGTGCTACGGATGTGGGCGGTGTCGCGGCAGCCGCGCCGGCTTCGGCCGGCTGCGGAATCGCCGAGCGCGCCTGCCGCCACTGGGCAGCCTGCTCGCGCACCATCACCGCCGCTTCGGCCGCACCGACCTGTGCCAGCGCCTCTTCCTGCGGCGTCCGCAGCACCGCGCCCTGCTTCAAGCGATTGATGTTGCCGCCGATGAAGGCATCGGGGTTGGTCCGCAACAGCGCCAGCATGGTCTGATCCAGCGAATGCCCGCTGGAGCGCGCCACGGCGGCGGCGATTTCCGACAAGGTCTGGCCGGAGCGCACCGCCGGCAACGCATCGCCGGCCTGCGCGGCAGCGGCGGTGCTTGCACTGCGGCGTGCAGTTGGAGTGGTAGCGGCAGTGTTTTGATCGGTGCCGGCGGCAGCCGGCGCCGACACCGGGGACTGACGGGGGATCGTATTGTTGGCCCCGGCGCGCGGCGCTTCGATGGACGGCCCGGCGATCGCAGCCGCGGTGTTGGGCGCATCGACCAGCGCGGAATACTCGCGCACCAGCCGACCCTGGCCCCACTCCACTTCGATCAGGAAGTTGATCGCCGGCTGGTCGACCACCTGGCTGCTGGTCACGCGAATCACCGCACGCCCGCGCGCGTCCTGCGCGAACTGGAACTGCAGGCTGCTGACCAATCCCTGCGGACGCTCCAGGCCAACCCGCGCGAAGGTGGTCGCCGATGCCAGCGCCACACGGGCGTTGTCCAGCTCGCCCGGTTCGTTGGAGATGACCGGAATCTCGGCCACCAGCGGTTGCCCAGGCTTGGACAGCACCCGGATATCGCCCAACCCCAACGCCATGGCGGCGCCACTGCAGACCATCAGCAGCAACGCACCTATCGCTTGTATCGGACGCATCGCGCCCCCGCCCCTATGTTTCATGGGCATCAATATAGCCGCTGAATGAGCGAAAAAGTCGGCCAGCTCGCGCGGAGTGCACAGGCCGTCGCGATGCGGCATCCATGCAGCAGGCCATCGGCAGTGCATCTGGTAGGAGCGCACTGGTGCGCGATGAGGCTTCACTGGGAAAGCTTCATCGCGCGCCAGCGCGCTCCTACCGAACGACCGTGCTTTAGCCTTCCTGTGCGACCAGCTCGGCCAGCTGCACGGCGTTGAGCGCGGCGCCCTTGCGGATGTTGTCCGAGACGATCCACAGATTCAGACCGCGCGGATGCGACAGGTCCTCACGGATACGGCCGACGAATACCGCGTCCTTGCCGGAGGCGTGCGTGACCGGGGTCGGGTAGCCACCGGGCTTGTGCTCGTCCACCACTTCGATGCCGGGCGATGCTTCCAGCAGCGCGCGTGCTTGCTCGACAGTGATCTTGTCGCGGGTTTCGATCGCCACCGCTTCGGAGTGACCGTAGAACACCGGTACACGCACCGCAGTGGGATTCACCATGATCGTCTCGTCGCCCAGGATCTTGCGGGTCTCCCAGACCAGCTTCATCTCTTCCTTGGTGTAGCCGTTGTCCTGGAAGTCGTCGATGTGCGGGATCAGATTGAAGGCGATCTGCACCGGGAAACGCTGCGGTTCGATCTGCTGGAAGCCCAGCAGTTCGCTGGTCTGCTTGCCCAGTTCTTCCATCGCCGAACGCCCGCCACCGGACACCGACTGATAGGTCGCCACATTGATGCGCTCGATGCCGTACTTGCGGTGGATCGGGCCCAGCGCGACCAGCATCTGCATGGTCGAGCAATTGGGGTTGGCGATGATGCCGCGCGGGCGCTGCTTGAGCGCTTCGGGATTGACCTCCGACACCACCAGCGGCACATCGTCGTCGTAACGGAACGCGGAGGAATTATCGATCACCACCGCGCCGGCAGCGGCGAACTTGGGGCCGTATTCCTTGGACACGCTGCCGCCTGCGGAGAACAGCGCGATGTCCACGCCGGTGGGATCGAAGTCGGCCAGATCCAGCACATCGACCTTGCCGCCGTTGAACTCCACCTGCCCGCCGGCCGAGCGCGACGAAGCCAGCGCGTACAGGGTGGCGACCGGGAAATTGCGCTCGGCCAGGATGCTCAGCATGGTCTCGCCGACAGCGCCGGTGGCGCCCACGACCGCGACGTTGAAACGACGGTTTTCGTTGCTCATGAGATTGTCTTTATCGAAAGAGGAAAGAGGGGAACGCGCTTGCGCAGTGGGTTCGGGGAACCTCCAAAGCTGGCCGCGGAGGTTCCCTATCGTTTGGTCGTGGTGGTTTTGGTGGCGCCGGTTTTGATCGCGTCGCCATCGCTCGCGCTCACGCGCGCGCCGCCCTGTTTGGCAGCGGCCACCGCGTCGGCATTGAGTGCGCTGGGCGGATGCCCGGCATTGGGGCCTTGGCCCAGCGCGGCGATCAGGTTGTCCACCGCCAGCTGCACCATGGCGCGGCGCGTGGCCAGGCTGGCACTGCCGATATGCGGGGTGAGCACGACGTTGCGCAAGGCCAGCAACTCGGGACGTACTGCAGGCTCGCCTTCGTAGACATCCAGGCCGGCACCGGCCAGCCGCCCGTTGGCGAGCGCATCGGCCAGCGCGATTTCATCGACCAGGCCGCCGCGCGCGATGTTCACCAGCGTGGCGGTGGAGCGCATCTTGCCTAGCGCTGCGGCATCGATGATGTGGTGCGAGGCCTTGGTGTACGGCAGCACCAGGACCAGGTGATCGGACTGCGCCAGCAAGGTGTCGAAATCCACGTAACGCGCACCCACCGCCTGTTCGGTCTCGGCCGGCAACTGGCTACGGTTGTGATACAGCACGCGCATGCCGAAACCGTGCGCGCCGCGGCGGGCGATGCCCTGCCCGATCCGGCCCATGCCCAGAATACCGAGCGTGCTGCCGTGGATATCGGCGCCGAGCATGGTCTTGAACGACCACTGCCCCCACTGCCCGTCGCGTAGCCAGCGCTCGGCTTCGGTGATGCGACGCGCGGTGGCCATCAGCAAGGCAAAGCCGAGATCGGCCGTGGTCTCGGTCAGTACATCCGGGGTGTTGCTGGCCAGGATGCCGGCTGCGCTGAGCGCGTCCAGATCCAGGTTGTTGTAGCCCACGCCGACATTGGCGATCGCGCGTAGTTGCGGCGCAGAGGCAATTTCCACCGCGCCGATACGCTCGTTGAGGGTGATCAACGCACCATCCAGCGATGCCAGCTGCGCAGCCAGATCGGCCGGCGAATAGGCAGTGACGCGCTCGGTGGTGGTCAGCTCGAAATGCTCGCCCAACTGCGCGACGACATCGTCGAACAGGGGCTGGCTGACCCACACCTTGGCGCGCCGCGACTCAGACATCGAGTTGACCGGGAATCCGCGGCGACACTTCGCCGACATCGCCGCACTGGGCGCGATGACGCAAGGCCTGATCCATCAACACCAACGCCATCATCGCCTCGGCGATCGGGGTGGCGCGAATGCCCACACAGGGGTCATGGCGACCGGTGGTGATCACATCTACCACGGCGCCCTCGGCATCCACGGTCGCGCCAGGCAGGCGCAGGCTCGAGGTCGGCTTGAGCACCATCGAGGCGGTGATCGCCTGGCCGGTGGAAATGCCGCCCAGGATGCCGCCGGCATGATTGCTGAGAAAGCCTTCCGGGGTGATCAGGTCGCGGTGTTCGGTGCCCTTCTGCGCGGCGCTGGCGAAACCGTCACCGATCTCCACGCCCTTGACCGCATTGATGCTCATCAGCGCGGCAGCCAGTTCGGCATCGAGCTTGCCGTAGATCGGCTCACCCCAACCCGGCGGCACGCCGCCGGCCACTACGTCCACGCGCGCGCCGACCGAATCGCCGGATTTGCGCAGCGCATCCATATAGGTTTCCAGCTCCGGCACCTGCTCGGCATGCGGCCAGAAGAACGGATTGTCTTCGACCGCATTCCAGTCGAAACCGGTCGGACGGATCTCGCCCAACTGCGATAAAAAGCCGCGCACCAGCACGCCATAGCGCTGCTTGAGCCACTTCTTGGCAATCACGCCGGCAGCCACACGCATGGTGGTCTCGCGCGCGGACGAACGCCCGCCGCCACGCGGGTCACGGATGCCGTACTTCTGCCAATAGGTGTAGTCCGCATGCCCGGGGCGGAACTGCTGGGCGATGTTGCTGTAGTCCTTGCTGCGCTGATCGGTGTTGCGGATCAGCAGGCCGATCGGCGTGCCGGTGGTGCGGCCTTCGTAAACGCCGGACAGGATCTCGATGGCGTCGGCCTCGCGGCGGGCCGAGGTGTGCCGGCTCTTGCCGCTGGCACGGCGCTGCAGATCGTGGGTGAATTCTTCCGGCGCGATCTCCAGGCCCGGAGGGCAGCCGTCGATGACGCAGCCGATCGCCGGACCATGCGATTCACCGAAGGTACTGACCGTCAACAAGCGACCAAAACTGTTACTGCCCATGACGGCATCCTCTCAACATTGCAGCAGGTGGCGTGGCGCGCAGGATGCGCGGCAGATGACGTGCCGCCACCAGCATCGGCGCCACTGCCAACAAGCCGCTGAACACCAGCACAAACACATCCAGCTCGTCACGCCCGCTAAGCAGCCAATCGGCAAGCAGGTACAGCGCAACGCCGATTCCGACCAGCAGGCCAAGTGCCACGATCAGCGTGCGGCGCCGATGCGCGCGCAAGGCCGCATCCGAACTGACCACCACGATCCATGCCGACACCAGGCCGAAAAACGCCATCAGGCCAAAACCGATCTCCGCCGCCGCGCTCAACCAGCGCTGTGGCGAGGGGCCGCCGTACATCGGGTCGAACAAGCGATACACCACGTCGAGCAAGCCGAGCGGAATGCCCACACCGAAGATGGACACCGGCACCAGCAACAGGAGATCGCTCAGCTGCGGCCGCGGTGTGGACGACTCAGCGTGCACTGGCCAACTCGGCGATGCGGGCGCCGTGCGCGATCAGCTCGCGGCATTCGACCGCGAAGATGCCCATCTGCCCCACCTTGAACTCGACCCAGGCCAGATCCACTTCCGGCAACAGCTTGATCAGGTGCTGCTCGGACTCGCCCACTTCGCAGATCAGCAGGCCATCTTCGCTGAGATGCTGCGGCGCATCGCGCAGGATCTTCAGCACCAGGTCCAGGCCATCGTCGCCGGCACGCAAGCCCAGCTCAGGCTCGTAGGAATACTCCTGCGGCAGCGCGTCGGTTTCGTCGTTGGTGACGTACGGCGGATTGGTGACGATCAGGTCGTACTGGCGCCCGCCCAGCCCAGTGAACAGGTCCGACTTGAGCAAAGTGACGTTGTCGGCGTGCAGGCGCGCCTTGTTTTCGGTCGCCAGTGCCAGCGCGTCGTCGCTGATGTCCACGCCGTCCACGTCCCACTGCGGGTTGTAGTGGCCCATGGCGATCGCGATGCAGCCCGAGCCGGTGCACAGGTCCAGCGCACGGGTGACTTCGCGGCCGCCCAGCCAGGGCTCGAAGCCGGCTTCGATCAGCTCGGCAATCGGCGAACGCGGCACCAATGCGCGCGCATCGCTCTTGAAACTCAGGCCGGCAAACCAGGCCTCGCCGGTCAGATACGCTGCCGGCACGCGCTCGCTGATGCGGCGTTCGAACAAGCCCAGTACCTGCTCTTTTTCCGAGCGCAGCAGACGCGCCTGGCCATAGGCCGGACCCAGATCGTGCGGCAGGTGCAGGCTGTGCAGCACCAGTTGGGTGGCTTCGTCCAGCGCATTGTCGTAGCTGTGGCCGAAGGTCAGACCGGCTGCATTGAAACGGCTGGTGCCATAGCGGATCAGGTCGATGATGGTGTGCAGTTCGTCGGCCGCGGCGGCAGTCATGGCAACAACTAAAGAGGAATCGGCCCACGATTATAGAGGTCGGATCGGTATCATGAGCGTCCGTTGCAGTGGAAACCGCCATGTTCAATCGCAATACCGGCATCGTGCTGCTGGTGGCGCTGGCCGCCGGCCTGGGGCTGTTGCTGGGCCAGAAGTTCCTCGGCGGCGCGCCCAGCTCGCCGTGGCCGCCCACCAAGACCATCACCTTCTATCCGCAGCCGCGCACCCTGCCGCAGTTCAGCCTGCGCCAGTCCGATGGTACCCAGCTGGTGCCCGGTGAGCTGAAAGGGCATTGGACGCTGGTGTTCCTCGGCTTTACCTTTTGCCCGGACGTCTGCCCCACCACCTTGACCGATCTGGCGGTGGCACAGCAGCAGTGGGCAAGCATTCCCGATGGCTTGCGCCCGCGCGTGCTGTTCGTCTCGGTGGACCCGCAGCGCGACCCGCCTGGGCGCCTTGGCGAATACGCACACGCTTTCCATAAGGACACGCTGGCCGCCACCGCCGATGTACCGGCGCTGGAGCGCTTCGCCACCGCGTTGGGCTTCGTGTTCCAGAAGGTGCCGGGCAAGGGCTTTGCGGACAATCCCAACGACTACAGCATGGATCACTCGGCCGGCATCGCCGTGCTCGACCCGCAAGGCCGCCTGGCCGGCTTGATCCGCCCCCCGCTCGACCCGAAGGCGATTGCCGCCGACCTCCAACAGCTGACCAAGGTAACCGCTCCGTGAGTCTAGTCACTTCCCTGACCTACGTGCTGCCGCACCGGCTGTTGTCCTCGATGGCGCGCGCACTGGCCTATTCCGATACGCCGTCCACCAAGCAATGGTTGATCGACACGGTGACGCGCAAGTTCGGCGTGGATCTGAGCGAGGCATTGGAGCCGGATCCGCGCGCGTACCCCACCTTCAATGCGTTCTTCACCCGTGCCTTGAAGCCGGGCGCCCGCGTGCCCGATGCCGATCCTGCAACGTTGTTAATGCCTGCCGACGGCCGCATCAGCCAGCTCGGCCCGATCGAGAACGGCCGCATTTTCCAGGCCAAGGGGCAGTCGTTTACCGCTGCCGAACTGCTCGGCGATGCCGAGGCAGCGCTGCCGTTCAACGACGGGCTGTTCGCCACGGTGTATTTGTCGCCGAAGGACTACCACCGCGTGCATATGCCGTGGACCGGCACCCTGCGCGAGACCGTGCACGTGCCTGGCCGCTTGTTCAGCGTGGGACCGGATGCGGTGCGCAACGTGCCGCGGCTGTTCGCGCGCAACGAGCGCCTGGTCTGCCACTTCGACACCGACTTCGGCCCGATGGCCTCGGTGATGGTGGGCGCGCTATTGGTGTCCGGCGTGGAGACGGTGTGGAGCGGCGTGGAGATCCCGCGCTATGGCGATCGCATTACGCGTAAGGATTATCGCGGCAAGGGCATCGTGCTGGAGCGGTTTGCGGAAATGGCGCGCTTCAACTACGGGTCTACCGTGATCGTGTTGCTGCCGCCGGGTGTCGCGAAGCTCGAAGCTGGACTTGCTGCGGAGACATCGGTTCGCTTGGGACAATCGCTCGCACGTCGCCAGGCAAGCTGATTACGCGGCGGGTTGACGCCTCCGGCTTCACACCCAACGCGGCAAAACGCGGCAATCGGCGAATGCGGCGAGCGACTCCGCCGCTGTAGGAGCGGGCCTGACCGCGACGGGCATTCTCGATGACGTTCGTGCACCAGCGCGATTCACTCCGAATGCGGCGATCGGCAAATGTGGCTAGCGATGCCGTTGTAGGAGCGGGCCTGGCCGCGATGAGGCCTTCTCGATGACGTTTCGTGCGCAGGCGCGTTTCGCACTCCCAGCCTCCAATTTAGAACGCGCCCACCCACCCTAGAGCTACCGGGACGGCTTCATCGCGGGCAGGCCCGCTCCTACAGGAGCTGGGTCCAGCCCGCAGCTCGCCGACGCCATATCGCCCGCGCTGGTCAGCGATCGCAGCCCGCCAGCTTGATGCTCTGCCCCGGCTTGAGTGCATAGCCCGGCGCCTTCAGGCGATTGGCCTTGGCCAGCTCCTTGATCTCGCACTGGTACTTCTGCGCCACGCGGCCGAGCGTGTCGCCCTTGGCGACGGTGTAGCTGCGCGCCTGCTTGGCCTTGGGCTTGGCGACGACCGGCTGGCCGGTGGCCACGGTGGTCGGCACGCCGGCCATCGGACTGACGTCGCCTACTGCCACGCTGGGCACGTACTCGGGGGCGCTGCTGCTGCGCACGATCGCACTGTTGAGGTCGGCGGTGATCAGCGTGCGCGCCAGGTCCGCACGCGGGCCGTTGACGCAGTAGCGCGTGTACAGGCTGGCGATGCGGTTGGTGGCATTGATGACGGTGCCGGCCGGAATCCAGCCATCGGATTCGTAGCGCGGATTGAGGTTGCGCAGCGCGCGCATGTAGCCGTCGCGCGTGCCCATGCTGCCCAGGCAAATGGTGAGCTCGTAGATGGTCGTCGACTTGGCGAGCTTGAGCGTGGCCGGCTGCGCATCGAGCTTGGCGAAGTCCACGCCATACTGGCGCGGGTGCAGGAAGATCCAAGCTGCGGCGATCACCATCGGCACGTAGTCCTTGGTTTCGGCCGGGAACTGGTTGTACACGTCCTGTTCCCAGAACCCGCGCCCGCCGCTCTGCGAGAACACGCGCGCCGCGCGGCCTTCGCCACCGTTGTAGGCGGCCAGCGCCAATTCGATGTTGCGGTTGAGCCCGGCCATGCGCTCGTTGAGATACGCGGCACTGGCTTCGGCGGCGCTGCGTGCATCGAAACGCGTATCGAACCCGGTGCCGTCTGGGCCCAGGCCGAAACGACGCCCGGTGGCTGGCATGAACTGCATCAGCCCGGCAGCGCCGGCACGCGAACTGGCGTGCACCTTGCCATTGGATTCCTTGGCCATGATGCCGAACAGCAGCGCCTCGGGCAGGCCGCGCTTCTGCCATTCCGGCCACATCACCCCGCGCAGGTTGCTGTAGTTCTCGTAGCTGGTCAGCAGCGCCGGGCGCATGTCGGTCAGCCAGCGGCGGATACCGGCCTGCACCGCCGGGTTGTACTGCACCATCTTGTCGAAATCGTGGCGCTGGTCGTTGAGCAGCGTGGCCGCGCGTGCGGCTTCTGGCACGCCGTTGTTCGCCGGGCCGAGATGATCCGGGTCGGCCTGCAGCAAGCTGTCGTCGTCTTCCGGGTCTTCGGCGGCCGGGGCCTCGGCGTCGGCGCGTGCCTTCAGCAGGCGCTTGTAGGTGGCCAGCTGATTGGCGACCAGGCAGCCGCGCTGCTTGATGCAGGCGTCGATGACGTCTTCCATGTCCTCCAGCGCGGCATCGCCTTCGGCAGTGCCCTTGGGGTCGGAGTTGTTCACCAGCACCAGCGCGTCGCGGTAGCGCTTTTCGGCGGCGGCCATGCGGGTATCGAGCACGGCGGCTTTCTCCGTGTCGCGTTTGGAGATGGCATGGGCAGCGGGGACGACAGACATCAGCGCCACCAGTGCCAGAACCGGCCATGGGCGCAAAGCAAAATGAGCGAGCGGCATCGTAGGCAGTACAGCGGAAAGGCAGGCAGGGTAGCCGCCGGGGCGACACCGGGGCAAGGCGGCACCGCCGGCAGGGTCAGTGGGCCGTTAGATTGATCGATGGATTAGATGGTTGGAATGGCTGCTGGCTGGTTCCCGTGATTCGCGCCCGTTGCTCCTGCGAGTTGCCCGGCGGCATGGCTCTTTGACGTCTCGCGCCAGCATGTGGACTCGCTGTGCCACCACGATGCCCCACCGGGATTGCCAGCGAGCATTGCCAGATAGAATCGCGTTTTCCCCACCGGATCTGCGCAATGGCCTCGTTCCTGCTCGGCAAAGGCGTCACCGACGACATCGCGGTGATGCTGGAAGGACGCTTCGGCAACCGCCACGGCCTGGTCGCCGGCGCCACCGGTACCGGCAAGACCGTCACCTTGATGACCCTGGCCGAAAGCTTCTCGCGGCTGGGCGTGCCGGTGTTCCTGGCCGACGTGAAAGGCGACGTGGCCGGTCTGGCGGTTGTCGGCGACGGCGCAGCCGGCGTGTTGCAGCGCGCCACGGAAGTGGGCATCACCGATTACGCGCCGTCCGCCAACCCGGTGGTGTTCTGGGATCTGTACGGCAAGCTCGGCCACCCGGTGCGCACCACCGTCAGCGAGATGGGCCCCACCCTGCTCGCGCGCATTCTGGAACTCAACGACACCCAGTCCGGCGTGCTGGATATCGTGTTCAAGCTGGCCGACGACCGTGGACTGCTGTTGCTGGATCTGGACGACCTACGCGCGCTGCTGGCGTTGGTGGTGGAAGAACGCAAGGAGCTGTCCACCAGTTACGGGCTGGTCTCCAGCCAATCGGTGGCCGCGATCCAGCGCTCCTTGCTGCGTCTGGCGCAGGACGGCGGCGAGCAGTTCTTTGGCGAACCCGCACTCGAATTGGCCGAACTGATGCGCGTGGCACCGGACGGCCGCGGCGTGATCGGCATCCTGGCGGCCAACCAACTGGTGCTCAAGCCGAAGCTGTATTCCACCTTTTTGCTGTGGCTGTTGTCGGAACTGTTCGAGCGTTTGCCCGAGGTGGGCGACCTGGAACAACCCAAGCTGGTGTTCGTCTTCGACGAAGCGCATCTGCTGTTCGACGACGCGCCCGCCGCGCTGGTGCAGCGTATCGAACAGGTGGTGCGGCTGATCCGTTCCAAGGGCGTGGGCGTGTACTTTTGCTCGCAGTTTCCCGACGATATTCCGGACAACATCCTCGGCCAGCTCGGCAATCGCGTGCAGCACGCGCTGCGCGCCTACACCCCGCGCGACCAGAAGGCGGTCAAGACGGCCGCGCAGACCTTTGTGGCCAATCCCAAACTCCCTGTCGTCACCGCGATCTCCAGCCTGGGCACCGGCGAGGCGCTGGTGTCGCCGCTGCAAGGCAAGGGCGTGCCCGCGCCGGTGCAGCAGACCCTGATTGCCCCACCGCGCTGCCGCATGGGCGCCATCAGCGAGACCGAACGCGCGCAGGTGCGTGCCGCCAGCCCGGTCGGCACCCGCTACGACACCGCAATCAACCGCGAATCCGCCGCCGAATTGCTCGCGCGCCGCGTCGAACAAGTGGCCGAGCACAACGCCGCACCACCGGCGCGCACCCGCGAAGACGACGACGCCCAGGACAGCGGCTTCGGCAAGGCGGTCAAGGATGCCGTCTTCGGCACCAGCCGCCGCCAGGGCATGCTCGAAGCGATGGCCAAGCAGACCTCGCGCACGGTGGGCAACAAGATCGGCCAGCAGATCGTGCGCGGCCTGTTCGGTAGTATTTTTGGTGGGAAGCGTTGAACCCAGACATTAAATGAGGAAGCACCATGAGCAAGGATGCCAAAAAGACTCTGCTGGCCTGCACGATCGCCGTCGTGCTTGTCGTCGTCAGCACGGCCTCAGCTGAACAGAAAGATCGGAGTGATCTTTGGCCTCTAAAGCGGCAGCAGGTACTGACTGGCACCTACACAGGGCAACTCACCTCCTACACGCAAGACTGCCAGACTGTCCGCGCAGAGCTTTTTCTTTCGATGCCGACTCCCAGCAGAAACATGCAGCGTTACACGTTAAAAACCACCTGCATCGCTGGCAACCAACTGAACGGCCCACCCCGGACGATTACCGGTGCCTGGGACCTAGACGAGGCGAGCGGTAGCTGTCTGGTGCTCAACTTCATAGACGTCGACGATACGATGGTCGGACCGAACATCTACGGGTTTGCCGTCGAAGAGGATCCTCTCCCCTCGGACAACAAGCATCCGATTTACGTTCTCGCTCAAGACGGCCATAACTGCCACAGCGGCAGATCACCGGAATACGACGACAAGGTACTTAGGGCCTGTTAACACATCCGAAGCCCATCAACGACTAGGACGAAGCTGAGGAATCCAAGGAACATGACATCCAGCTTCTCGAAGCGCGAGAAAATCCGGCGGTAGCCTTTCAAGCGACGGAACAGTCTCTCCACTTCGTTGCGCCGCTTGTACATCTCCCGGTTGTACTCCCAAGGCTCGACCCGATTGGATTTCGGCGGGACCACCGGCACGAAGCCAAGATCGAGCGCTAACTGGCGGGTTTCGTTGCCTTCGTAAGCACGGTCCATCAACAAATGAATCGGCCGCTCCACTG